>JBKQRV010000160.1:0-12416 GCA_052143835.1 Alphaproteobacteria bacterium
ACGACGCCGAGCCGGAAGTGTCCGAGGCCGAGCTCAAGCGGCATCGGCCCGTCGGCAACGATCTCGCGCGCGTTCTCTTCACCTCGGGCACCACGGGCGATCCCAAGGCCGTCATGCACACGCACAACACGACGGCGTGCGCCTGCCGCTTCCAGAACAAGGACTACGGTATCTCGGCCGAGAGTGCCATCCTGCTGTTCCTTCCGGTCGGGCTCAATTGGGGATTTTTCAAGACGCTGCAGGCGATCCAGGCGGGCTGCAAGCTCGTCTACATGGACATGTTCAGGGCGGAGGAGGCGCTCAGGCTCATCGCGCGCGAGCGCATTACGCACTTCGCCACGGCGCCCGCCGGGCTCATGGCGTTGCTCAACGCGCCCAATTTTGCGACGACCGACCTGAGCTCCCTCAAGGCCGTCATCACCGGCGGCGCCTCCTGCCCGATCGAGCTCATCCGCCAATGGCGCGCGAAGGTGCCCGGGCATCTCCTCGAGCTCTACGGCATGGCCGAGGCGGGCGCACAGTCCTGCACAGTGCTCTCCGAGGATCCTGAGGCGGTCTCGGGCACCGTCGGCCAGCCGCACAAGGACATGGGCATGAAGATCGTGGACGAGCACGACCGCGGGGTCGCGGTCGGCACGGTCGGCGAGATCCTCTCCATCGGCCCCTCGGTCATGATCGGCTACTATAACAACCCCGATGCCAATGCGCGCAGCTTCACCGCGGACGGCTGGTTCCGCACCGGCGATCTCGGGGTCATCGACGAGCGCGGCAATTTGAGGATCGCCGGCCGGCGCAAGGAGATGATCATCCGCGGGGGTGCGAACATCTATCCGCGCGAGATCGAGGAGGTGCTCTTCAAGCACCCGAAGATTCTCGATGCGGCGGTCGTCGGCATTCCCGACGCGAGGCTCGGCGAGCGCGTCTGCGCCTGCATCGTGTCGCGTCCGGGCGAGAAGCTCGTTGCCGTCGAGGTGCTGGATTTCCTGCGCGACAAGATTGCGACCTACAAGCTGCCCGAGCGCGTCGAGTTCCTCGCGCAATTGCCGCGCACCCCGACGGGCAAGGTGCAGAAGGGGCCGCTCAGGGAGCTGGTGGTGGGCGAGGGGGGAAGTCGTGGATCTCGGGCTTAAGGACAAGCTTGCCATCGTCGGCGGCGCCAGCCAGGGCATCGGCTTCGCCATCGCGCAAGCGCTCGCGCGCGAGGGTGCCAAGCTCGTCATCTGGGCGCGGCGCAATCCGGCGCTGAGAGAGGCGGCCGAGCGCCTGCGCAGGGAGTGCGGCGTCGAGGTCGTCCCGGTATTGGGCGACGTCCGCCGCGCCGAGGATCACGAGAAGGTCGCAGCCGAGGCGCTCAAACGCTTCGGGCGCGTCGACATCCTCGTCAATAACGACGGCGCTCCGCCGCTCGGCCTCATCATGGACTTCGACGACGCGGCGTGGGAAATGGCGATACGGCAGAACCTGATGAGCGTCGTGCGCCTCGCCCGCCTTTGCGTGCCGTCGATGAGGGCGAACGGCTGGGGCCGCATCGTCAACATCACCGCCCTCTCCGTCAGGGCGCCCATCGCCGGCTTCGGTCTCTCGGTGGCGAGCTGGGCCGGCCTCATCGGCTTCTCCAAGACGCTCTCCCGCGAGCTCGGCCCGGACGGCATCACGGTCAACACGATCTGCCCGGGACGCGTCGACACCGACTTGCTCAAGCGATCGCTCAAGGCGCAGGCGGGGGTCGAGAAGAGGCCCGTCGAGCAGGTGACGGCGGATGCCACCAGGCGCATCCCGGTGGGGCGGTTGGGGCGCCCCGAGGACATCGGCGCGGTCGTGGCATTCCTCGCCTCCGAGCAGGCCTCCTTCATCACCGGCACCACCCTCCAGGTCGACGGCGGCAGCCTGGAGAGCCTCATCTGAGCCCGCGCGCCGAAGCCTCCTGAGAGCAGCTCCGTGTCGCCAGAGATCGCCCTCCAACTGCTGTTTTCCGGGCTCAGTGTCGGCAGCATCTATGCGCTCGTGGCCTTGGCGCTCGTGATTCCGTTCAAGGCCTCGGGCGTGCTCAATTTCGGGCAAGGCGAGATGGTGACGCTCGGCGCGTATATCGCACTCGTTCTCTCGATGACCACGCCGCTTCCCTATTACGCCGTGGTGCCCCTCACGCTCGTGATCGCCGGCGCGGTGGGCGTGGTCTTCGAGCGGCTCTTCATCCGGCCGCTCGTGAAGGCGCCCGAGTTCACCATCGTCATCGGCACGTTCGCGCTCGGTCTCATGGTGAAATTTGCCATCCGGCTTTATTGGCAGGACAACGTCTACTCGCTGCCGATCCCCTTCTCGACCGAGCCCTGGGTCCTCGGCGGCGTGCGCCTCAATCCTGTGTTCGTATGGATCATCGTGAGCGTCCTGGTGCTATTGGCCGCACTGGCGTTCTTCTTCCAGAAGAGCCGCGTCGGCAAGGCGATGCGCGCGGTCTCGCAGAGCCAGGAGGCGGCGCGCCTCATGGGGATCAGCGTGGAGCGCGTTTTCTCCTCGACCTGGGCGCTCGGCACCGCGATCGGCGCCTTCGCGGGCATCCTCTTCGCTCCCGTGACCGGCATCCATCCGGAGATGGGCAGCCTGATCCTCAAGGCCTTCGTCGCGGCCGTCATTGGCGGCTTCAACAGCCTCCCCGGTGCCGTGGTCGGCGGTCTCATGCTCGGCGTGATCGAGACCTTCTCGGGTGCGATCGTCAGCAGCACGCTCAAGAACGTCGTCGCCTTCGCCGTGCTCATCCTGGTCCTCTTGGTGCGGCCTTACGGGCTCTTCGGCTCGGCCGGCACGCGGAGGGCCTGAAATGGCGGCGATTGGCGCAGCCCGGCGATGGCTCCTCTGGGGGGCTGTTGCCGCGCTCGCGCTGCTCGCGCCGCCGTTTTGCGGCACCTATGAGCTCTATCTCGCCAATCTCGCGCTCGTGAACGTCGTGCTGGCGGTGGGCCTCAACCTCTTGACCGGCAACGCCGGACAGATCTCGCTCTGCCATTCCTCCTTCATGGCGATCGGCGCCTACACCACGACACTGCTTGCGCAAAAAACGGGCCTTTCCTTCTGGCTGGCGCTGCCGGCGGGCGGTATCGTCGCCATGGCATTCGGCTGCTTGCTCGCACTCCCGGCCATGCGTCTCAGCGGCTTCTATCTGGCGCTCGCCACCCTCGGCTTCCTCGAGATCACCCAAATCATGATCGAGGAGTTCCCCAACCTGACCGGCGGCATCCGCGGCATGATCGCATCGCCGCCGACGCTGTTCGGCTGGAAGCTCTCGAGCGACTTGGCGCTCTACTACGCGGTCATGCCGATCGTGGCCGCCCTCGTGGCGCTCGCGCGCAACATTCAGCGCTCGCCGATCGGGCGCGCCTTCGACGCCATCCGCAACAGCGCGCTCGCGGCCCAGACGCTCGGCATTTCCCCGGCGCGGACGAAGCTCGTCGCCTTCGCGATTGCCGCACTCTACGCCGGCTTGGCCGGCGGCCTCGCCGCCGCCATCGTCGGCTTCATCGATCCAGTCGAGTACGGCACCTCTGCGTCCTTGCGCCACGTCACCTTCATCGTCGTGGGCGGCATCGGTTCGCTCGCGGGCTCGATCGTGGGCGCCGTCGTGCTCACCTTGCTGCCGGAACTCTTGCGCGGCGTTCACGAGTACAGCGACTTCGTCTACGCCGCGCTCTTGCTCGCCTTCCTCATTCTGCTGCCGAAGGGCCTCGTCGGGCTGTGGCCCATCATGCTGCGGCCGTGGCGCCGCGAGGGGCGCGTGGGCGAGGCCGCCATGGGGCAGAGGGGAGGTTAAGGCCGTGAGCTACTTCGCACTCGAGGACGCGACTGTGGTGTTCGGCGGTGTCACCGCGCTCAAGGGCGTCTCGCTCGCCCTCGAGCGAGGCGAGATCCGCGGGCTCATCGGGCCGAACGGCGCCGGCAAGACCTCGCTCATCAATGCCGTGACCGGCCTGGTGCCGCTCGCGGGCGGCCGCATCCTCTTCGACGGCGGCGAGCTCACCCGGCTTCAGCCGCATCAGATCGCCGCGCGCGGGGTCGGGCGCACCTTCCAGCACGTCGAGATCTTCGCCGACCAGAGTGCTCTCATCAATGTCATGACCGGGCTGCACCGACACCTCTCGCACGGCCTCTTGACGAGCGCCTTGCGGCTGCCGGCGGCTCGGCGCGGCGAGGCCGAGGCCCGGCGCGAGGCCGAGCGCCTGCTCGAGGCCTTCGATCTCGGCCAATATCGCGACGTGGTTGCCGGCGATCTGCCGTTCGGCATCCTGAAGCGCCTGGACCTCGCGCGCGCGCTCGCCGCCCGGCCCATGCTCCTGCTGCTCGACGAGCCGACCTCGGGGATGAGCGAGAGCGAGGCCTCGGGCACGATCGCGACGGCGCGTGCGCTCGCGCGGGACCGCGGCATCACCCTCCTCGTGGTCGAGCACAACATGCAGGTCATCATGGCGCTCGCGGACCGCATCACCGTCCTCGATCACGGCGAGAAGATCGCCGAGGGCGCGCCCGAGGAAGTGCAGAACGATCCGCTCGTCATCGATGCCTATCTGGGGGCCGCCGCGGATGCTTGAGATTGTCGAGGTGGTTGCGGGCTACGGACGTCCCGCGGTGCTTCACGGCGTCTCGCTTTGCGTGCCCGATCGCGCCATCGTCGGCCTCTTGGGTCCCAACGGCGCCGGCAAGACGGCACTCGCCAAGACGATATCGGGCCTCTTGGCCTGCCGCGCCGGCCGCATCGAGCTCGATGGCGTGGCACTCCACGGCAAGCGCGCGCAGGACATCGTCCGCCTCGGCGTCGTCCACGTGCCGCAGGGACGCATGCTCTTCCCCGAGATGACGGTCGAGGAGAACCTCGAGATGGGCGCCTATTTGAGCCGCGGGCAGGTTCGCCTCAACCAAGGCCTCGCGCGCGTGCACGCCCTCTTTCCGATCCTCGCCGAGCGGCGGCGCCAGCTCGCGGGCGTGCTCTCGGGCGGGGAGCAACAGATGCTCGCGATCGGCCGCGCGCTCATGCTCGAGCCGCGTCTTCTCATTCTCGACGAGCCGTCGATCGGCCTGGCGCCGCGCCTGGTCGATGAGATTTTCGCCGTCATCAAGCGCATCAACGCGGACGGCACCGCAATCCTGCTCGTCGAGCAGAACGCGCGGCGCGTCTTGGCCATCGCGGCCCAGTGCGCGGTGCTGGAAAGCGGCCGGGTTGCCGTCGCGGGCTCGAGCGGCGAGCTTCTCGGCAACGAGCTGATACGCAAGAGCTACCTCGGGATGAGCTGACACACGAGCGCCGACGCCAAGCGTCCACAACATCGTCCGGGAGACCGATCATGCCGATCTACGACATGCACTCGCACTGGGGCACCAAGCGGGGCTATACGCTCCGCACCGAGGCCGAGCTTGCGCAGCAGCGCAAGACCTGGAACTCCGATCCCAAGTATGTGAGCGAGGAGGAGCAGGCGGCGTATTTCCGCAAGTCGGACGTGCGCGTCATCCTCGATTTCGGCTTCGACAAGCACCTGCCGCTCGACGAGGCGGCCGAGCTCCACGATTACGGCTTCGAGCAGCAGCGCAAGCATGCCGACGTGATTCTCGGCAACTGGGTGCACATCAATCCCCAAACCGGCCCCGAGGGCGTGCGGGAGCTGCGCCGCTGCCGCGAGGCCAAGGCGGGTTTCCTCGGCTTTGCCGTCTCCGGCAGCGGCTCGGGGCCGGCGAGCGATCCGATGTGGGAGCCCTACTACAAGCTCTGCATCGAGGCGGGCATTCCGGTGCTCATTTTCGTGGGCACCACGGGCTCGGGAGCGGGGCTCCCGGGCGGCAACGGCATCCTCCTTGAGCATTGCCATCCGCGCTACCTCGACCAGGTGGCGGCGCGCTACCCCGAGCTCACCATCGTCGCCGCGCGTCCGGCCTGGCCGTGGCAGACCGAGACCCTCGCGGTCCTCATGCACAAGCGGAACATTTGGTACGAGCTCCACGGCTGGTCGCCCAAGTACCACACGCCCGACCTCAAGCACGAGATCTCCCGCCGGCTCAAGGACCGCATCATGTTCGGCGCCGACTATCCACTCTTCACCTACGAGCGCCTGCTGGCGGAGTGGAAGGCGGAGGGCTATGCCGAGGACATCCTCGCGCGCGTCTTCACCAAGAACGCCGAGGCCTTCCTCGCGTCCCTCAAGAGATAGGAAGCGCAGCCGGCTTTTTCATCCTGACCCGTCGTGGCCGGGCTTGTCCCGGCCACCCACGTCTTTCTTTGCAACTATGCAAGACGTGGGCGGCCAGGACTCGGCCTTCGACCGTCCCGGCCACGACGGCTCCGGTTAAAGCGGCGAACTCGATCCTTGTTTGCGCCCATCCAAGCGGCTATTGCCGCCGTCCTCAGATCATGCCAACACTCTCGAATGCCCGGTGGATGGGTCTACATGGTGACAAACAGGCCAAATGGCACACTGTACGTCGGTGTTACCAGCGATCTTGCGCGACGTGCCTGGGAGCATCGCGACGGTATGACCGATGGGTTCACCAAGCGATATGGTCTGAAGCGGCTCGTCTTCGCCGAGCGCCACGACGACATCCGCGCGGCGATTCAGCGGGAGAAAAACATCAAGCATTGGCCGCGCGCGTGGAAGGTCCGGCTTATCCGCGCGGAAAATCCGGACTGGGATGATCTCTACGATCGGCTCGTCTGACTTCGCCGGTCGGCCAAAGATAAAGTCGTGGGTGGCCGGGACAAGCCCGGCCACGACGATTTTGGTTTGCTCAATTCTGCCGTCCACAGCTCAATTTGTTCATCCGTCCTGAGCCGTCATGGCCGGGCCGGCCGAAGGCCGAGTCCCGGCCATCCACGACTTAAGGCGGTGCAAGACAAACACGTGGGTGGTCCGGGACACCCCCGGGCGTGGACCCCGGGGGCGGCCGCGACGGCTACTCGTATTCCTTGAGGATGTCGCTCGGGTGCTGCGGCGTCCAGCGCAACGGCAGCCAGTGGCCGTTGAGCACCACCATCGGCTGGAGGAGGAAGTTGCCGATGTGGTACTTCGCGGTGAAGGTGCGCGGCGAGGCGATCGAGCTCACGCGATAGTCCTTGAGCGTCTCGAGCGCCGCGATGAATTTGTCGGTGTCGAGGTCCTTGCCCGCGCGTTTCAGCCCCTCGGCCACGGCGTACATGTCGGTGTAGCCCAGGAGATCGAAATTGTTGGGCCGGCCGGCCGGCATGTTGGGGTAGGCCGCCCGCCAGGCCGCCTCCCATTTGACCATGTCGGGCTCCTTCGAGCCGAAGTAATGGGGCACGTTGAGCATGGCGGTGAAGCCTTCGGCCGCGAACTTGGCATTCACGGGGAAGCCGCGGTCGAGCATGGTGCCGCCGCCGAAGAGTGCTGACGTCAGGCCGAGCTCGCGCGCTTGGCGGACAATGATGGTGCCCTCGGCCGGATTTGCCGAGATAGCCAGCACGTCGGGCTCGGCCTTCTTGATCTCAAGGAGCTGCGGCGTGAAGTCCTTGTCGCCGATGTTGAACTCCTGGCGCGTGAGCGGCGTCGTGTCCCACCACGCCTTGAGGAGACGGGTGAGCGCGTCGGCCTCGTTCTTGGCGTACTCGTCGCGGCCGCTCAGGATCGCGATCTTGCCGGCCTGCAGGAACTGCGTGATGAACTCGCTGTAGACCTCGCCGTAGCGCGCCGCTTCGTTGGTGCCGCCGCGGAAGAGGTACTTGTTGAAGGGGTGTGTCACCTGGGGGGCGGATGCGATCGACACGTACATGACGATCTGCCGCTCCTTGACGAAGTCGATGGTGCCGACGGTCGAATTGCTGCCGGCCACGCTGAAGATCATGAACACCTTGTCCTCGTCGACGAGCTTCTTCACCGCGGCGAGCGCGCGTGCCGGCGAAAAGGCGTCATCCTCGAAGAGGACCTTGAGCTTGCGCCCGTTGATCCCGCCCGCCTCGTTGATCTCCTTGACCGCCAGGTTCATGCCGTCCCGCCCGCCCAAGCCGATGAAGGCGGCCGGACCGGTGATCGGGCCGTAAGCGCCGATGAGGATGGTATCGTCCGTGACCCCTTGGGCAGCTTCGGCTGCGGAGGCGGCGAAGAGGGCCGCGAGTGCTACGCAGGCCAAAATGACTTTTGCGAGATACCGAAACATGCGTGATCTCCCTACCCGTTGTCGTTGTG
This sequence comes from Alphaproteobacteria bacterium, assembly GCA_052143835.1. Taxonomy (GTDB): domain Bacteria; phylum Pseudomonadota; class Alphaproteobacteria; order JACZXZ01; family JACZXZ01; genus DASPPM01. The sequence goes on from JBKQRV010000160.1 coordinate 8,175, forward strand.
CGGCGCGCTTCTATCGCGCCGTTCCGTTGCCGCTCGCAGCCTCGAGGATGGGCGAGCCTCTTGTGCCTCGCGACTCTATGCGAGGGCGGATCGACCCACAAGGGCGGCCGCGCGGCGGCCCGCAGCGTTTGCGCTCGCGGGCCCTTGCGCTTATAAGGGCCTTCCGATCTGAGGGAAGTGTCGCCGATGTACGACCTCAAATGGATCAGGGAGAACCCGGACGCTTACGACCGCGGCCTGGTGAGCCGCGGCTTGGCGCCCCAGGCCAAGGCCGTGCTCGAGCTCGATGCGCGGCGGCGCGCGGCACAGACCGCCTTCCAGGAGCTCCAGGCCAAGCGCAACGAGCTCTCGCGCCAGATCGGCGAGGCGAAACGCAAAGGGGAAGACAGCGCGGCGCTGAAGGCCGAGGTGCAGCACCTCAAGGACGAGCTTGCCGCGCGCGAGGCCGAGGAGAAGGCTGCCGCCGAGGAGCTCGACGGGCTCCTGGCGGTGCTGCCGAATCTGCCCGACGCCGACGTTCCCGTTGGCGGCGACGAGAGCCACAACAAGGAGCTCCGCCGCCATGGCAGCCCGCGCAACTTCGCTTTCAAGCCCAAGGAGCACTGGCAGCTCGGCGAGGCCCTCGGTCTCATGGACTTCGAGGCGGCGGCCAAGCTCTCGGGCTCGCGCTTCGTCGTGCTCAAGGGGGCGCTGGCGAGGCTCGAGCGCGCGCTCGCCCACTTCATGCTCGACCTCCACACCGGCGAGTTCGGCTACCTCGAGGTAAGCCCGCCGCTCCTCGTGCGCGACCAGACGCTTTACGGCACCGGCAATCTGCCGAAGTTCGGTGACGATCTCTTCAAGCTCGAGAAGGTCGATCTCCGCCTTATCCCGACCGCGGAGGTGCCGCTCACCAGCCTGGTCGCGGACAAGATCGTCGAGGAAGCGGCATTGCCGTTGCGCTTCACCGCGCTCACCGCCTGCTTCCGCTCGGAGGCAGGGGCTGCGGGCAAGGACACGCGCGGCATGCTGCGCCAGCATCAGTTCTATAAGGTCGAGCTCGTCTCGATCGCGCATCCGGACGCGTCCGAGGCCGAGCATGAGCGCATGACGGCGTGCGCGGAGGAGGTGCTGAAGCGCCTGGGCTTGTCTTATCGCACGGTGGTTCTGTGCACGGGCGACATGGGCTTCAGCTCGCGCAAGACCTACGACATCGAGGTCTGGCTTCCCGGCCAGGGCCGCTACCGCGAGATCTCGAGCTGCTCCAATTGCGGCGATTTCCAGGCGCGGCGGATGGCGGCGCGCTTCAGGCGCGCGGGCGAGAAGGGCACGCGGCTCGTGCACACGCTCAACGGCTCGGGCATCGCGGTGGGCCGCGCCCTCATCGCCATCCTCGAGAACTTCCAGGAAGCGGACGGCTCGATCGCCGTTCCCGAGGCGCTGCGGCCTTACATGGGCGGCCTCGCGCGCTTGGCCCGCGATGTTTGAGCCGCCCCTCGATCTCGCGCGCGCGCGCATCCTCCTCTCGAACGACGACGGCATCGAGGCGACGGGGCTCAAGGTGCTCGAGCGCATCGCGCGTACGCTTTCCGAGGACGTGTGGGTGGTGGCGCCCGAACTGGAGCAGAGTGCCGCGAGCCATTCGCTCACGCTGCGCGTGCCCTTGCGCATTCGCGAGCTGAGCCCGCGCCGCTTCGCGGTCAACGGCACGCCGACCGACGCGGTGCTGCTCGCGGTGCGGCACATCATGGTCGGGCGGGGGCCCGACATCCTGCTCTCGGGCGTCAATCGCGGCGCCAATCTCGGGGAGGACGTGACCTATTCCGGCACCATCGCGGCGGCGATGGAGGGAACGCTGCTCGGCGTGCCGTCGATCGCGCTCAGCCAATGCTACACGACGGCGCAGAAGACGCGCTGGACGCCGGCCGAGCATCATGCGGCCGGGCTGATCAAGAAGCTCGTCTCCGTGCGCTGGCCGAAAGGGGTGATGATCAACGTCAATTTTCCGGACCTGCCGGCGGAGCGGGTCACGGGCGTCGCGGTGACGAGGCAGGGCCGCCGCAAGATCGGCGGCGAGCTCGACCGTCGGCTCGATCCGCGCGGCGCGCCCTATTATTGGATCAGCACCATGCGCACCGAGGAGCCGTCGCTCAAGGGCAGCGATCTCGCCGCGGTCAATGGCGGCGCCATCTCGGTGACGCCGCTCTCCCTCGACCTCACGCACAAGCCCACCATGCGCGCGCTCGCGTCGGTGTTCGAGTGATGCTCGAAGCGCGCAAAATCCGCATGACCATGGAGCTGCGCAGCTCCGGCATCACCGACACGCGCGTGCTCGCGGCGATCGAGCGCATTCCGCGCGAGCTCTTCGTGCCGGCCCCCTTCCTCGACCAGGCCTACGAGAACGTCGCCCTTCCCATCGGCCACGGCCAGACGCTCAGCCAGCCCGTGGTGGTGGCGCGCATGACCCAGGCGCTCGAGATCGGCCCGCGCATGAAGCTCCTCGAGATCGGCACGGGCTCGGGCTATCAGGCGGCGATCCTCGCCCAGCTCTGCTTGCGGCTCTACACGATCGAGCGTGAGCGGGCGCTCCTGGCCGAGGCCGAGAAGCGCTTCAAAGAGCTCCGGCTGCGCAACATCACGAGCAACTTCGGCGACGGCAGTCTGGGCTGGCCCGCGCAGGCGCCCTTCGACGGCATCCTCTTGACCGCTGCTGCGAGCGAGGTGCCGGAGCGACTGGTGCAGCAGCTCAAAGTTGGAGGTATCATAGTGTTGCCGGTGGGCAGCCGGCACGGCGAGCAGCGCCTGCTGCAGGGAAGGCGGCTCCCAGGCGGCATAGAGACCAAGGACATGGGCCCGGTGCGCTTCGTACCCCTCGTGCCGACGCCGGCAGCGCCGGAGAGGCGGCCTGGTGGCTGAGAGGAGCGTCACGCGCTTGTTGCGCGGCAGCGCGTGTGCGGTACTCCTCGGCGTGCTGTCGGGCTGCGGCTTTCTCTCGGTTCCCGCTCAGCCGCAAGTCGCGACGCCGGCTGCGGCGCCGCCCGCCCCACAAGGAGAAGCGCCAAGGACCGTCATCGTCGGCCCCGGCGACAGCGTCTATCTCATCGCGCGGAGCAGCAATACGCCGATTCGCGCCATCATCGAGGCCAATCATCTGACACCGCCCTATGTGCTGCACGTCGGCCAGAAGCTCATCGTGCCGCAAGCGCAGACCTATACGGTGCGCATGATGGATACGCTTTACGGGGTGGCGCAGCTGAACGGCGTCGACGCCAGCGAGCTGGTGCGCGTCAACGACTTGAAGCCGCCCTACCACTTGCCCGTCGGCCAGGCCCTGATCCTGCCCGGCAAGGTCGCGAGCCCGCCCGCACAAGCGCCCGCCGCGGTCGAGGCCGAGGTGCAGCACGTCGAGCAGCTGCCGCCGCAAGCGCCGCCGCCTGCCCCGCCGGCCGCGGGGGCGAACGTTGCCGCGTCGACACCCGAGGGCGGCGATGCGGTCACCGCAGTGCCGCTTCCACCTCCGGCGCAGCAGACCGCAAGTGGTGCGGGCGAGCCTTCGGCTCCCGTTGTCGTCGTTCCGCCGCCGCCGCCCTCGACCGTGGCCGACTATCCAGGTGCAAGCAAGGGCGAGGCGGAGGAGGGGACGGCACCGCCGCCGCCGGCACCGCCTGGCGCCAAGGTCGCGTCATTGCCGCCCGAGCCAAGCGTGCCCGCGGGACCGGGGGGTGCGAGCGGGGGCCGCTTCCTCTGGCCGGTGCACGGCAAGATCATTTCGGGCTATGGGCCGAAGGAGGGCGGCCTCTTCAACGACGGCATCAATATCGCGGTCAAGGAGGGCACGCCGGTCGTCGCCGCCGACGACGGAGTCGTCGTCTACGCCGGGAACGAGATTCGCGGATTCGGCAATCTCGTGCTGATCAAGCACGCGAACGGCTGGATGACCGCCTACGCGCACAACGAGGAGTTTCTCGTCCGGCGCGGCGAGGAGGTGCGCCGCGGACAGGCCATCGCCAAAGCGGGCGCGAGCGGCACCGTCTCCTCGCCGCAGCTCCACTTCGAGATCCGCCGCGGCTCCCACGCGGTCGATCCCATGAAATACCTCGCAGCACTGTCGAGCTGATTTACCCTACTTCTCTTTCTCCCTCTCCCGCTTTGCGGGAGAGGGAAGGGGCCCATCGCGAAGCGATGGGAAGGGTGAGGGATTGCCCGATCTCGGCGTGGGTCCCTCACCCTCCCGTTGCTGCGCCGGGCGCGCGGAGCGCGCCG
>JBKQRV010000161.1:0-7837 GCA_052143835.1 Alphaproteobacteria bacterium
GAAATGCCGCCTCACCGCACGATATTTGCAAAGCCCTCGCAAGCGGGAGAGGGTGGCGAGCGAAGCGAGCCGGGTGAGGGACAGCCCCCTATATCCGAAAATCCCGCAACACTTCGGGCTTGAAGGCGAGGCCGTGGCCGGGGCGCTCGGGGGCGGTGATGATGCCGTTCACGATGGGCACCGGCTCGACCCAGAGGTCGTCCAGCAGGCCCATGTGCTCGATCCACAGGCCATTGGGGATCGAAGCCAGAAGGTGGACGTTGAGCTCGGGGAAGAGATGCGGCGCGAGCGTCATGCCCCAGGTATCGGCAAGGGCCGCGATCTTCCTGAGCTCGGTCAGGCCGCCGCGCATCGGATCGGGCTGCAGGATGGGAAGGCGCGGGTTCTCGAGGAAGGGGCGCAGGTCGAAGCGGGTGAAATGCGTCTCGCCGCCGACGATGCGAAGATCGAGCGCCTCGGCGATGCGCATGTAGCCGGCGAAGTCGTGGGCGGGCACCGGCTCCTCGAGCCAGTAGACGTCGTACTCCTCGAACTTGCGGCCCATGAGGATCGCCGTGTCGGCGCGCCAGCCCATGTTGACGTCGATCATGATGTCGATGCCGGGCCCGAGCGCCTCGCGCATGCGGCGCACGTTCTTAAGGTCGGTCGCGAGGTCGTGCACATGGGCGACCTGCATCTTGATCGCCTTGAAGCCCTGGGCGACGTAACGCTTGGCTTTCTCGATCATGCCGTCGCCGCCGCTGCCGCGCCAACAGCCGCTGCCGTAGGCCGGGATCTCGGAGCGGTAATGACCCCAGAGCCGATGCAGCGGGAGCGAGGCCCGCTTGCCGAGCGCGTCCCAGAGCGCGATGTCGAGGGCCGAGATCGCCATCATGGCAATGCCCTCGCGGCCTGCGGTGTAGGTGGCGCGCCAGAGATCGCGCCAAATGGCCTCGACCGCCGTGGCGTCGCGGCCGAGCACGCGCGGCACGACCGCCTCCTCGAGGCACATGGCGATCGTGCGCAGGACCGGCGCCAGGGGGTTGAGGTACCCCATGCCGACGATGCCGTCCTTGGTCTCGACCTCGAGCACCAAAAGATCGCGGGTCTTGCCGAGCGCGTGTCCGCGCATCCCCGGGTCGTCGGGCCAGGGCATGCGCAGGAGCGTCGTGCGCACCTCGCGGATCGTCATGTCGGTCATGGGCTCTCTCGCGTGCCTTTGGGCTCGTAGCGCCGCCAGCCCTCGCTGCCGAGCGCCTCGAGCGGGCGAAAGCGGGTCTTGTACGACATCTTGCGGCTGCCTTCGACCCAGTAGCCGAGATACACGTAGGGGAGCCGACGCGCGCGCGCGCTGGCGATGAGCCACAGGATCATGTAGCTGCCGAGACTCGGCCAGAGCTCGTCGGGCGCGAAGAAGCTGTAGACCGCGGAGAAGCCGTCCGAGAGCCGGTCGAAGAGGCAGGCGGCGACGAGACCGCCCGAGGCATCGCGAAACTCGACCACGGCGCTGTCGATGGGGCTGTCCTCGATCATGTTGCGATAGTCGTCATAGTCCATGAGCGCCATCTCGCCGTCCGCATGGCGCTCCGCGATGTAGCGGCGAAAGAGCGCGTATTGCTCGCGCGTCCCGTGCGCGGCACGCTCGTGCGCGACGAGCGGCGCGTTCGCCTTGCGGATACGGCGCATCCAGCCGCGCTCCTCGCATTCGGCGACCACTATCCTGACCGGCACGCAGGCGGCGCACTCCGGACAGGCGGGACGGAAGGCGACCTGGTGGCTGCGGCGGAAGCCGGAGCGCAGAAGCGTCTCATAGAAGCGGCCGGCCTCGGCGCCGGCGAGCTCGGTGAAGATGCTGCGCTCCACCCGGCCATAGAGATAGGGACAAGGGCGCGGCCCCGAGAGGAAGAAGTGGCGCTGAAGCCTGGTTAGGCCTGCGGAGGACCCTGACGGCATGGCGATATTATCCCCGAGGCGCCGGCCCGCCACAAGATCGGTAAGCGGCGGAGCGGCTGCCGGCCGAGGCTCATCGCATGACCGCGCGAAGCACCATCTGCCTCTCGCTGCGGATCACCACCGTGCCGGACAGATAATCGTGCAGGCAGCGCCGGCGCGTATTGAAAAGCGCGAAGCCGAGCACCAGCCACATGAGCAGCGTCGCCGTCATATAGGACATGCCCCAGAACAGAAGCGCGCGCACGAAGGCCTGGGCCAGATCGGGCCGCGCCCCGGTCCAGCTGCGCACCTCGACGCCGAATGCGCGCATGCCGACGGTCGCGGAGCGTCTGCCGCCAACCTGGAAGGCGTCGTAGGCGAGCGTCACGGCCGGGCTCAGCGCGATAAGCGGCATCCAGAGGAGGCCCAGGCTCAGCACGCCAAGCATCACGAAGAAAAGGCCGAGTGCCGCCACGAGCATGCAGATGAGGAAAAGGTCGAGAATGTGCGCGAAGACGCGCCTCAGGATGATGCCTTCGTAATATTCCGGGTAGTCGAGCGGGTCGGGCGCCGCTTGCCTCCAGGCGAAGGGGCCGGGGTCGGGTGCGGGGTAATAGCTCACGCGGCTCGCTCCAGTCGGTTTGCCAAAGAAGACTACGAGAGAGGTCGGCGAAAGGCAAACGCCGGCGGCTCGCGCTCCACAGCCCGCTCGCGACAAATGGCCGCAAAGCCCTCGCCTCGGCCTGCTTTGGGGCGAACTATATGAAGTGGGCCGAGCGCCGGAGCGCGGCAAGGGAGGGCCTTCATGCGCCGATGGATGATTACCTTCGTGCTCGCCTGCCTCCTCTCGATCGCCTTCGTGCTCGCCCTATTGTGGGCATTCAACGGCTTCGAGGGGCTGGGAATCGGGCTCTGGGGCACCCTCGCACTCGCGGGAGGGATCGTCTGCACGTCGGCACTCGGCGTCGCGTTGATGGCCCTCATCTTTGCCAGCGACCGCAGCGACAAGGACAGCGAGGTCCAGCAGCTCAAGCCGGAGAAGCGCTGATCAGCCGCCGCGCCCCGCGCCCGGGTCCAACGGCAGAACCCGATGCGCGTGCCAATAGCCGGCGGCGGCAATGGCACCGGCACGCTTCCATATCTCGTCGGGCGGATAATCGGCCTGTTGGTAGCGCGCCAGCGTACCGCCGACATAGACGAGCGGCACATCGCCCTCGAAGAAGGCGCAGCTCACCTCGCGCTCGTCAGGCGGCCCTTTCGTATCGCGGCTCTCGACGCAGCGCACCGTGAAGGGTCGGTTGTTGCTCATGAGGCCGACGGTGAAGGCGTGGCGGACGAGCGTCGAGCCGGCCGGGAGCGGCGTCCTGCCGTAGGCCTCGAACGCTTCCTGCGCCGTACTCAAGCTGGGGTAGATCTTATAGCTCAGCCAGCTTCGCTCCGAGGCCTGGGCAAAACCGACGCGCACCTCCTCCAGGCGCCCGTCCTCGCTCGGCTCGGACTTGATCTCGAGCGCGCCTGGCTTGCCGAACTCCGCCGTGAGCGAGTCGCTGTCGAGCGGGTGGGCCTCAAGCGTGGCTACGATGTCCTTGAGATCGGGCGGCCGCCGTTGTGCTTGCGGCGACGCCGCTGCCGCCATCTGCGCCTGAAGATTGACCAGGTTCGCTTTCGCGTCGGTATTGCCCGCTTGCGCCGCCTTCTGGTACCAGGCGAGCGCGGCTTGAGGGTCCTTGGCTACGCCCATGCCCATGGCATAGAGGTAGCCCAGGTTGTTTTGCGCGTCGGCCATGCCCTGCTCGGCGGCGGCACGGAACCAGCGCGCCGCATTGGCAGTGTCCCTCGCCACGCCGCGCCCGTTCAAATAGAGGAGGCCGAGGCGGTATTGGCCGAGCGCCTCGCCGCCTTGCGCGGCGCGGGCATAGTAGAAGGCGGCCTTGGCGAAATCCTGATGGACGCCGTCGCCGTCCTCGTACATGACGCCGAGCGCCGATTCGGCGAGCGGATAGTCTTGCGCCGCCGATCGCGTGAGCCAGACGATCGCCGCATTGGTGTCGCGCTTCATGCCGCGGCCGAGCCACAGCTTCATCCCGAGCGCATATTGCGCCGCTGGGTCGCCGTGCTCGGCGGGGTCGGAGAGGCTGCCGGGATCGCTATCGATGGTCCAGGGGGAGGGGGTATTCGCGGCTCTCTCCGGCTTGCTCTGTGCCAGGGCCGGGGCGGGGCCGAGCGAGATACTCAGGATAAGCAGCGCCGTCGCGGTCGCAGAGACGAGCGCTCGATGAAGCTTCTGAACCCGCTTGGTCATAACGCACCTAGAGTGGGCGATCCTCTGTGACCGCGCCGCAGCACCGCCCGCCGCATCCTAGCGCAAAGCCTGGTCCAGGTCCGCGATCAGATCGCTTGCGTCCTCGACGCCGACCGAGAGGCGCACGAGCCCGTCGCTGATGCCGGTGGCGGCGCGTTGCTCCGCTGGGATCGAGGCATGGGTCATGATGGCGGGATGCTCGATGAGGCTCTCGACCCCGCCCAGACTCTCGGCGAGTGCGAAGATCTCGCAGCGCTCGAGAAAGCGGCGCGAGGGCTCGAGCCCGCCGCGGATGAAGGCGGTGACCATGCCGCCGAAGCCGGGCATCTGGTGCTGCGCGAGCGCGTGCTGGGGATGGCTCGCGAGTCCGGGATAGATCACCCGCTCGATCTTCGGATGCCGCGCGAGCCAGGCGGCGACCGCGGCGGCGTTCACGCAATGGCGCTCCATGCGCAAGGCGAGCGTCTTGAGGCCGCGCAGGGCCAGGAAGCTGTCGAACGGGCCGGCCACGGCGCCGACGGCGTTCTGGAGGAAGGCGAGGCGCTCGGCAAGCTCGCGGTTCTCGCCGACGGCGACGACACCTCCCACCATGTCCGAATGGCCGTTCAAGTATTTGGTCGCCGAATGGAGGACGATGTCGAAGCCGAGCTCGAGCGGCCGCTGCGCCCAGGGTGTCGCGAAGGTGTTGTCGCAGACGGTCAGGATGCCGCGCTTGCGCGCCGTCTCGGCGACGCGCTCGAGGTCGACCAGCTTCAAGAGCGGGTTGGTCGGCGACTCCACCCAGATCATGCGCGTCTCGGGGCGGAGCGCGGCCTCGAGCGCGGCACCTTCGCTGAGATCCGCGTAAGAGACCGAGAGGCCGGCCGAGCGCTTCCTCACGCGCTCGAAGAGCCGGTAGGTGCCGCCATAGAGATCGTCCATCGCGGCTATGTGGGCGCCGTGATCGAGGAGCTCGAGCACCGTCGAGGCGGCGGCAAGGCCCGAGGCGAAGGCGAAGCCCTGCCGTCCGCTCTCGAGGTCGGCGAGGCAGCGCTCGTAAGCCATGCGCGTCGGATTCTGGCTGCGCGAATACTCGTAGCCCTTGTGCACGCCCGGGCTCTCCTGCACGTAGGTCGAGGTGGCGTAGATCGGCGTCATGATGGCGCCGGTCGAGGGATCGGGGCTCTGGCCCGCGTGGATCGAGCGGGTCGCGAAGCCGAGACGGTTGGGCTTCGGGGCTTTCGGCGAATCCGGCATGACAACACTCCGGCCGCGGCTACTTCATGCGGCGGCGCAAATAATTGAGAAGATCGATGCGGGTGATGAGGCCGAGGAATTGCTCACCCTCGCTCACGATGGCGACATGGCCGCCCTTGAGGATATCGAGCACCGCCGAGAGCGGGGCCGAGGGCGCCACCGTCTCGAGCTTCTTCGTCATGGCGCTCGCGACGGGCTCGCGGAAGCGGTCCTCGTGGTCGAAAACGCGGATGAGGATGTCCTCCTCGTCGACGATGCCGACGATGCGCTCGCCCGCCGTGACGGGCAGCTGCGAGATGTCGTAGAGTTTCATCCGGCTCAAGGCGGTCATGAGGGTGTCGTCGGGCTTGACCGTGACGGTCGCGTGCTGGCGGTGCTGGCGGGAGATGAGGTCGGTCAAGTCGTGGCGCTCGGCGCGCTCGATGAAGCCCTGATCGAGCATCCAGTAGTCGTTGTACACCTTGGAGAGATATTTGTTCCCGCTGTCGCACACGAGCGTGACCACGCGCTTCGGCGTGCTCGCCTCGCGGCAATATCTGAGCGCCGCCGCGATGAGCGTGCCCGACGAGGTGCCGGCGAGGATGCCCTCCTTGCGCAGGACCTCGCGGCAGACGAGCAAGGCCTCGCGGTCCGGGATGACGTAGCTGCGCTTGACGCGCGAGAGATCCGCGACGGGTGGTAAGAAATCCTCGCCGATGCCCTCGACGAGCCAGGAGCCGGACACTTTGGCGACCTTGCCGGTCTCGACATAGCCGGCGAGCACGGAGCCCTCGGGGTCGGCGAGAATCATCTCGACCGCGGGCGCCGTCTTCGCGAAGTAGCGCGAGAGCCCGGTCAGGGTGCCGCCGGAGCCGACGCCGCAGACGACCGCATCGAGCCTGCCCTCCATTTGCGACCAGATCTCGGGGCCGGTCGTCTCCTCGTGGGCTTGCGGGTTGGCGGGATTGGCGAACTGGTTGACGTAGAAGGCGCCGGGGGTCTCACGGGCTAAACGCTCCGCCATGTCCTGATAGTACTCCGGATGACCCTTGCCCACGTCCGAGCGGGTGAGGATCACCTCGGCGCCGAGCGCGCGCAAATGGAAGATCTTCTCCTGGCTCATCTTGTCGGGGATGGGGAGGATGAGCCTGTAGCCCTTCTGGGCGGCGACGAGGGCCAAGGCGAGGCCGGTATTGCCGGCGGTCGCCTCGATCAGCACGCCACCGGGCTTGAGCCGCCCTTGGCGCTCGGCCGCCTCGATCATCGAACGCCCGATGCGATCCTTGATCGAGCCGCCCGGGTTCTGGCTCTCGAGCTTGACGAAGAGCCGCGAGCGTCCGCGCTCGAGCCGCATGAGCTCGACCATCGGCGTATTGCCGATCAGCTCGAGCACGTTGCGGTAGGCGCGCTCGCTCGGCGGCATTTGAGCCTCCTTCAGGCGGGACGGCCTTGAAGATAGCCCCTTTGGAGGCCGCGTCCAGGACAAAGGGGTGGCGGCGGGCGTGCGAAAACCCAGCATCGCCAGCGCTTTCGGCGCGATTTGAGCATTGCTAATCGGCCGGGAGCGAGACTTCAAAGGGAGCATTGAACTCGCCCCCAAATGGCGGCATTCTCTTCCCCCGACAAGAACGCAATGCGTTGGCAACAACGCTCGAACTGGGAGGACGTTATGACAAAAGCGAATGCGCGGAAAACTCCGTACGGTCTGAACCGGCGCCGGCTGCTCAAGGCAGGCGTGGCGCTCGGCGCGCTCCAGCTCGCCGCACCCTTCATCCTGAGCGCGCGCGGCGAGGAGCCGGTCAAGATCGGCATGGTCAATCCGCTGACCGGCATCCTGTCGGCATTGGCGCAAAGCGAGGTCGAGGGCGCGCAATACGCGCGGGACGAGATCAACAAGAAGGGCGGCATCCTGGGACGGCAGGTCGAACTCCTCGTCGAGGATTCCGCGAACGACGTCGGCACCGGCGTCCAGAAGACGCAGAAGCTCATCGACCGCGACAAAGTGGACGTGATCCTCGGCGACGTGAACTCCGGCATCGCCTATGCCATGTTGCAGGTGACCAGCCAGAAGAAGGTGTTCCATATCGTGCCGGGCGGCCACACCGATCCGCTCACCGGCACCGACTGTAAATGGAACGTGTTCCGCATCTGCAACACGACGTCGATGGAGGCGGCGGCAGTCACGCCGGAGCTGGTGAAGAAGTTCGGCAAGAAATGGTTCTTCATCACGCCGGACTACGCCTATGGCCACACGCTGCAGGACGCCTTCGTCAAGAACCTCAAGAAGCTCGGCGGCACCTTTGAAGGCGACTATCTGCCGATCAACACCTCGGATTTCTCCGCCACGCTGATCAAGGCCAAAGCCTACAAGCCGAACGTGCTGCTCAACAACATGGGCGGGCTCGCGCA
>JBKQRV010000162.1:0-122154 GCA_052143835.1 Alphaproteobacteria bacterium
ATCCGCCTCGAGTTTGCGCGAGAGGGTCTCCTTGTCGAGAAAAAGTGCCAAGCACTTGCCGCGCGCGGCGACCGTCGCCGATGGAGGTGCTGAATCGACATAGGACATCTCGCCGACGATCTCGCCGGCGCCAAGTCGCCTCACCTCGCCGATACCCTTGACGGCGACGAGGAATTCGCCTTCGAGCAGAAGGATCACCGAAGCGACCGGCTTGCCCTGGTGGATCAGCACCTCGCCGTCCTTGACCCAGCGCCGCTCGCCGCTGCGCGCCATCCATTCGACGTCGCCGTCGGTAAGCAGTCCGAAGATGTAAAGGACTTTGCGCATGACCGTGACTCCTACAGGAGCTGGCGCTTGGCGAAATCGGCGAACGGGCCCGGAGCGGCGCTCAGCTCCGCGAAACTGCCGCTCTGGACGACCTGTCCCTGGGCCAGCACGATGATGCGGTCGGCATGCTCGACGGTGCTCAGCCGGTGGGCGATGACGACGCGCGTCACGTTGAGCGTGGCGAGGGAGGCGCTCACGATCGATTGGGTGACGTTGTCGAGCGCGCTTGTCGCCTCGTCGAAGAGAAGGAGGCGCGGACGATGGACGAGGGCGCGCGCGATCATCAGCCGCTGGCGCTGGCCGCCCGAGAAAGTGCTGAGCCCCTCGGCGATGATCGTATGCATGCCCATCGGCATCGCCTCGATGTCGGCATCCAAGCCCGCAAGGCGTGCCGCGTGCCACGCCTCTTCGATCGGCAGCTGCACGCCGCCGCAGATGTTCTCGAAGATGCTCCCCGAGGTGAGCTTGCCGTTCTGGAGCACGACGCCGATCTGGCGGCGCACGGCACTCACGTCGAGCGTATCGAGCGACTTGCCGTCGTAGAAGACGGCCCCCGACTCGGGCTTCTCGAAGCCGAGGAGGAGGCGGAAGATCGTCGACTTGCCGCTCCCCGACGCTCCGACGAGTGCTATGTATTCGCCCTTCTCCACGCGGATGCTGACCTTGTCGAGGACCGTCGGCCCGCCTTCGAGGTAACGGAAGGTCACTTGGCCGAGCTCGAAGGCGCCCGAGAGCTCGCCTGGAGGCTTACGCTCCTCGGAAATCTCGACCGGCGCGGCCAACAGCGGCCGCACGCGGGTGAAGTAAGGAACAGCGATCAAGGATTCGGCGAGTGCCGTGCTGAATTCGCCGACCGCCGCGAGCGACTGGCCGAAGGCCGCGAAGAAGGCGAGGAAGCGGCCGGTGTCGAGGAGGAGATTGCCGGCCGGATCGGCCTCCGCGGCGGCGAAGATGACGAGGCTTGCGGCCGCCGGGAAGCCAAGCTCGGCGACATTAAGCAGGTTCGCCGCGCGCTGCGAGGCCACGAAGTGCCGCTTCTGCTCGGCAAAGCGACGCGCCCACACCTCGAGCGCGCGCACCTTCGCAGCCGCAACCCGCAGTTTGCCGATCCCGGTGAGGAACTGCAGCACGAGCCCGCCCACCTTGCCCTGGAGGTCGAAGTGCCGCCGCTCGTGACGAAGCCGTACCGCGCTGGTCGCCACGATCACGGCACCGCGCACGGCGGTGAGCGCGCTTGCGACAAGCGCAAGCCGGACATCGAAGTAGAACATGAGCGCAAAGCTGAACAGGCAGAAGAGGCCGGCCAGGAGCCCGCGTATGGTGCGGCCGGTCAGCACTTGGCGCATGGCTCCGATGCCGAGCGTGCGGTCGGCGAGATCGCCCACCGTATAGTGCCTGAAGAACGCGACCGGCAAACGGAGCAGCCGGTCGAGGATGGCGGCCTGGAGCGTCAAATCGAGGCGGCCGTCGATGCGCAGCATGGCTATGGCCTGCACCGCCTGGAAGCCGGCCGTGCCGAGTGCGACCATGACGAGTGCTGCGGCGCAGAACGCGAGCTGATCGAACTCGGTGCGCGGGATCACCGAATCGATGAGCACCTCGGTGATCAGCGGCGCCGCCACGGTGAGCCCGCCCATGGCGAGGGCCGCGAAGAGGATGCGCGCGGCGTCGGCACGCACCCAGCGTGCGCAGAAGGCGAGAAGGTCCGCGGCGGAGATCGCGCGCGAGGGCAGCGGCAGATAGAGCATGACCGCCTCGCCGGCGAGCTCGGTTGCCAGCGCGGCACCGACCCGGCGGCGCGCTCCCGAGGCCGGCTCCACCATGACATAGCGGTTCTGCGCGGTCGGCAGGATTGCGACGGGATCTCGGGCCTCGCCGTGCCAGGCGATCAAGGCACCCACATTGTGGCGCCACCAATCGGCGCGCAGCAGCGTTCGGCGCGCGCGCAGGCGCGAGACGCGCGCGATCTCCGCGACGCGCCTCAATGTCCGATCCTCGGGGCGCCGCTGCGGCGGCGACACGACCGACGCCCCCATCGCCTCGCCGACCACTTGGCATGCGGCGAGGAGCGGATCGCTGCCGTCGTGCTCGCGGGCAGCGGCATGTCGGCGCGGCACGATCACACGGGCGAGCTCGCCGAGCATGCGGCCCGCCTGCGCCTGAGCTAGACGCGCGCGCCGGTCGAGCCGCTCGGATTCCGCCTCGGCCCCCGCCGCCACGCGGCGTTCCAGGCACAGCATCGCGAGCGCATGGAAACGGTCGATCGCGCGCCAGAGCTCCACCCCGCTCAGCGCTTCGCCGCCGAGGACGGCGACGGAGGTCTGCCCGACCGCCTCGATCCAGGTTTCCGCGGCGAGCGGCAGCGGAGGATCGCCCGCGCGGGTCGCGGATGGCGCTTGCATGAGCCGGATTTTGCCGCGCTCAGCGCGCAGCCAGACGCTGCCGCGCATGGGTGCGCTGAGCCGCTCGCCCTTGCGAAGCTCGACGAGCGTGCCGGCTTCGGCCCTGCGGGCTTCCCCCGCCCCCGCAACGGCGATCGCGGCGCTGAGCGCTGCGATCCAGCCTTCGACGAGGCTCGGCTCGTCCAGGCCCTCGCGCTCCAAGAGCAAGGCCTCGGCATCCTGCCCGCCCACGGCCAGCACCTCGATACGCCGGGCTTGCCCATCCCCGCCCACGGAGGGCAGGCCGAGAATGAGGCCGCCGCTTTCGACGCGGCAGAGGTGACGCCGCGCTCCCGCGGGCGTTCCGCCCGCAGTCGGCAGCGCGAAGAGGTCGACGTGGCCGGCGCTCACCTTAAGCGCGAGGTCGGGGTCGTCGAGACGCCACGGCCGGTTTCCGCTGAGTGCCACGCGCTCCGGCACGATCTTGCCGGAGCCCAAGACGCGCGGACCAGGCGGCCTCTTGCGTTGGTCTTTCGCCGTATCGCTCATGTTTGCGACACCAGCCGGCCATAGGTTCCGCCACGTGCGATCAGCTCGTCATGCGTGCCGCGCTCGGTGACCTTGCCGCCGTCGAGCAGGATGATCTCGTCGCAATCGCGGATCGTGCTGAGCCGATGCGCAATGATGATGCAAGTCACGCCGCGACGCCTGAGATTGTCGTCGATCGCCTTCTCGGTGGCGGGGTCGAGCGCCGCGGTCGCCTCGTCGAGCACCAGGAGCGAGGGATTGCCCGCCAACGCCCGCGCGATCTCGATGCGCTGGCGCTGGCCGCCGCTGAAGTTCGAGCCGGCCTCGCCGACATAGCAATCGTAATTGCCCATGCGGCTGGCGATCTCGTCGTAGATCTCGGCGTCCTTGAGGGCCTGGGTGATCTCGGCCTCGGGTACGGTCGGGTCCCACAAGGTGACGTTGTCGCGCGCGGTTCCTTCGAAGAGAAAGACGTCCTGGTCGACGTAAGCGACCGAGTTCGCAAAGACGGCCGGCGGGATTTCGGCGAGCGGCCGGCCGTCGAAGCGCACCTCGCCCGACCACGGCTTGCACAATCCGGCGATCAGACGGCCGACGGTCGATTTGCCGCTTCCCGATGCGCCGACGAGGGCCACGCGCATGCCCGGCTCGAGGGCGAGCGAGAGCCCGTCGATGAGGGGCGGGTCGAGCGGCGAATAGCCGAAACGCAAGTCCTTGATCTCGACGCGCCCGAACAGTTTGGGCGGGACGGCTTCGAAGGGCGTCTCGCGCTCGGCCGACACCTCGATCGGATAGTTAAACACGTCCTCGAGGCGGGCGAGGTCGCCCTTGATCGTCTGAAAGTTCCCCGCGAGTTGCACGAGGCCCGCGATCGGCGCCGAGAAGCTCGCCATGAGCGACTGGAAGGCGACGAGCCCGCCAATGGTGAGCGCGCCCTCGATGACGTGCAGGCCGCCCATGCCCAGGATGGCCGCCGTGGTCAGCGCGGAGAAAAGGGTCGGAAAAATCTCGAGGAACGCCGAATAGAGGCCGAGGCGCTGCTCGGCGTTGAGCACCTTCGCCTGGAACCCGGCCCAGCGGGCGAAGGCGTCGTCCTCGAGCCCAGTCGCCTTGAGCGTCTCGATGGTGCGGATGACGCCTACCGTGCTGCCGTTGAGCTTGCCGCGCTCGACCGCGAGGCTGCGGTTGAGGTTCTCGCGGCGCGCGCTGACCAGCTTGAGGGCGAGGATGTTGACAAGGGACATCCCGACGCCGAGGGCCGCGAGCCCGAGGTCGTAGACCGCCATCGCGGCGGCGAAGAAGGCGAGCGAGACGAGGTTGAGCGCATTGGTGGCGAGCCCGCTCGACAAGAGGCGCGCGACCTGCTCGTTGGCCGCCACGCGGCTCGCGATGTCGCCTGCGTGGCGCTGGGTGAAGAACTCCATCGGCAACGACAGCACGTGCCACAGGAAGCGACTGATCATGGTGACGGCAAGCTTGGTCTCGAGGCGGAGGAGGAGCGATTGCTGCAGGAGACCGATGAGCGCGCGCGCGAGTGCGGTCGCCGCCATGCCGATCAGAAGCGGCACCAGCCAAGCGCTGGCGCCGTCGATCAGGATGTCGTCGACGAAGATGCGGGAGAAGGCCGGGATGACGACGCCGGGGACGACGAGGGCGACGCTCAAGATGAGTAGAAGCGCCACCGCCGGGCGCGAGCGGCCCAGCTCGCGCGCGACGATGCCGAAGGCCGCCGGCTTGCGGCCCAGGCGCTTGAAATCCTCACCGGGCTCGAACGCCAGCACGACGCCCGTGAAGGACTCCTTGAATTCCGCCAGGCTGACGCGGCGGCGGCCGACGGCCGGGTCGTTGAGATAGGCGCGCTGGGCGTCGAGCCGCTCCAGCACCATGAAGTGGTTGAAGTTCCAGTGGACGATGCAGGGCATCGGCAGCCCGCGAAGGGTCGCGGGCTCCTTGCGGAAGCCCTTGGCGGCGAGCCCGTAGCGGCGCGCGGCCTTGAGCAGGTTGCTCGCCTTGCTCCCGTCGCGCGACACGCCGCAATCGACGCGAAGCTGCTCGAGCGGGACCCAGATGCCGTGATAGGCGAGGATGATGGCGAGCGAGGCGGCACCGCACTCGACGGCTTCCATCTGAAGAATGGTAGGCGTGCGTCTGACGGTGCGGCTGCGGCGGGCCAGCCGAGCGAAGAGGTGCCGAAATAGCGGCGCCTTGAGCGGCTCGACGGTCTCGGCTGCGGTCATGGCGGCGTCGCCCTAGCCGCCGATGCCGCTCAGTCGCTTCATGAGCGGCACCACCAGGTCGATGGGAGGCTGCTCGCGCGTGGTGATCTCGGCGTGCGCGAGCGTCCCGGTGCTGAGCCTGAGCGACGGTCCGCCGCCCGAGGACCAGCGATAGCCGCTCACGGCCCCTTCGTCGCGCTCGAGCTGGACCACAGCCTCGTAGGGAGCACCCTCGCGCGAGAAGCGCGTCACCAGTGCCGCGTTGTGCAGCACCGCCGCCATGCCCTCGGGCGTCGCCGGAAACTCGGAAACGGTGGCGATCTTGCCGATCAAGGCGCCGAACTCCTCGCGCTTGATGGTCGCAGGCTCGACGCGGACCTCCATGCCCGGCCGCACGTTTTTGCCCTGCTCGCCCGGAACATAGATCACTGCCTCGAGGTTTTTCCCCTCGCTCTCGATCTCCGCAACCGGCGTGCCGACCGCGAGCACGCCCCCGCTCGACACCTTGATCTCGATGACGCGCCCCTCGCTCGGGCTCAGGAGCCGGGAGTCGCGCTCGAGCATGCCGGCGAGCTCGTCCATCTGGCGGCGGGCGTCGTTGACCTTAATCTGGGAGGCAAGCCGGTCGTGTTCGCGCTCGGTCGTGAGGTCGAGCTGCTGCGCGTCCAAGCGCAAAATCTCATTTCGGGCATCGGTGGCGCGCTCCTCTGCGGCCACGAGCTGGGCGCGCCTTTCCTCCATCTCGCGCCGCGTCGCGAATCCCCTGGCCATGGTGGCCTGGAGGTTCTTCACGTCGGTCGCGAGATAGGCGGCACGCTCACCGGCTGCATCGATCACCTGCTCGAGTGCCGCCTTCTGTGCGGCAAAGCTCTTGGCCTTGGCGGCGAGCTCCTGCTCGATGGCGCTCACGAGCTCGGCATGCTCGCGCTCGCGCTCGTGCAGGACCTCGACGGCGTTGCGGTAACGCTGCTCCGTGTCGGTCTGGGAGAGGTGCGCGATGATCTGCCCTTGCGTGACCCGGTCGCCCACGCTCACGTCGACGGAGGCAAGACGGCCGCCGACGGCCGAGACCGCATCGACGACCCGGCCGCCGTCGCTCACCAGGATGCCCTCGCCCGCGACGCGCGTCGGGATGCGGCCGATGACGCTCCAGATCGCAACCGCGGCAAGGGCAAGACAGATCACCAGCGCCGCCGCCCAATCAGTGGGCCGCGTGATGCGCACGAGTTCCTCGAGCTGGTCGGGCGAGGAGAGCCGCTCGATGGCTGCGGCGCGGAAGATTTGCTGCGTGCCTTCGCTCATGACGCGCCCAGAAAGTACTGCCGCGCGCGCCACACCGAGCGCGAGCTCGAGCCCGGGCCTCCCCGCGCCGGGGCCCCGCAGGAGACACCGCTCCGCCACTTTCTAAGCCCCATGATGTCCTCTCCTCCCGCCCGACACCGATCGCGCGAAGTCTCGCGGCGGATGCTCAGGAAGAGTGCTGTACTCTGGGCTGTCCCAGACGCTGCATACTCTCACGATAATGCATTCACATCAATTCGTTAGCACGACAGGCACCATTTATCAACCCGCCCGCATAATCTGGCGGCGTCGTGACGGCTATCACAACAAGTGCGGCGCGACTTGCGCTAGTCTACGATTGCGTAGGTTGCGAATAATTGCGTCCGCTGCCTCGCAAGAGGAGTACGGAGTACAGAGCATGAGCGAGCACAAGCCTGAGAAGAAAGCGGAGAGGATCGTCTCTCCCGCCACCAAAACCAGGCCCGCCGATCGCAAGGTCGGGAAGGGCGAGCTCAGCGAGAAGGAGCTCGACAAGGCCTCCGGCGGCTGCGCCACAGGCGAGCACCACAGCGCCTAGAGAGCTGACGATAATTGCAGGGAGCGGAGAATTCCGTCCGCTGCCTCGCATGAGGAGTGCGCAGCATGAGCGAGCACAAGCCTCAGAAGAAAGCGCAGGAGATCGTCTCCCCCGCCGCCAAGACCAAGCCCGGCGAGCGCAAGGTCGGGAAGGGCGAGCTCGATGAGAAGGCGTTGGAGGAGGTCTCGGGCGGCACGCCGCCGGACCCGTGCATTAAGATATCCTGAGACGGTTTGGGCCTTTGGCCATCGTTGCCAAGGCCACTCGCAATAGAGCCGAGGAAGGGAGAGGACCATGAGCAAGAGCAAGCCTGAGAGCAAGAGCAAGCCCGTGAAGAAGGGCACGCGCATATCATCCGCCGATACGCTCGCCAAGGCCGGCAAAGGTGCCGGCGTCGAGCTCGACGAAGAGGACCTCAAGCGCGTTTCAGGCGGCCACTTCATCAAGGCCTGAGGCACTCAACCGCTGAGCGACCGCCGATGATCGCGCGGCGCGGCATGACCGCGTCCCGCCATGCTGCAACCGGCCGTTATGCTGGGGCGACGAGCTGACCGAGCCGAAGCGGGGCGAGCACGTAAGGAACGCGCGGGTGTCCGCCCGATGATCGGGCGAGCGGGAAGGGCGTTCGTCTGCAGCAAGGAAGAACGAGACGCGCGAGCCGGTCGGCGGAGGAGTTGTCCCCGCTCAACGAAACGATGGCCCGAGCGCGAAGCAGGCGGCCGCATATCTCGTGCCCGACCTTACCGGGATCACGCGATGGGGCACCCAGGCGGGAAAGGCCAGCACAGCACCTCGCCCGCGGGGCGCCTTGCCCGCCGGGGCAATGCCATACTCGAGGACGCCGCCTTCGTAAGCCTCCGGCGGCGACAATTGAATGAACACGCCGATCTTGCGGTCGCAGTGGGGCGGTGCCAAGTCGACGTGCTGCGAGAAACGGTCCCCTTCGTCGTAGCGAAGAATCGCGACCCGGCTGAGGTGGGTAATTTCGAAGCGCCAAATTTTCCTGTTCAGATCGAAGGTGATTTCCTCGACTTTCCTGACAAACCAGGCAATGCGCTCGTCGCTGGTGCGCGGATCGATCAAAATTTGCTTGCCGCCTTTCCCGGCTTGGTTGCGCCTTGACGCGTCCTTCTCAGAATACGCTCTCTTGACGAGGCGCCTTCCTTGGGCCCACGCAATGACGGCGTCGCATTCGTCGTCCGAGAATAAGGGCGGGCGCTTGACGGAGCGAATGTACGCGACCGCGACGTTGTCGTTCGTTGCCGCCCCAGGAATGACTGCGGTCGCTTCGGTCGAGTTCATCGCCGCCTCTCCCGATCACCTGCTTGCGCGATGTTAGCCGCCTTGTGCCGCGCACCGGAAGTCATCTTAATGGGCCAAGGCGACCCTTCCACAGGCGAGGGCAGATCATGCCGTCCCGGGTGCGCGGTTACGTCACGGATGTGCCTTATGTGCGCAGCTTCATTCGCGAGCTGGCGCCGGCTCAGCTGGTGCGAACGGCTATGGCTCGACGAGCCGGCAGCCGTGACGGTTGTTACAGCGGCCGGACCCAACGTTAATTATAGTATCGTTCGTGCAGGCAAATCGCGTAGCTGGAGTTACCAGAAGGGAGAGAAGGCCATGAGCAAGAGCAAGCCCGTGAAGAAGGGCACGCGCATCTCTTCCGCCGATACGCTAGCCAAGGCCGGCAAAGGCGCCGGCGCAGAGCTTAGCGAAGAGGACCTCAAGCGTGTTACCGGCGGCACTATCAAGATCGATTTTTGACCGCTGAGCGGCCGCCGATGTTGGCACGGCGCCCCGCCCGCGGGGCGCCTTGCCCGCTGGGGCAAGACCATAGTCGAGGACGCCGCCTCCGTAGGCCTCGGGCGGTGACCCGCGCGAGCTTCTCCGCCTCAGGCGCCACGACAAAAAGATCGGGCGGAGGAAGCTTGCCCAGTGGTGCAATTTCTTCGCAGCCCGCGGCAACTGATCCCAGCACTGCCCATCTGTCAATGATGCGAGCGGGGATTGCGGCCCCGTCCATCCGGCGAACAGTGTAATCCACCAAGTCAGGGATATCTCCAGCGACCACCTAGTCAGGTCGCTGTCCCAGTGCCCCTGGATGGCCCCTAGGTCCTACATATGGGGCTGTGGACCATCAAGTGTCCCGCCTGAGGCCTTGTCGAGCTCCTTCTCGCTGAGCTCGCCTTTCTCGATCTTGCCTATGCCGGGCTTGGCCTTCTCGGCGGGTGAGACGGTCTCCTCCACTTTCTTCTCAGGCTTGTGCTCGCTCATGCTTCGCACTCCCCTAGATGCGGCGCGGGCCCAATTGCCCACAACCACATAATGACCTTAGGTTATCGCTTATGGGACAATAATTACTGTGCTGGCCATCACAGCATCCCCGATGAGCCGTTGTAGGAGGGCCCCGCGAGCCGGCTTGGAAGGCCCTTTATCCAACTTCTGCTCAGACCGCTGGCAAAAGTCCTCCGGCCACCCGCTTGAGCTTTTCCTCCGAAAGCTCGTCGCTCGCCTTCTTGCCCGCCTTCGTCAGCGGGTCCGCAGAAGAAATCCGGCTGTCCTTCTTGGTCGGTCTGCTCTTGCTCATGATCTTGCTCCTTGCTTGGACGTCCGCCGGGCGTCCATCTCACCGCCTCTCGCGCGTGACGGCCGCTTGCGGACCGATAGTGTTGCAAAAGTCCGAGAGAATCGGCTGGCTAGCAAAAACAGGCAACTATCGAATCGAGGCGGTCGCGTCTTTGAATCATCATTGCGCCATTGCGCATAAACTTGAATCAGTGTTTCGCGCTCAGGTGCTCAAAATACTTTTGCAACAGAATCGGACCCAAAGCGGACGCGGACGAGCCCCGTTAAGCCCAACATGCTCGGCGCCCGCTGCAAGGCGAGATGAGCCCCCGCCTGGCGGACGGCTCAAGGGGCCATGAACCCTTCCATGAGCTGCAAACCGGGCACCACGACCTTGACGACCGGGATCGCGAACCGCGGGCTGGTGAGGTCGATGCGATAGATGCGCGTATATCCCGCGTCGCGGAGGCCGGCGAGCACGCAGTCCAAATCCCGCGCCAGATCGCCGCTCGAGTGGTCGCTGATGGCGCTCCAGGGAAGCTCGCCGCGCTGGCGCTCGAAAAAAGCGCGAAGCCGCTCGTGCGCCTCGCCGAATTTATAGGACTCGGACGACAGGTCCTCCCGCGCCCCATGAATGAAGGTCAGGCGCGTTTGAGCCGCCTCGGTGATCGCCCTTGTCGCGGCGACCGTCGGGTCGAGATGGCTGCCATGGCCCATGTTGACGTAGGAGCAGGCGAAGGGACTTGCCGGATCGACGATCACGGCCCAGAAAGTGTTCACGGGTGCCACAGTCTCAGCCCGGATGAGCGTGAGTGTTATCCCCGCACCTCGCAATTGTTCGCAGAGCGTACCAAGGGGCCCGGTCGGCAACGTCTCGAGATCGACGACCCGGGAATGGCCACGCGGCAGTGACAGCCCGCCGCGGCTGAGCCGCGTCACGGCATCGCGCTCGATGACCTCGTAGAGGCCGTGCAGCGTGGCCTCGACCGGGTGATTGCCGGACGCGAGGCCGTTCGTCGAGAGATAGGTCAGCAGCGGCTCGCAGAGGAATGCGGCACAAGCGGGCAGCCATACCGGCGTTCCGTCGAGCAGCGCCTCGCCCCGCACCCAGTCGATGACACGGCGCTCGGTCAGGTGCACCTCCGCCCGCCAATCGGGCAGGGCCTCGACCGAGAGGAAAGCCGCGGCCTCGCGCCGCAGCTCTTCGGTGCTGGCGCGCCGGAATGCGATTGCCGGGTTCTCCGCATGCCAGAGTTCAATCGCTTCCATGAGCGCCGAGACCTTGGCGCTGTCGTGACTCGTTCCCTTGCCGTTGCTGACTTGCAGCAGCACTCCCCTGGGGCGGATGGAGCACCAGGTGGGAATTCCGATGCGATCGAGGCCGGTGATATCGGCAAGGCGCGTGATGCCCATGGCGCCAAGGTGGGGGGCGATGCGTGCAATGGTCTCCCAGGGTGCGGCGACGCGGTGGGTGCCCTCGGCATAGGTGACGGCAAGGGGCACCGTCACGACTCCTCCAGCACCAGGGGGACGGCAGCACTGCCGAGGAGCCACAGCACCTCGACCAGTTCGAAATCGAGGCCGAGATAGCCGAAATGCGCCGGCCCGGCGGCGATCACCCACTCGGCCAGCGCCTCGTCTCCGACGCCGGCCCGCTCGATGCCGTTCTCCCCCAGCCATTCGCGCACGATGCTGCGCCGCGCCGCCGGCGGATCGGCATGACCGGCCGTCTCGGCGACGGCGCGCACCGCGGCCCGCGCGATCGCCTGCTTGGCGGCCAGCTCATGGAGACGGACCGCCGTCGAGGCTCCCAGCGTAGGCAGACGGCCTCTTGCCCGCGCTTCATCCTCGGGCGTGGCTACGACGCCCCTGGCGCGCGCCCACTCGGCCACGAAAAAGAGGGTGGACAGCCGTTCGCGGAGTGCGCGCAAATCCGCGTCCGAGATGCCCTTATCTCGCGCGAGCGCCGCAGCGTCGACTGCCGCTTTAGTCGGCGCAAGGCCTTCGGCAATGAGACGCTCGCCGCGAAAGAGGAGCGATGCCTGCGCCCCAGCGCGCGGCAAGGCGCGCGCGGCCGCTCCTGCGGCAAGTGAGGCCAAGGCGGCAATGGCGTCCTGCCGCTTCTGGTCGATCCGCCGCTCGGCCGCGAGTCGCCCGAGGGCTGCGCGGCGCCCCGCCGGCCAGGCCGCGGCTGGCCCGCCCGCGAGCAATGCATCGAAGGAGCGCTCGGAGTAATGCATCGCCTTGACATGCTCGATGAGTTGGCCGCACTCCGCGGCAGAGAGGATTTCGGGCACGGCAGCGCTCAAGGTCGCGCGGATGTTCACGAGCGGCTCAGACAACGACGGATAGCCGAGCTCCTTGGGGCCATAGATCAGCGCCACCTCGTCATCGGCATCGATGATGCCATCGCGATACCACTCGAAGATCCGGCCATGGCCGACCATGCCGAAGGCATGAAGCTCCGCGGCACGCAGCGCCCCCATGCTGGAGGCGCCATGAACGACCGCACCCTCGCCGAGCGCATCGATGATCTCGCGCTGCCACACCGATGGGCTGCCGTGGAATTCGCCGTCGATCAGGAGAAGCGTGGTGTAGCCGTCACGGAGCGCGCGATAGATATCGCCGCGGCGCGCGGGAGGGCGGTATTCCGCCTTGAGCAGTGCCCGTGCCTCGCGTTCGGGCACCGTGGGTCCGAGGAACACGAGGGCTGCCATGGCGAGCGGGGCGTCACGATGGTCCTCTGCCGTCATGCTCCGCCCGCCGTCACACGCCGGGAGATCGTCACCCTCTCGGCCCCTATGCCCTGGCGCCCGTCCCGGCGGCGGGTGTGCTGGCTGTCACAGGGACCCTCTCCTATTGTGTGGTATAAGTAGCCCCAAGATCGCCGAGGCGGTTCGTTCGGCAAACCGAGGAGATGACCATGAGCAAGAGCAAGCCCGAGAGCAAGGAAAAGTCGGTGAAGAAGGCCACGCGCATTTCTTCCGCCGATTCCCTGACCAAGGCCGGCAAGTCCGGCGGCGCCGAACTCGATGAGGCAGACTTGAAGCGGGTCTCCGGCGGCAGCTTCACCTTTGGCGTTAAAAATAGCTAAGCTGAGCCCTGTATTTCCCGTCCGCTGCCTCGCAAAAGAGGAATGCAGAGCATGAGCGAGCACAGGCCTGAGAAGAAAGTGGAGGAGATCGCCTCCCCGCCGACAAGGCCAAGCCCGGCACGGGCAACGGCGCGACGGGCGCGCTCGGCGAGAAGGAACTCGACAAGGCCTCAGGCGGTTGTACAGGTGGACACTTCTCGACCGCGAGTTAGAACCACGGCGCCGCCGCTGCCTCGCGCTAGCGGCTCGGGCTGATACCGTATTGCCAATTTGCCGGTTCGTGATCGCCGATGCGGGACGCCGTCGCGCAAGTGAATGCAGCGATCGCCTTCGTTCAAGGAGATGACCATGAGCAAGAGCAAGCCCCAGAGCAAGAGCAAGCCTGTGAAGAAGGGTACGCGCATTTCGTCCGCGGATGCGCTAGCGAAGGGTGCTGGAACCGAGCTGAGCGAGGATGAGCTGAAGCGCGTCGCGGGCGGTATAAAGCTGGATTATAAAGGGTGAGCCGGCACGGGGGAGCCCAGGACGGCAGCCGTCCTCTCCTTCGGGCATCGTCGGTTGGCGTAATCCAAAGGGGGCTATTCCGCGGGGAATAGCGTCCGTCTTTGACGCGTGCGCTCATGTTCGACAGCGCACGCGAGATTACTTGTGCGCGCCGCATTCGTCGTCCGAGAATGAGGGCGGGTGCGTGACGGCGCAAATGTGCGCGACCCCGACGTTGTCGTTCGTTGCCCCCAGGCCATGACCGCGGTCGCTTCGGCCGAGCTCATTCCCGCCTCTCCCGATCACCTGCTCGCGCCATGTTGGCCGCCTTGTGCCGCTCGCCGGAAGCCGTCTTAATGGGCCAAGGCGACCCTTCCCCAGGCGAGGCCAGCTCATGCTGTTCCGGGTGCGCGGTTACGTCACGGATGTGCCTTACGTGCGCAGCTTCATTCGCGAGCTCGCACCCGCCTGGCTCGACCATGTCGCGCTCATCCAGGGCTGGGCACCGCCCGGGCGGCGTGACGGCTTCGCCTGGTGCGATATCGGCTGCGGCCAGGGAGTGACCGCGGCGGTCCTGGCGGCGACCCATCCGGAGGGGAATTTCTACGGCATCGATGCGATGCAGGCGCACGTCGCGCACGCGCGCCGCCTCGCGGCCGAGGCTGGCATCGCCAACGTCCGCTTCCATGCCGCCGATTTTGCCGCGACCGCCGAGCTCGACCTGCCGGGCTTCGACTACATCGTCGCGCACGGCGTCTATTCCTGGGTCGATGCCGCGGCCCGGGACGCCTTGCGCCGTTTCATCGACCGCCACCTCAAGCCGGGCGGGCTCGTTTATGTGAGCTACAACGCCGTGCCGGGCCGGGCGGCCGACCTGCCGTTCCAGCGGCTCATGCAGGCACTCGGCGGGAGCTTGCCCGGCGACAGCATCGCGCGCGTCGTCGCCGCGGCCGAGATCGTCGATGGTCTCAGCGCATTGAAGGCGCCGGCCTTGGTCGCGAGCCCGATGGCCAAGATGGTGAAAAAGCGCACGGAGCGCCATGCGCCTGCCTATCTTGCCCACGAGCTCTTGGGGGCGAGCTGGGAGCCGCTTTGCGTCACCGAGGTCCGTGCCGCGATGGCGGCGATCGGCCTGTCGCCCGTCGGCTCGGCGACGCTCCTCGAGAACTACGACAGCTTCGTCCTGGGCAAGGCCACGCGCGCCGCACTCGCCGCCATCGCCGACCCTGATGCGCGAGAGCTGGCGCGCGATTTCCTCATCGACCAGTTCTTCCGCCGCGACGTGTTCGCGCGAAAGGCGAAGAGGCTCGGCGAGGACGCGCGCCGCCGTCGTCTGCTCACGAGCGCTTTTTCGCTGACCCGCCCGGCCGCCATGATCGCGTACAAATTGTCCACGCCGGCCGGACGCTTGAGCTTCGACAATGTCGCGACACGCCACATCGTCGCCGTCCTTGCCGCCGGCCCTCGCCGCCTCGCCGATATTGCCGCGCGAGGCATCACGGAGCGGGGCCTTCTCGCGGCTGCACTGGCCCTTTCGGCTGCCGGCGTCTTGTCTCCCGTGGAGGGCGGCCGTGCCGATTGCGCCAAGCTCAACCGGATCATCTGCCGCAGGCTCGGCGGGCCCGAGGAGATCCGCTATCTTGTTTTGCCCTGCGGCACGGCAATCGCCGTCGACCGTGCCCTTCTCACGCAGCTCGTGAGCGGGAAGGCGAGCAAAGGAGGAAAATTCGCATCGTGGCGGGATTTCCTCGCCGCGCACGGCGTCTGATCGCGCCGGCCGGCGCTCGTTGTCGGGACGCGTGCGCACCCGGCCGCCTCACCAGAGGCCGTAGTACCAGGGCACGAAGAGGGTGAAGGTGATCCAGGTGAGGATCGTGAGCGGCGTGCCGGCGATGAAGAAATCGCGGAAGCGGTAATGGCCGGGCCCCATGACGAGGAGGGTCGCCGGGTGCGCCACGGGCGAGGCGAGTGCTGAGTTCGCGGCGAAGGCGACGGCGATCGCGAACACCATCGGGTCGACGCCGAGCCGGTGTGCCACGCTCACCGCGATCGGCGTGAAGATCACCGAGCTCGCCTTGTTGTTGATCAGGTTGGAAACCAAGGTCACGATCAGGAAAAAGAGCGAGAGGTTCCAGGCCGGTCCGAGGCCGTGGAACGCATTCGAGAAAAGGGTGGAGAGGTAGTGCGCACCCCCGGTCTCCTCGAGCGCCACGCCGAGGCCGAGTGAGGCCGCGATCGTCATGACGATGGCGCTGTCGATGGCGCGCACCGCCTGAGCGACCGTGAGTGCCCCTGAGAGGATCATGGCGAGCGCGCCCAGGAGCGCCCCGATCACGGTCGGCACGAGCCCGCTCGAGATGGCGGCGACCACGGCGAGGAAGATCAAGGTCGCGCGCAGCCTGAGACGCCGCTTGGGTACCGAGGTCGTCGACCCCTCCATGAGCACCACGTCGCGGCTCTGACGCAGCGCGTCCACGTCCTCCCGGCCGCCCTGAACCAGCAGCACGTCCCCCGCCTCGAGACGGAGCTCGCTCATGCGCGCAAGGATCATGCGCGAGCGGCGCTGCATGCCGAGCACGACGCAACGGTAGCGATGGTGGAAGCCGATCTCCTCCAGATTCTGGCCGATCATGCCGGAGCCCGGCGCCACCATCACCTCGACGAGGACCCGCTCGCTCCGTTGCCAGCGCTCGTCGCGCGCCTCGCGCGGCTCGCCCTCGTCCAAGTCGGTCTCGAGCAGGCCCGGATCGAGCTTCGCCGCCTCCACCAGCGCATTGCGCGTCGCCGCCACCACGAGGATGTCGCCGGCCTGGATCACCAGATCCTCGAAAGGTGCCACGAAGGCGTGCTCGCCCCGCTGCACCATGCGCACGGTCATCTCGGGCAGGCTGGCGAAATAGCCCGCAAGTGCCGTGGCGCCCACGAGCTTGGATTTCTCGGTGACCGTGATCTGCGCGATGTACTGCTTGCCGCCCCCGCTCGCGCCCATGAGGACGCCCGCCATGCTCCCGCGGTCGCTCAGGAGCCGCGGGCAGATGAAGAGCGAATAGAGGAAGCCCACCCCGGCCAGCACGAGACCCGGCACGGTGAACTCGAAGAAGCTCATGGGGCGGCTGCCGATCTCGACGAGCGTGCCCGAGACGAGGAGGTTCGAGCTCGCGCCGATGAGGGTGAGCTTGCCGCCCATCACCACGGCGTAGCTCAAGGGGATCATGAGCTGACTCGGCGAGCGTCCCATGCGGCGCGCGAGCGTCTGCACGATCGGAATGAAGATCACCACCACGGGGATGTTGTTGAGCACGCTCGCGAGGAGCAGGCCGGTAAACATGGCGATCGAAAGCGCCAGCATCGGGCGCCGGCCGCCCAGGCGCGCGACGAGGGCCGCGGTCTTGTCGAGGAGGCCCGTGCGCACGATGCCCTCGCCCACCACGATGAGGCCGAGCACGGTGAGGAGTGCGGGGTTGCCGAAGCCCTCCAGCAGGCGCTCGGCGCTCACGCGCGTGTGGCCGCCGGCATCGACGACCGGGAAATAGTGGAAGAAGACGAGGAGCGACGAGAGGATCACGAGCGAGCTGACCTCGAGCGACGTCCGCTCCCACGCATAAAGGACGAGGGCGACGAGGATCAGCGCCAAGGTCACCCACATCTGGAAGCCGGGATCGACTGCCGCCGTCATCGCGACCTATGCCCCTCCCCCGCTCAGCCGGTCAGCCGGCACGCGCGATACCGGCCGACCTTATCATGAGGAGGCATCCGACGGCACGAGGGGTTCCTTGACCGCCTCGCCGGCGTGACCCATGCTCCAACTCCGCATTTCGAGCGCATACGAGAGGGAGGTTCGGACATGTCCATCATCGTCTACGAGCTCGCCGGCAGGGACGACCGCCGCTTCAGCCCGTACTGCTGGCGCACGCGCATGGCCCTCGCGCACAAGGAGTTGGAGGCCGAGTTCCGGCCCTGGCATTTCGGCGAGAAGGAGAAGATCTCGTTCTCGGGCCAGGGACGCGTGCCGGTCATGGTCGACGGCGGCGAGACCGTCTTCGACTCCTGGACGATCACCTGCCATCTCGAGGATCGCTATCCCGAGCGCCCCTCGCTTTTCGGCGGCGCTCCGGCGCGCACGCTCGCGCGCTTCGTCAACCACTTCGTCGACCTCGTCGCGCACCCGGGGCTCTTGCGCCTGATCATCGTCGACGTGTTCGCGCACCTCGTCCCCGCCGACCGGCCGTACTTCCGCAAGTCGCGCGAGGAGCGCTTCGGCACTAGGCTCGAGGAGGTCCAGGCCGGACGCGACGAGCGCCGTGCTGCCTGGCGCGCCTCGCTCGAGCCGCTGCGCGCGCAGCTGCGCGAGCATCCCTTCGTCGCCGGCGCCGAGCCGGCCTACGCCGATTACATCGCCTTCGGCATGTTCGCTTGGGCGCGCGCCACCAGCCCCTACGCGCTCCTCGAGCGCGACGATCCGCTCTTTGCCTGGCGCGAGCGCATGATGGCGCTTCACGGCGGGCTCGCGCTCTCGCTTCCCGGCTACCCGCTCGCGGCCTGATCCGAGGAAGGCCGCAAGGCTTGGATGGGCCGCCGCCGGAAGATTTGCAGGCAGATGAAGCTCAGGACCTCCTCGCCCCGCTGGTTGTAGGTGCGGTAGAGCAAGGAGACGACGCCGCGGTCGGGCTTGGATTGGGAGGGGCGCATGGCGCTGACCTCGACCACGACCTTGAGCGTGTCGCCCGGGCGCACCGGCTTCAAGAAGCGCACCTCGTCGAATCCGGGCCCGCCCAGGTTGGCGTTGCCGAGCTCCCCCGACTGCAGGAAGAGGCGCGCGCTGATGGCGAGCGTCAACAAGCCGCTCGCGATGAGGCCGCCGAAGATCGAGCGCTTCGCCGCTTCCGCGTCGATGTGGAAGGGCTGGGGATCGTAGGCGAGCGCGAAATCGATCATTTGGCCTTCGGTGAGCGTGGCGCCCCCCGTCTCCATGCGCTCGCCCACGGCGAAGTCCTCGTAGTAGCGCTCGGCCATGCCGTCCTCCCGGCCCGTTTTCGCAAAGCGGCGAGCCTGACACAATTCAGGCGGCAACGGAACCCGTTGCCGCCTGTCTTGCCGGCGCTGTCTTGCCAGGGGAAAACTCGTCTCAGGCCAGGCTCAGGCCACCTTGCGCGCGCGCAGATTCTCGTTGGCGACGGTGCCTCCGCCGACCGCGGCATCGTCGTCCGTGCGGAGCTTGCCAGCCGCCACGTAAGGAATCATGCCGGGGCCGATGCCGAGTTCGGCAAGCTCGTGCTCGCCGAGCGAGGAGAGCTCGCGGATGGTGCGCTCGCGCTCCTGCCAGCGCGCAAACGGCTCAGCCGCCGCCTTCCGCCACAGCCACGCGACTCTCCTGCCGAACTTGAGCAGCACACCGGCGACCGCCTTGTCGCGCTCGCGGCGCGCGTGGACCAGGAGAAGCTCCGGGTCCATCTCCGCCGGCAGCGACCAATGCTCCGGTTCCGCCAACGGCTCGACGGGGAATTCGCTCTCTCTCAAACGCGTTACAGGCATCGACATTGTCCCTCTCCTCAAAACGAACGGTCTCGCCCGGACGTCCGCCTTCTCTGTTCCCTGGCCGGCTTGGCATTGCCGGCTTGCCTGTCTAAGATGGGCCTAATGTTGCGCTGCAACAAATGCTATGGGAGCATGTCGCGATTGAGCTTTCGTCATGCCTTTGCAGCGGCGCGGAGGCAGCGGCGCGACCGGGCAGCCTTTTCTTAACCCATTGAAAGTCATAAGATAACGCCGAGAGACTCGGGGGCGTTCATGGTCGAATGGTTCGACGATCTCAAGATCGGCATGCGCTTCAAGAGCAGAGGCAAGCTGGTCACACGCGAGGGCATCAAGCGTTTCGCCGCGGAGTTCGATCCGCAGCCCTATCATCTCGACGAGGCCGCGGCGGAGCGATCGCCGCTCAAAGGGCTTGCCGCCTCGGGCTGGCACACCGCCGCCATCGTGATGCGCTTGTGTCTCGAGGCGCGCCCGTTTGGGGCGCATCCGATCTTAGGCCTCGGGGTCGATGAATTGCGCTGGCTCGCACCGGTGCGCCCCGGCGACGTGCTTCACGTCGAGGGCGAAGTGATCGAGCTGACGCCGTCGCGGACGAAGCCGCAGGGCGTGGCTCGCGTCAAATGGACCGCCTTCAACCAGCGCGGCGAGCCGGTCTACACCATCACGCCGATGGCCGTCGTGCCGCGGCGGCCCGGCTGACCGGGCATCTGCCGCTCAGAGCGCTCCTGCTACGGCGTCGCCCATCTCGCGAGTCGTCGCCTGGCCGCCCATGTCGCGCGTGCGCATGTCGCTTTCCGCGAGCACCTTCTCGATGGCGCGCTCAATCGCCGAAGCCGCGGCCTTCTCGCCGAGATGCTCGAGCATCATCGCACCCGACCAGATCTGGCCGATGGGGTTGGCGATCCCGCGCCCCGCGATGTCGGGGGCCGAGCCGTGCACCGGCTCGAAGCAGGAGGGATGCTCGCGCTCGGGATTGATGTTGGCACCGGGGGCGATGGCGATCGTGCCGGTCACCGCGGGCCCGAGGTCGGAAAGGATGTCGCCGAAGAGATTGCTGCCGACCACGACGTCGAACCAGTCGGGGTGCAGCACGAAATTCGCGGTCAGGATGTCGATGTGGAACTGGTCGGTGCGCACCTCGGGATAGTCCGCCGCAAGCGCCCTGAAGCGCTCGTCCCAATAGGGCATGGTGTGCTTGATGCCATTCGACTTGGTGGCCGAGGTGAGGTGCTTCTTCGGGCGCGAGCGGGCGAGCTCGAAGGCGTAGCGCATGACGCGGTCGACGCCCTTGCGGCTGAAGATGGTCTCCTGCACGCACATCTCCTGGTCCGTGCCGGCATAGATGCGGCCGCCCACGTCCGAATATTCGCCCTCGTTGTTCTCGCGCACGATGTAGAAGTCGATGTCGCCGACGGCGCGGTCGCGCAACGGGCTCTTCACCCCCTGCAAGAGCCGCACCGGGCGCAGGTTGATGTATTGGCGGAAGCCGCGCCGGATCGGGATGAGGAGCTCCCACAGCGAGACGTGGTCGGGCACGCCGGGAAAGCCGATGGCGCCGAGATAGATGGCATCGAAGGCGCTGAGCTGCGCCAGCCCGTCCGCGGGCATCATGCGCCCGGTCTTCTGGTACCAGGCGCAGCTCCAGGGGAAATGCTCCCAGGCGAGCTCGACGCCGAAGCGGTGCGCGGCCGCCTCGAGCACCTTGATGCCCTCGGGCACCACCTCGTTGCCGATGCCGTCGCCGGGGATCACGGCGATCTTGTATGTGCTCAAGGATTTTCCTCCGCTTAAGCGCGTCACGCGGCCCGCCGGCAGGTGCCGGGCGCACTCCGAGCATATCGCAGGGCCGGACGGAGTGCCACGGCGGTTAGTCGGACGAGGGGCAACAGGGGGGCTGGAGCTGTCCCGAGTGGTGCCAGGGCCGGCGCTATTGAGAGCAAGAATCGGAGTGTCTTCAAGGAGCAAGCGACGTATCTAAGCCCCGTCGAAAGGGAGAAATTCATGAGCTTCCAAATCACGGCGCTTGAGCGTCAGCGCTTCGCAAAGTTCTTCGCGATGTCAGACCAAGAGCTCGCCGGCAATCTGGCAGTTCGCATGATCGCTACGGAGAAACCGGGTTTTCCGTGCCGGGTCAGCCTAGCCGATGCCGAAGTCGGCGACGAGCTCATCCTGGTGAACTACGAGCATCAGGACAGTGCTTCTCCGTTTCGTGCCGCTCATGCGATTTTCGTGCGCAATGGGGCCGAGCAAGCCCTTCTGGCAATCGACGAAGTACCCGAACTCTTCAGGTCGAGGATTCTGTCACTACGCGCTTTCAACAGCCGGGCGATGATCGTCGCTGCCGACCTTGTCGACGGCAAAGACCTCGAGCGGGCGCTCGACAGGCTGCTCTCCGATCCGGCAGCCGCCTATGTTCACATTCACTATGCGAAGTTTGGATGCTACGCGGCGCGGGTGGATCGCGCCTGAGCATCCGACGCCGGTTTGGGCCATTCCCGACCTTTGGCGCATCCCCATCGTCCGGTCTACCTCGACGATCGGACTCTGAACCCCCGTTTCTAGCAGAGACGGAGCGATCCTTCGAGGCGGCAGGTCGGGCGACGGGCGCTAGAAGGGTGGGGCTAGAGTTGTCCCGGGCGGTGTCCCTTGCGGAAGTCGAGCCACCGGATAAATGTCCTCGATGAGGATCACGGAGCGTGGTGTTGCGGCCATGAATATCTTCTTTGAGCTGGCCCGAGAGGCCGACGTTGATACGTTATTGGACATGGCCCGCGCATTCCACGTCGAGGACGGTCACCCGCTCGACGCAAGGGGTGAGGCAGCCGTGGTGCGAGTAGCCAAGGGCGAACCCCTCGCTCGCGCATGGATCGCCCGAATCGGGCGAGAAGCCGTGGGCTACGTCGTCGTTACGCTGGGCTACAGCATTGAATATGGCGGCCGCGACGGATTCATTGACGATCTCTATCTCGTTCCGGAAGTGCGCGGCCGCGGATTGGGTCGGAAGATGCTCGACTTTGCATTGTCGCAAGCGGCGCAACTCGGGATCGGCACACTCCATCTCGAAGTCGAGACCTCGAACGACCAAGCGACCCGCCTCTACCGGTCGGCAGGGTTCGAGGCGACCGGCCGCGGTCTCATGCGACTGCGCGTGCGAGCCGAAGGACCGCCCGGCGTCGACGGCTGCTGATCGGCAGCGGCGCGAGGCCTTTCATTCCCGCGGAAGAACCCGGCGTCATCCAGGAATGCGGCGCGACTTTGCCGTCACCCCGGCTGGAAGCCTTTCGCTTTGAGCACGGGTGCCGCGGTGGGTCCGGTGAGAAAGCGGATGAGCGACTTCGCCTCCTCAGGCACCTTGGTGCCGGCCCCGATCGCCCCGGAGAAGAGCGTCACGCTCGCGAGCTCGCCGGGCAGCGGGCCCACCAGTTGCGCGCCCGCCACGGGAACGATCTCCGAGGTCTGCCCGATGCCCATCTCGGCTTCGCCCTTGGCCACGGTATCGGCGGCCTGCGCCCCCGGCACCAGGATGGCCTTGGCCTTCACCTGCTCGGCGATGCCGAGGCGGTCGAGGACATGCGCGAAATAGACCCCGCTCGCCCCGCCTTTCGCCGGATCCGCATAGACGATCGATTTGGCGGCGAGCAGCGCGCGCTTGAACGCATCGACGGAGCCGATGTCCGGCTTCGCGGCACCCGCCCGCACCGCAACCGCCACCGCCGTGCCCGCGACGTCCACGATGGCGCCGGGCGCGAATTTGCTCTGCTTCTGAAGCTCGTCCATCACCGGCCGCGACAGAATGATCACGTCGGCGGTCTCGCCCGCGAGCATGCGCTTTCTGATGTCGGCGATGAGGCTGTAGCCGATATTGAGCTTGTTCCCGGTCGCGTGCTCGAATTGCGGCGCAAGCTCGTCGAGCGCCGAGGTGAGTGCCACCGAGGTCAGCACTTTGACTTCGGCCGCTTGCGCGACGGTTGCTCCGCTCGCGGCGAGTGCCGAAAACAGCAATCCTCCCACTAGCGCCGTCGCCGCTCTTGCCGTGAACGACATCCTGGTCATGGCCGTTCTCCCCTGGGGTGGAATTGATCGGCATGCGTTGCGGGAGAAGGTAGCAAATGGCTTCGGCCCCCACAATGGAGCACGGGGGGCCGCTCAATCGAGCCTCAGCTCCATATAGGCCGTGCCCGGAATCGGGCTCGCGTAATAGGCCGGGATGTCGACGAAGCCGCGCGCGCGGTAGAGTGCCACGGCGGCGGGCATTTTCCCGACGATGGTGTCGAGGCGCATGGCGCGGTAGCCGATCGCCCGCGCCTCCGCGATGACGCGGTCGATGAGCGCCTCGCCGATGCGCTCGCCGCGGAAGGCGGGGCGCACGTAAAGCCGCTTCATCTCGCAAATGCTGGTTTCGAGCGGGCGCAGCGCCACCACGCCGGCGACCGCCGCGCCGGCGCGCGCGAGGAGGAGCCGTCCCGGAGGATGCGCGTATTTGCCCGGGAGCCCGGCGAGCTCCTCCTCGAAGCCCTGGTAGGCGAGGCTGAAGCCCAGCCAGCGCGCATATTCGCGGAAGAGCTCGCGCACCACCGCCATGTCGTCGGGCTCGCGCGCGTCCTCGATCGTCACCGTCATCGTCGCCGCCGCTTTCACAGCGTGATCGTGCCCTCCATGAAGCGCGCGCACTCCCCCGCGATCTCAACGCGCTCGTCGCGGTCCTCGCACCAGAGCTCGCCGCCGCGCTTCGAGACCTGGCGCGCGAAGAGCTGCTTCTTGCCAAGCTTCCTCGCCCAATAGGGGATGAGCGTCGCGTGCGCCGAGCCCGTCACCGGGTCCTCGTTGATGTTGTGCTTGGGGGCGAAGAAGCGGGAGACGAAATCGACGCCGCTACCGGGAGCCCCCGGCGCCGTCGCGATCAGGCCCATGCAATCGAGCTTGGCGACCTTGGCGAAGTCGGGCTCGAGCGCCTTGACCTCCGCCTCGCTTCCGAAGACGGCGAAGCCGTCGCGCGCAGCGAGCAGCTCGATCGGCTTGGCGCCAAGGGCAGCGGCCGCGTCGCCGAGCGTGGGCTTGGGGCCCGGCGGGCGCGCGGGGAAATCCATCGCGAGCCTGCCTTGCGCGCGTGTCACGGTGAGCACGCCGGCCGCGCGCGTCTGGAAGCGCACGCGCTCGCGTTGCGGCTCGAGAATCTCGAGGATAACGTAGGCCGTGGCGAGGGTGGGATGGCCGGCGAGGTCGATCTCGGCGACCGGCGTGAACCAGCGGATCTCGAACTCCTCGTAGTACTTCACGAAGAAGGCGGTCTCGGAGAGATTGTTCTCGGCGGCGATCGCCTGCAGCGTCGCATCCTCGAGCCAGCGCTCGAGCGGACACACGGCCGCCGGATTGCCGCCGAAGGGCCGGCTCGTGAAGGCGTCGATCTGGTAGAGCGGAATGCGCATGGGGACCTCGGCAGTCTTAGGAGTCGTTGGGAAATAAGCGCTACATGCTCTTTCCGACTGTCGTCACACCCGCGAAAGCGGGTGTCCAGAAGTCTCACACAGCGCGCCGCCCTGGTGGCCCTGGATTCCCGCTTTCGCGGGCATGACGACAACAAAACGATTCACTTATTTTTCAGCAGGCCTTACTCGTCGAACGCGATGTTGACGCGGCGGTTGTGCTTGCCCTTGCTCTCGATCTTGGTGATGACCACGCGTCCGATCTCGCCCGTGCGCGCGACGTGCGTGCCGCCGCAGGGCTGCAGGTCGACCCCCTCGATGTCGAGCAGGCGCACGCGCCCCTGGCCCGAGGGCGGCTTGACCGACATGGTGCGCACGAGATCCGGCTTGGCCGCGAGCTCCTCGTCGGTGATCCAGCGCACGCCGACCGCGTGGTCCTCCGCGATCAGCTTGTTGACCTTCTCGGTGATCGCGTCCTTGTCGAGCGTATCCTGGGTGTCGAAGTCGAGCCTGCCCTTGCCGTCGCCGATCTGACCGCCGGTGACGCCCGCGGGAATGACCGCGCAGAGGAGGTGGAGCGAGGTGTGGATGCGCATGTGGCGGTGGCGGCGGGCCCAATCGATCTCGGCCACCACCTTGTCGCCGAGCCGCGGCAGCGCCTCGCCGGCCTCGGGGACATGGAGGATCTCGCCTTGCCCGTCGCCCTTGCGCGTGTCGGCGATGCGCACGACGCTGCCGCCCGAGAGCGTGAGCGTGCCGCTGTCGCCGGGCTGGCCGCCGCCCATGACGTAGAACACGGTGCGGTCGAGTTGGATGCCGCGCGGATCGACCGCGGTGACGGTCGCCTCGCAGCGCTTGAGATAATGGTCGGCGCGGAACAGTTCCTCGGTCACGTTGTCCCTCCCTTCTCCTCGCCGTCGCCGGCGGCGAGAATGGGCGCATAGACCGCGCGGTCGACATTGCCGCCCGAAAGCACGAGGCCAATGCGCTTCCCTGCCATCCGTCCGCGCTCCTTCAAGAGGGCCGCGAGCGGGGCGGCACCGGCACCCTCGGCGAGGTTGTGTGTGTCGGTAAAATAATGCCGCATGGCCGCCGCGATCTCCACCTCGCTCACGGCGACGATGCGCTCGGCCCCGCGGTTGATGACGGCGACCGCGTCAGCGTCGGGCACGCGGCAGGCGAGCCCGTCCGCAATGGTGTCGGCCGAGTTGGTCGAGACCGGCTTGCCCGCGGCAAAGGAGAGCGCGTAGGCGGCTGCAGCCTCGGCGACCACGCCCACGACCTTGGTCTTGAGCCCGAGCGCATCGCGCGCCGCGATCATGCCGCTCACCCCCGAGCCTTGTCCGATCGGCACATAGACGGTGTCGAGCCCTTCTACCGCGCGCAGGAGCTCGAGGCTGTAGCTCGCCACACCCTGGATGAGAAGCGGATGGTATGAGCGCAGCATGTGAAGCCCGCGCTTGCCTGCGAGTTCGGCCGCGTGCTCGTAGGCGACCTGGAAGTCGTGGCCGTGCTCGACGAGCTCGACGCCGAGCGAACGCATGGCGCGGTTCTTCTCGACGCTGTTGCCGCGGGGCACCACCACGACGGCGGCGAGCCCGGCGCGCCGGGCGGCGAACCCCACGCTTTGCCCGTGATTGCCGCGCGTGGCGGTGACTACGCCCGCAAGGTTCGGCTCTCGGCGCTTGAGCGCCTCCATATAGACGATGCCGCCGCGCAGCTTGAAGGCGCCGATGGGCGTGTGGTTCTCGTGCTTGACCCAGACTTCCGCACCGGCGCGCTCCGAGAGGAGCGGCCAGCAGAACTGCGGCGTCGGCGGCATCACGCCATGGACGAGCGCCGCCGCCGTCTCAAGCTGGCTCAGCGTGAACTCCTGCGTCTTTCCTTGTTCCATTATCCGGTCCCTCTCCTCCGCGCGCCGATCCCTCAACGCCGCTGCGCGAGCCAGATGCCGCCCAGGATCACGAGGCCCGCGAGGGCCAGCGGCAAGGTCAGTCTCTCGCCCAAGACGAGGACGGCAAGCAAGACGCTGCCCACGGGCAAGGCGAACTGCGCGGCGCCGATGCGCGCGATCCCCCCGCGCGCCAGCGCCCAATACCAGGCGATGTAGCCGATGATCGAGGAGAAGAGGGCAAGATAGGCAAGCGCCGCCCACACCGTGAGCGTGGCCTCGCCCCACGCGGCATCCCGTCCCCAGATGGCAAGCGGGATGAGCATGACGATCCCGCCCACGAGATTGCCCCAGAGCGTGGTGGCCCATGTGCCGATGCGCAAGGAGAGCTTGCTGCCGGCGACATAGCCAGCCGAGGCGGAGAGGCCGCCGGCGAGGATCATGACATCGCCCCAGAAGCTGCCGGCGCCGCTCAAGCCCAGCCGCAGCCCAATGAGTGCTACCTCGCCCGCGAATGCCACGGCGCAGCCGAGCAGCCAAAGTGCCCCCGGAAAGCGCCGCTCGACGAGTGCCGCGATCGTGCCCGTGAAGATCGGCTGCGCCACGAGGATGAGCGCCGCGTGTGAAGCGCTCGTGTAGCGCAGGCCGACGGCGAAAATGATGGGAAAGACCACGAAGCCGCAAAGCGCGCTCGCCACGAGAAGAAGGACGTC
Organism: Alphaproteobacteria bacterium; assembly: GCA_052143835.1. Classification (GTDB taxonomy): domain Bacteria; phylum Pseudomonadota; class Alphaproteobacteria; order JACZXZ01; family JACZXZ01; genus DASPPM01. The sequence goes on from JBKQRV010000162.1 coordinate 27,012, forward strand.
GCCGAGCGCGCGCGGATAGGGCAGGCGGGCGAAGGCCACGAGCGGCACCACGGCGAGCCCGGCAAGGGCGCTGCGCAGCACGCCGACCAGGAGCGGGTCGAAGGCGTTGACCGCGAGCTTGGTGACGACCGGCGTGCCGGTCCACACCACGACCGCGAAAGCGGCCGCACCGTAGACCGCGAGGTGCGGCACCGTGCCGGCTTTGGCCATGGCCGATGCGGATCGCGTCACCTCGACCTCCCGTCCCTCGTCCCAGCGTGCGATCATCCCCAGGGCCGGGATTCCCGCAAAATTGTCATCATTGTCTCAAGATACTTGACAGCAATAGCGAGTCAATTGCCATATTGTCACCATGACAATTTGGCTGCCCCGCCTGGAGGGACGCGTCGGGCCACGCTATGTAGCGATCGCCGACGCGCTGCGCGAGGACGTGGCAGCCGGCCGGCTCGAGCCCGGCGCGCGGCTGCCGCCGCAGCGCGCGCTTGCCTTTCGCCTCGGCGTCACGCTCGGTACGGTCTCGCGCGCCTATCTCGAGGCGGAGCGGCGCGGCCTCGTGCGCGGGGAGGTGGGGCGCGGCACCTTCGTGTGCTCGCGCATGGCGGAGGAAGGTCTCGCCCTCCAGCGCGAGGAGCCGGGTATCGTCGACCTCTCGCTCAATCGCCCCACGCTCGGCGGCATCTCGAGCGAGCTCGCGGCAACGCTCGCCCAGCTCTCGCGCCGCAACGATCTCTCGCCACTGCTCGCTTACCAGAGCGAGCTCGGGATAGCAGCCCACCGCGAGGCGGCCGTCGAGTGGCTCGCCCGCACCGGGGTGGAGGCCGCGGTCGAGCGCGTCGCCATCACCTGCGGCGCGCAGCACGGTCTCGAGGTCTCGCTCGCGGCCGCGACCCAGCCGGGCGACACGCTCCTCGTCGAGATGCTGACCTTTCCCGGCATCAAGCCGCTCGCGGCACGCTTCGGCGTGACGCTCAAGGCGCTCTCGGGCGACCGCGACGGGCTCTTGCCCGACTCGCTCGAGGCCGCCTGCCGCGACGGCCGGCCGGCCGCACTTTTCACCATGCCGACGCTGCACAATCCGACGACTGCGACGCTTTCCGGCGAGCGCCGGCGCGCCGTGGTGGAGATCGCGCGGCGTCACGATCTCACCATCATCGAGGACGACATCTACGGCTTTCTCGTCGAGGATGCTCCGGCGCCGCTCGCAGCCCTTGCGCCCGAGCGCGTCCTCTATGTGACGAGCCTCTCGAAGAGCATGGCGGCGGGCCTGCGGCTCGGCTACGTCGCCTGCCCGGAGGCGCTTCTCGGGCGGCTCGCGGCGGCGGTGCGTTCGACCGTGTGGATGGCGCCCCCACTCATGGCCGAGATCGGCGCGCGTTGGATCCGCGACGGCACCGGCATGCGCCTGGCAAGCGCGCGACGCGAGGAGACAAGGCGGCGGCAGGCCCTCGCGGCGCGCCATCTCGCGGGTCAAGACATCGAAACCCACCCGGCGAGCTTCCACCTCTGGCTCCATCTGCCGGAGCCGTGGCGCTGGAGCGATTTCGTCGCCGCCGCCGAGGCGCGCGGCGTGCGCTTAACACCCCCCGATCTCTTCGTGACGGGACGCGGCAGCGCGCCCCACGCGGTGCGCCTCTGCCTGACCGCGGTCGAGAGCGAGGCCCGGCTCGAGAGCGCGCTCGAGAAGCTGGCGGGGCTCCTCGCCTCCGCACCCGAGCCCCGCCTCTCCGTGGTTTAGCCTCTCACTGCATGTTGCCGCGCACGGAGCCGGGGTGGCCCGGCAGCTTGAGCGTCTTGCCCGTGTTGGTGACCTTCGAGCCGTCGACCTTGAGGATCGAGAGGTCGCTGTCGAGGTAGTTGCCGACGTAGAGATAGCGGCCGTCCGGACTGAACGCGGCACCCTCGGCAAGGGCACCCACCTCAACGTCCGCCGTCTTGTGCACCTTCTTGCCGTTGATGCTGAGCACGCTGACAGTCGATTTGGCCTTATGGTACCAGGCCTTGACGGGCCCGGCGCCGCTGCCGTTCAGGTTGATGGTGACGGCAAGCCGGCCGTTCGGGCTGAAGACGAGCCCTTCGGGCGCGTCGCCGACGGCGGCGTAGTCGATGACGCGCGGCGGATTCGCCTGCATGTCGATGACGGCGACGGAATCGGCACTGCCGTCAGAGGCGCCGCCGTTGCCTTGGTTGCCGGCGAGCGCGATGTCGCCCTTGGGCGAGATCTGCACATTGTACGGCCATACGCCCACCGAGATGTCGTAGTTGTGGTAGCTTACCTTCTCGCCGTCGATGTCGAGCACGGCGATCTTGCTGACCGTGTACTTGGCGGCGAGCGCGTGCTTGCCGTCGGGCGCAATCGCCACGGCCGCGACCGAGTCGCCCATCGGCACCGTGCCCACGACCTTGACCTCCTTGCCCTTGATCGAGAGCACGCTGATCGAGTTGTCGGCGCGGTTGGTGACGAGGGCCAAATCGCCCTTCCTGCTGATGGCGAGGCCGGAGGGCTGCTTGCCGACCTCGATGGTCGCGAGCAGGGCCGGCGGATCGGCCTTGAGATCGATGGTGAAGAGCTGCGTCGCCGGCACGTTCTTGAGCCCGCCCGAGCCGTCCGGCTGCACGTCGAGCGAGTTGGCGAGAAGTGCGAGCGAGCCGTCGGGAGTGATCTGCAGATTGACGGGCGGGCCCACGACCGAGTTCTCGAGCTTGAGACTGGTGACGATCTTGGGCGCGAGGCGGTCCTTGATGTCGACGACCGAGAGCGTGTCGTTGCCGGCGGGGTGCAGCACGGCCTTGCCGGCGTCGTCCCACAGGAGCTTCTCGTCGTTGCCGACGATGATCACCTGGGCCTCGGCCGAGAACGCGAGCGCTCCCCACAGCATGGCCGTGAGTGCGGCGCCCAGCAGACGGCGCATGTCTTTTCGAGCCATCGTGAAAATCCTCCCTTGCCGCGTTATTTCGGCCCCTTGCGGGCCTCTTGTTCAACGGCCCCAAGATTAGCAGGCATCGGCGCGCGGCGCCAACCCATAGCGCGCATTTCGCGCAATACAGGTGCAGCCCGCAACCGTCTTGGCCGCACGCTAATTGGCGTCGAACGGGCGCACCGTGTGGGCGTGGTTGAGCGGCCCCCGGCCGTGGCCGAAGCCGGGTGCGGTGCGGATCGCTTCCTGGAGATAGGCGCGCGCGCGGGCGACCGCGTCCGCGAGCGCGAGCCCTTGCGCCAGGCCCGTGGCGATGGCCGAGGCGAGCGTGCAGCCCGTGCCGTGCGTGCTCCGGGTCTCGAGCCGCGGGTATTCGAAGGCTCGGGTGCCCTCAGCGCTCACCAAAAGATCGACGACGCTCGGCCCTGCGAGGTGGCCGCCCTTCAAGAGGACCGCCCGGCAGCCGAGTGCCAACAGCAAGCGCGCAGCTTCCGCCATCGCCTCGCGGCTCTCGATGCGGGCTCCGGAGAGCGCCTCGGCTTCGGGGATATTCGGCGTCACTAGCGTGGCGAGCGGAAAGAGCCGCGCCTTAAGCGTGGCGACGGCGTCCTCGGCGAGCAGCCGTCCGCCGCCGGTCGCCACCATGACCGGATCCACGACGAGCGGCAGCCGCGGCACCTTCGCCGCGAGCACGTCGGCGACCGCTTTGATCATCGCGTCGTTGACCAGCATGCCGCTCTTGGCCGCATCGGCGCCGAGGTCGTCGAGCACCAAGGCCATCTGCCGCGCCACGAAGGCGGGCTCGGTCGGAAGCACGCCGTGGACGCCGCGCGTGTCCTGGGCGGTGAGTGCCGTCGTCGCGGTCATGGCATAGCCGCCGAGTGCGGTCACCGTCTTGATGTCGGCCTCGATGCCGGCGCCGCCGCCGGAATCCGATCCCGCGATGATGAGGACCCTGCCCTTCACGGCCGCGGCGCTAGCCGGCCGACTGCTCGATCGCGCGCACCACTTCGTCGACCACACGGCCGACGAGCGTGTCGTCCTCGCCTTCCGCCATGACGCGGATGACCGGCTCGGTGCCGGATTTGCGGATGAGGAGGCGCCCCTTGAGCCCGAGCATGGCTTCCGCCTCGCGGATCGCCGCCTTGACGCTCGCGCGCTCGAGCGGCGCGCCGCCGTTGAAGTGCACGTTGCGCAGGAGCTGCGGCAGCGGCTCGAAGAGATGCACCGCTTCGCTCGCCGGCCGGCTCCCCTCGCTCAGGGCCGCGAGCACCTGGAGGGCCGAGATGAGCCCGTCCCCGGTCGTCGTATAGTCGGAAAGAATGATGTGCCCCGACTGCTCGCCGCCCACGTTGTAGCCGCCGTCGCGCATGGTCTCGAGCACGTAGCGGTCGCCGACCTGGGTGCGCACGAGCTTGAGACCGAGGCTCGCCAGGCAGCGCTCGAGGCCGAGGTTCGACATCACGGTGGCGACAACGCCGCCGCCGCGGAGCTGGCCCGAGGCGTGCCAGGTGCGCGCGACGAGCGCCATCAGCTGGTCGCCGCCGAGCCTGGCGCCGCGCTCGTCGACCATGACGACGCGGTCCCCGTCGCCGTCGAGCGCGATCCCGACATCGGCCTTCTCCTTGAGCACGCGCTCCTGGAGGACCGCGGTATCGGTGGCGCCGAAGCCCTTGTTGATGTTGAGGCCGTCGGGCTCGACGCCGATCGCCACCACCTCCGCCCCGAGCTCGAACAGCACCGCCGGTGCTGCGCGATAGGCCGCACCGTTGGCGCAGTCGATGACGATCTTGCGGCCGTCGAGCCGCCGGCCGCGCGGAAAGCTCGCCTTGACGAACTCGATGTAGCGTCCGAGCGCGTCGTCGAGACGCGTGGCGCGCCCGAGCTTGTCGCTGGCGACGCGCGAGGCGCCCGTGCCGTTTCCGATGCGGCGCTCGATGTCGAGCTCGGCCTCGTCGGAAAGCTTGTAGCCGTCGGGGCCGAAGAGCTTGATGCCGTTGTCCTGGTAGAGGTTGTGCGAGGCGGAGATGACGACGCCCAAATCGGCGCGCAGCGAGCGCGTGAGCATGGCGACGGCTGGGGTCGGCAGCGGGCCGAGCAGCACTACGTCCATGCCGACGGAGATGAAGCCCGCGGTCAGCGCCGGCTCGATGAGATAACCCGAGAGCCGGGTGTCCTTGCCGATCACAACGCGGTGGCGATGCGGTCCGCGGGTAAAGCGCTCGCCCGCGGCCATCGCGACTTTGAGCGCCGTCTCGGCGGTCATCGGCTCCGCATTGGCCTCCCCGCGGATGCCGTCGGTACCAAAGAGCTTGCGCGTCACCTCATCCCCTCCGGAATGCCGCCACACCTTATAGCAGAAGTGCCAAGGCGATACAGCAGAGCGGCCAGCTTATGGCGACGACGCCCGGAAGGGGCGCGCACGCTCCCTTGGCAGCCGCCGATATGCTACTCTCCGACGAAGCCTCCCGGAGTCGCCGCAATGAAATCTTCCTTCGAGATGCTGGCCGCCTACAACGCCTGGGTCAACGAGCGGCTCTTCGCGGCCGCCGCCAAAATCCCGGATCAGGACTACCGCGCCGATCACGGCGTCTTCTTCCATTCGCTCCACGGCACGCTCAATCATCTCCTTTTGGGCGACCGCATTTGGATGCACCGTTTCACGCGCGAGGGCGACGAGCCCACGGCCCTCGATGCCATCCTTTACGACGATCTCGCAGCCCTTCACCGAGCCCGGTGCTTAGAGGACGCCCGCATCGTCTCCTACGTCGCCTCGCTCGGCGAGGCGGCGCTTGCCGGCACGGTCCGCTATCGCTCGACCCGCAGCCCGGCGGAGATCGAACAACTCCTCGCCCCTCTTCTGCTGCATTTCTTCAATCACCAGACCCATCACCGCGGACAGGCGCACGCCATCTTGACCAAGCTCACCGGGGAAGCGCCGTCTTTCGATCTCCTGATCTTCCAGCGCGAGACCGGCATCAGTCTTCTCAAGGGACAAGGCGGGGAGTTTACCGCACCCGAGCGGCGGCCGGCGCGCCCTGGCGGGGCTAGTAATTCCCCCTCAGTGCCCGCCAAAGATTGACGGCCTGCAGCGTTTCCGCGACATCGTGCACGCGCAGGAGCTGCACGCCCTGGTCGAGTGCCGAAAGTGCCGCCGCGAGCGAGGCGCCGAGCCGCGCCTTGGGCGGCACCTCCTTCTTCGAGGCGCCGATCAGGAGCTTGCGCGAGGCGCCGATCAGGACCGCGCAGCCGAGTCCGTGGAAGAGTGCAAGCCGCTCGAGGATCTGCACATTATGCGACATCGTCTTGCCGAAGCCGAGGCCGGGATCGACGGCGATCGACGCGCGCGGGATGCCGGCGGCGATGGCCGCCTCCACGCGCGCGCCAAGTGCCTCGTAGACGTCGAGCGGGGCGAAGTCGTAGTGCGGCGCGCGGTTCATCGTGGCGGGCTCGCCCTGCATGTGCACGAGCACGACCGCGGCCTTGCGCGCGGCCGCGAGCGGCAGGCTCAAGGGATCGCCCTTGAGCGCCGTCACGTCGTTGATGATGCGAGCGCCCGAGTCGAGCGCTGCCCGCATCACCGCGGCATGTCGGGTGTCGATCGAGATTCGGGTGCCAAGGCCGGCGCCCGCAAGGCCGTCGAGCACGGGTCCGACGCGGCGGAGCTCCTCCTCGAGCGCGACGGCAACAGCGCCCGGCCGGGTCGACTCGCCGCCCACGTCGACGATGTCGGCCCCCGCCTCGGCAAGGGCCAGGCCGTGGGCCACCGCACGCTCGGCGGCGAGATGATCGCCGCCGTCGGAGAAGCTGTCGGGGGTCGCATTCACGATGCCCATGAGACGCCGGCGGTCGAGCGAAAGCCCCGCAAAGTCGGCGCGGGGTGCCGCGAGGAGTGCTAAGAGCTCCGCGACCCGCGCCTCGACGAGAGGGCCCGCGTGGCGCGCCCACGACTCGAGCTCGGCGAGGGAGGCGAAGGCGCTCTCCGTGCGCCCGGCGGCGCGCACCAGGACTTCGCAGCGCGTGAAGGCGAGAGCGCCGCCGGCGAGCGGCCGCGCAGCGCCTGCCGCCAGGGCCGCGCGCGCCTCGGCGCCATGAACGAGGCCGGTCGGGCAAAGGAAGAGCCGTTCCGCAGCACCCGCCAACAAGGCAAAGCCCCGGTCGAGGCCGGGGCTTCGCGCCAGTGCCGCCTTGTCTTTCCCGTCAGGCACCCGGCTGCGGCTCCGGCTCCAGGCCCCCGCTCCCCTTCGCCTCGCGCTGGCCGGCCGGCTTACTGGTCGGCACCGAGGTGCGCGGCTTGGGCGGCTCGGGCTGGGCATCCTGGTCCGGGCGCACGATGGGATTGCCCTTGAGGAGCGACTGGATCTCGTCGCCCGAGAGCGTCTCGTACTCGAGCAGGCCCTTGGCGAGCCGATGCAGCTCATCGGTACGGTCCCCCAAGATGCGCCGGGCCCTCGCCTCGCCTTCCTCGACGACGCGGCGGATCTCCTCGTCGATGATCTTGGCGGTCGCCTCGGAGACGTTCTTGCGCTGCGTCACCGAGTGGCCGAGGAAGACCTCCTGCTCGTTCTCGGAGTAGCGCAGCGGTCCGAGCACGTCGCTGAAGCCGAACTCGGTCACCATGCGGCGCGCCAGCTCGGTCGCCTGGCGGATGTCGTCGCCGGCCCCGGTCGTCACGTTGTCCTTGCCGTAGATGAGCTCCTCGGCGACCCTGCCGCCGAACATCATGGCGATCTTGGCCTCGAGCTCGCGCTTGGCGAAGCCGTAACGATCGCGCTCCGGCAGCGACATTGTGATGCCGAGCGCCCGGCCGCGCGGAATGATCGTGACCTTGTGCAGCGGATCGTGGCCCGGCGAATAGAGGGCCACGAGCGCATGGCCCGCCTCGTGGTAGGCGGTGGTCTCCTTCTCCTTGTCGGTCATCACCATGGAGCGCCGCTCGGCACCCATCAGGACCTTGTCCTTGGCGTTCTCGAGCTCGCTCATGGTGACGAGGCGCTTGCCGCGGCGCGCGGCGATGAGGGCCGCCTCGTTGACGAGGTTGGCGAGGTCGGCGCCCGAGAAGCCCGGGGTTCCGCGCGCGATGATCTTGGCATCGACGTCGGGTGCGGTCGGCACCTTGCGCAAATGCACCTTGAGGATCTTCTCGCGCCCCAGGATGTCCGGGTTGGGCACGACGACCTGACGGTCGAAGCGGCCGGGGCGAAGCAGCGCCGGATCGAGCACGTCGGGCCGGTTGGTGGCCGCGATCAGGATGACGCCTTCGTTCGTCTCGAAGCCGTCCATCTCGACGAGGAGCTGGTTGAGCGTCTGCTCGCGCTCGTCATTGCCGCCGCCGAGGCCCGCACCGCGATGGCGTCCGACTGCGTCGATCTCGTCGATGAAGATGATGCAGGGCGCGTGTTTCTTGGCCTGCTCGAACATGTCGCGCACGCGGCTGGCGCCCACGCCCACGAACATCTCGACGAAGTCCGAGCCGGAAATCGTGAAGAACGGCACGTTGGCCTCGCCGGCGATCGCGCGCGCAAGCAGCGTCTTGCCGGTTCCGGGGGGTCCGACGAGGAGACAGCCTTTCGGGATCTTGCCGCCGAGTCGCTGGAACTTCTGGGGGTCCTTGAGGAACTCGACGATCTCCTCGAGCTCCTGCTTCGCCTCGTCGATCCCGGCGACGTCGTCGAAGGTCACGCGCCCGGCCTTCTCCGTCAACAGCCGCGCGCGCGACTTGCCGAAGCCCATGGCGCGGCCGCCCCCCGACTGCATCTGGCGCATGAAGAACACCCACACCCCGATCAGCACCAGGAAGGGGAACCAGGAGACCAGGATGCCGAAGAGCGAGGGCACGTTCTCGTCCTCCGGCATGGCGCGCACGCGCACGTTGTGGTCGGTCAGCCGGCTCACCAGGTTGGTATCGTTCGGCGCATAGCTCGAGAAGCTGCGGCCGTCGGAGAGCTGGCCGAGGATGTTGTGGCCCTGGATGGTGACCTCGCGCACCTCGTTCTGGTTCACGTGCGCAATGAAGTCGGAGTAGGCCATTTGCGTCTGGGCCTGCCGATTGGACGAGCCCTGGAACAGGTTGAAGAGCGCCACCAGTAAGAGGCCGATGACGACCCAGAGGAAGATGTTCTTACCGAAGTTGTTCAACGCACGCCTTCCGATCCCCACTCAAAGCCGCCGCGGCGGTCGTCTCCGCCGCCGGTCGGACCGCTCGCCGCGCCATGCTCCTCGAAGAAATTTAAATAATGCGTGCCGTGCGTTAAGCAACCGTGCCCACAGCGCCCGCCAGCGGGTGCTGCGGCTGAAAGATCAAATTGCGAACGTAGACGCTAGCAGCTTCGGCAGGGGCCCGTCCATAGTGCAAGTGGGGAACCGCCAGCAGCCCGTCAAGGTCGCGTAGCGCCGGCAGCGCCGGCCGCACCGGCGCGGGAAGCGGAATGGCGCGCACCTCGACCGCGTCGGCCGCGAGCCTGGCCCAGCCGGCCTCGCCCAAGGCGCCCACTCTGAGCGGGCCCGCGGCGTGCCTCAGGTGGGGGGCAAGCGTGAGCCGGAAGCGGCCGTCCCAGGTCACGCTTTGGCCCGGCCGGAGCACCAGCTCGGCCTCGGCATGGCGCCATTCGCGGCAGACAAGGAGGCGGCCCTTGAGGCGCCTGCCGGGTGCGGCGAGGATGCGGCAGCCGCCGAGCGTCCGCGCAGACGGCAGTCCTTCGCTCACGATCGCGCGGTAGAGCCGCTCGAGGCGCTCGAGTCGGGGCGCGTAGCGGTTGCCGCCCACGCTCTGGATGACGCGGGCAAGCGCGCGCAAGCCGACCTCCTCGGCGCCGGCTGCAAGCGCTCCTGGCTCGAGCAGCGCATAGCCTGACGGATCGAGCTCCACGCACGCGGCGAGAAGGCGGGCGGTGTCGAGCTCGAGCGCCTGGCGGGCGCGGCCGAGCTGGCTTGCCGTCGCGGCCAGGCGCTCCGGCGTCATGCCTTCGCGGGAAAGCTCGGGCAAGATCGCCCGCAGGCGAACGCGGGCATGCCTGGTATCATCGTTGGTCGGGTCCTCGATCCAGCTCTGCTCGCGTGCGACGAGCGTCGCGCGCAGTCGAGCGCGGGGAATCGTGATGAGCGGGCGAAGCAGGCGGTGCTCCGCCCTTTCGCTGAGCGGCGCCATGGCCGCGAGGCCGTCGACCCCGCTGCCGCGCGAGAGCCGCAAAAGGAAGGTCTCGGCCTGGTCCTCCCGCTGGTGTGCGACGAGAAGGTGCAGCACGCCGTTCCGCCGGCACCAGCCCTCGAGCAGGCGATAACGCGCCTGGCGGGCGGCGGCCTGGAGATTGGCGCTCGGCTTCCGGCCGCGCCAGGACAGCGTCCTGTGCGCGATGCCGCGCGCGGCGAGCCAGCGCTTGACGCGACGCGCCTCCGCCGCCGACTCGGGGCGCAAGCCATGATCGACGGTCAAGGCCACGAGCGATCCGCCGCGCTGTTCGGCCCAGCGGCTCGCGAGGATGGCAAGCGCCATGCTGTCGGCTCCCCCCGAGACCGCAACCGCGAGGCGCGGCTTGACCTCGAAAGGAGCGAGGCGGCCCATGAGGCGCGCGAACTCAGCCGCACCGAGCGCCGCCGCCGCCGTCGCCGCGCGCGCGCCCACCGCGCTCAGCCGCAGCCGGCCCGCTGGCGCTCGCGCTGCACGGCCTGCTTCACATTCGTGGGCGCAGTCGGGTAACGCTGATCGAGCTCGGTGAAGAGCACGCAGGCATCCTTCTTGCGGTTCAGCTGGACGAGCGACATGCCGAGCTTGAGCAGCGTATCGGGCGCCTTGGTGCCCTTGGGATACTTCTGGTAGCCCTCCGCGAAGGCCCGCGCCGCCATATCGTAGTTGGCGCGCAGATAGAAGGTCTCGCCGAGCCAGTATTGCGCGGCCCCGGCAAGGGCATCGTCCGGATGGGTGTTCACGAAGGCGGCGAAGGCTCTCTCGGCGCCGGCGTAATCCTGCTGGATCAGCAAGGCCCGCGCGAAATCGTACTGCTGCTGCGGCGCGCCGACCGGGAGGACTTGACCCGCTCCGAGCACCGCTTTTTGCGGGGGCGGGGGCGCCTCCGCGGCGCCCGGCGTGGCAACCGCGGAAGGTGCCGCGGCGACGGGCCGGCTCGGCGGCGCGCTCTCGGGCTGGCTCGTCGGCGAAGGCGCCGCCTCGCCGCCGTGCTCGATTGCCGAAAGACGGAAATCGACGTCCTTCGCGAGCTTCTCGAACTGGGCGCGGACCTGATCGACATTGTGGCCGATCTCCTCCAGCCGGCCGGTCATCGTCTGCATCTGGTCCTCGAGCTGGGACACGCGCACCTCGAGGCCGGCGGCCACAGTCGGCGCGAGCGGACCGCTCGGGGCCCCCGCACGCGCGGGTGCCGCCGTGCTGCCGCTGACATAGACCTGGCGCTGCAGGATGGCGAGATCGCTTTCGAGACGTTCGATGCGCTGGAGAAGCGCGCGGCTATCGATCTCTTGGGCCGAGGCCGGCGCGCTGAGGAGGACGGCGACGAGAGCGGCGAGGGCCGTCGAAGCGACGGACGCCAAGCACCTCTCGAAGTGCTCGGTTACGGCGATTTGCGGACGCGGCATGGTCGAACTCTCGCATGGTTGCCTGGCCTAGCCACGGGTGCCGGGTGGAATTTCGGCCGCGCGTGGTGAGGCGGTACAGTGCCGAGCATTCTAGGCAAAATGATGGCGCCTGCCCATCGCCAACGGCCGAGGCCGCGAGACAGGCAGGCGCCGGTCATGCGAGCGCCCGCAAGGGGCGCAAGAGTCAGATCAGTTGACCACCATCACGTCGCGACGGTTCTGCGCCCACGCGGCCTCGTTCGAGCCGACCACCGCCGGACGCTCCTTCCCGTAGCTGATGGTGGCAACCCGCCTGGCCTCGATGCCAAGGGCCGCCAGATACTTCTTGGCGGCGGCGGCGCGGCGCTCGCCCAGCGCCAGGTTGTACTCGCGCGTGCCGCGCTCGTCGCAGTGACCCTCGATGGTCACGGTGTTCTGCGGATACTTCTTCAGCCACTGAGCCCACTTCTCGACCTGCGCGCGCGCGTCGGGCCGCAAGTCGGACTTGTCGAAGTCGAAGAAAACGCGGTCGCCCACATTGGCCACGAGGTCTGCTTGGCTGCCGGGCACGATCTGCGCGCCAGCCACGGGGGCCGGCTGGGCCTGCATTCCGGGCCCCGCGGCGGCCTTCGGGGGCTGCGGCTGCTCGGAGGCACATGCGGCAAGCAAGACCACCGCGGCGACGATGCTGAGAACAGAGTTTAAGCGCATTTCGTAAACCCCCTTAAGCGGCTGAGTGGGTTAGTTCAGACGACTCGACAACGACGGAGTCCTTGGCTGAAGAGCGCGCCGAATTCCAAGTGAGCGGCCCGAGCTGGACCGTCGACCTTGAGCGCAACGTAGCCTTTGGGGCTCATGGATTCAACGGCGACCACGCCGGGTCCGAAGCGTCCAGCGGAGTGACGACCTCGCGCTCGTTATAGCCCGTCAAATCAATCGTGTAAAGGCGGCTCGTGAAGCCTTCGCCACGGGGACCGGACGGGGTTTGCTTGAAGAACATCAAGACGCGCCCGTTGGGCGCCCAGGTCGGGCCCTCGACCAGGAAACTCTGGGTGAGCTCGCGCTCGCCCGTGCCGTCGGGGGCCATGACGCCGATGTAGAAGGTATTGCCCTGATAGCGCGTAAAGGCGATGAGGTCGCCGCGCGGCGACCACACGGGCGTGCCGTAGCGGCCCTGCCCGAAACTGACGCGGTGGATGTTGGAGCCGTCCGCGCCCATCACATAGATCTGTTGGCTGCCGCCGCGATCCGAGGCAAAGGCGATCTGCTTGCCGTCGGGCGAGTAGCACGGCGAAGTGTCGATGGAGGGCGAGCTCGTGATCTGGGCCTGTCGTCGCGTGCGCACATCGAATGTGTAGATGCTCGAGGTGCCTTCGCGCGCGAGGCTCATGATGAGGGTGTTGCCGTCGGGCGAGAAGCGGGGTGCGAAGGTCATGCCGGGGAAATCGCCGACCACCTCCTGCTGCCCGGTGTCGATATTGTAGAGATAGACGCGCGGCCGGTTCTGATAATAAGAGAGATAAGTGATCTCCTGCGTCGTCGGCGAGAAGCGCGGCGTCAGCACGAGCGTGCCGGGATTGGTGAGAAATTTGTGGTTGGCGCCGTCCTGGTCCATGATGGCTAGGCGCTTGATGCGATTCTGCAGCGGCCCCGTCTCCGACACGTAGACGATGCGCGTGTCGAAGTAGCCCTCCTCGCCCGTGAGCCGCTTGTAGATCGCATCCGCGATGATATGGCTGATGCGCCGCCAGTTCTGCGGCGTCGTGAAGTAGGCGAGGCCGATCATCTGCTGCTCGGCATAGACGTCCCACAGCCGGAACTCGACGCGCAGGCGGCCATCGGGCTGCCTGTCGACGGCACCGCTGACCAGCGCCTGGGCGTTGATCGTGCGCCACTCGTTGAAGTGCGGGGACACGCGCAACGACTCGGCGGTCTGGATGAAGGCCTTGGGGTCGATCGGCTTGAACAGACCCGAGCGCTCGAGGTCGGCCGAGACCACGCCGGTGAGGCTTTGCCCGACCTGCGCGTCGTCGGGCGCCTGGCCGAAGAAGGGGGTGATGGCGATCGGGATCGGCTGCATCTGACCGCGCGTGATGTCGATGTGCAGCTCGGCGAATGCCGGAGCGCCGCCGAGCGACATCGTCGCGAGTGCCGCGAGGACTGCCGTGACGATGAAGCCGAATCGGAAGCCGGTCGTCGTTGCTGATTTCATTGCACGCCCTTCACAGGATATCCTTGGGATTGAAGGTCAACGTCATGTCTTCCCAGAGCGAGAATTTCTCGGGCGGCAGCTTGAACGGCTGGCATTGGAGAATGGCGCGGGTCGCGCTCTCCGCCGCCGTGCGGAAGAAGCTGTCGCTCTGCACGCGCGACTGATCGACGATGTGCGTCTCGCGCACCGTGCCGTCCGGATTGAGAGTAACGTGGATCTCGACGACGAGATCCTTGGCGTCCTTCGCTCCGGCGGGCACGTTCCAGCACTTCTCGATCTGCTGGCGCACCGCATCGATTTCGCTCATCGTCATCTTGTTGTCGAGCGAGGAGGGAGGGCGCGGGTTCGTCTGAGCGAGCTGCTTGACCACCTTCTCGGCCGGATCGGGCGGCGGCTGCGGCTTGCTCTGCTCCACGCTCCTCAATATCTTCTCGATCGTATTCTCCGGCTGCTGCTTGGGCTTGGCCACGGGTGGGGGCGGCAGCGGCGGCGTAGGTGCTTGCACCTGCGGCTCCGGCTTGGGCTCGGGCTTCTTCTCGGCCTGCGGCGTGGGCAAGGGCTCGGGGGCCGGCTCGGGTGGGGGCGGCAATGCGGCAACCTGCTGCGGCTTGGGCGGCGGCGGTGGCGGCGCCTCGGCCCGCGGCGGGGGCGGGAGCGGGGGAGCGGGAGGCAACGGCGACGCGGCCTTGGGCGGCTCGGGCTTGAGCTCCGGCTTGGGGGTCGGTTGGGGCACGTTGCTCTTATCCGCGAGCGTCGCCAGCTCGACCGGGATCGGCTCCTCGATGATGGGCGCCGGATTGGTCAGGTGCGGCAGGCCGAATACGGCGAGGAGAATGATCGCCATATGCAAAACGCTGGAGCAGATCATCCCCCGCCGCATGGCCTCAGTGCGCCCCCTTCTGCTCCTTGGGCACACTCGTCGGCATCTCGGCCACGAGCGCCACGTGCTTGAATCCGGCCAGGTTGATGACGCCCATGACCTCCATGATGCGTCCGTAGTTGATGCTGCGGTCGCCGCGCACGAAGATGCGCGTGTCCGGCTTGTTCTGGGTGATGGCCTGCAGGCGCGCGGCGAGATTGTCGATGGGGATCTCGGTCTCCTGCAGATAGACGTTGCCCTGGGCGTTCACCGAGATGACGAGCGGCTCGTCCTGGCCCGTGATCGGCGCCGCCGTCGTCTTCGGCAGATCGACCGGCACGCCCACGTTGAGGAGGGGCGCCGTCACCATGAAGATGACGAGCAGCACGAGCATCACGTCCACCATGGGGGTGACGTTGATATCGCTCATGGGCGGCCGCCTGAGGCGTCCGCCGCGGCTCACCTTCGCTGCGCTGAGGAAGATCGCCATGGCCTACGCCCGCTCCTCGAGCTGGCGCGAGAGGATCGCCGAGAATTCGGCCGCGAAAGCCTCGAGCCGGCTCGAATAGCGCACCAGATCGTTGTTGATCTTGTTGTAGGCCACCACCGCGGGAATGGCGGCGACGAGGCCGAGTGCCGTCGCGAAGAGCGCCTCGGCGATGCCCGGCGCCACCACGGCGAGCGTGGTGTTGCGCGTCAGCGCGATCGACTGGAAGCTGTCCATGATGCCCCATACGGTGCCGAACAGTCCGATGAAGGGGGCCACCGAGCCGACGGAGGCAAGAAAGGCGAGATAGCGCTCGAGGCGGTCCATCTCGCGCCCGAGGGTCACCTGCATGACCCGCTCGATGCGCTCCTGCAGGCCGCCGCGGGCCTCCTTCACGTTGATGCCCTTGCTGATCGAGCGGCGCCATTCGCGCATGGCCGCGGAGAACATGGCCGCCATCGGCTCCTGGGGCTTGCCGTCGATGCGGTCGTAGAGCTCCTCGAGCGAGCCGCCCGACCAGAAGGCGTCCTCGAAGGCGCCGGTATGGCGGGTGAGCTTGCGCAAGCGGATGACCTTCTCGAAGATGATCGACCAGCTCCAGAAAGAGGCGAAGAGGAGCAGGACGAGCACCGCCTTCACGATGAGGTCCGCCCGAAAGAACAGGCCCCAAATCGAGAGATCGGTGGACGGCATCGAGCCGCCGAGGTTCAGGACGTCGACTGCGGTTTGCTGCATGGCACCAACTATTTCTCCCGAGATTGCGACAAATTTATGAGCGTCTTGCGGATTACGGCGGGCAGGCGGACGGGACGGCCCGCTTGATCGAGCACGGCGAGGCGGAGGACGATGCGCGCAAGGGGCGTGCCGCCGCGCTTGACGATCTGCTCGGCCGAGAGGCTGGCCAGGCCGACCTCGGTCACCCGCGTGTGCACCTCGAGCGCGTCATCCAGGCGCGCGGGCTTGAGAAAATCGACCACGCAGCGGGCGACCGCGAAATTGAGCCCCTCGCTCTGCATCAGCCGCGAGCTCTCGACGCCGAGCGCCCGCATCATCTCGGTCCGCGCCCGCTCGGCAAAACGCAGATAGTTCGCGTGATAGACGATTCCGGCGGCGTCCGTGTCCTCGTAATAGACACGCACGGGAAAGACGTGAACGCCCGTCGCGATGGCCCCGATCGTGGCCGCGTCAGCCATCGTCGTCCTCCAGGCTCTCGATCTCGAGGCTGAGCTGCGGCGCGGCGGCGGCAGGGGGGGCGAGGCCGAGGTGCCGGTAGCCGCGCTCCGCGAGCATGCGGCCGCGCGGCGTGCGCTGGACGAGCCCTTGCTGGATGAGATAGGGCTCGATCACCTCCTCGAGCACGTCGCGCTCATCGCCGA
This sequence comes from Alphaproteobacteria bacterium, assembly GCA_052143835.1. Classification (GTDB taxonomy): domain Bacteria; phylum Pseudomonadota; class Alphaproteobacteria; order JACZXZ01; family JACZXZ01; genus DASPPM01. The sequence goes on from JBKQRV010000162.1 coordinate 43,429, forward strand.
GGGCCGCGGAAAGCGTCTCGATCCCCGCCGGCCCGCCGCCGTAGTTGTCCGCGAGGCAGCGCATATAGCGCCGGTCCATGGCGTCGAGACCGGAGCTGTCGACCTCGAGCCGCATCAAGGCCGCGTCCGCGGCGGCGCGGTCGATCTCGGCGACGCCGCCGACGGCCGCAAAGTCGCGCACCCGGCGCAAGAGACGGCCGGCGATCCGCGGCGTGCCGCGCGCGCGCCGCGCGATCTCGCTGGCGCCCTCGGCGCTAAGCGCGATGCCGAGCACGCGCGCGCCGCGCGCCACGATCTCGACGAGCTCGGCATCCGTGTAGAACGAGAGCCTGAGCGGGATGCCGAAGCGCTCGCGCAAGGGTGTCGTGATGCGGCCGGAGCGCGTGGTGGCGCCCACGAGCGTGAAGGGCTGGAGATCTATCCTCACCGAGCGCGCGGCCGGCCCCTCGCCGATGATGAGGTCGAGCTGGAAGTCCTCCATGGCGGGATAGAGGATCTCCTCGACCGCGGGGTTCAAGCGGTGGATCTCGTCGATGAAGAGCACGTCGTGCCGCTGGAGGTTGGTGAGAAGGGCCGCGAGATCGCCCGCGCGCGCGATCACCGGCCCCGAGGTGGCGCGGAAGCCGACGCCGAGCTCGCGCGCGATGATCTGGGCGAGCGTCGTCTTGCCCAAGCCGGGCGGGCCGAAGAGCAGCACGTGGTCGAGCGCCTCGCGTCGCGCGCGGGCCGCCTCGATGAAAACGCTGAGATTGGCGCGCACCTGGGCCTGGCCCACGAACTCGGCGAGGGAGTGCGGACGCATCGAGGCCTCGGGGACGTCCTCCTCGGCAAAGCCGCCTTCCACCATGCGCTCGTCGGCGGGGATCGGCGACGTCACTGGCTGAGCTCCCTGAGCCCGGCCTTCACCAGCGCATCGAAGCCCGCTTGCTGGCCGAGACGGCGCTGGACCTCGACCACGACGCCGAAGGCATCGGTGCGACGATAGCCGAGATTGACGAGGGCGGAGACCGCATCCGCGGCAGCACCCTCGAGTGCCGCCCCCGAAGCCGCAGCGCCGGCCAGCGCCGCCGGGCCGAGCGCCACCGGGCCTGCCTTGTCCTTGAGCTCGGACACGATGCGGCCGGCGAGCTTGGGGCCGACCCCTTGCGCTTGGGCGAGTGCTGCCTTGTCGTGGGCCGCGATCGCAACCACGAGCTGGCCCGGGTCGAGCACCGAGAGGATGGCCAAGGCCACCTTGGCACCGACACCCTGCACCGTGTTGAGGAGACGGAACCAGCTGCGCTCGGCCGCGTCCGCGAAGCCGTAAAGATGAATGTGGTCCTGGCTCACCTGCGTCTCGATGAGGAGGCTCGCGGGCTCCCCGCGCGGCGGGAGTTGCGCCAAGCTGCGGGCCGAGCAGAAGACGAGATAGCCGACCCCGCCCACGTCGATCACGAGCGAGCCCTCGCCCGTCTGGTCGACGAGGCCGCTCAGCTTGGCGATCATGGCCGGCTCAGGCTCTCGCTGCGCGGTTGCGCGCGCCAGCGCTCGAAGGTGGCGGCGTGGTGCGCGTGGCAAATGGCGACGGCGAGCGCGTCCGCGGCATCGGGCCCGGCGATCTCGGCCATGGGCAGGAGGTGGCGCACCATCGCCTGGATCTGCTCCTTCTCAGCGTGACCGACGCCGACCACGGATTTCTTGACGAGGTTGGTCGGATATTCCGTGACCTTGAGGCCGGCGCGCGCCGGGGCGAGCAGCACCACGCCGCGGGCCAAGCCGAGCTTCAAGGTCGAGCTCGCATTCTTGTTGACGAAGCTCTCCTCGACCGCCGCCTCGTGCGGCGCATAGCGCTCGATCACCGCGAGCACGCCCTCATAGAGCTGGGCGAGACGCATGGGCACATCGAGCGCGTCGTCGGAGCCGAGCGTGCCGTTGGCGACGTGACGGAGGCGGCCCGCCGCGGCCTCGATGATGCCCCAGCCCGTCTTCCTCAACCCCGGATCCAGTCCCAACAGTCGCATGAGCCCCTCGGTCCTTGAGCGCGTGGCGGGCGCAGCCCCGGCTCAGCCCACGAGCCTCGCCATGAGATCGTCGGCAATCTCGAAGTTCGCCGAAACGGCCTGGACGTCGTCGTTGTCCTCGAGCTGATCGAGGAGCTTGAGGAGGCCCCTGGCACGCTCCTCATCCTCCATCTGCACCGTGACCTGCGGCTTCCACACCAGTCCCGCGCGCTGGGGACGGCCGAACTTGGCCTCGAGCGCCTCCAGCACTCGGGCGAACTCGTCGGGTGCCGCGGTGATCTCGTGCCCGCCGGTACTCGATTCCACATTGTCGGCGCCGGCGTCGAGGGCGGCCTCGAACATCGCATCGGCACTCGCGGCCTCGGGGCCGTAGACGATCTGTCCGACCCGCTTGAACTGGAAGCTCACGCTGTTGGTCTCGCCGAGCACGCCGCCGTGCTTGGTAAAGGCGGTGCGCACGTCGGAAGCGGTGCGCTTGCGGTTGTCGGTCAAGGCCTCGACGATGATCGCGACCCCGCCCGGGCCGTAGCCTTCGTAGCGAACCTCGTCATAGACCGCACCCTCCTCGCCCCCTCTCGCCCGCCGGATCGCGCGCTCGACGGTGTCGCGCGGCATGTTGGCATCGCGCGCCGCCACCATGGCCGCGCGCAGACGCGGGTTCGCACTCGGCTCCGCCAGGCCGGAGCGCGCCGCCACCATGATCTCGCGAATGATCTTGGCGAAGAGGCGGGCGCGCCTGGCGTCCTGCGCCCCCTTGCGATACATGATGTTCTTGAACTGCGAATGGCCAGCCATAACGTCCGCACCTCAAAATTTTGCAGGCGCATTGCGATTCTATACCATATCTTGTGGGTAAGCGCACGATGACAGGCGGCTCAGCTAACAGACCAATATGGCGAGATTGGGGCGCGGGTGGCGGGGTATGGGCCGACTTGGGACCGCCCGCGCGCATGTCTGTCGCGGCGGCGGTGCGGTCTGCGACACTTGGGGCACCCCGACGGCGAACCCGATCTCGGGCTTGCCGCGCACTCCGGCCCGGCCCATCGCCTTCTTGAGCTCCTTGCCGGAGGCGAAGCTCCTCGTCTTTTCATGCATCGCGAAGCCGTGCCTCGCCGTCACGTCGTCAGCATTATCGAGCGCTTGAATCACCCGATGAGCTGTGGCTCCCAACGCTTTGCGCTCGGCCTCGAGCTTGTCAAATTACGGCGCGATGCGCTGCAGGCCGCGATCCCCGGCGAGCGCCGCGCCGATCAAAGGCAGGCTGAAACTGCGGCGGGTTCGCGATTTTTCTGCTAGGCTTCGCGCGCCCGGAAGCCTCGGCCCAGGTGCCGGGGTAAAAACAAGGGAGACGCCGCCGGCAAACCGGCCCGGTCGCTCGATGTCCGTGCACGGGGAGATCTAGGGGGAAGCGATGGAGTCACAGCTCAAGAACGTGTTCGTGGGAGTCAGCGCCTTCGCCGTGGGACTCTTGTATTTCTATGCGCTCGCCTTGTCGGTCGTCATCGCCTTGACCAACACCATCCCCTGGTACCTCGTTGCCGGAGCATGGGTGGTCGTTTCCATAGTGCTCTTCTATGCGAAGGACCGCAGCGCTTCGGCTTCGTAGCTTCGACGCGCTCAAAGCTCCGGCGCCTTGAGCGTCCCCGCCGGCTGAGGCAGCGGCCAGTGCGGCTGGAGCCGGCCGCCCAGGCGCAGGGGGGCCACGTGCTTGGCAAGCCCCGTGCGCTCGTCGCTCTCGATGAAGGCGGCGCAGAGCGTCGCCTCGCCGTCGGCGGCACTCAGCCGCTCGCCCTTGAGCTTGGTGACGAAGCGGGCGACCGCCTCGCCCTTCTGCATGCCGATCACGGAATCATAGTCCCCGCACATGCCGAGGTCGGTCTGATAGGCCGTGCCGCCCGGCAGGATCTGCGTGTCCGCCGTCGGCACGTGCGAGTGGGTGCCGAGCACGGCGGAGACGCGCCCGTCGCAGAAGTGCCCGACCGACATCTTCTCGCTCGTCGCCTCGCCATGGATGTCGACCAGGATGAAGTCCGCGTTCTTGCCGAGCTGGTGCACATCGAGCTGCTGATCGAGGCAGACGAAGGGGCAATCGAGCGCCTCCATGAAGAGCCGCGCCATGACATGGAGCACCACGACGCGCTTGCCGCTCGCCACCGTAAACACGCCGACGCCGCGGCCGGGCGTGTTGAGCGGGAAGTTGTGGGGGCGCAGAAGCTTGGTGTCGCGTTGGATGTAGGCGAGCGTCTCGCGCTGGTCCCAGACGTGGTTGCCGGTGGTGATGGCATCCACCCCCGCCGCATAGAACTCCCGGCAGATATCGGCGGTGATGCCGAAGCCGCCGGCCGCGTTCTCGCCGTTGACCACGACGAAGTCGAGTGCCAACGCCTTGCGCAACGCCGGCACGTATTTCGTCACCGCCTTGCGGCCGGAACGGCCGACGACATCGCCGCACATGAGGAGCTTCACAGCACGTCGCCCGTCTTCCTGATCCTGCGCTCGGCAGCGCCGGAGAAGGGCTCGGCACCCTCCTCGGTCACCAGCCAGTCGAGGCGCTCGTCATGGCCATCGTGCGGCAGGCGCCCGACGCTCTGCGCGGCATAGCCGACGCCGATCGCGAGCACCTCCGCGCGGGCCCTGAGCGCCGCGAGCGTCAGATCATAGTAGCCGGCGCCATAGCCGATCCGATAGCCCTCGCGATCGCAGGCGAGGAAGGGGACGAGCAGCACGTGCGGGACCACTTCGGCTGCGGTGGCCGGGGGCTCGCGCAGCCCGAAGGGCTTCTCCTCGAGCGCCGCACCCGGCTGCCAGCGGCGGAAGAGGAGAGGCCTGCCGCGCGCTACCACCACGGGGAGCCCGATCGCATGTCCGCTTTGGTGGAGCTTGGCCATGAGCGGACGGATGTCGAGCTCGCTCCGCCCGGGCCAGTAGCCTGAGACGACGGCAGCGGGGGCGAGCCGAAACGTCGCGGCGAAATGTGCTGTGACGCGGGCGGGGGCCGTGGCCGCGAGGGCTCTATGGGCGGCCTCCCGGCGCAGCACCGCCGCCTGCCGCGCCGCCTGCTTCGCTTCGAGGAGGGTCATCGAGCTTCCTTGGAGGGTCCGCGGGGGAAGAGCGAACGGAGCCGCCTCGGCCGTTGGCCGCAACTTGTCCTCTGTGGCCTGCTCACGCAGGTGGGCGCCATATGCCGTGACCAGGGTCACGGTAGGGACAGCTCCCTCACTTAAGACATTGGCCCCAGGGCACTAAGTGGCCTGACGCACCGCGCAGCTCCGCTCCAGGGGAATCTAGGCGGCTTCCAGCCCGGCCGCAATCGCCTCGAGGCGCGCGGCAAGGGCATCGATGCCTTGCGCGATCGTCGCCTCGGCCTCGGGCGAGAGCCCCTGCGGCTTGCTCCGCTCGCTCTGGAGCGCCTTGTAGGCGTCCGAGAGCTCGTCCGCGATCAGAAGGCACACCATGACGAGAAGCCGCGTGTCGCCGATCTGGCCCATGGCGGCGGTGAGCTCGCTCATGCGCTTGTCGACGTGGGCGGCAAGCTTGGCGAGATGCTCCTCCTGGCCGTCATCGCACGCGATCTGATAGCCGCGGCCGTTGATGGTGACGGTGACCTGGGCCATGCGCGCCGCCTCAAGCCTCGATCGCGGCCTTGAGCCGCCCGATCGCCGAGTCGAGCTGCGTCGAGAGCGCGCTACCGAGCTCGCGCAGGTCTTTGCCCTCGGCGCGCGCCTTCTCGAGTGCTGCGGCGAGCTCGGCGCGCTCGGCAAGCCGCGCATGGCTTCTTTGCGCGACGCGCTCCAAGCGGGCCACCGCAAGTTCCAATCGCCGCCGCGCCTGCTCGAGCCGTGACATGGAAATTCCGTGAAATTCCGCGCTGCGAGAAGAAGTTAGCACTTCGCTCCGGGTCCGCGAGCATACGCCGCGCGCGCCTCGAGCGTCAACCGCCGGACGCCGTCCGCGCACGACTTGCCGGCACTTTGCCGAGAGAAGCGGGTTGACGGCAGGTGGCGGGAACGGCATGTTCGCTTCGCACTCGGGCCGCGCAATCCCGCCCCATCGCGTAGCACCTCCGGCCGAGACGACTGGCTCCAGGACGATGGACGAAACCGCCGCGCTTCATCCTTCCCATGCGCGCCACGGCGATATGGCGAACGCCATCCGTGCGCTCGCCATGGATGCGGTCGAGAAGGCGAAGTCGGGCCATCCGGGGATGCCGATGGGAATGGCGGATGTGGCGACGGTGCTGTTCTCGAGCTTCCTCAAGTTCGATCCCGCGCACCCCAATTGGCCGGACCGCGATCGCTTCGTGCTCTCCGCCGGGCACGGCTCGATGCTGCTCTATGCGCTCTTGCATCTCACCGGCTACGCCGACATGACGATGGAGGAGCTCAAGAACTTCCGTCAGCTCGGCAGCCGCACGGCGGGCCATCCCGAATACGGCCTCTCGGGCGGGATCGAGACGACGACGGGCCCGCTCGGCCAGGGCTTGGCGAACGCCGTCGGCATGGCGCTCGCGGAGCGCATCCTCAATGCCCGCTTCGGCGACGAGGTCGTCGACCATTACACCTACGCGATCGCGGGCGACGGCTGCCTCATGGAAGGGATCAGCCACGAGGCGATCTCGCTTGCCGGCCATCTCCAGCTCGGCAAGCTCATCGTGCTGTGGGACGACAACCGCGTCTCGATCGACGGCCCGACCGAGCTTGCGGTCTCCGACGACCAGCTGGCGCGTTTCCGCGCCTGCTGCTGGGACGTCGATTCGGTGGATGGCCATCAGCCGGGCGAGATCTACGGCGCGCTCGCGCGGGCGCGGACGACCAAGACGCCGTCCTTCATCGCCTGCCGCACGACGATCGCGCTGGGGGCGCCGACCAAGGCCGGCACCGCCGCGGCCCACGGCTCCCCACTCGGCGCCAAGGAAATCGAGGGCGCGCGCTCGGCCCTTGGCTGGCACGCCCCGCCCTTCGAGATCCCGGCGGATGTGGCCGCCGAGTGGCGGGCGGTGGGCCAACGGGGTGCTGCTCCCTACCGAAACTGGCTCGCCTCCCTCGCCAAGCTCGAGCCTAAGACACGCGCGGAATTCGAGCGCGTGATCGCGGGACGCCTCCCCGAAGGGTGGCAGGAGGCGGTCCTCGCCGCCAAGCGCGCGTTCGTCGAGAAGAAGCCGAAAATCGCCACGCGTCAGGCCTCCAAGCTCGTCCTCGACCATCTCGCTCCGGCGATCCCGGAGCTCATCGGCGGCTCGGCCGATTTGAGCGGCTCCAATCTGACGCAGGCCGAGCACATGGCGGTGATCGGCCGGCGCAATTTCTCCGGCCGCTATATCCATTACGGCGTGCGCGAGCACGCCATGGCGGCGGCCATGAGCGGCTTGGCACTCCACAAAGGCATCATCCCCTACGGCGGCAGCTTTCTCATCTTCACCGACTACTGCCGGCCGGCGATCAGGCTCGCCGCCATGATGCGTCAGCGGGTCATCTTCGTGATGACCCACGATTCGATCGGCCTCGGCGAGGACGGCCCGACCCACCAGCCGGTCGAGCAGCTCGCGAGCCTGCGCGCGATCCCCGGCCTGCGCCTTTTCCGCCCGGCGGACGGGGTCGAGACCGCAGAATGCTGGGCCTTGGCCCTTCAAGCGGAGCGCTCTCCCTCCGTGCTCTCGCTCACGCGCCAGGCCGTCGCCCCGGTGCGGCTCGCGGCGAGTGCCGAAAATCTCTCGGCGCGCGGCGCCTATGTGTTGGCGCCGGCGGAGGGCACGCGGCGCGTGACGCTGATCGCGAGCGGCTCGGAGGTCGAAGTGGCGCTCGCCGCGCAGGGCGCGCTCGCGGCGGACGGCATCGGCGCCGCCGTCGTCTCGATGCCCTGCTGGGAGCTTTTCGAGGAGGCACCCGCGGCCTACCGCGAGGAGGTGCTCGGCCGCGGCAGCTTGAGGATCGGGATCGAGGCGGGCATCGGCTGGGGCTGGGAGCGCCATCTCGGCCCGGACGGCATCTTCATCGGCATGCGCGGCTTCGGCGCCTCGGCACCCTATGCGGCCCTCTACAAGCATTTCGGCATCACCGCCGAGGCGGTTGTCGCCGCCGTGAAGACGCGGCTATGACGTGCGAGAGCCCGGGATAGTCCGGCGGCAGAGCGGAGGAAGGCAGCAATGGCTGTTCGTGTTGCGATCAACGGCTTCGGCCGCATCGGCCGTCACGTGTTGCGCGCCGCCCACGAGGCCGGGCGCAAGGACTTGAAGTTCGTGGCGATCAACGACCTGGGCTCGGTCGAGATGAACGCCCACATGCTGAAGCACGATTCGGTGCACGGACCCTTCCCGGGCAAGATCAAGGTTTCCAAGGGCGGCATCGACCTCGGCCAGGGTGCGATCAAGGTGCTGGCCGAGCGCGATCCGACCAAGCTGCCGTGGCGGACGCTCGAGATCGACCTGGTGCTCGAGTGCACCGGCATCTTCACCAGCAAGGAGGCGGCGGAGAAGCATCTCGCGGCAGGCGCCGAGCGCGTGCTGATCTCGGCCCCCGGGAGTGGTGCTGATCTCACCGTCGTCTACGGCGTGAATGAGGACAAGCTCGAGCGCAAGCACCGCGTCGTCTCCAACGCCTCCTGCACGACCAACTGCCTGGCCCCGGTGGCCTACGTGCTGCACAACGCCTTCGGCATCGAGTACGGCTACATGACGACGGTCCACGCCTACACGGGCGACCAGCGCCTGGTCGATACGCTGCACAAGGACGCGCGCCGCGCGCGCGCCGCGGCCCTCTCCATGATCCCCACCACCACGGGGGCTGCGCGCGCGGTCGGCCTCGTGCTGCCCGAGCTCAAGGGCAAGCTCGACGGCACCGCCATCCGCGTGCCGACCCCCAACGTCTCGATGATCGACTTCAAGTTCGTGCCGCGGAAGCCGACCACCGTCGAGGCGATCAACCAGGCGGTCGTCGCGGCGTCCAAGAGCAACCGCTTGAAGGGCATCCTCGAGACCACCCAAGAGGAGCTCGTCTCGACCGATTTCAACCACAACCCCGCGAGTGCCACCTTCGATCTCACCCAGACCCAGGTCGTCGACGGCAAGCTCGCGCGCGTGCTGGCGTGGTACGACAACGAATGGGGCTTCGCCAACCGCATGGCCGACGTGGCGGCGCTGATGGGGCGGTTGAAGTAGGCGAGCGCCCCTTGAGGGCAACGCCGACAATGGTATTATTGTTGGCATGGCCGCCTTGAAGAAACGCAAGCAGTCCAAGAACGCGCGCGCCTTCGATCCGGCCGCGCTGCAAGACTTCATCACCCGTCTCTTCGGCGGCAAGCCGCCGCGTCTCACCGCCGAACTGATCGCCGAACGCCGCCGCGAGGCGAAGCGCGACACTGCCGCTAGAACGCACCGGTAGTACTCCGGTTCGGCGGCGCCTGGGTCACCCCCTCCCTACCCTCCCAAGGGGCAGGGTATCGCATTTGGAGAATCATGAATGTGGTGATCCGTCGTCCCGGCGAAAGCCGGGACCCATTCTCGAGCAGTTACACCGTCGTTCAATTCTCCAACAATGGTGAACCTCGTCAATGGATACCGCCCCGGGTCCAGTCCGGGGTCGCCGGTAATGAGGGAACCGGTAACGTGCGGAATCATCAGTTGTGTGCGTCAAGTTCAGCAAATTGGTTGGCATGGGGTGATGCGGGCGTGGGCGGCGCGGGCGCCGCCGGCCCCTCCCGCGCCGCCGAGCCGCCGTGCTAAGTCTTGCGCCATGGCGAAAACGCGCCGGGCTCGACCTTCTCCGCGACGCGACAGGGCCGCCCCTCTTCCGCGGGCGGTCGTGATCCACTCGCTCGCGCACGCCAAAGCAGCGCTCGCCGCGGCGGTGGCAGAGGGTGTGCCGGTCGAGCTGTGGAGTGCTGAAGGGGCTGCGGCCTACGCCGGCGCCGGATGGTTCAAGGCGGTCCTGGAGGCGGCGCGGCGCGAGTTTCCGGGCGCGCGCTCGACAGCGGTGCTCGATTGCGCGGACCTGCCCGGCTACGCGCTTGGCGCCTTCCGCATCGGCATCGAGGCCGTGTGCTTCAGGGGTGCCGCAAAGATCGCCGCCAAGCTCGCCGACATCGCGGCCCAGGAGGGCCGCCGATGCTTGCGCCGGCGGCCGCGCCGCGCCCTCGATCTCGGACATGCGGCCGACCCCTTCGCCGCCTGCCAGGCGTGGCTCCGCGGAGAGCGCCGCGGGAGAACGCTGGCCGACCCCCGGCGTTGAAAAACATCGGGCGCTCGGCTATTGCTCGGCTGAAGAGGAGACGCCCCCGCTCGCCGGGGCATTTGCAACGAGGATTGCCGCAATGAAGATCACCACGCGCGTCAAGCGCATTCTCGACAATTACGAGAGCGATTGTCCGGGAACCAAGGCCAATCTCGCCCGCATCCTCATGCAGGGCAAGCTCGGCGGCACGGGCCGGCTCCTCATCCTGCCGGTCGACCAGGGCTTCGAGCACGGGCCCGCGCGCAGCTTTGCCGCCAATCCGCCGGCCTACGATCCGCACTACCATTTCCAGCTGGCGCTCGATGCCGGCCTCTCGGCCTATGCCGCCCCGCTCGGCATGATCGAGGCGGGTGCCGCCACTTTTGCCGGCCAGATCCCCCTCATCCTCAAGCTCAACAGCGCCAACAGCCTGGCGCGCGCCAAGGAGGCGGCGGACCAGGCGGTGACGGCTTCCGTCGACGATGCGCTCCGCCTCGGCGCGTCGGCGATCGGGCTCACCATCTATCCGGGCTCGGACGCCGCCTATGGCATGATCGAGGAGGTGCAGGCACTCGCGCTCGAGGCGAAGCGGAAGGGTCTCGCCGTCGTCATCTGGTCCTATCCGCGCGGTGGCGCCCTCTCCAAGGCGGGCGAGACGGCGATCGATATCTCGGCCTATGCGGCGCACATGGCCGCCCTCCTGGGCGCCCACATCATCAAGGTCAAGCCGCCCAGCGAGCATCTCGAACTCGAGGCCGCGAAGAAAGTGTACGAGAGCCAGAGAGTCGACATCGGCAGCCTTACCGCGCGCATCCGCCACGTGGTGCAGGCCGCCTTCAACGGGCGCCGGCTCGTCGTCTTCTCCGGCGGGGAGGCCAAGGACGAGGCGGGCCTTCTCGCCGAGGTGCGCGCCATCCGCGACGGCGGCGGCACCGGCTCGATCATTGGCCGCAACAGCTTCCAGCGTCCGCGCGAGCAGGCGCTCCGGCTCCTCGACACGATCGTCGACATCTACAAGGGCAAGGACTGAGCGAACCCCCTTCCTGCCGGCTCTATCTCGTAACGCCCCCCGCGTTCGAGCGCGGCAGTTTCGCGCGCGCGCTCGAGCAAGCGTGCTCGGGCGGCGACGTCGCCTGCCTCCAGCTCCGCCTCAAGGGTGCTCCCGATGAGGAGGTGCTCGCCGCGGCAGCGGCCCTCTCCCCCGTTTGCGCGCGCCACGACGTGGCGCTCATCATCAACGACCGTCCCGACTTGGCGCTTAAGGCGGGTGCCGACGGCGTGCACGTGGGCCAGGAGGATGCCTCCTATGCAGACGCGCGCGCGCTCCTCGGCCCCGAGCGCATCGTCGGCGTCACCTGCCACGCCTCGCGCCATCTCGCCATCGAGGCGGCGGAGGCGGGTGCCGACTACGTCGCCTTCGGCGCCTTCTTCCCAAGCGCGACCAAGGAAGCCAAGAGCACCGCAGATCCCGAGCTCTTGCGCTGGTGGAGCGAGATCATGACGGTGCCCTCGGTTGCCATCGGCGGCATCACGGTCGAGAACTGCGCCGTCCTCGTCGAGGCGGGGGCGGATTTCCTCGCCGTGGTGAGCGGGGTGTGGAATTATCCGAAGGGGCCGGCCGAGGCGGTCAAGGGCTTCAACGCCGCGATCGGGGGCGCGCTAGAGAAGAGGGCGCGGTCGATCTGACCGGCCGTCGTCACGCAGAAACCGCTTCCTCGGCGACCTCGGGCGCGCGGGCGATCACGGCAAGAAATGCCCGAGACGCATCGTCGGGCACCGAGCGGTTCTGTTCCCAATTCCGCACGGTGGCAACGCTCAATGCGAAACGAGCCGCGAATATCTCTTGCGTCAGGTGGAGGCGCTGACGGATCGCCGCAACGTCCACGTGCTCCGGTATGGCGCGTCGATGCGCTCGCACGCCGAGCGTATCGAGCTCCCGCTCCAAAGTCGCCGTGGACCCTACCTGGGGTACCACGAGCGGTACCTTCTCGCCAGCAAGCAGCCGCTCCACCGTTGTCCTTGCCTTGGACGCGCCGACACCGTTGCGGACCAGCACCTGTGCGGCGGTGACCGTCTTCGAAAATGCCTCCAGGCGGGCCTCAAGAACGTAAGCGACGCTTGAACCGGAGCCTTTCGGGGAAACGACCCGGATTCGCACCCGATGTCCGAAGCGCTCCTTCAACGACGATCTCATCGCACTCCAAAACCTCCATTACAGCATCAGCCAATCTCCTGAGGTTGACCATGCCGAAGTCCCTGGGACCAATGTCGTGCCCGTGCATGTGGAGGCCGGCGAGAATGAGCGTTCGCCCCTCAAGCGAGACCGCGGCCATCACGCTCAAGCGGCCGGCGTCGTGATCGTGGCCGTCACGACCGGATCGTCGGTAAGATCGTCGTCGACAACGATCCGAACATCCGCGGCCTTTCACATCAGGCTTCAGTCTACGCAATTTGCGTAGTTCGTTCAAGGGGGCATCGCGGCGACGCGCGAGGGTGAAAGCCCGTGGGACTCAACAGACCGGCGCCCACAGCACCTCCTCGATGGTGGCCGCACCCGCGAGCAGCATGATGAGCCGATCGACGCCGAAGGCGATGCCGGCGCTCTCGGGCATGCCGTAGGCAAGGGCCGCGAGGAGCTCCTCGTCGAGCGGATAGCGCACGCCGTAGAGGCGCTCCTTGAGCGCCTGGTCCGCCTCGAAGCGGCGGCGCTGCTCACCGGCGTCCGTGAGCTCGCCGAAGGCGTTCGCAAGCTCAAGCCCCGCAACGTAGAGCTCGAAGCGTTCCGCCACGCGCGGATCGGCCGGGCACGAGCGCGAGAGGGCGGCGAGGGAGAGCGGGTATTCGTAGAGGATGGTGGCAGCCCCTACCCCGAGACGGGGCTCGATGCGGGCAAGCATGATGCGGTGGAAGACGTCCTCCCAGTCGTCCCTCTCGCTCACGAAGAGCCCGATGCGACGCGCCTCCGACGCGAGCCGCCCGGCGTCGGGCGAGCGCGGATCGGGGGCCGTGGCGAGGAGGTCGATGCCGCAGTAGCGGGCGAAGGCCTCGGCGACGGTGAGGCGCTCGGCCGCGCGCATCGGGTCGCAGCCGAGTCCGCCGCGCGCGAGCTCGACGACACCCGCGGCGGCGGCGGCCGCGCGCAAGAGCGCCTCGCAGTCCGCCATGAGCGCCTCGTAGGGTGCGTTCGCGCGATACCATTCGAGCAGGGTGAATTCCGGATGATGGGTGGGCGAGCGCTCGCCGTCCCGCCACACGCGGGCGATCTGGTAGAGCCGCTCGATACCTGCCACCATGAGCTTCTTCATGGCGAACTCGGGCGAGGTGTGAAGGTAGAGCCGGCGCGGCGGCCCGCCCGTCGGCTCCGCGAGTGCGGTTGCGAGCGCCATGATGTGCGGCTCCATGCCGGGCGAGAGCTGCAGGCACGGCGTCTCGACCTCGATGAAGCCGCGCTCGGCGAAGAAGGCGCGCACGGCCGCCAGCACGCGCGCCCGCATCTCGAGCGCGGGCCGCCGCTCAGCGAAGATCTCGGGATGCCACCAGGGTTCGTTGGACATGGTTTTGCCTTAGTTTTCCTTATATAGAGTGATGCCGCCGGCAGCGGGAACTCCCATATAGCGGAAGCCGAGGAATTGCCACGGCTGCGGCGAGCTGTTAGGGTCCGCGCCGATCTCACCTCACGCGGCCGTTTTGCATTGCCTAGATAGAAGGCCATGAAGCTCCAAGCCAACCTCATCCGCCCCGGCAACATCATCGAGCACAACGGCCGGCAATGGGCCGTGCTCAAGATCCAGATCATCACGCCCGGCAAGGGCGGCGCCTTCATCCAGGTCGAGATGCGCGACCTCAAGAGCGGCAGCAAGACCAACGAGCGCTGGCGCACCGCCGACACGGTCGAGAAGCTGCAGGTCGAGGAGAAGGACTGCACCTTCCTCTACGGCGACGAGCACACGCTTACCTTCATGGATGCCGAGAGCTTCGAGCAGTTCACCTTGCCGCGCGAGGTGGTGGGCGAGCCCGCCGCCTTCCTCCAGGACGGCATGGCGGTCATCGTCGATCTGATCGAGGGCAATCCGGTCTCGGTGGCGCTTCCCGACAAGGTGACGATGAAGGTGGTCCAGGCCGATCCGGTGGTGCGCGGCCAGACCGCTGCCTCCTCCTACAAGCCGGCGGTGCTGGAGAACGGCGTGCGCACCATGGTGCCGCCCTTCGTCGGGGCCGGCTCGCGCATCGTGGTCAATACCGCGGACGCGAGCTACGTCGAGCGCGCCAAGGACTAGGCTCGCCCGGCATGGCGCTGCGCTCCGCCCTCATCAACGTCATGGAACGCGCCGCGCGCAAGGCGGCGCGCGGCCTCTTGCGCGACTTCGGCGAGGTCGAGCAGCTGCAGGTCTCGCGCAAGGGCCCCGCGGACTTCGTCTCGACGGCCGACCTGCGCGCCGAGAGGATGATCCGCGCCGAGCTCAAGAAGGCGCGCCCCTCCTTCGGCCTGCTCATGGAGGAATCGGGTGCCGAGGCCGGAGACGGGCAGCACCGCTTCATCGTCGACCCGCTCGACGGCACCGAGAACTTCCTCCACGGCATCCCGCATTTCGCCATCTCGATCGCCCTCGAGCGCGACGGAGAGATCGTCGCCGGCGTCATCCTCGAGCCGATCAAGGACGAGCTCTACTGGAGCGAGAAGGGCGGCGGCGCCTTCGTCAACGAGCATCGCCTGCGCGTGTCGGCGCGGAGCCGCCTGAAGGACGCGCTCATCGGCACCGGTATCCCGTTCGACGGCCACGGCGACCACGCGAGCTTTCTCAAGACCTTCGCCGCGGTGATGCCCGAGGTCGCCGGCATTCGCCGCATGGGGACCGCCTCCCTCGACCTCGCCTACGTCGCGGCGGGCAAGCTCGACGGCTTCTGGGAGTTCGGCCTCAAGCCTTGGGACATCGCCGCCGGCATCCTCCTGGTGCGCGAGGC
Organism: Alphaproteobacteria bacterium; assembly: GCA_052143835.1. Classification (GTDB taxonomy): domain Bacteria; phylum Pseudomonadota; class Alphaproteobacteria; order JACZXZ01; family JACZXZ01; genus DASPPM01. The sequence goes on from JBKQRV010000162.1 coordinate 58,595, forward strand.
CGGCGGCTACGTCGGCGAAATCGACGGCGGGCGCAACATGCTCGCAAGCGGCAGCGTGCTGGCCGCCAATGACAGACTGATGCAGCCGCTCGGCGAGCTCCTGCAAAAGGCGCTCGGCGAGCCGCTTCGGCGCAGGGCGCTGTGAATTTTCTCGCGCCATGATTGGTCTCCGGCAAAGCCGTTGTCGCGGCTTTCCCGCTGGGCTATTGTCGACGGCGGTCGGCAATCTAAATCAATGAGTTCCGGCACGGGGAGGCGGCAGCAGATGAAGCGGAACCCGGGGATGCCGCGAGCGGCGTCCCGCAACGCTCTGGTGCTAGCGCTCATGACGGGCGCGGCGTTCTCGGCGCTCATGTGCGCGAGCACCCCGCTGTTCGCGCAAGAGACCGTCTTCGTCGGCAAGGGCAATCCGCATGACGTGATCCTCGACCTCTCGGTGCTCAACCGGCTGGGCCCGCCGCCGCCTATTGCAAAAGCGCCCTTTGGGAAACCCGAGCAGGCGCGCGGCAAGGCCGAGAGCAGCACCATCGTGCTCACCCCTCCCGGCGAGGAGAGGCCCGGCAAGACGGAAGGCAAAGGCAAGGAGCGCGCCAAGGCGACGGCCAAGGCCGAGGCGGAAAGCGCGCCGCGCCCGCCGGCGAAGCCCGCCGCTCCGCCCGCACGCGCCGGAGCCCAAGGGCAAGCGCCCCAGGTCGCAGCGGCGGCGACGGCAACGCCGAGTACTGCTCCGCCGCCACCACCCGTGATCCCTGAACCGCCGACACTCCCCGCCAAGAGCGCCGCCCCGGCCCCCGCTCAGAGCGCCGAGACGGGCCCGCGGCCCCTTGCGGCGCCGGAGCCTCCGGCTCCGCCGGCACCATCGGCCGGCAAGAGCAGCGCTGCGAGCCCCACCCAGCTGGCTGAGACGAGCCCCGCACCCACGCCAGCGCCTCAGCCGCCCGCGCCAGCGGCCGGCAAGAGCAGCGCAACCGCGCCGATCAAGCCCGCAGGGACGAGCCCGCCGGCCGTAGCAGCGCCCAAGCCCGCGGAGGCGAGCCTGCCGCCGGCCGCGGCAGCCGAGCCCCCGATTCCGCCGGAGCTGCCCGCAAGCAAGCTCGCCAGCGCTCAGCCGGCACCAACGGCACCGCCAGCCAAGCCGGTGGCCCAGGTCGCCCAGTCCGCCACGCCCGCGCCCGCAGCCAAGCCGGCCGCCACGGCCGCGGCACCGAGCGCTGCGCCCGCGAGCGCCGCGGCCGTGCCGGCGCCGGCAGCGAGCAAGCCCGCGCCAGCTGCGCCGCAGACTCAGCTTGCGGCGAAGCCTCCCGCCGCCGCGGCCCCCGCTGCCGCACCCGGACATGTCTCGGTAAGCGTCAATTTCGCGGCCGGCGGCACCGACCTCACCGAGCAATACAAAGCCGAGCTCAGCAAGATCACCGACACGCTCAAGAAGAACACGGACCTGCGCGTGCAGCTCATCGCCTATGCCGCCGGCAGCGAGGACCAAGCGAGCCAGGCGCGCCGCCTCTCGCTCTCGCGCGCCCTTGCCGTACGCGGCTATCTCTTCGATCAGGGCGTAGGCGCCAGCCGCATGGACGTGCGCGCGCTCGGCAACAAGCTCGAGGGCGGCGGCTCGCCCGATCGTGTCGATCTCATCATGGTCGGGAAGTAGGGCGGGAGCGGCAAGGGGCGGGCGCTTGCGGCTTCTCTCATCACGTCATGGCGGCCGGGCGGGAAGATGACGCGGCTCAGACGCTTCCTTGTTCGCATGATCTTGTTCCTGCTCGCGGTTGCGGCGGTCGTGGCGCTGCTCTTTCCGCAGCTCGAGCGCGTGTTCCTGCATAACGCGCCGCTCAACAGCATGATCCTGGGCGCCGCCCTCATCGGCATCGTCTTCGTCTTCCGTATGGTGCTGCAGCTCCAGCCGGAGCTTGCCTGGATCGAGAGCTACAAGCGCTCGCGCCAGCCGCTCGCGCGCACGACCCCGCGCCTCTTGGCGCCCATGGCGACCATGCTCGGCGAGCGCAAGGACAAGCAGCTCTCGCTGTCGACGACCTCGATGCGCACGCTGCTCGACGGCATCAGCTCTCGCCTCGACGAGGCGCGCGACATCTCCCGCTACCTCATCGGCCTCATGATCTTCCTCGGCCTGCTCGGCACGTTCTGGGGCCTGCTCGATACCGTGAGCTCGGTCGGCAACGTGATCCAAAGCCTCGAGATCGGCTCCAACGACGTGACCTCGATCTTCAACAACCTGAAGAGCGGCCTCGAGCGGCCGCTCGCGGGCATGGGCACCTCCTTCTCGTCCTCGCTCTTCGGTTTGGCGAGCTCGTTGGTCTTGGGCTTCCTCGATCTCCAGGCGGGCCAGGCGCAGAACCTCTTCTACAACGACCTCGAGGAGTGGCTCTCGAGCCTCACGCGGCTCTCGGGCGGCGGCGTCATCGCCGAGGGCGAGACCTCGGTGCCGGCCTACATCGAAGCGCTCCTCGAGAAGACCGCGGACAGCCTGGATGCCCTCCAACGCACCGTGCAGCGCGGCGAGGACAACCGCACGGCCACCAGCACCCATCTCTTCACCCTGAGCGAGCGGCTCTCGACGCTGACCGATCAAATGCGCGCGGAGCAGTCGCTCCTGGTCAAGCTGGTTGAGGGGCAGATGGAAATGCGGCCGGTGCTCGCCAGGCTCGCCGAGAGCGCCGGCGAGCGCGGCATCGATGAGGCGAGCCGCATCCATATCCGCAACATGGACCTGTATCTCGCCCGCCTCGTCGAGGAGCTCTCGGTCGGCCGCCAGACGACCGTCGACGAGCTGCGCGCCGAGATCCGGCTGCTCGCACGCACCATCGCCAACCTGGCCGAGGAAGCCGGGCCGTAAGGAGTGTTCGGCGTGGAAGGACATCCAGCGTGAGAGCGCACCGCCAGCTCCGCACCGTCAACATATGGCCGGGCTTCGTCGATGCGCTGACCAGCCTCGTGCTCGCCTTCATCTTCGTGCTGCTCATCTTCGTCATCGCCCAGTTCACTCTCTCCGAGGTCCTGACCGGGCGCGACGAGGCCCTGAAGCGCCTCAACCGCCAGATCGCCGAGCTGGCCGACATGCTCAGCCTGGAGCGCAAGGCGAACGCCGACCTGCGCCTCTCGGTGGCCCAGCTCTCGGCCGAGCTGCAGAGCTCGACCTTGAAGCGCGACACGCTCTCGACGCGACTCTCCGAGGTCTCGGCCGAACGGGAGAAGCTCAACGCGCAGCTCGCGGAGGCCAACGCGCGCGCCGAGAGCGCCGCCGAGGAGGCAGGGCGGCTCAAGGGACAGTTCGACACCTCGCAAAAACAGCTCGAGACCGCAGAGAAGACGAGCGAGGGCGACAAGGCGGCCCTCGAGGCCGAGACGAAGCTCAGCGCCGAGGCGCAGCAGCAGATCGAGCTCTTGAACCGGCAGATACTGGCCCTGCGCGAGCAGCTCGCCGCGATCCAACAGGCGCTCGAGGCCTCAGAGGCCGCCAACAAGGACAAGGACGTGCAAATCGCCGACCTGGGCAAGCGCCTCAACATAGCGCTTGCCAGCAAGGTCGAGGAGCTTGCCCGTTATCGCTCAGAGTTCTTCGGCCGGCTGCGCGAAATTCTCGGCAACCGTCCCGAATTCCGCATCGTGGGTGACCGCTTCGTCTTCCAGTCCGAGGTGCTGTTCCCCAGCGGGTCCGCCGATCTCAGTCCCCAGGGCCAGGAGACGCTCAAGCGTCTCGCCCAGACGCTTGCCGGCATCACGCCCAAGATTCCCGCGACGATAAATTGGATTCTCGAGGTCGACGGCTATACCGACAAGCGCCCGATCGTCACTCGGCAATTTCCCTCGAATTGGGAGCTCTCGAGCGCGCGCGCGACGGCGGTGGTGAAGTTCCTCATCGCGAGCGGCATTCCGCCCGAGCATCTCTCGGCCACCGGCTTCGGCGAATACCAGCCCATCGACACGGCGGAAAACGAGGCGGCCTACGCCAAGAACCGCCGCATCGAGCTCAAGCTGACGCAACGTTAGCGTCCCGATTCTGAAATTTACGACATCAGGAAAACACGTGTCATTGCGAGGCGCCCGAAGGGCGACGAAGCAATCCAGAGAGCGTTTCACACCACGCGTGCTGGATTGCTTCGCTACGCTCGCAATGACGGCTATGTCCGGGTGAGACGAACTTCGGAATCGGGACGCTGGTGCTGGGGGGCAAAACCGATGCACGCGAGGCCCGGACGAAAGTGCCGCCTCGCCAAGCTTGCATTGCCGGCCGGCCTTGGCTATAAGCCGCGCTCAGAGGCGCGGAGCGAGAGCGATGAAGAAGGACATCCACCCGAAGTACCACGAGATCTCCGTCGTGATGACGGACGGCACCGAGTTCAAGACCCGCTCGACCTATGGCGAGCCGGGGGCGGTGCTCCATCTCGACATCGATCCCAAGACCCATCCGGCCTGGACCGGCGTTCACCGGCTCGTCGACACGGGCGGCCAGCTCGCCAAATTCAATAAGCGTTTCAAGGGGATGGGCCTAAAGACCACCTAGGGCTTCGTCGGCAGGGCTCATGCAAAGGGCGCGGCTGAGGCGCCCTTTTTCATGGCGGGCGCCGGCACCTCCGGCCGCCGCGCGCGAGGTTGGAGAGCCCCTCTTGAAACGCCGACGATCCTCCCCAAATGGCTCTTGCTGCCGGACGCCCAAGGCGGGGTCCGGCCACCCTTGAAGCAAGCGGGCTCGACCCCAGGGTGGGCCGCTCTTCTACATGTTGCTCAAATGGAGGATGTGTAGCCATGCGTACCTTCGATCTCTCTCCGCTTTTCCGCTCGACGGTCGGCTTCGACCGCATGTCGCAGCTCCTCGACTCCGCGTTGCGCGTGGATGAGGCGCAGCTCTCCTATCCGCCCTACAACATCGAGAAGACGGGCGAGGACAGCTATCGCATCACCATGGCGGTCGCCGGCTTCGGCCAGGACGACCTCAGCATCGTGAGCCAGGAGAACAGCGTCACCATCTCCGGCAAGGCCCAGGAGGTGCCCGAGGGGGTTGAGTATCTCCATCGCGGCATCGCCCGGCGCGCCTTCCAGCGCCGCTTCGAGCTCGCCGACCATATCAAGGTCAAGGGCGCCGAGCTCGTGAACGGCCTCCTCCATCTCGACCTCGTGCGCGAGGTCCCGGAGGAGCAGAAGCCGCGCGAGATCAAGATCTCGGCTGCGCCCAAGTCGGTCGAGGCCAAGGCCGCCTAACCGCCCGGCAGTCGGAGACCCGGAAAGCGGAAGCCAGGGCCGAGCCCTGGCTTCTTGCTTTTTGGCGCCGGTTCAAGGCATTTGGCGTCTGGCTCGCGATGTCTGGTGCTGCCATGCGCGAATATCGGATTGCGGCGATCCCCGGCGACGGCATCGGCAGCGAGGTGATCCCCGCCGGCATCGAGGTCCTGCGCGCCTTGGCCGCGCGGGACGGCGGCTTCCGCCTCGCGGTCGAGGAATTCCCCTGGGGCTCGGCCTACTACAAGCGTCATGGCGCCATGATGGCGCCGGACGCGCTCGAGCGGCTTAGGCACTTCGATGCGATCTATTTCGGCGCGGTCGGTGCCCCCGACATCCCCGACCACGTGACGCTCTGGGGCCTCAGGCTGCCGATCTGCCAGGGCTTCGACCAATACGCCAACGTGCGGCCGGCGCGCATGCTTCCCGGTATCGTGAGCCCTTTGCGCAAGGCGAGTGCTGAGACGCTCGACTGGGTCATCGTGCGCGAGAACAGCGAGGGCGAGTACGCCGGGAGCGGCGGGCGCGTCCACCGCGGCCTGCCCGAGGAGGTCGGAACCGAGACCGCGGTCTTCACGCGCAGCGGGGTCGCGCGCATCATGCGCTTCGCCTTTGCCTTGGCCGAGCGCCGCCCGCGGAAGCGTCTCACCGTGGTCACCAAGTCGAACGCCCAGCGCCACGGCATGGTGATGTGGGACGAGATCGCGGCCGAGGTGGCTCGAAGCTTCCCCACCGTCGTCATGGACAAGGAGCTCGTCGACGCCATGACCACGCGGATGGTCTTGAAGCCCGAGACCATCGACGTGGTGGTGGCGACGAATCTCCACGCCGACATCCTGAGCGATTTGGCGGCGGCGCTTGCCGGCAGCCTCGGCATCGCACCGACCGCGAACCTCAACCCGGAGCGCCGCTTTCCCTCGATGTTCGAGCCGATCCACGGCTCCGCATTCGACATCGCAGGCCTGGGCATCGCCAACCCCATCGCCTCCTTCTGGACGGCGGCACTCATGCTCGAGCATTTGGGCGAGTGCCAAGCGGCAGCACGCCTCCTCGCGGCGATCGAGCGGGTGACGGCCGAGCCTCGCTTCCACACGGCCGATCTCGGCGGCAGCGCGACGACGCGCCAAGTGACGGCGGCCGTGTGCGACGCGCTTCACGGCGCCAACGCCTAGGGCCGGACGCCGCTCAGAGAAAATCGCGCAAGGCCGCAAGCGTGGCGTCCGGCGCCTCGACCATCATCATGTGGCCCGCACCTTGGAGGGTGACGCTCTTAGCGCCGCGCAGAGCCGCGAGAAGGAGCTCGGCGGCCTTGGGCGGGGTCATACGGTCAAGCGCGCCCAAGAGGAAGAGCGTGGGGGCGCTCACCCGCGCGGCGGCGGCGAGCGCTCCGGCATAGGCGTCGCAGGCGCGGAGATCATTGGCGAGCACGCCAGCGCGACTGCGCTCCAAGAGGCGCCTGCCGCCGCCGAGCAGCCACAGGCCGGGCGCCTTGTGGCCGCCCAAATGCGCGGGCTTGCCGTATGCCCAGGCGGTCATGAGCTCGATCGCGGCGGGATCGCCCCGCTCCGCCGCCGCCAAGAGCTCGGGATGCACTTGCATGCGCGCGGCGACGCCGAGGAGTGCCAGCGCGCGCACGCGCTCGGGCGTGCGTGCCGCGGTCTCGAGGGCGATGAGGGCTCCCATGCTGTGCCCGACGAGGGCCGCGCGCTCGACCCCCGCCGCCGCGATGAGCTCGGCGAGCCAGTCTGCATATGCCTCGATGCTTTCCGGTTGGGGGCCGTGGGAGCGGCCGTGGCCGGGCAGATCGAGCGCCAGCACGCTCCTGCCGTGGTGCGCGAAATAGCGCGCCTGCAGCGTCCACACCGAGTGGTCCATGCCGGCCCCGTGCAGGAAGACGACGACGGGCCCCTTGGGCTCGAAAGCCGCGCCACCCGTCGCCGCGAACACCGCGCGGCCGTCTCTGCCGAGCTCCATGGCGCTCAGCTCCTCTGCGAGGCCTTGAGCGCCTCGGCGAGATCGGCCGTGATGTCGTCGGCATCCTCGAGCCCGACCGAGAGGCGGACGAGCTCCTCGCCGACGCCCGCCGCCTTGAGTGCGGCCGCGTCCATCTGCTGGTGCGTCGTGCTCGCGGGATGGATGACGAGCGACTTGGCATCGCCGACGTTCGCGAGGTGGGAGAGAAGTTGCGCCGCCTCGATGAAGCGCCGGCCGGCCGCGCGCCCGCCCTTGATGCCGAAGCTCATTATGGCGCCCGGACCTTTCGGCAATATGTGCTTGGCGAGATTGTGGTCGGGATGGCTCGGCAGGTCCGGATAGCTCACCCACTCGACCTCGGGGGCGGCGGCGAGGAATTGCGCCACGACGCGCGCGTTCGCGACATGGCGCTCCATGCGCAAGGGCAGCGTCTCCACCCCTTGCAGAAGGTAGAAGGCGTTCTGCGGGCTCATCGCGGCGCCGAAGTCGCGCAGGCCTTCGGCGCGCGCGCGCATGACGAAGGCGAGCGGGCCGAACTCCTCGGCGAAGTCGAGGCCGTGGTAGCCGGCGTAGGGCTCGCTCAAGGTGGGGAACTTGCCCGAGGCCTCCCAATCGAAACGGCCGGAGTCGACAACGACTCCGCCGATCGCGACGCCATGGCCGCCCAAGAACTTGGTCGCCGAGTGGACGACGAGGTCGCAGCCGAACTCGAAGGGCCGGCAGAGGTAGGGGGTGGCGAAGGTATTGTCGATCATGAGCGGCACGCCGGCATCGTGCGCGATCGCCGCGACCTCGCGCAAATTCATCACCTCGAGGCCGGGGTTGCCGAGCGTCTCGCCGAAGACGAGGCGCGTCGTAGGCCGGATCGCCGCCTTGAAGGCGGCGGGGTCGCGCGGGTCGACGAATGTCGCGGTGATGCCGAAGCGGGGGAGCGTGTGATGAAAGAGATTGTGGCTGCCGCCGTAGATCGAGGCCGAGGAGACGATGTGCCCGCCCTGGCCCATGAGGGTGGCGACGGCGAGATGGAGGGCGGCCTGGCCGCTCGCGGCGCAGATCGCGCCGACCCCGCCCTCGAGGGCTGCGATGCGCTCCTCGAGCACCGCCGTCGTCGGATTCGAGATGCGCGTGTAGATGTGGCCGACGCGCTCGAGGTTGAAGAGGCTCGCGGCATGGTCCACGTCCTCGAAGACATACGAGGTCGTCTGGTAGATCGGCACGGCGCGCGCGCCCGTGGCCGGATCGGGACGTTGGCCGGCATGAAGTGCCAAGGTGTCGAACTTGAGGTGCTTGGGATCGATCATGGCATCACCTCGAAATTGAGCGCCCCGCCGCGCACAACTGAGCATGGCAAGGGTTCGGCAGCGGCAAGTACCGCGCGCCGCGATGAAGCACCACAATATAGGAAAAGCCCGCGCCGTTCATGGCCGGACGATACATGCCGTACGGGGTTTCCGGCCTTGCGGGCGCAAAGAAAGGGCCGCTTGACGCGGCCCTCTACAACTTATCAGCTACTCTGCGGCAGCCCTTCTTATTGTAACGACGCCCATCCCTATTCAACTCACCGCTGGGCGAGACTAGATGCGGCTAGTTGACGCAGTCAAGCCGGAATCGTCGGGAGACCTGCGACATTATGGCGTTGTAATCTTGCGGTCTCGCTATGTTCTCACTTCTGCGCACGCGGCGTCGCGCCCGCAAAAAAAAGAGCCGCGACTGGCGCGGCTCGAGTTGAACAGGGAGGCGTCAATGCGGGTTGGACAAGCTCCGGGGAGGGTTCACTCATCCGACCCAACGCTCGCAGCTTAACCACGTAACCGTAAAGAAATAGTTATCAATAGCAGAATCGCGCCCTTCGCCCTCGCCCAGCTCCAGCCTACAAGAATCCGAGCGTCACCCCCACCCTACCCTCCCCCTTCGAGGGGGAGGGGGAATTTGTTGCCATGCCATGCACTTCCCCTCCCCCCTTGAGGGGGAGGGTTAGGGTGGGGGGTATCACGCACACATCATACCGAATACTAAAGCCGGCCGCGCGCCTTGAGATTGCGCATGAGGGCCGCGAGGCCGAAGTCCCAGGGCCTGACCTTGCTCGTGTGATTGACCCGGTTGACGAGCGCGCCGAGGCTCGAGGTCGAGATCGTCACGAGGTCGCCGAGCTTGTGGGTGAAGCCCTGGCCCGGCATCACCCGGTCCTTGGTCGGCGCGAACATGGTGCCGAGGAAGAGGAGCACGCCGTCCGGGTATTGGTGGTGCGCGCCCATGGTCTGCGCCACGAGATCGGCGGGGTCGCGGCTGATCTCGCGCATCGAGCTCTTGCCCTCGAGCACGAAGCCGTCGTCGCCCTCGACCTTGAGGGCCACCTCGATACCGCGCACGTCATCGAGCCCGAAATGCGCGTCGAAGAGACGCACGAAGGGACCGATCGCCGAGGAGGCGTTGTTCTCCTTCGAGCGGCCGAGGAGGAGCGCGCTGCGGCCCTCGAAATCGCGCAGGTTCACGTCGTTCCCGAGGGTTGCCCCCACGATAGCGCCCTCCGGGCTCACGACGAGGACGACCTCAGGCTCCGGGTTGTTCCACGACGACTTCGGATGGATGCCGATCTCAGCACCCGTGCCGACCGACGCCATCGGCGGGGCCTTGGAGAACACTTCCGCGTCCGGCCCGATGCCCACTTCGAGATACTGCGACCACAGCCCGCGCTCGATGAGGAGCGCCTTGAGGCGCGCGGCCTCGGCGGAGCCCGGCTTGACGCGGGCGAGGTCGCTGCCGATCGCGGCGGTGACCTTGCGCCGAATCTCCTCCGCTTCCGCGGGATTGCCGCGCGCGTGCTCCTCGATGACGCGCTCGAGCAGGCTCGCCGCGAAGGTGACGCCGCAAGCCTTGACCGGCTGGAGATCGCAAGGTGCCAAGAAGAAGGGCTGCTGCGGATCGCGCGCATCGGCGGACGAATTGCTGAGGACGGCGGATGTGGCGCCGATCGCGGGGGCAGCGCGCGCGGCCTCGCCGAGTGCCGTCGCCGGATCGGGCTCCGCCATCAGCTCGGCCAGCGTGGCAAAGCTCGCGCCCAAGTCGATCACCACGTCGGGCCGTATGAGCACCGGCGACGGACCGCCGGGCGCACCGGGGATCCAGGCCCGGCCGGCCAGCGTCGCGGCATCGGCATCGACCGGCAGTGCCGTGCGCGGATCGAGGGCGATGCGCATGGCCCGACTTGTCTCAGATTTGCGGCATCGGCCAGGGATACGCCGCCTCGAAGGCGGCGGCCGCGCGCAGCACCGTCATATCATCATAGAGGCGGCCGACGATCTGCAGCCCCGCCGGCAGGCCGGCCTTCGTAAGACCGCACGGCACGGTCGCGGCGGGCTGCTTGGTGAGATTGAAAGGATAGGTGAAGGGCGTCCAATCGACCCAGCCCTCCCCGCTCTCGGTCGCGGGCGTGAGCCGGCCGGCCTCGAACGCCGGCAGCGGGAGCGTCGGCAGCGCCAGAAGATCGTAGCGCTCGTGGAACTTGGCCATGGTCAGGCCCATCGCCTCGCGCGCCTTGATTGCGGCGAAATAGTCCGGGAGCGTGATTTTCGTCCCGGCCTCCCCCGTGGCGACCAGGCCCGGATCCATGAGGCGCTTCTGCTCCGGCGAGAACTGGGTCATGAGGCTGGCGGCACCTGCGAACCAGAAGGTCTGGAACACCGCGCCATAGTCGCCGAGATCGGGGCTCGCCTCCTCGACGCGGGCGCCGAGCGCGCGCAGGCCCTTGGCCGCCTTGGCGACAAGCTCCGCCACCTCGGGCTCGACGCGGCGGCGGCCGAGCGTCGGCGCAAAGGCGATCCGCAGGCCCTTGATCCCGCCTCCGAGCCCCTTGCGATAATCGGCACCGTCATGGGGAAGGGCGTAGACGTCGCGGTTGTCGGGGCGGGCGAGGATGGTCAGCAGCATGGCCGCATCCTCGACGGTCCGCGTCATGGCGCCGACATGAGCGAGCGTCTGGAACGGGCTCGGCGGATAGGCGGGGACGCGACCCCAGCTCTGCTTGAAGCCGAAGATGCCGCAAAAGCCCGCGGGAATGCGGATCGAGCCGCCGCCGTCGGTGCCGAGGTGAAGGGCGCCCATGCCCGTGGCCGCCGCCACCGCGGCCCCGCCGCTCGACCCCCCCGTGGTCATCTTGGGGTTCCACGGGTTGCGCGTGATGCCGGTCAAGGGACTGTCCGTCACCCCCTTCCAGCCGAACTCGGGCGTCGTCGTCTTGCCGAGAAACACCGCCCCCGCCTCGCGCAAACGCGCGACCGCCGGCGCATCCTCGAGCCACGGCTGGTCCGGCGAGAGGGCGTTCGAGCCGCGCAATGTCGGCCAACCCTTGGTCAAGAGCAGGTCCTTGATGCTGGTGGGCACGCCGTCGACGGCGCTCAGCGCCTCGCCCTTGGCGTAGCGCCGCTCGGCGCGCCGTGCCGCGGCCAGCGCAGCCTTCTCGTCCACCAGAATGAACGCATTGAGCCTGCGGTTATGCGCCGCGATGCGGGCGAGGGCCGCCTTCGTCGCCTCGACGGGCGAGAGCTTCTTCTTGCGGAAGAGGGCCGCCATGCGGGCGGCGGACATCATGGCGAGTTCCATGGCGGGTCACCTCGAGGCGCAGGGCGGGGAATTTCCAAGGCTTCCGGCTGTGCGAGACGTGGCTCGGTGTAGCAGTCCGATAACGCGGGTTCAAGCGCACTCGATGGGATCGGCAGCGCGCAAGCGCGGCTGCGAAGGGCGCGCCCGTGCCTTTGCGCCCATGCCAGCATGAGGCTCGGTTCTACGCGCATTCTGCGATGACAGCCGGGAAGCACTCAGCCAGAATGTCGCGCATGAGCCCGCTCCTCTTTTGGCTCGCCTTCCTCCTTCTCTTCGCCGCACCCGTGCTGCATGTGGCGCTCTCCCCCCGGAGCGGGCCGTGGCGGCCGCCGGAGGGAAGGCACTGCCCCTTCGGTCCCCGCCTCGGCTGGCTCGTGATCGTCTTGCTGTTGGGGCCGCTCGGCTGGCTCCTCTATATCGGACGCCGCCGCAAGAGCCGGCCGCCCGACAGACCTAGCCGCGCGACGACGGCTTGAAGAAGGCCGCGGCCGCATTGAGGTGCGCGGACTTCTTCGCGATCTCGCCCTTGACGCGCGCGATCTCTTCCTCGAGCTCGCGAATATAATCCTCGAGCTCGTCGACCGAGAGCGGATCGAGATTCTTGGGCTTGGGCTTGGTCTTGCGGGGCTCGAGATCCTCGATGTCCATGGCCGCACCTCGTGCGCTGAAGATGCTTGTCAGCCGGCACTCAACATACTAGACGAGAGCGGCTCTCTCATAGCCCGACATCGCCCCCCTCGCTCAAGCCAGATTGGATCAAGCGCCATGTCCGACATGCTGCCCAAGACCATGACCGCGATCGAGATCAAGGCCTTCGGCGCCCCCGAAGCGCTCGTCCCCGCGCGCCGCCCGCTGCCGGTCCCGGGAGCGAGCGAGCTTCTGGTCAAGGTGGCGGCGGCCGGCGTCAACCGTCCCGACGTGCTCCAGCGCCAAGGCCTCTACAATCCTCCGCCTGGCGCCTCGGACATCCCCGGGCTCGAGATCGCCGGCACGGTTGCCGCCCTCGGAGCGGGCGTTACGGGATGGCGGCTCGGCGACAAGGTGCTCGCCCTCCTTGCGGGCGGGGGTTATGCCGAATATGCAGTCGCCCCGCTGCCGCAATGCCTGCCGGTCCCCAAGGGCCTCGATATGGTCGAGGCGGCAGCCCTGCCCGAGACCTTCTTCACGGTGTGGACCAACGTCTTCGAGCGCGGCCGCCTCAAGACAAGCGAGAGCTTCCTCGTCCACGGCGGGGCGAGCGGCATCGGCACGACCGCGATCCAGCTTGCCAAGGCCCGCGGCGCCCGCGTCTTCGCAAGCGCGGGCGGGGCGGCGAAATGCCAGGCGTGCGAGAAGCTCGGTGCCGAGAAGTGCGTCGACTACCGAAGCGAGGACTTCGTCGAGGCGCTCTTAAAAGCGACCGGCGGCAAGGGGGTCGACGTCATCCTCGACATGGTGGGCGGCGACTACACGGCGAGGAACCTCAAGCTCTCCGCACCGGACGGGCGCGTGGTGCAGATCGCCTTCCTGCGCGGCGCCAAGGTCGAGGTCGACCTCGCCCCTCTCATGCTCAAGCGTTTGACCCTGACGGGCTCGACCCTGCGCGCGCGCGCGGTCGAGGAGAAGGGCCGCATCGCCGCGGCTCTGCTCAAGGAGGTCTGGCCGCTCATCGAGGCGGGCAAGGTCAAGCCCGTCATCTTCAAGAGCTTTCCCCTCAAGGACGCCGCCCAAGCCCACCGCCTCATGGAAAGCAATGCCCATATCGGCAAGATCATGCTGACGGTCTGAACGAGCGCCACTTTCCATTGCCGAGCCGTTTGCGTCCCGCGGCAAGTCCCTATATAAGCCGGGTGGACCCATACGCCCGCGGCCCGGCTGAGGTGGCCGCCCGGCGGCGCTCCCTTGCTGGAGCGCCCCACCCCGAGACAAGCAAAAACGCGAGGAGGAACGATGGCGCAACCGCTCATGCCCAAGGCCACGGCCGTTTGGCTCGTCGAGAACACCACCTTGACCTTCAGGCAAATCGCCGAGTTCTGCGGGCTCCACGAGCTCGAGGTGCAGGCCATCGCCGACGGCGAGGTGGCGGGCGGCATGCAGGGTCTCGATCCGGTCGCCAGCGGTCAGCTGGCCAAGGAGGAGATCGCCAAGGGCCAGGCCGACCCCAATTACCGCCTGCAACTCGCCAAGCCGTCGATCCCGCTGCCCGAGGCGCGCACCAAGGGCGCGCGCTACACGCCGGTTGCCAAACGCAGCGACCGGCCGGACGCGATCGCCTGGCTCTTGAAGAACCACCCGGAGCTCGCCGACGCGCAGATCACCAAGCTCGTCGGCACCACCAAGAACACCATCCAGGCGGTGCGCGACCGCAGCCACTGGAACACGCCCAACATCCGTGCCCAGAGCCCGGTGCTGCTCGGGCTTTGCAGCAACGACGAGCTCGAGAAGGCGGTGCACCGGGCGCGCGAGCGCCTGCGCAAGGCATCGGCCGAAGGCGAAGCCCCCGCCGCGGTCGAGGAAGAGGAAAAGGCGAGCCCGCAAAGCGTCCCTTGAAGGGGGCGGCCGAACCCTCGCCGCGGCGGAGCACGGAGCGGGCCGCTACCGCGCTCAGCACCAGGCCTATCGCATTTGGTGATTGCGCACGTTACCGGCTACGTCATTACCGGCGAAAGCCCGTATCCATTGACCAGCATCACCATTGTTGGAGGAAGCAAATACGCCGCACCTGCTCTGAAATAGGTCCCGGCTTTCGCCGGGACGACGGATTATCATATTGATAAGTGCTCATATGCGATAGCCCGGCCCTCAGCGCACCATGCCAGCACTGCGCGGCAGGAAGAGGGTGAGCTCCGGGATCGCGATGATGAGCGCGAGCCCGATGAGCAGGGCCAGGAGATAGGGCCAGTACGAGCGCGCGTGGCGCCCGACCGAGACGTTCGCGAAGCGCAGCGCCATCAAGAGCCCCACCCCCATCGGCGGCAGGAAGAGGCCGATGCCGACGGCGGCCGTCTGCACGATGTCGAAATGGATGGGATTGATGCCGAGCTTGACCGCGATGGGGAATACCACCGGGATGAGCACGACGGCCGCCGGCAGGCCCTCGAGCACCATGCCGAAGAGCATGGTCATGAGGGCGACGCCCGCGAGGAAGAGCCAGTGCGCCGAGCCGAGCGGCGCCAAGAGCCGGCCGAGCATCGCAGGCACCCCCGTCACCCCCATGAGGTACTGGAAGATGGTCGCGACCGCGAGCAGGAAGACGACCGCGGCGGTCAGAAGCGCGCTCTCGTAGGCGATCCACCCCATCTCCTTGAAGGAGACGTTGCGGTAGTAGAAGCGCGCCACGATAAAGGCGTAGAAGGCGACGACGGCCCCCGCCTCGGTCGCAGTGAAGACCCCGAGATAGAAGCCGCCCAGGATCACCACCGGCACCACCATGGGCACGCTCGCCTCGCGCGCGGCACTCAAGAGGAAGCGCCAGCTCGGCCGCGTGTCCTTGGGCCAGCCGAGGATGCGCGCCTGGATGAACACCAATGCGCACAGGCACGCCCCGATGGTGGCGGCGGGGATGAAGCCGGCGAGGAAGAGGGCCACGACGGAGGTGTTGGTCACCTCGCCGATGACGATCATGAAGATGGCGGGCGGCACGAGCATTCCCATCGCTGTGCCCGACGAGATCAGCGAGGCGCCGTCCTCGGGCTTGTAGCCGGCGCGCACGAGGGGCGGCATCAGCGTCGAGCCGAGTGCCGACACCTCGGCCATCTTGGAGCCGCAGATGTCGGAGAAGAAGTAGGACACCACGATGACCGACATGCCGAGACCGCCGCGCAGCCAGCCGACCAACGCGCGCGCGAGGTTGACGAGCGCGTGCGACATGCCGCAGCGCTCCATCAGCGTGCCCGCGAAGACGAAGGAGGGAATGGCGAGGAGCACCCAGTTCTGCGAGCCGCCGACCATGCTCGAGGGCAGCATCTGCAAGGGATAGCCGCCAAGGACCAAGCCTATGATCCCGGCGATGCCGAGCGCGAAGACGATCGGCATCGAGAGGGCCAGGAGGACGACGAAGGCAAGTGCCGTGAGCGCGAGCAGCATCGCCTACGGCCCCCCGAGCGTGGCCGCTTCGCGCCGCTCGATGAGGCCGGCGGCAACGCCCAGGCCATAGATCACCATGAGGCCGCCCGCCGCCACCGAGGAGGCGTAGAGCCAGGCGAGGTCGATCTGGAGACCGGGCGAGGCGAGGCCCGCGTTCAGCATGCAGAGCTTCCAGCCATAAGCGGCGGCCAAGGCGCCGAAGCCGGCGATGAGCAGGTGGTTGAGCCGTTCGAGCGCGCGCGCGGCACGCGCCGGCAGGAGGTAAAGGAGAAAGCCGAGCG
The DNA here is from genome assembly GCA_052143835.1 of Alphaproteobacteria bacterium. GTDB lineage: Bacteria > Pseudomonadota > Alphaproteobacteria > JACZXZ01 > JACZXZ01 > DASPPM01. The sequence continues at coordinate 74,746 of JBKQRV010000162.1, forward strand.
CGAAGTGGGTGCGCTCGATGATGGCGACGGCGGCACCGAGTGCCGTGAGCCAGGCAAGCGCAAATTCGCCCACCTCCTCGACCCAGAAGAAGTTCACGGTGGGAAGGTCGAGCGCGTCGGTGATCGCCACCACGACGTAGCGCAAGAGCACGCCGACCAGCATGTCGAGGATGGCGAGGATGAGGAGTGCCGCGATGACAATCTTGGGCAGCATGGCGAGCCAACGGCCACGCCGCACGATCGCGTCTATCGTCGGCTGCACGTCATCCCCTCATCCCAACCTCGATCCGCTTCGCGGCTCAAGCCCGTAAGCGGGAGAGGGAGTCGCGGCGCGGCCCTCATGCCTGCGTCTTGGTGATCTCGTCCCACATCTCGGGATATTGCTTGCGGTAGTCTGGCCAGATCTTCTCCTCGGCGACCCTGCGGAAGGCGTCGACATCGGCGGCGTTCACGATCATGCCCTTGGGCTCGAGGAGCTCCTTGGCCTTGGCGAGATTGTCCACGCTCTCGGTCGCCTCGCGGATCTTGGCTTGCGCCTCGCGCGAGACGTCGAGCAGCAGCTTCTGCTGGTCCTTGGGCAAGCCGCTCCACAGCTCGAGGTTGATGACGTTCACCGTCGGCCCGTAGTTGTGATAGGTCAACGAGGCGTATTTCGAGACCTCGTAGGCCTTGAGCGCCAGGATGTTCACGACCGGCAAGTCGGCGCCGTCGATGACGCCCTGCTGGGCCGCCGGGATCACCTCGCCCCACGGCATGGGCACGGCATTGCCGCCGAGCCCGTTGATCGTGTCGGCGAAGACCTTTGCCAGCTGCACCCTGATCTTCATGCCGCGCAGGTCCTTGGGCTCGACGATGGGGTGCTTGCTGTTCCAGAAATGGCGGAAGCCGTAATCGAAGAAGCAGAGGACCTTGAGCTTGTATTTCTCCTGGAACTGGGCGTCGAGCCGGTCGCCCACGGCGCCATTGAACATGCGGTAGGCCTGATCGTAGGTGCGCACGAGATAGGGGACCAGAAAGACGCCCATCTCGGGAAACACGGTGGCGGCGGCACCCGCGGGATTGCCGATCGCGATGTTGCCGGACTTCACCGCGTTCATGATCTCGAGCTCCTTGGTGAGCAGCGTGCTCCCGTAGAACTCAACGTCGAGCGCGCCTTTCGAGCGCTTGTTGACCTCGTCCGCGAACCATTGGAAGGCGGCCGCGGCCGATTCGGGCGGCGGGTTGATGTGCGCGAAGACGAGCTTCTTGGCCGCCGTTTGCGCGAAGACCGGCGCCCGGCCGCTTGCGAGAATGGCGGCCAAGCCCGCGGCACTGCCCGCGAGAAAGCGGCGTCTGCTCGGACGAATGGCCCGCGTGGGGACGCGCGTGGCACTCTTCATGATCTCCTCCCTTGGTCGCGTTGTTCTAATCTTGGCGCGAACTCTACCAGAGAATCGGCGCAGAGGCGACTCCAGCCTCCCGAGCCACCGAGCGCTCAAGGCGAGGTAGCGGAGAACGCCAAGCTTGGCGTATGTCACTCGCGGCATTAGAGTGCCAAATATGGAGAAAGCGCAAATTTGCCTGCGCAAGGAAGAGCTTGACGCGCTGCGCAGTGCTGCCGCGCGGTCGGGGCGCAGCGTCGCGGAGTTGGTGCGCGATGCCATCCGGAAGGTCGTGCTCAAGCCGCCGGCCGCGGGGCCGGTTGCGATCTGGGACGGCGAGCCGAAGCGCTCGTCGATCGAACACGACAGCGTTCACGACGAGACCTGCACAAGCTGTCGGCCGTCGACGCCACCAGCTTTGCCATCATGAAGCGCGCGCGAATTCGGCTTGCCTACACGTTCGATCATCACTTTGCCGTGGTCGGGTTCAGGTTGGTGGGATAGCAGTTGCCAGAACGCAAGAAGGCCGGCTGCCGCCGACGGTCAAGCCGCAATAGCGGACGGACGGCCTGCAACGCTATTGACGCATTTCAGTGATCATATCTTGCCTCCGCGTCCGGCGCCTGTGTCGACACCTTGCGGCGCAAGCCATCGCGGTATTCTTCGGAGAGCGTGGCTTGAACGGCTGCCTCCGCGGCCAAAAGGACGCCGGCGATATAAGCTTGACCTCGGCTGCTGCTCGCGAGCGCTTCACGCAGGGGCGGTACGGTCTGCATGCGCCGCAATAGAAAGGCGCTCCGCGCCTCGATCACGGTGGTCCAGTCACGGCGGACCCGGGCTGCTAGAAGCGGTGCCAGAACGCGACCGTAGCTGGAGGCGCCGACCCATTCCAGAAGTCGAAGGTGGGTCATGAATAATTCACCGGGAAAGACAGGTTCGCCTGCCGCGAGGACCCATAAGATGTTCGCAACAACGGCATCAATCGTCTCGGAGCGCGCCGCTGCATCTTGCGACCACTCGGGTACAGGCTCGTATCCTGTCATTGCCGCGATCGCCGCCTGCAGCGGCGCCAGGTCGGTGGCAACGTCACCCCGCGAGAGCACCAGGCCGGCGGCCATCGCCAACGTGGCGTCGCGCACATGGCCCCGGGCTATCGGCGTCCTCAGCGCATCACCCGCTAACGTAGGGATACGGGCGCGGGTCGGTGCGAGCGGATCGGGCGGATTGTTGCGCCAGTCACTCTCGGAAATGTGGATCATCGCCTCCACAGCGCCGAGAGCGTAGCTCCTGAAACCGTCTAAAGAACCTTGCTCCATCGCCGCTTCGAGCAGCGCCGTCCGAAGTAATGCATCGAGCGTTGCGAAGTTGCGCACTTCCTTCACGCCAGGCCACCCGAGAACCTCTTCCGTGGGTAGGCCGACCTGTAGCGCAATCCGAGCAAGCATCCACCAGGCCGTCACCATCGAGGTGATCGGGCGCTCTTCGATCGCCGCGGGAGGATCGGGATTGCTGACCGCCCCGGCTATATAAACTATGGGCGCGCCATCGAGGGTCAGTTTCTCCTCGATCTGCGCTTGCATCCAAAGCGTGACGTGCCTTGTGACGATGTGGCAGTACCGCGCCTTGCGGTCGGCCAGCGGGTCGAGCCTACCGAGCTCGTCGAAGACCTCGGCCATGGCACGGACGGCGCCACGTCGGTCGCCGGCCGCGAAACGAGCTGCGGCCGCGTCTGCACCAAGACCGATGCTCAGGGCGCTGGGACTGTCCGCGGCGATCAGAGCGCCGCGGCGCGCCCGAATGAAGAACTCCTGAGCTTCGGCCCAGCGCGCGAGTTCGCCAGCGCTAGTCGCCGCCTCCCGCATTGCGAAAGCCATGTCCAAAGGTTCAGCCTCTTCGAGGCGGTCGGAGATGGCCGAGAGCTGCGCGAGCGCGACGGAGTAGTCCTTGGCGCGCCAAGCGATTTTAGCGCGCTCGCGCTGAAGGTCGAGGCTGTTGGGCAGACGGGTGTCGGCCAAGTCAAGGGCGGCAAGCGCGGCGCCGGCATCCTTCGCGTATTCGTCCAGCATGATGGCTTGCGCTCGGAAGCATTTAGCAGCGAGGCGGTTCGCGCCCCAGATCAGGGCCATGTCCCCTAGACGGAGAAAGGTTGCGGCCTGAGACCGGCCATCCAACGTCTCCAGCTGGGACTGCTTCAGCCACGCGTTGTCCACGAGCAGGCTGAGCCACGCCGGATCCGCGTCGAGAACCGCCAGCCGTCGCTTGCGCACGTCCGACGAGATCTTGTCGAGCTGTCCAAAGAGGCGCTCCAAAGCCGGGAGGCCTGGCCCGTGCACTGCGTGGGCGAGAAAGGCGAAGTCAACGGGGTCGCAGCCCGCTTCCTCCGCCGTCCTAGCAGCGAAACCATCCAGGGCGCCATCCCTGCGCACGGCCGTCTCGAGGCGATCAATCAGTTCAAACCATCCAGGAATCTTGCCGAACGCGAAATCGTCGATGAGCACCATCGACAGAACTAGGCCTTCGAGGTGCGACTTCAGCTCGACGTCATCCCATTGGTCGAGCGCGGTCAGTAAGCCGGTCACCGACGCGGCGATCTGATCAGCATCGCTGATTGCCGCGGTGAGGCGATGCTGCGCGAGGCGCAGGAGGATGACCAATGCGGGGGAACCCTTACCAACCTTACCGAAATCGCTGGCGCTGCTTCGGAAGATCGGCATTGCGCTGGCAAGCAAATTTCTGTTGTCGCCTGTGGTATCCAAAACGATTTTGACGATGGCGGTCACGATGTCCCCCGCCTTGGCCATGAAGGCATGGGCGAACGCCGTATCTAGAAGGTCGGCGTCGCACGAACTACGCTGCAGAATGCTCAGGGCCACAGTGCGGTCGAGTGCGCTAAGCTCATTTTCGGACAGCATTTGGCGGTCCAGGCCCGAGATGAGCGGCGAGATACGCAGGCGTTGCGGGCTTAGCCACTCGATCCAGTGGCCGACGAGGCCGTCTAAGGACGCCGCGCAATTCTCGAGCGGCGGATTAGCACGGCCGACCGCAAGCGCGAGCTCGCGGTCAAATGTTCCGACAATGCGTGCGGTGCGGCTAAGGAACCGCATGACGTCCGTCGCAAGTTCGTTGAGCAGCCGCCGCCGTGCGGCCTCGCGTTCGGCTTCCACATCGTCGCTGCGCATCCCAGCTGCGAGCCATTGTCGCTTCTCCTCACTTCGCCAGCCGCGGGCGGCGAGACCTGCAACAAGAGCGTCGACGAGCTGCGGATGCCCGAACCCGCCGGCGAACCAAGCAAACTGGGCCCAGGTCTTAGGATCACCACCGTAGGCAGTGACGAGGGATGCCGTGTCATCTTCGTCGAAGGCCGGTGCATCACGGATTGCGGTCTGGGAAATAGCGGCCGCGCGCGCCAGACGCTGGCCGGGAGGATTGTGGCTCGTGATGATGCAGCCGGCGCCGCGGCGCGCTAGGGTTCCCTGGAGTTGGGCGAGCGGACCCTCCAAATTGGGCTCCTGCTCGGGCGCGAGATCGTCGACAATCACGCCGGCGAGTTCCGGAAAAGCACCAATGGCGCCCCGCGCGGCCGCGAGCCGCTCAGCCGCTGTTTGCGCCGAGGCGCCGCGGAGATCGAGGATGCGCCAGCTTCCGCCATGTGCTTTGGCCACCAGTTCGGCGAGGGTCGTCTTGCCAAGGCCGGTGGCGCCGTGAAGCCACAGACGCCCTTCTTCTCCAAGCCGCTTCGTCAGGGAGGCCACCGTCGTAAGACGCTCGGCCCGTCGCAGGGCGGCCGGCGCAGGCTCACGCCAGGCTCCCGTAGCGACAAGGTCGAGTGAGCCGGTTCGACGAATGGCCGCGCTTTGGCCCATGACCGCCATGGCGATCTGGGCCGGCATCGCTACCGTGGTAGCGTCATACAGCGCGGTAAGGAGCTCGCTTCGGGTTAGCCGCCGATCGCCGCTCTTGAGGATTGTCGCGAGAACTCGGACCAAGAGGATATCCGCGGCCCGTGCCGCGACATCCGGCGTGGCGCCGTAACGATCGCCCAGAATGATCAGCGCGCTACGGTTGTCAGCCTCGATCTCGGAGTAGGGCGACTCACCGCAGTTCCATGTCAGAGATCTGAGCAGCTGCTCGCGGAAAGTGCCGTCATCAGCCGTGGCCAAGAAATCAGCAAGATCGGCTGGCGCCTCTAGTCTTTCGACCAGCGCGCGTCGGATGATATCGGGAGTGCCTCCGCGAGCGGCCTTTGTCCAAGCCTCCAAGCCACATTGCTCGTCGGGCAGCGGCTTGAGGCGCTCTTTTCCGATGGGTGAAGTCGTCAGGAAACTCAGGCGGACCTTTCGGCCCAGGTTCTGTTGTTGAAGCGCCCAGAGGCGCCGAACGGCATCGAGCACGTCCTGCGAGTTCAGCGTCACGGCGCCAGATTCGCGGGTGTCCTTCACTTGGACGGCGGCAAGGACCTCCTCCCGACTCGAAGGGTCTCGGCTCAGGGTGGCGTAGTCCTCGGCGACCTCCAGGTGGAGCGTGGCGTCGTCTGGCAAATCTATCCAAGCGGCGAGCGAACGGTGGAGTTGATAGGCGTACCCGCGGAGGGCGGAGACCGCCTGGCGCAGGCCCTCCTCAGGCGGCAGGTTCCAGCTGGCCCCTCCCGAACTCAGCAACGAGGAGATGTTGTCGCTCACGTTGCTGCGCCTCCTTCACGCGGCGCATCATTGAGAATCGGGTGTAGAGGCCTCGGTTTAGCAGGTTTCCTTATCTCGCAAGTAGACCAAATCCAGCAAAAGGTACCGCGATCGTAGCAGCTATTTCATTGATCCAATTCGCCCGCGGTGGGATTCAAATGTCAGTCCAATACCACTAGGGCCGCTTATTCGACGAGGTCCGGTGCAGCTTGATCAGCTTGAACGGCAGTCCAAGCCGGTCGTAATTGTCACTGATCCAACGTTTCTGCGGTTGGCTCAAATGATCTTTGGACGATTTCACCTCCAGCAGCAAAATATTTTCACCGCGGTAGAGCAGCAGATCGGGCCAACCGAGATAGTGGCGCCAGTAATCGTCTAAGAGATAGCGCAGAACGGTCAGGATCTGCGTGGGGGTTAGAATCTCGATCAGGCGACGGGCACGATCCACATCGCCTTCCCGATGTGCCCAGAGGTACTGGCGCAAGTTGGCACTCAATGGGCGCCAATAATCGAATACCCAAAGGAGTCCATCCCTGTGGCCCGGAAGGCTCCCGAAGTGCCGCTCGACGGCCCGCTTCCGGCGTAAACTATAGCCCTCGCAGCCGAAATCCTCGGGAAGCAAGCTCCAGATCATCGGCGGCTTGCGTCGCGCTTCATAGGCCATCCGATCACCAAAGCCGACCATCCTCACTCTGGGGTCAGCCGCGTCTTGAATCAGCAGCCACATCATCACGCCAAAAAGCGCGTGGAAGGGCAGGCTTTCGAGAGGCATAACCGACCATCCCTGCGCTTCGTAAAGCCGCGTGACGAACGTCTCGGGGGAAATTACCGCGTCACCGTCACAGATTACCGCGCCTTTCTGCGGAGCCTCGGCGTAGTCGGCACTGATCGCCACGACCTCCACGCGGTTACGTTCGAGCACTTCGGCCTGAGAAATATCGGAAAACACATATTTAGGCGCGCGAGCGTGCTGCGCCTTGATGTCGTCGAGGATCTTCATCTCGATTGCGTCGTGCGCAGTGCGTCGCTCGGCTTCAGATGCTTCGGGATGATCGTCATCCCAGTCGGCGGTTCGCCGCGTCTTCTCAAAGAACAGCTCGCGCCAATAGTACCGTTTGACTTTGGAAGTGCGGCCGTGGATCTCGCCTGCCGGCGCAGGCTCCGCCGGCAGACCTCGGCACTCCGCACAGACCTTCGGCTGAAAGCCTAGCGTCACCGCGACGCGCTTCTGCGTCCTCAGCTCCGTCCCTTCGGCGAGCTGATGAGACAAAAATCGCCGACCGAAGTCCTCCGCGCACGCGCACATCATGACACCGGCGCAGGCTTCGCAGCGGTATTTCCGGATCAACTCGTGGGGATTGAGGCAGCTCACCGCGTCGTGGGCGCAGGCTCCGGTCTCGGCTTGAGTACGGTGGCTCGACATGCGGAGCGTTTATACTTCATCTTGCCAAATGGGTATCTAGCTTTTGTCGACCGGCTCCATCACGCTTCCCCACCTCGGGTCCAGCGTGATGATCAATCCCATCATGCCCGCATACGGACTTCGAATATCTGCGGTTACCGCGTTACTCGCCAAACGCGTCCGATTTCGAGGTTCAAGCTGCGACTCCGCTCCCCCGCCTCGGCGTGACGCGCGCAAATGCCGCGCCGTCGCCCCCGCGCGCCTCAGCCTGTCCCCGCCTCGCTGCCGGCGCGCGCCTTGGCGTAGCCGAGGCCGCCGAGCGCCTCCTCGATCTCGGACAAGCTGCCGGGATCGTCGATCGTGGCCGGCGTCTTGTAGGGCTCGTTGTCGGCGATCTTCTGCATGGTGCCGCGCAGGATCTTGCCCGAGCGGGTCTTCGGCAGGCGCGGCACCACGGTCGCACTCTTGAAGGCGGCGACCGGGCCGATGCGCTCGCGCACCAGCTTGACCACGTCGAGTGCGATGTCCTGCGGCGTGCGCTTGACCCCCGCCTTGAGCACGAGGAAGCCGACCGGCACCTGGCCCTTGAGCGCATCCGCGACCCCGATCACCGCGCACTCCGCGACATCCGGGTGGGAGGCGAGGACCTCCTCCATGGCACCCGTCGACAGGCGATGCCCCGCCACGTTGATGATGTCGTCGGTGCGCGACATCACGAAGACGTAGCCGTCCTCGTCGATGTAGCCCGCGTCCCCAGTCTCGTAATATCCGGGATAGCTCGCGAGATAGGCCTTCTTGTAGCGCTCGTCCGCGTTCCAGAGGGTGGGCAGCGAGCCGGGGGGGAGGGGCAGCTTGACCGCGAGCGCGCCGATGGCCCCGCGCCCGAGCTCGTTCGCACTCGGGTCGAGCACGCGCAGGTCGTAGCCGGGGGCCGCGCGCGTGGGCGAGCCGTGCTTCACCTTGAGGTGCTCGATGCCGATGCAGTTGGCGGCGATCGCCCAGCCCGTCTCGGTCTGCCACCAGTGATCGATCACCGGCACCTTGAGCTGCCTCTCGGCCCAGGCGACCGTGTCGGGGTCGGCGCGCTCGCCCGCCAGGAAGAGCGTGCGGAAGCGCTTGAGGTCGTATTTCTTGATCAGCTCGCCGTTGGGGTCCTCGCGCTTGATGGCGCGGAAGGCGGTGGGGGCGGTGAAGAGCGCCGCGACCTTGTGCTCGGAGATCACGCGCCAGAACGCGCCGGCATCGGGCGTGCCGACGGGCTTGCCCTCGTAGAGCACGCTGGTGTTGCCGTGGATCAAGGGGGCGTAGACGATATAGGAGTGGCCGACCACCCAGCCGACGTCCGAGGCCGCCCAATAGACCTCGCCGGGGTCCACCCCATAGATGTTCTTCATCGACCAATTGAGCGCCACGAGGTGCCCGCCGTTGTCGCGCACGATGCCCTTGGGCTGGCCCGTGGTCCCCGAGGTGTAGAGGATGTAGAGCGGATCGGTCGCCGCGACCGGCACGCAATCCTTGGGCTTGGCTGCGGCTAAGGCGTCGTCCCAGTCGATGTCGCGCCCCTTTACCATCTCGGCCAGCACCTCCGGGCGCTGCAGGATGATGGCGTGCGCGGGCTTGTGCGCGGCCAGCCGCAGCGCCTCGTCGAGCAGCGGCTTGTAGGGGATCACACGCGCCGTCTCGATGCCGCAGGAGGCCGAGACCAAGGCCTTGGGCTTGGCGTCCTCGATACGCACGGCGAGCTCGTTCGCCGCGAAGCCGCCGAAGACGACCGAATGGACGGCACCGATGCGCGCGCAGCCGAGCATGGCGACGAGCGCCTGGGGGACCATCGGCATGTAGATGATGACGCGGTCGCCCTTGCCGATGCCCAAGGCGGCGAGCGCGCCGGCAAAGCGCGCCACCTGGTCGCGCAGCTCGCGGTAGCTGTAGCGCTTGATACTCCGCGTGACCGGGCTGTCGTAGATGAGGGCGGTCCACTCGCCCCGTCCGCCCTCCACATGGCGGTCGAGCGCGTTGTAGCAGGTATTGACCACCCCGCCGCGGAACCAGCGGTAGAAAGGGGGATTGGAGGCATCGAGCACCCGATCCCACCGCTTGAACCAATGGATCTGTTCCGCGGCCTCCCCCCAGAACCCTTCCGGATCGCGGAGCGAGCGCTCGTAGACCGCATCGTAGCGATTGGTCATGGTGGCGTTCCTCGCGCTGTTGCCGCGCGCTCCCGCGGCATTGCCTCCCGCCCCTCTTCGTTCGAGCAATACCCGCAAAGCGCCTCCCTTGCCAAGGCGGTTTGTGGCAGACTGATCGCCCGGATAAGAGCGGCATAAGCCCGCGCTTGAGGAGGGGGGAGACCGTGGCCGGCAGCAGAGCGAGCAATCCTTACGAGACGCAGCTGGACAAGAACAGGGCGAACTTCGCGCCCCTGACGCCGCTCGGCTTCATCGAGCGCGCGGCGAGCGTTTATCCGACGCGCACCTCCGTCGTGCACGGCAACCGGCGCTGGACCTGGGCCGAGAGCTATGCGCGCTGCCGGCGGCTCGCGTCGGCGCTCAAGGGCCGCGGCATAGCCCCCGGCGATACGGTCGCCGTCATGGCCCCCAACGTGCCGGAGGCCTTCGAGGCGACCTTCGGCGTGCCCATGATGGGTGCCGTGCTCAACGCCCTCAATATTCGTCTCGACGCCGACACGATCGCCTTCAGCCTGGCGCACGGCGAGGCCAAGCTCCTCATCACCGACAAGGAGTTCTCGCCGATCGTCAAGCGCGCCTTGGCCCGTCTCGAGCGCAAGATTCCGGTGATCGACATCGACGATCCGGCGGCGGCGGCCGGCGAGCGCCTCGGCGAGAAGGATTACGAGGCCTTCCTCGCGGAGGGCGATGCCGAGTTCGAGTGGAGCCCGCCTGCCGATGAATGGCAGGCGATCGCGCTCAATTACACCTCCGGCACCACGGGCAACCCGAAAGGGGTCGTCTACCACCATCGCGGCGCCTATCTGAATGCGCTCGGCAACATCCTGGTCTGGGGCATGCGCGGGCATCCCGTCTACCTGTGGACGCTCCCCATGTTCCACTGCAACGGCTGGTGCTTTCCCTGGACCGTCACGGCCCTTGCCGGGACGCACGTGTGCCTGCGCCGGGTCGAGACCAAGGCGATCTACGACGCCATCGCGGAGCACGGGGTGACGCATCTCTGCGGCGCCCCCATCGTGCTCGGCATGCTGATCAATGCCAAAGCCGAGGAGCGGCGCCCGCTCGGCCGCACCGTCGAGATCATGACGGCGGCGGCCCCTCCGCCGCCTGCCGTGCTGGAGGCGATCGAGCGCGAGGGCTTCCACGTCACCCACGTCTACGGTCTGACCGAGACCTATGGGCCCGCCGTGGTGAGCGAATGGCACGAGGAGTGGGACCAGCTTCCGCTCGGCGAGCGGGCCGCGCGCAAGGCGCGCCAGGGCGTGCGCTACCCGGTCTTGGAAGGCCTCATGGTGGCGGACCCCAAGACGCTCGAGCCGGTGCCGCGCGACGGCGCGACCATGGGCGAGGTCTTCCTCCGCGGCAACATCGTCATGAAGGGCTATCTCAAGAATGCCAAGGCCAGCGAGGAGGCCTTCGCCGGCGGCTGGTTCCATTCGGGCGACCTCGGCGTCTGGCATCCCGACGGCTATATCGAGCTCAAGGACCGCTCCAAGGACATCATCATCTCGGGCGGCGAGAACATCTCGACGATCGAGGTCGAGCAGGTGCTCTATCGCCATCCCGCCGTGCTCGAGGCGGCGGTGGTGGCGCGGCCCGACGAGAAGTGGGGCGAGACGCCGTGCGCCTTCGTGACGCTCAAGCCCGGCACGGCCGCGGGCGAGGAGGAGATCATCCAGTTCTGCCGCGAGCATCTCGCCCATTACAAGGTGCCGAGGACTGTCGTCTTCGGCTCCTTGCCCAAGACCTCGACGGGCAAGGTGCAGAAGTACGTGCTGCGCGAGCAGACCAAGGCGCTCAAGTAGGGCGTCTCAGTCGCGACCTCTTCGCGACTCAGCAGGCAGAGGACGGCAGCCAAAGTCGCGAGCCGGGCGTTGCCTTAGATTGCTCTGGCTGTTCAGGAGGAATCCGCCCGCACCCGAGCAAGGCGCTTGACGCAAGATTGCGGCTACCGGGGTCTAGATCGAATGCCGGGTTCGGCACCGGCAATATCCTCGGCGCCGATCATTGATATCGCCTCAAACTACAGCGGCTGGAGCACTTTCCTATTCCCGTAACCAGGACGCCATCTGATCAGTCGTCACGTTCCCGCCACAAAGAATCGTCGCCACGGTTTGACCCGAAAAGCGCGCTCGGTTCTCCAGTACGGCGGCGATACCGGCGGCGCCTGATGGCTCCAGCACGAGTCCAAGATGCCGGTGTGCCAGTCGCATACCCTCAATCATGCTTTCATCCGACACGAGCAGAGCGTCATTGATGGTGTCCCGCATGTCTTGTACGCATTCCGGAATCGGTAGGCGCACGCCGATGCCGTCAGCGATCGTCGATATGGAGTCGTACCGTACTAGTGAACCGCTCCGCCACGATTCGACCATCGCAGGTGCGCCCCTCGCTTGGACCGCAATCACTGCCGTTTGAGGCCGCGTGTTCCTGAGCCAAAGCCCTACGCCGCAGGCAAGCGCCCCGTTGCCCAAAGCAATGATCACGGCATCGAGCGGTTCCTGGAAACGGGCCAGTTCGACGCCAATCGTTCCTGCGCCCTCTCCCGTCTCCACATCGAGGCTGTCTTCCACCATGCGTACGCCCCGCTGGAGGGCGATGCGTCTGGCTTCTGCCTTTGCCTCATCAAAATCTCTCCCGTGCAGAACGACTTCGGCGCCGAGCGCACGCATTCGCTCGACCTTGAGAGGGTTGGCGTTAATGCTTGCGTAGACTATCAGCTGCACCCCCCGCTTGCGGCAAGCGTAAGCCATGGCCTGACCGAGATTGCCCGCGCTGGCCGTCATGACCATTTGGCCGCTTGCCATCCTCGAGACGAGATACTCAGCACCTCGCCCCTTGAAGCTCCGGACGGGGTTGACGGTTTCCACCTTGACGACAACCCGCACGCCGAGCGCCGTCGACAGCGGCTCCGTCACGAACTGCGGCGTATTCAAGAATACGGGATCAATGAATGCAGAGGCTTCTTCGATGTGAGCAAGGTTCAGGCGATGGGCCATGACAAAATGCTCCGCCGCCCAATTTTGTTCGTGATTGCGATTTTGGCACGAGGTGCCGATTCGGTCCATCATTGGTACGGGCTAGAACGCACCATTTGGGGCGGTCGGTACTGTCCTAAGTCGCGGCTGAGTGTCCTAAGTTGGGCGCGAAGTGTCCTAATTCGAGCATTTCTGTTGGTCGCTGTTATTGCCGGCGGGCTCTGTATGGAGACTCCAGACGCCTGGGCGCTCTTCTTCTCGGCTGGCAAGTCGGAAATTTATAAATCGCGGGCATCCGAATTCATCAATGTATCTAATGGTTCCCCATACATAAAATGCCTTCCTGCCTGCTCGGATATCCCCCAGGTCTGTGGGTTGCAAGGGAACCTCCGATTTATGGTCCAGCCACATTTCTGCTCCTGGCCCCAGCTCTACTTGTTCTTGACCGAATTGCCGGATATGCAACTCGCTTTGAAGGGGAAACTCACGAATCTCGGAATTGGTCCAAGCTCTCACCCTGTAAGCAGGAGTTTGCCCCCAATTCTTGAATATGGGGACGCTCTTATAGGTTGTGGGTCCCGTCAAGTCTATCTCGCCGCTTTTGAGAAATACATACGCCCGCAGTTGGTGCCGCGCTGTCTCGCTGTTCAAGTTAAAGGAGCGGATGCCATACAGGAGGATGGCGCCTGTAACGGCGGTATAGATCAGCGCGCCGATAGTAGCGGCGCGCGTCCACCGACGTATTTTGCGATTATGCTTGGCTTGCTTTGCGTCGCTGGCTTCGCGTCGGCGTGCATAGGTGTCGAAGGAATGGGCCATCCTGTTTTGTTCTTCGGCGGGGGTGTGGTCTTCATCGCCAGTGGCTTGGCTATTTTGGGTTGGTGGTTCTGACATGCGCGCTAGTCTCTTTGAGAGAAAATGGCGAGCTTGTAGCCACGACGACAGAGTGCTGAGCCCGACAATGAGCGCCGCCAACCCTGCCAGCCCGAGAAGGAAAACCACTCCCGAGAGAATCATGCGTGGTCAGATGTCCTCCACCCGCACATTCTTCGTCCCGATGGCCTTGAGGCTCGCTAGGAGGAAAGTGGCCGGGAAGGCTCCCCGGCTAATCTTGGCGGCAATCGAGCCCTTAGTTTCCTCCATGCCCTCCCCGGCGAGGCGCTTGGCCAGTTCCTCGTATGTGACGCCCTGGCGCTTGAGCTCGGCCTTGATGAACCGCCGTGCCCGCTCGTCCCATCCGTGCTCTCGCCGCATGTTAACCTCCGTTCGAATACGTAAGGGAGTTAACATATACGTAAACTTTCCCCTTGACAAGGCCGATAAACAGGATTACATATCCGTTAACATAATGACGGATACGGCCATGAACAACCTTCCTCGCGACCAGCAAATCCAAGCGATCTCGGCCCTTACCGAGGGCGTGAGCATCCGGGCAACCGAGCGCCTGAGGGGTATTCACCGGGATACCATCATGCGGCTTGGGGTCCAGGTCGGGCAGGGCTGTGCGGCCCTCCATGACCGCCTGATGCGCCAGCTTCACGTCAATCGGATCGAGATTGACGAAGTGTGGGGCTTTGTCGGCAAGAAGCGCCAGAACGTGCGCCCGGGCGAGTCGTGGGAGCTTGGCGACCAGTATGTGTTCATTGCCCTTGCGGACAGCGCCAAAGCCATCGTGAGCTATCGCGTAGGGAAGCGGGATGGCGTGACCACGCATGGCTTCATCAGCGACATACGCGAGCGCGTGGTCAATGAGCCGGAATTTTCGTCCGACGCCTTTAGGCAGTATCCAACGGCCATTGAAGCCTACTTTGGCGACCGGATCGCCTATGGCACGATCGAGAAGCACTACAGCGTGGCGCACTCAAACGACGCCGCGCGGCGCTATTCGCCCGGTCACGTCGTGGACGTAACCAAGAGCCGCATATCCGGGCGCCCGACGCACATTTCCACTTCCTACGTCGAGCGCCAAAACCTTACGATCAGGATGCAGCAGCGGCGCTTTACCCGCCTCACCAATGCGTTCTCGAAGAAGCTTGAGAACCACGCGGCAGCGGTCGCCCTCTATGCCGCGCATTATAATTTCTGCCGTGTCCATGAGACTTTGCGGCTTACACCAGCCATGCAGTTAGGCGTCACGGATCACGTTTGGACGATTGCCGAGCTAGTGGACGTGGCCCTGTCCGGCAACATACCCGAGCCGCAGGGCCGTCGCGTTGGTCGCTTCAACGTGATTGATGGCGGACTGTCCTAATTTGAAATGGGGAGTGTCCTAATTATGCCAGTACCGGGCGGTCAGCGTCCTCAAACTGACTTGTCCGTATGGTAGAATTGGTTCACGATCCCAACGAATTCCTGGTCATGCGGGATATGTCGGTTCACTCCCGCGCCCCAGGGAGGCGCTTCATGTTCTTCACGCCCTCGGAGAAGGCACGGACCCCCGAGCGCTGCCTTGCGAGTTTCCGCCGCCGGCCGCCGGTGCGGGAGTCCGGCCGGCAATTGCCGTTGCATCCGGCCGATCCGGCCGCGATCATGCCCTACGATGGCGAATGAGAGGCAAAGCCGTGGGGCTGCCCGCCCGCGCGCCCGCGCCGCGGCGGCCGGCTGGCGCCGGCTCAACCCCTATTTCTATCTGGTTCCGGCGCTCGCGGCACTTGCCGTATGGAACTATTACCCGCTGATATTTCTGGTCAATTTGTCGTTTCACCGGCTCGACGCGACGCAGCCGGCGCCGCGCTGGATCGGCCTCGACAACTACCGCGAACTGTTCGCGGCCCCGCTCTTCCCGCGCGTGCTGGCCAATACCGCGATCTACACCGGCCTGACCGTGCCGCTCAGCATCGGACTGGGGTTGGCACTCGCGCTCGCGCTCAACCAGCGTCTGCGCGGCGCCCACGTCCTCCGCACGCTGTTCTACACCCCGGTCGTGCTGCCCACGGTCGCCGCGGCGACGATCGCGCTGTGGATCTTCAACACGAACTACGGCCTCGCCAACTATCTGCTCGGGCTCGCGGGCCAGGGCCCGGTCGCCTGGCTCACCGATTCGGATATGGCGCTCTCGACCATCATCGCAATCGGGGTGTGGAAGACCTTCGGCTATTTCATGCTGGTCTATCTGGCGGCGTTGCAGGCGCTGCCGCAGACGGTGCTCGAGGCAGCTAGGCTCGACGGCGCGCGGCCGTGGGACCGGTTCTGGTCGATCACCTGGCCGCTCCTGCGGCCGACCACCTGGTTCGCGATCGTCATCGCGCTCATCCTGTCGTTCCAGGCCTTCGACTTCGTCAACATCACGACGCAAGGGGGGCCGAGCAACGCCACCAACCTGCTCGTCTTCTACATCTACCAGAACGGCTTCCAATATTTCCGGCTGGGCTTTGCCGCGGCGATCTCCGTCGTGATGTTCGTGCTGGTCTACGGGCTCTCGGCGCTGGTCAGCTTGTGGTTCAACCGATGAACCGCGCACTGGCCCGCTTGGCACTCTATGCCGCCGTGCTCGCGGTCGCAGCACTCGTCGCCATGCCGATGTACTGGCTCGTGATCAGCGCGTTCAAGTCGAGCGACGAGATCTTCACCTCGACCCCGCGCTGGCTGCCCGCGACGCTCGAATGGCGGAACTTCGGCCGCGCCTGGGAAGGTGCGGCGTTCGGCCGCTATTTCCTGAACAGCACCGTGGTGGCGCTCGCGATCGTATTCCTGCAGCTCGCCACCTCCAGCCTTGCCGCCTATGCGCTGGCGCGCCGGCGCTTCGTCGGCCGCACGGTCGTCCTCCTCGCCGTCATCGGCGCGCTGATCATTCCCATCCAGGTGACCTTCCTCGCCAATTTCATAACGCTCCAGCATCTTGGTTGGCTC
Organism: Alphaproteobacteria bacterium; assembly: GCA_052143835.1. GTDB lineage: Bacteria > Pseudomonadota > Alphaproteobacteria > JACZXZ01 > JACZXZ01 > DASPPM01. The sequence goes on from JBKQRV010000162.1 coordinate 91,204, forward strand.
GACAGCTATTGGGCGCTGGTGGCGCCTTTCACCGCGAGTGCCTTCGGCACCTTCCTCTTGCGCCAGGCGTTTCTCGCGGTGCCCGAGGCGATGGAGGACGCCGCCCGCCTCGACCGCTGCACCGGGCTCGCCTTCCTCTGGCATTTCCTGTTGCCGCTCTCGCGTCCGACCGTGCTCGCCTTCACCCTGGTGGCACTGGTCACGCACTGGAACGACTACTTCTGGCCGCTGATCGTGACCAATCGCGACGAAATCCGCACCTTGCCGATCGGCCTCGCCATGTTCGTCACCCAGGAGGTGATGAGCGACTGGAACCTCTTGATGGCCGCCACCCTGTTCGTGGCGGCGCCGATGCTGATAATCTTCTTCTTGACGCAGCGCTACTTCATCCGCAGCCATATGCACGCGGGGTTGAAGGGCTAAATCCAGGGAGGTAAATGCCGTGAACATTCGTCACGTTCTCTGCGGTCTGCTTGCGGCGACGGCGCTGGCGTGCGGGTCGCCCGCCGGAGCCGCCGAGCCAGTTCACCTGAGCTTCTGGTATCCCGTCGATCTCGGCGGCGGCCTCGCCAAGGTGATCGACGGCCTCGTCGCCGATTTCGACAAGGCGCACCCCGATATCCAGGTGACGCCGACCTACACCGGCAGCTACGACACCACCTTGCAGAAGATCCAGGCCGCCAAGATGGCCGGGACATTGCCCGATGTCGCCGTCACTGAGATCAGCTCGGTCCCCGTGCTCGGCGCCCTGGGTGCTGCCCAGCCCCTCGACGCGCTGATCGCAGGCGAGGGCGGCAAGAAGTTCCTCGACAAATTCTGGCCGTCGATGCTGCTCAACTGCGTCTACGACGGCAAGGTCTACGGCATCCCGTTCCAGCGCTCGACCCCGGTGATGTACTACAACAAGGACGCGTTCAAGGCGGCGGGCCTCGATCCGGACAAGCCGCCGCTCACCTGGGACGAGATGGTGGCCGACGCGGAGAAGCTGACCAAGCGCGACGGCGAGCGCGTGACGCAATGGGGTCTGGAGCTGCCGCTCGAGGCCTTCGACTGGTTCTACTATGCGCTGGTCTATTCCAATGGCGGTCAGTCCCTCAGCCCCGACGGCACCAAGGCGCTTTGGGACCAGCCGCCGGAGCTGGGAGCGCTCGGCTTCTGGCACGACCTCGTCAATAAATACAAGGTCACCCCCGCCTACACGCCGTGGAACGACGGCCCGCAGGAATTCGCCGCCGGCAAGGTGGCGATGATCTGGCACTCGACCGGGTCGCAGGCCTTCATGCGTCAGAACGTGAAGTTCGCCTGGGGCCTTGGGCGCATCCCCAAGCACACGCAGTTCGGTCCGCCCTCAGGTGGGGGCAACATGATGCTCTATGCCACCGACCCGGCCCGGCAAAAGGCGGCGTGGAGCTTCATCGTCTGGCTGAGCGACGCCAAGCAGGCGGCGCGCTGGAGCATCGCTTCGGGCTATCTCGCGACCAATATCGCGTCGTGGGACCTGCCGGAGATGAAGGAGCTCGTCAAGGAGCATCCCGAGGTGCTGGTGACCAAGGCGCAGCTGCCGGATGCCAAGGCGGAGCCCGCCTCGGCGAAATACGCGCCGGCGCGCGACATCCTGAACGCCCTGATCAAGGATGTCTTGGCCAACAAGGTGCCGCTTGAGCCGGCGGTCAAGGAGGCGGTAGCCAACGCGAACGCGGCGATGGCCAAGCAATAGATGCGGCCTACAGCCCTCGCCCTCTCCGGGATCGCCAAGGCCCACGGCGACGTCGCGGTACTGCGCGGGCTCGATATCGAGGTCCTCGAGGGCGAGTTCTTCGTGCTCCTCGGCCCCTCCGGCTGCGGCAAGACCACGCTCTTGAGAGCGGTGGCGGGGCTCACGGCACTCGACGCCGGAAGGATCGTGCTCGGCCGGCAGGACATCACCGACGTGCCGGCCGAGGCACGCAACATCGCGATGGTGTTCCAGGACTACGCGCTCTATCCGCACATGACCGTGCGGGACAATCTGGCGTTCGGGCTCAAGCGTCACCGCGTGCCGCGGGACGAGATCTCGCGGCGGATCGAGCGCGTCACGCGCATGCTCGGCATCGACGCGCTGCTCCGGCGCAAGCCTCACCAGCTCTCCGGCGGGCAGCAACAGCGGGTGGCGCTCGGGCGCGCCGTGGTGCGCGAGCCCGCGCTTTTCCTGATGGACGAGCCGCTCTCGAACCTCGATGCCCAGGTCCGCGCCAACACGCGCGCGGAGCTCAAGGAATTGCAGCGCCGGCTCGGCGTGACGACGCTCTATGTCACGCACGACCAGATCGAAGCCATGACGCTCGCCGACAGGCTCGCCGTCATGAACGACGGCCGGCTCGAGCAGGTCGGCCCTCCGCTCGAGGTCTACCGCGCGCCGGCGACGCTCTTCGTCGCGCAATTCCTCTCGGCGCCGCGCCTCAACCTGCTCGAGGGCGAGATCGATGGCACCGGCGTTCGCACGGCCCTCGCCCTGTTCCCGGTCCCGGGACTTGCCGGAACGGGGCGGCGCGTCCGCGTCGGCATTCGCCCGGAATGGCTCCGGCTCAGCCCTAGACCGGTTGCCGACGCCACTCCCCTCGAGGTCGGCCTTGTCGAGCCGCTCGGGGCGGAAATCCTCGTCCACGCGCGCTGGTCAGGCGGAGATCTCGTCGCCCGCGTTGCCGCCGATGCGCTCGTGCCGGAGCGAGGTGCCGTGTGGATCGACGCCGCCGCATCGCGCGTCGATCTTTTCGACGACGCTGGCCGCAGGCTGGCGAACGATCCGGCGATTACCCCTTGAGATCGGCGCTGGGGCGGAGCTCGATCGAGCTCCCCATGAGATCGAACCGGCCATCCCTCATAAAAAGATTATGCCGCCCCGCGCAGGTTTTCCCCAAACCCGCTGGGCGGCATCGACAGGCTGCGAAAGGCGGAGCGGCTTAGGCTGAGCTAGTGCCGATCGATCTGGGTCATCTCGTCCTTGATCTTAAGTTTTTGGCGCTTGAGGTCGTGGATTTTGGTGGCATCGGGTAGCGGGCGATTGTTTTCGTCTTGGATCGCGGCATCGAGCGCCGCGTGCTTGGCTTTGAGGGAATCGATCCGCTCTGCAATGTTCACCGGACACCTCCTGTCAATCGAGTCCGACAGCGGCGAGTGACTCGCCGCATGAAAATGCTACGCCCGTTTTTGGCTCAGCGCCAGCGCCCGATTGAGGCCCGGGATTTGGGGGCTAAGCCTCGGAATCACAACAAAATCTTGTCGCTGAGTCGGAGCCGCCCAGGGCCCTTCAAGGGGGCCCCGCTCGGCTCGCTCCGCGAGGAGCGCGGCGGACGAGGATGGACTCGAGCTCGCCCTTGCCAAGCTCGGGAAATACGCCTGCGAGTACTGCGAAAAGATCGCTCCGGTCGGCCGAGTCGAGGGGTGCCCCAAGCAAGGCAAGGTAGGCCAAGGCCCCCTCTGCGGCATCGCGGGCGCGCGCGGCCAAAGGGACGGCAGCGCTCTCCGACGACACGGGACGGGCGGATGCGGCGAGGATGAGTTGCTCGATATGCTCCGCCTCGAGCTCGACCGCGGCGATTTTCTTGCGCAGCGCCTCGGCAAGCTCGGCGAGCAGCGCGTCCGTTGGCTGCGGTAGCGGTGCGGACTCGCGCCTGAGGCGCACCCTCACGGCCCTGAGGCCGCGCACGAGCCGGCCGTGCCAGGGCTCGACCGCGGCCGCGGCGCGCCTCAAGTCCTCGCCCGCGAGCGCGCCCCGCCCGCTCCGCGCGTGCCAACAGCAGAAGAGCAGCAGGTTCACATCGGCGCCGTGGCGCTCCTGGAGGGCGAGGCACGCGGCTGGGACGCCCTCGCGGCCGTAGACGGCAAGCGAGAAGTCCCAGAATTCGCAAGTCGGAAAGCGGGCCATGGCGCCGTTCCCCCCCTCGACCTTAAATCCGCGTCAGTCCCCGAACGAGATGCCGAGGCCGCGCGCCGTGCGCACGAGCGGGCCGTCGACGTCCACGAGGAAGGGCCGGTCGATCACCTCCTCGAGCGGCACGTCGGAGATGCGGCGATGGCGCCAGAGAACCATGCGATCGAAGCGGCCTTCCGCGATCATGTCGACGGCGTGCACGCCGAAGGCGCTGGCCATGAGCCGGTCGAGCGGACTCGGGCTGGTGCCGCGCTGCAGGTGGCCGAGGACGGTGGCGCGCGCCTCCGCGCCGGTGAGCTCTTGCAGGCGCCGCGCGATGTAGTAACCGATGCCGCCGTAATGGGCCGTGCTTCCGAAGGCACCCGTCACCGCATCGCCCGCCTCGGTCCTGACCGCTTCGGCGACCACCACGAGGAAGAAATTGCGGCCATGCGCCTTGATGGTCTCGATATGCTCGACGACGCGCGCGAGACGATGGGGAATTTCCGGGATGAGGATGACGTCGGCACCTCCTGCGATCCCGGCGCCGAGTGCAATATGGCCCGCATCCCGCCCCATGGTCTCGAGCACCATGATGCGGCTATGGCTCGCCGCGGTCGGCTGGAGATTGTCGAGCGCCTCGCACGCGATCCGCACCGCGCTGTCGTGGCCGATGGCCGCCTCGGTCACGCCGATATCGTTGTCGATCGTCTTGGGGATGCCGACCAGCCCGATGCCGCCCTGCTGCGCCAGGCGCCGCAGGATCGCGAGGCTGCCGTCCCCGCCGACGCCGATCAGCGCATCGAGCTCGAGCGCGCGATAGCCTTCGATTACCTCCTCCGAGCGGTCGATCAGGCTCCCGTCCGGCATGGGGAAGGCAAAGGGATTGCCCGTGTTCGTGGTGCCGAGGATGGTGCCGCCGAGGCGTATGATCTCCGGCTCGAGGACGCCGGGCCTGAGCACCTCGTGCGCCGGCGGCCGTGCCATGAGGCCGAGCGTGCCCTGGCGGATGCCGATGACGGTCCAGCCGTAGCCGATGACGGCGCGGCGCACGACCGCGCGGATGGTGGCATTGAGGCCGGCGCAGTCGCCGCCGCTGGTAAGCAGGCCGATTCTCTTGGTCATGACGGCTTTCGCCCCCTATAAGTCCGACCGGCCCGAGTGTGGCCTAGTTGCCAGCAGGCATCAATCGCAGGCCCAAGCACATGCAACGCCTTGAGTCGGGACGCAATTTTTGCGCTCGCCAGCCCCGGGCGGCGACGCGCGCATGAGAAAGCGCCGGGCGAGCCCGCGCGGGCATTTCGCGGGCAGCCCCGCTGCTGTAAGATTTCGCTCGGGGGAAAATGAGAGGGGGAAGTCGGCGGGTTGAGCGAGGAAGAGACAGCCCAGCTCAAGGCGCGCCTCGCAGCGCTCAAAAGCGAGCATCGAGACTTGGACGAGGTCATCGCCCGGGTGAGCGAAGGGGGCGTTTACGATCAGCTGATGATGCAGCGCCTCAAGAAACGCAAGCTCGCGCTCAAGGACCAGATCGCCAAGTTGGAGAGCCAGCTTGTCCCAGATATCATCGCCTGATCACGCTCGCGCGCGCCCTGCTCACGCGTCCGGGGGGCCCTTCTTGTGCGCATACATCGCCTTGTCCGCCGCATCGATCACATGATCCAGGTTCTCGTCGGGACGGAACTCGTAGCTGCCGAAGGCGACGCTGATCCCGATCGTGTTGCCGCGGTAGGCGAGCGGCTTGGCCTCGACCGCGGCGGCCAAGCTCGCCGCCTTCTCGGCCGCGGCCTCTCTGGCGACGTGCACCAGGATGACTCCGAACTCGTCGCCGCCCAGCCGGCCCACGATGTCGAACTCGCGCACGCTCGCCACCAGGGTCTCGGCGACGCTGACAAGTGCCGCGTCGCCCGCGGCATGGCCGTGGGTATCGTTGATCTCCTTGAGCTCGTTCACGTCGAAATAAAGCACGCTGCACGGCACCCCGTAGCGCCGCGCGTAGCTCATTGTGCGCGAAAGCTCGCGCGTGAAAGCCCGGCGGTTGACAACGGGAACGAGGCTGTCCTGGTCGGCGAGCCGCTCGAGATAACCGACCCTGGCCCTCGCCTCCTTGAGATCGCGGCGCAAATCCTCGAGCTCGGCTACGAGCCCGAGCATGGCCTCGCGCGCCGTTGGCGTAAGCTCGTTTTCGGGAACCCCGGCAACCGCGCCGGCGCCGTCGGCCTCAGCCCCGTTCGCCGCGGGAGGCGGCCCCGTTTTTGCTGGGGCAGACCGCGGAGTATCCCCTTTGTTTTTGATTGTCATCATGACGACATGCGCCGGCCGAGGAGATTTTTCCGTACGAAGTCTGTGATCTTTTTGAGGCGCGGCCGCAGTCGTCGGGTTTCCCCCTCTCGGCGCGCCATCGAGGTGGCGAGGCAGCCCTCGGAAACTTGCCGATCTCATTAAGCACGAATTGGTGCAAATCGTAACGGAAAGATGCAAATCGTAACAGAAAAGTGTACGTCCCGCCCCGTCGAGCTGGAGGCCGTAGCCGCAGGCGGCGGCTCGGGCCGCCGCGACGGCGCGCGGCAGCGCCGCTTGAAAGCGACGTTCCCTTCCCTATAATTGCGCCTCCTCGGCGCAACTGCGTCACGTCCTTGCGGCCGGCTCGGGAGCGACAAGCCTTTGACAAGGGAGCGCAAAAGAGCAATGGGCCGCAGCAAGGAGCCGGCGCTCGTCGGCATCGTCATGGGCAGCCAGTCCGATTGGGATACCATGCGCCACGCCGCCGACACCCTCGCCCGCCTCGGCGTGCCCCACGAGACCCGCATCGTCTCCGCCCACCGCACGCCCAAGCGGCTCTATGCCTATGCCGAGGGCGCGAAAGCGCGCGGGCTCAAGGCCATCATCGCGGGTGCGGGTGGTGCCGCACACCTCCCCGGCATGACCGCCTCCTTGACCCCTCTTCCCGTCTTCGGCGTGCCGATCGAGAGCAAGGCGCTCTCCGGCCTCGACAGTCTGCTCTCGATCGTGCAAATGCCGGCGGGCATTCCCGTCGGCACACTGGCGATCGGCAAGGCGGGTGCGGTGAACGCGGCCCTCCTCGTCGCGGCCGTGCTGGCGCTCACGAATCCGGCGCTCGCCGCGGCGCTCGAGGCCTACCGCGCGCAGCAGACGGCCGCGGTCGAGGAGCGGCCGGCCGAGGCATGAGTCCGGAAGCGCCCGTGGCCGCCCAGCTGAGCGAGGTGCGGCTCCCCCCCGGAAGCCGCATCGGCATCCTGGGCGGCGGCCAGCTCGGGCGCATGACGGCGATGGCGGCGGCTCGGCTCGGCTATAGCTGCCACATCTATTGCCCGAGCGAGGACGAGCCGGCCCTGCAAGTGACGGCGGCGCACACCATCGCTCCCTATGAAGATACCGCCTCGCTCGCGGCCTTTGCGGACACCGTCCAAGTCGTCACCTTCGAGTTCGAGAACGTGCCCGCCGAGGCGGCCAAGACGCTCGCAGCGAAGGTGCCCGTGCGTCCCGGCTGGAAGGCGCTCCATATCGCCCAGAACCGGCTGCGCGAAAAGGATTTCCTCAGGGGGATCGGCGTGCCCACCGTGGACTTCCGCGAGGTCGCCGACCTGAGCGCGCTTGCCCGGGCCGTAGAGGACCTCGGCCGCCCGGCCGTGCTCAAACGCGCGATGCTCGGCTATGACGGCAAGGGCCAAGTTCCCATCAAAGCGGGGACGGCACTCGACGCGGCCTGGGCCGCGATGGGAGCCGAGCGCGGCGTGCTCGAGTCCTTCATCGAGTTCTCGAGCGAGATCTCGGTCATCGTCGCGCGCGGGCTTGACGGCACGGTTGCGACATACGACGCCGTCGAGAACCGGCACGTCAATCACATCCTCGACACCACCACGGCACCCGCGCGCATCGAGGAAAGCCTGCGCATCGAGGCGGAAAGGCTCGCGCGCCGCATCGCCGAGGCGCTCGAGCTCGTCGGCCTCGTCGCCGTCGAGATGTTCGTCACGCGCGACGGCCGGCTGCTCGTCAACGAGCTCGCCCCGCGCCCGCACAATTCCGGCCACTGGACCATCGACGCTTGTGCGACGAGCCAGTTCGAGCAGCTCGTGCGCGCGGTGTGCGGTCTACCGCTTGGATCGACGGAGCGCCATTCGGACGCGGTGATGAAGAACCTCATCGGGCACGCTGCGGACGACTGGCTGGAGATTCTGGAAGATCCCTCGGCCAAGCTTCATCTTTACGGCAAGGCGCATGCACGGCCGGGCCGCAAGATGGGACACGTGACGCGGCTCCATCCGAAGACGAAGGACAAAGGACAGAAGACGGAATAGAGGCGCGCGCAAGGCGGCGGCGCCTCTTTCGTCTGTCGTTTGTCGTCGCCCGGCCGACCCCTACCAGCGTCGGCGCTGCGGCCGTGGCGGTCGGAAGGGCGAGGGAAACGCCGCCAGCCGATCGCGCACGCGGGCGAAGAAGCGCGGCACACCCATCGCCTCGTCGATCCGCCGCTCAAGAAAGCCCCAGCTATCGCCGCAACCCGGGGATTGGTCGTTGAGCCAATAGAGCAGGGTCGCCGAGTAGACGCCGGAGAGGAGTGCGCGCTTGGTGTAGAAATTGAAATCCGTGGCACTGTCGCCGGCCGCATACCAGATGGCGTCCACCGTGCGCCAGAGGAGCTTGAGCCCGAGGGGAGCGTTCTGCGGCAAGGCCAGGACCATCAAGGCCCGCCGGATCGCCTCGCGCTCCCCGAGACTGAGCTCGAGGCGCCGGCGGATCGCCGCGACGATGCGCTCGCGCACGCGCATCTCTTTGAACCCCTCCATGCTCTCGAGCGCGGTCAGCATGGCCTGGTCGGCCCGCTCCGAGGCATAGCCGATCGCATCCGGCACCCCGCCGGAAAAGGCGTCGAGCGCCATTGCCGGGTCATAACCCGCATCCTTGGCACCTTCCATGAGGGCCGTCTCGCTCCAGCCTTCGAAGGGGACATGGACGAGAGCCTTCTCGAGAATGCGCGCGCGCATGGTCTCGAAAGCGTCTTTCCTGGTCATAACGCCTCCTCGGCGAGCGGCGGGGCGAAGCGCCGCATCTCCTCGACGAATCCGAAGTGACGGAAGTCGGTGATGCGCGCGGGATAGAGGATGCCGTCGAGATGATCGCACTCGTGCTGGACGACGCGGGCATGGAAGCCCGCGGCGACGCGCTCGATCGGCTCGCCGTCGAGGCCCTGGGCGCGGTAGCGGATGCGGGTGAAGCGCGGCACGGCGCCCATGAGGCCGGGCAGCGAAAGACAGCCCTCCCAGCCGAGCGCGGTCTCCTCCGTCAAGGGCTCGATCACCGGATTGATCAAAAAGGTGAGCGGCTGGGGCTCGTCGCCGGGCGTCTCCGAAAGCCGCTCCGGCATGACCTTGAAGACGACGACGCGGAGGGAGACATGGACTTGGGGGGCTGCGAGTCCGGTGCCGGGCGCGTCCTCCATGGTCTCCACCATGTCGCGCACCAGGCGGACGATTTCGGGGCTTCTTGGCTCGGCGACGGGCTTCGCCGCCTCGCGCAGCACGGCATGGCCCATGCGGGCGATCTTGAGTATGGCCATGGCCCTACTATGCGTCGCCCGCACGCCGGGGTCAAAGCCGCGGTACTCGGGAAAGCCGCCGCTTCCCTGGCACTTGGCCCTTGAGGGTCCCCTGCCGTTGTGCTAGAAGAGCCGCCTCCAGCCAAAAGTTGTTTGCTCAACCTCAAGCGGGAAGGAGGATTGGCCCTGGTCCAGGTGGTCGTGCGCGACAACAACGTCGATCAGGCGTTGCGCGCGCTCAAGAAGAAAATGCAGCGGGAGGGCATCTTCCGCGAGATGAAACTGCGCCGCTCCTATGAGAAGCCCTCCGAGCGCAAGGCTCGCGAACGGGCGGAGGCGGTGCGCCGAGCCCGCAAGCTGGCGCGCAAGCGCGCCGAGCGAGAAGGCCTGACATAAGGCCGGCCCCGCCCGCGGGGCCTCGTCCAGCCCAATTCCCCCTGACCTGTCCGGCGCTTTCAGCCGGGAGGGCGAGCGCGCGCGTGCCCACGGCGGGCAAGCGGGCCTGCGCGCGGGTCGCCCGACCCCGGGGCGCTTCCCCGCACTTCCCTCGCGCGCTTCCCATGTAACGATGCGGCCAATCTCGCATAGACTCCGGGCTCGGGCCGGACGGCCCCCCCAATGCAACCGCCTATGAGGAGAGAGAGGATGAGCGCTGATCCTGGTCGCGGCCGCTGGCAAGGGCTCAAGCGGCGCCGGCTGCTGCAAGCGGGTCTCGCCGCGACGGCGTTCGGCGCCACGGGTGCCGACGCCGCCGAAGAGGAGACGGGTGCGGCGCCGGAGGGTTTCTTCGAGGCGCACGGCAAGGACCCGCGCATTGCCGTCGCCGAGAGCGGCCGCGCGCTTCTCGACGTCCTCAAGCGCTTCTGGGAGCGCATCAACGGCACCGTCGTCGCCACGGGATCGAGCAACGCTTACGTCTATGCGACGGCGGACAAGGCGCTTCCCCTCGCCTACGTGCAAGGCGAGGCTTACAGCTTCAAGGCGGGCTTCACCAACACGAGCGGCGCCTCGCTGAACGTCAACGGCCTTGGCCCCAAGCCGCTTTACAAGCAGAGCGTCGAGGGGCCGAGCGAGCTTGCCGGCGGCGAGATAAGGCGCGGGCAGTTCATCACCGTGATGTACGACTCGGGCCTCGCGGGCGGGGGCGGCGGGTTCCAGATCGTCTCGCAGATATCGGACATCACCATCAGCCGCTTCTACGCCACCATCGCCGAGCTCAAGTCCGTCCCGGCCGCACGCGTGCCGGCGAACTTCGTCGCCCACGTCGCCGGCTACCACGCTCCCGGCGACGGTGGGGGCGGGCAGTTCTGGTTCGATGCCGCGAGCACGGCGGCAGAGGACGGCGGCCTCGTCGTAGCACCCGCCGCCAATGCCCCTGCCGGGCGCTGGCTGCGCTTCGTCGCCGGCCTCCGTCTCAGCCCGAAATGGTTTGGTGCGGTGGCCGACGGCAAGACGCCGGTAGGGGCGCAGATCCAGGCCACCCTCGATGCGGCGCGCGGGCTCTATGTGGTCGACATCGACGACAGTTATCTCGTCGACGCGACGCTCATCTTGAGGCACGGCGGGCAAGTCATCGCCGGCCAGGGCACGCTCGTCGGCGCCATCGCCGCCTTCCCGCGCATCGCCGGCAATGCCCCCTTCGCCGCCAACGACAGCTATGGCGAGGGCTCTTTCGCCATCAGAAGCCTCGACGCCAAAGGCGGCGAGATCGCGGCGACCACCCACTTCCCGCACAATTTCAAGAGCGGCGATACCGTCGCCGTGTTCTTCGTCCTCCCCGACAGCTACTGCGGCATCCAGCCGGTGACCGTGACCGGGCCACAGAGCTTCACCTACCGCGTGCCGGAGGCGCCCGAGGGTGATGCCCGGCTCTATGGCGCGCTTTGCAGCAAGATCGACCACCCGCCGGTGACGGAAGCGAACGACCCCCTCGCAGCAAGCGGCGGGGCCTGCTTCCGCGCCAGCGGCAACATCGACAACGTGCTGGTCAAGGACATCCGCATCCAGAACTTCCGCTACGGCGCGCTCATGAGCGGGCCGGGAGTCAAGGATCCCGCCAGGGTCGATTCGGTGAACATGCTCACCTTCGAGCGCGTGACCTTCGAGGCCGTCAACATCTGCGGCTTCGGCTATCCCTTCATCCAGGGCGGCACCTTCCTCGACTGCATCTATTACGAGGTGAACTGCATCGCCTGCGGCAATGCGGTCTGCCTGCCCGTCGGGCATCCCTATGCCGGCACGGACACCCAGTTCGTCGTGCTGCTCGCCATCGACAATCGCCGCGGCTTGGAGCACCGCCTGCGGGTGAACGCCAATCTCGACCTCTGGTTCTACGAGAGCGTGCTGCGCCCCGAGACCCCGAGCATCAACCCGCAGAAGACTCCGACCTGGTTCCTCCCCTTCCGCCGCGGCAAGGGAAAGATGCCGCCGAGCCAGGCCTCGGTCAGCGGGCACGGGGTCTATTGTCCCTCGCGAAGTGCCGCCCAGCAGTACGAGAACACCATCCGCAACTTCAAGACCTTCTGCAATTATCGCAGCCTCGTCGTCATGGGCCAGCCCTCGTTCCTCATGATGGATTGCCTCGGCACCGAGACCTACATCAAGCCGATGCCGGGCGAGCCGACCGCGCATATCATCCTCGCCTACGAGGACAACGGCGTATTCCCCCTCGGCAGGGACGGCGTGCTGCGCCGCATCGAGAATCTCGAGTTCCAGCATCCGGCGAGCAAATCCGTCGAAATCGACCGCATCCGCTACGACCAGAGCGGCTTCATCTCGCGCGCGGGCGACGCCAGCTGGCTCGGCGGCGATCCGCCCCACGGCCTCCTTTCCTTCGATTGCGAGACGCCCAACGACTGTCTCGTGCAATGGAGCGGAGGTACGAGCATGAACCAGGCCTTCGTGGTGACGCCGCAGGCGCTCGCGGCAACGGCGGCGGCGAAGGGGGCCAGCGTCGTCGGGAATGCGGTGCATCCGCTCTCGACCGGCGTCTCGGAGCTCGGGGTCCATCGCTCGAGCGGCAGTTTTCTCCTCGGCTCGACCGCCCTCGGCACGAACGGCAACCGCCTTCAGCTCTGCGGCTCGTCCGAGCGCGCGACGCGCGGCATCATGGAGATCCTCGCCACCCGCCTCGATACTGGCGAGACGGACTATTGCCGGCTGCGCTTCACGCTGCCGCCCCGCCTCGACGTGGGGCCGGCCGGCCTCGGCACGCTCGCGGCCGAGCTCGATGTCGGCAATGCCTCGGTGCCAATCGCACCCGGAAGCCGGAGCGAGGCGGCACTCCGCCCCGGGCTCGCGGTCGAGATCGGCGCCAACCGGCTCGTCGTCGAGCGCTACGACCCCAAGAGCCGCACGCTCACCTTCCATACGGGAGCGCGCGCACGCGCGAGGCGCGGCACCGGCATATCCGCTCCCGGTGCGCTCAAGATCGTCGATCGCTTCGCTGGCGCCGATATCTTCGAGGAGCCTTATTTGAACGGCACTGCGATCGAGCTTCGCACCACGCTCTACCCGGACGGCGCCTCCGCGCCGACGCCGATCGCGGTCACCTTCTGGTCGACGGACACGCTCTATTTCGAGGGCGGCAGCGCCGTACCGCGCTGAGGCGGCAGCTTCAAAGCACGGTTTTGAGCGCCCGCCGGACGGCGGCGGCAAGATCGACATCGCCGGCCGAGGCGGCCTGCACGAGGGCATCCATCTCTTCGCCGGCTGAATGGAGAACCAGATCGCGAACCATGCGGCCCGCGCGTTGTGCGATCAGGCGGCGCATCCGCCTCGCGCGCCTTTGTGCCTTCTCATCGGCGCTCCGCCCGATGCGGCTTTCGATCGCGCTACTGAGGCTGTCGATACCCGTCTCCCGCGTAGCGACCGTCTCGATGACGGGCACATCCTGGTTCTCTCGCCGCAGCTTGAGCATGCTACTCAGCTGCTTGGCGGTGCGGTCGGCGAGCGGAAGATCAGCCTTGTTGACCACCAGCACGTCGGCGATCTCGAGAACGCCGGCCTTGATGGCCTGGACATCGTCGCCCGAATTGGGCGCATTTACCACGACGCAGACGTCCGCGATCTCGACGATCTCGATTTCAGACTGACCGGTGCCGACCGTCTCGACGATGATGAAATCGCGGCCCGCGGCGTCCATCACGTCGACGATGCGGTGGATGCTCTCGGACAAGCCGCCGAGATGACCGCGCGATGCGACCGAGCGGATGAATACGCCCGGATCCTCCGTATGGCGCTGCATCCTCACGCGGTCGCCGAGAATGGCGCCCCCCGATATCGGGCTCGATGGATCGACGGCCGCGACGGCGACGGTATGACCACGGGCGCGGAGTGCCCCGATATAGGCGTCGATCAGCGTCGATTTCCCTACCCCGGGCGGGCCGGTGAAGCCGATGATCGCCGCCCGGCCGGTGAGGGGAGTGATGCGCCGATGGAGACTCTCGGCGGTCGGCCCGCCGCACTCCATGAGCGTGATGCACCGCGCGAGCGTCGATGCATCGGCATGCTTGAGCCTATCGAGGAGGGTTTCGAGCGTCGGCGGCGGTCTGTTCAAGGGGGCCGCCTCAGGCAAGGACCAGAGGATGTCCAAAGCCGAGCTCCTTGCGCAGGCAGCGCACGATCTCGCCGTGGGTGACGCCGGACTCCGCGGCCTCGACGACCCGCTCATAGACGTTCTCGTTCCGGCTGTTGGCGGCCCGCGCCAGAGTATCTAGGGCACGATCCACCTCAGCCTGGCTGCGCCCGTCCTTGTAGGCTTTGAAGCGCGCCACGTGCTCCTTCATGCGCTCGAGATCGGGCCGCTCGGTCGGCTTGCGGAAATGCGCAGGCTCGTCGATCTGATAGCAGTTGACGCCGATGACCTTCTGATCGCCGCATTCGATCCGCTCCTGGAAGGCAAGCGCCGATTGGCCGATCATCGTCTGGACGAGGCCGGCATCGGCGGCCTTGTACATCCCCCCTGCGTCGTCGATCTTGGCGATCACCTCTTCGATCTCGGCCTCCATCTGATCCGTCAGCGTTTCGACGAAATAAGATCCGCCGAGCGGGTCGATGACGTCGCACAGATGCGCCTCCTCGCGCAGGATGTTCTGCGTGGCGATGGCGATGCGCGCCGTTTCCTCGGTCGGAGTGGCGATCGCCTCGTCGTAGGCATCCGTGTGCATGGACTGGAGGCCGCCCATGATTCCGGCCACGGCCTGTACCGCAACCCTCGCGATGTTGTTCAAAGGCTGCTGCTCGGTGAGATCGACACCGGAGGTCTGGGCGTGGAACTTGAAGCGCCAGGAGGCCGGATCCTTGGCACCCAGGCGCTCGCGCGCCAGCCGCGCCCAAATGCGCCGCCCGGCGCGGAATTTGGCAACTTCCTCGAAGAAGCTGATCGAGATGTCGAAAAAGAAGGTGAAGCGCCGCAACACGAAATCGATGTCCATGCCCCGCTCGACGCAGTCTTGCGCATATTGCATGGCGGTCGAGAGGGTGAAGCCCATGGTCTCGGCCGGCGTCGCTCCCGCCTGCTGCATGTGCTGGCCGACGATGGATACCGGATTCCAGTTCGGGACGTTTTTCCGGCAGAATTCGATATGGTCGAGGAGCACGCGCCGGGAGCCCGGAAGCGAGAGGCGATAGAACATGTGGTTGGCGATGAAATGGGAGAGATAATCGCTCTGGTTCGAGGTGCCCGTGATCGATGTCCACGGAACCCCGCGCCTCTTCGCGACGCCGAGCGTAAAGGCGAGGAGCGTGAAAGGCGACGGATCGTTCATGGCGGTGGAGATCTTGCCGAGCGGCACGCCGGCCAAGGCGGCGTCCATATGCTCGGTCGTGTTGACCACGGTGCCGCACGTGCCGAGCAGGATGGGATCGACTTCGTCGCAGTCGATCCCGCGGAAGCCTGAATTGCAGGGAATCAAGCTGATTGCCGTGGCACCCGCCTCCAGAATGCGCCGGACGCGCTGGTTGTAGTCCTCCGGCGTGCCGAGGCCGATCAACTGCCTCTGGGTCCACGTCCGGCCGCGATACATGGTCGCGTAGATGCCGCGCGTGAAAGGGTATTGCCCGGGAAAGCCGAGGCTCTCGAGATAGCTCTCGCCGGCCCAGTCGCGCGGCGTATAGAGCGGCCTGATCTCGATCCCGGACCGGTTCTTGACGACGCGATCCTTCCCGATCTGGCGGCTATAGTCGTCCCGCCACTCTCCATGGGCCTGATCGAATCCCGGAAGGGGGAGTTGCACGGCCTCGTATGTCATCGAGCGATCTCCCAAAGATGCGAATTCAGTACCTCGCGCGCCATCGCCGCGAGGGCCGCCACGTGGTCGACGATCTGCTCGCGTGAGGAGCCTGGTCCGAAGATGGCGCTCACGCCCGCCTGCAGAAGTGCCGCGCGCTCGTCCTCCGGAACGATGCCGCCGACGAGGAGGCCGATATGGCCGAGGCCGGCCTTGCTCAGCTGAGCGAGCAGGTCCGGCACGATGAGATGGTCGGTCGCCAGCGAGCTTACGCCGATCACGTCCACATCCTCTTCCAGCGCCAGCTTGACGACGCCGGAAATCGTCTGCCAGGGCGGCGTATAGATCACCTCCATACCGGCATCGCGGAGATAGGCCGCGACGATCCGGCTGCCGCGATCATGCCCGTCGAGGCCGATTTTCGTGATCAGCACGCGGGGCGGCGGGACCAGGATGCTCGCCGTCATTTGCGCGCCCGCTCGGCGTCGATGCCCGCGAGAGCGCGCAGCGGGGCCATGAGCTCCCGTGCGATCGCTCGCGGCGTCTTGCCGCCTTTCCGATACCATACCGGTGTCCAGTTGAGCGCTCCGAGAAGGAAGAGACGGACGAGCGTGGCGTCGCGTTCCTTGGGCAAGGCAATCGCGGAAATGAACATCCGGAAGCGCGACTCGTAGCGGTCGCGCAAGGCTTTCAGCTCCTTGGCGATCTCCGGGACGTCGCCCGGCAGGATGCGGTTGACGACCCGCGCATAGGCGCTTGCGTCCAGGATGGACTCGAGATGGGCCAAGACGGCCTCCTCGAGGCGCGCCCATGGCTCCTTCTCCTCCGCGACGGCCGCATCGAGCCTGTCGAGAATGCGTTGCACGCCTTCCTCGTAGACGGCGAGCAGCAAGGCCTGCTTGCTGGCAACGTGAAAATAGATGGCACCCGGCGTCATCGCCGTCGCGGCGGCGAGCTCGCGAATCGTCGTTGCGCGATAGCCTTGCTCGGCGAACTGCAACGCCGCGGCGTCCAGAAGCGCCGGCCACCGATTGGACTGCCGCTTTGCGTTGGTCGCTGCCAAGGACCTGCTCTCCATCGATCACTAACTAAGCGCTTGTTTAGCATTGACGCGTGGGTGTGGTCAACTCTTGGGTCGGATGCTCCGAGCAGCATGCATGTTCCGGTCGCCTTGCCTTATTCCAGGAGAGGCAGAACGGCTGACGTGCCACTCATACTTTCATGGAACTGAGCGAGCTCTCCGCCCGGTTTGCCAACTTCCCGTTCGGACAAGGTGTTGTCCCGGTCGACCGCGTCGCCGGATTTTTGCCGCGCACGCCAGAGCTGCTCATAGTTGCGGCTAGGCAGCGCGAAGCCGCGCTCCGGGAGATCATTTCGCTGCTGTCCCCTACGCAGAAGCTCGTGTCAAGCCGCGTTTCGCTTTGTCGAGCGGCGGGGTGCCGACTTCTTCGGCGGCGGCAGGAGCAGATCGGCCGGCACACGGAAACGGGCGCGTAGGCGCTGCACCATCGCCATGCTCAGGCCCTTCTTGCCACTCAGGACT
This sequence comes from Alphaproteobacteria bacterium, assembly GCA_052143835.1. Taxonomy (GTDB): domain Bacteria; phylum Pseudomonadota; class Alphaproteobacteria; order JACZXZ01; family JACZXZ01; genus DASPPM01. Next base: position 108,420 of record JBKQRV010000162.1, read on the forward strand.
TCGCTCACACGGCTCGGGGTGCCCAGAAGCGGCACCAGGTCCGCCCGGGTGAGGCCATGCTGATCCATGAGGTAGCGGATCATCTCGGCCGTGCTCGGCGGCCGACGGGGCCACTTGATCTCCTCGTACGCAGCGATCAAGCGTGCCTGCGCTTCGAGACGGGCGATGTCATCCGGATCGTCCGACGCCATCAGCCGATCGACAAGCGCGCGTGCGCGGACCAGCTCGGCATCGCTATCGATCACGATCAGTGCCGCGTCCATCGCACCGTCTCCACATCAATTCTGTCATAGTCGGCATGGGTCCCGAAGAATCGGATTACCAGGACTCCTGCCCGATATTGCAGGGCCGCGCGCTCTGCACCGACCCGAGCCGATGCCGTCAGTCTCACATTTGCCATATTCATTTGTTTTGCTTGATTTATGTTTATACGGCACGCTGCGTATCGGATAAGAAGAGCGAGCGAGACGTAAGTGCCCCCTTCCAGCCATTGCCTTCCCCCTCAAGCGGAACGCCTGCCGCTCCGAAGCGAGTGATTCATGCGCAAGAACCGCTGGCTCTCTTTCGCCCTAACTGTAGCCGCCATCCTCGTGATCGGCGTCGCGGCTTGGCTCTGGATATATCCCCGCTGCTGCGGCCCCGCGCCAACCCCGCCGGCGCCGCTCGCCGCCAAGAGTGAGCCGGCCGCGCCTCAGCCGGCGCCGAAGAGCGAGCGAGGGACGAGTGCCACGGCGGAGAAGACGGCCGCGGCAAAGCTCTTCGAGTTCAGCCGCCTCGACCTCGACACCTCGAAGGACACCGCCGAGGCCTGCCTCACCTTCTCGGAGCCGCTCGTCGAGGGCCCGGCCGCGCATTACGAGGACTACGTGAGCGTGCCCGACCATCCCGAAGTGTCGCTCCAGGCGAGCGGTCCGCGGCTGTGCCTCGCCGGGCTCGCCTTCGGCAAGGCCTATAAAATCGAGATTCGCTCCGGCCTTCCCGCGGCCTCGGGCGCCAAGCTGGCCGCGGGCGAGAGCGTTCCGCTCAGCTTCGCGGACAAGGCGCCCATCGTGCGTTTCACTTCCACCTCCCAGTTCATTCTGCCGCGCACCGGGAATGCGGGCGTGCCGATCACGACCGTCAACCTCGACGAGATCGCGCTGCGCGTCTACCGGGTGAGCGACCGCGCGCTTTTCCAGAAGCTCGACCTGCAGAGCATGATCAGCTCCTACCAGCTCGAGCAGCTCGAATCGGAGGTGGGCGCGCTCGTGTGGTCCGGCAAGATGACGACCCGCGGCCGGCGCAACGAGGCGACCGTCACCGCCTTCCCCATCCGCGAGATCGTCAAGCCGTGGAAGCCAGGCGCCTACGTCGTGGTCGCAGCCGAGAAGTTCGACGTCCCCGAGGAGGAGCGCTGGCGCGAGACCGCGGCGGCGCAACTCGTCTACGACACCGACCTCGGCCTCACCGTGTTCCGCGGCACGGACGGCTTGAACGTATTCGTCCGCTCGATCGAGAGCGCCAAGCCGGTGGCCGGCGCCGAGCTCGCGCTCATCGCGCACGATAACGACGAGCTCGGCCGCGCCGTGAGCGATGCGCAGGGGCGCGCCCAATTCGCCCCCGGCCTGCTGCGCGGCACCGGCGCCACCGAGTCGCTCATGGTCATGGCCTATGGTCCGAGCGCCGACAAGAGCAAGGCGGAGGACTTCAACCGCATCCTTCTCACCACCGCCGCCTTCGACCTCTCGGACCGCGGCGTCTCCGGCCGGCCCTCGCCCGCGGCCCTCGATGTCTATATCGCGACCGACCGCGGCATCTACCGCCCCGGCGAGACGGTCAACATGGTCGCCCTCGTGCGCGACGACGCCGCGATCGCGGTCGAGAAGGCGCCCGTCTCGCTCGTCATCAACCGGCCGGACGGCGTCGAGCAAAGCCGCCTCCTCGTCGCCGATGCCGGCGACGGCGGCGCACACGTGCCCTTCCAGCTGAGCTCCACGGCTCAGCGCGGGCTGTGGAGCGTGCGGGCCGTGCTCGATCGCAACACGGCCATCGGCAAGGCCGAGTTCATGGTCGAGGACTTCGTGCCGCAGCGCCTCAAGCTCACGCTCAGCAGCCAAGCGGCGGCCCTCGCCGGCGGCGATAAGATCGCCGTCGCCGCGGAGGCGCGCTTCCTCTATGGCGCACCCGCCGCCGGGCTCTCGGGCGAGGCCGAGCTGCAATTGTCGGTCGAGCCCACGCCCTTCCCCGCCTATCGCGCCTTCCGCTTCGGCCGGCAGGAGGAGAAGCTCGAGGTCAAGCCGGTGACGCTCGAGGTCGCCGATACCGACGCAGACGGCAAGACGACCGCGACCGGCGCAGCGCTCGAGCTGCCGCGCACCAGCCTGCCGCTCAAGGCAGAGATCACCGTCGGCATCCACGAGCCGGGCGGCCGCGTGACCGAGGACAAGCTCACGCTCCCCGTGCGCACGCGTCCCCTCTTCCTCGGCCTGCGCCCGCTTTTCGAGGAGGCCGTAGCCCTCGGCGACGACGCGCGCTTCGAGCTGGTGGCACTCGACGCCGACGGCAAGGCGCTCGCGCGTCCCGGCCTCAATTACGAGCTCATCCGCCGCGACGTCCATTGGCAGTGGTACGAGACGAACAGCGGGTGGAAGTACGAGGCGATCTACAAGGACGTGCCGATCGGCTCGGGTACGCTCGCGGCAAGTGCCGAGCGGCCGGCGACCTTGGCACTCCCGCTCTCCGGCTGGGGGCGATATGTGCTGACGGTCAAGGACGCGGAGAGCGGGGCGGTGAGCAGCGTCGTCTTCCGCTCCGGCTGGTGGGACGCCGGCCCCGAGGCGGCCGACACCCCCGATAAGGCCACCGTGGTCGACGAGCGCGAGAAATACCGCGTGGGCGAGACGGCGCGCCTCACCATCAAGCCGCCCTTCGAGGCGGACGTGCTCGTCGCCGTCGCGGGCAATCACATCTTCGAGACCCGCGAGCTCCACGTGCCCGCAGAAGGGACTGTCGTCGAGCTCCCGGTCAGCGCGAGCTGGGGCAGCGGCGCTTATGTGATGGCGACCGCCTATCGCCCCTTAGGCGCGGGCAAGGCCCATGAGCCGGTGCGCGCGGTCGGCGTGAGCTGGGTCGGGGTCGATCTCTCGGAGCGCACGCTCGGCGTGAAGCTTGCCCTGCCGGAGCGCATCCGGCCGCGCGCCTCCCTTGCGGTGCCGGTCGTCGTCAGCGGGCTCGCCGCCGGCGAGCGCGCGCATCTGACGCTTGCCGCGGTGGATGAGGGCATCATTCAGCTCACCCACTTCAAGACGCCGTCCCCCGCCGATTACTATTACGCCAAGCGCCAGCTCGGCGTCGCCATGCGCGACGACTACGGCCGGCTCCTCGACGAGCGCGATGCGCCCGCGGGCGCCATTCACGTCGGCGGCGACACCTCGATCGGCGGCGCGCCGCTTGCGGTCGTGCCGACCAAGACGGTGGCCCTCTTCTCCGGCCTCGTCGAGACGGACAAGGACGGGCATGCGGAGATCACGCTCGAGGTGCCCGATTTCCAGGGCCAGCTGCGCTTCATGGCGCTTGCCTACAACAAGACCCAGCTCGGCGCGGGCGAAGCCAACGTCGCCGTGCGCGATCCGGTGGTGGCGGAGGCGACGTTGCCGCGCTTCCTCGCTCCCGGCGACAAGAGCCGCCTCACGCTCCTCCTCCACAATGTGGAAGGTGCCGCCGGCAACTACGCATTGTCGCTCGCGGCAAGCGGTGCCGTCGGCCTCGAGGGCGACGGCGAGCGCACGCTCGCGCTCGGCAGCGGCGAGCGCAAGCTCCTGGCCCTCCCGATCGAGGGCAAGGAGAGCGGCATCGGCACCTTCGCGCTCAAGCTCAGCGGTCCCGGCGGCTTCGCCGTCGAGCACGAGTGGCAGATCGCGGTGCGGCCGCCGCAGGTGCCGATAACCCAGGACCTGAGCGCCCAGCTCCAGCCGGGCCAGGCCGTCCATCTCGACAGCTCGCTCGTCGCCGATATGATCCCGGGCTCGGCCCACCTCGGCGTCACCCTGTCGAGTTGGCGCGGCTTCAACGTCCCCGCCCTCTTGGGCGCCCTCGACCGCTATCCTTACGGCTGCCTCGAGCAGACCACCAGCCGCGCCTTCCCGCTGCTCTATTTCAACGAGGTTGCAGCCGCCGGCCGCGCCAAGCAGGACCTGGCTCTGCCCGAGCGCGTCCAGCAGGCCGTCAACCACGTGCTCGACATGCAGCGTGCGGCCGGCGACTTCGGCCTTTGGGGGCCGACGGATTCGGCCTACCCCTGGCTCTCGGTCTTCGCCCTCGATTTCCTCTACGAGGCGAAGAAGGCGGGCTACGTGGTGCCGCAGTCCGCCCTTCATCGCGGCATGCGCTGGCTCTCGGAAATCACCCATGAGCGCGACATCGTCGCGGTCGACGAGGACAACAGCGGGTATTGGAAGGACAAATGGCACCGTGCGCGCATCCGTGCCTACGCCTTCTACCTTCTCGCCAAGATGAACGCGACCAATCTCGGCGACTTGCGTTACTTCCACGACAATGAGCTTGCCGCCGTCGATTCCGCCCTGGGCTACGGCCAGACCGCCGCGGCGCTTGCCATGGCGGGCGACCGCACGCGCGCCGCGAACGGCTTCCGCCTGGCGCGCCAGGCGCTCGATCGCGACGTGACCCGGGACTATTACGGCTCGCGCTTGCGCGACCTCGCGGCACTTACCGCCGCCGCTTCCGAAGCGGGCGAGCAGACGCTCCTACGCCTCCTCTTGGACGATCTCTCGCGCGTCACCTACCGGCCGGGCTGGACCACGACCCAGGAAGACGCCTGGATGCTGATCGCCGCCCACGACCTGCTCAAGACGGCAGGCGCGGTCTCGCTCGAGATCGACGGCAAGCCCGCCGCGACGAGCGACCAGCCCGTAGAGCTCGCACCCGACGCGGCGGCGCTCGCCAAGGGCATCGACATCCGCAATGCGGGCGACAAGCCGATCTGGAGCTTGGTCACGATCGAGGGCACCCCGCGCCTGCCCGAGCCCGCCGAGGCGAGCGGCTTCTCGATCACGCGCCGCTTCCTCAATCTCGACGGCGACGAGATCGATCCCACCGCACTCAAGCAGAACGAGCGCATCGTCATCGCCCTTTCGGGCTCGGCAACGGACAAGGCCGAGCACGATGCCGTGGTGGTCAATCTGCTGCCGGCGGGATGGGAGATCGAGAGCATCGTCAAGCCGAGCACCGACGAGAACAGCGAGTTCTCCTGGCTCAAGGTGACGACCGTGCGCATGAAGGAGGCCCGCGACGACCGTTTCGTCGCCGCCGTCAGCTTCGGGCGGCAAAGCCGTTACGCCCAGCAGGACAACAGGTTCGACGTCGCCTTCATCGTCCGTGCCACGACGCCGGGCACCTACGCGCTGCCCGCCGCCTCGATCGAGGACATGTATCATCCGGTCCTTCACGCCCGCACGGCGATGGGCACGGCGGTGGTGGCGCCGAGGGAGTAGTGCCATGGCTCGGAGAGCCGGGCTCGCGTATCTTCTCGGCGCTGTGCTCGGTGCGGCCCTCATCGTGGGCTCGGCCCTTTATCTCCTCGACCGTCTCTTCCCGCCGCAGCTCGCGCGCTACACCGATGCCTCGACGGTGGTGCTCGACGAGAGGGGCGAGATCCTGCGCGCCTTTACCGCCCCCGATCAGGCCTGGCGCCTCAAGACGGCGGCCAGGGACGTCGACCCGCTTTATCTCGCGATGCTGCAGGCTTACGAGGACAAGCGCTTTGCCTCCCACTGGGGCGTCGATCCGCGAGCGCTCGCGCGCGCGCTCTGGCAGCGGCTCGCCGCGGGCCATGTCGTCTCGGGCGGCTCGACGCTCACCATGCAGACCGCGCGCCTGTTGTCGCCGCGGCCGCGCACGCTCCTCGGCAAGACGCTCGAGATGCTGCGCGCGCTCCAGCTCGAGCGCCGCTACTCCAAGGCGCAAATCCTCTCGATCTACCTGACGCTCGCCCCCTTCGGCGGCAATCTCGAGGGCGTGCGCGCCGCCTCGCTCGCCTATTTCGGCAAGGAGCCGCGCCGCTTGACGCCCGGCGAGGCGGCACTCCTGGTCGCCCTTCCCCAATCGCCCGAGCGGGTGCGGCCCGATCTCCATGCGGACGCGGCGCGGCACGCGCGCGACAAGGTCCTGCGTCGGCTCGGTGCGCGCGGCAGGCTGAGCACCGTTCAAGTGGCAGAGGCGCTCGCCGAGCCGATCCCCGAGCGCCGCGCAGCACTCCCCTTCCTCGCCCCGCATCTCGCCGCCGAGCTTGCCGCGAGTGCTGCACCCGGCAGTCAGCTTCGCACCACGCTCGACGGCCGGCTCCAGCGCCGCATCGAGGACCTCGTGCGCCGCGAGCCCATCGAGGAGGGCGCCTCGGTCGCGGTGATGGTGGTCGAGAACCATGGCCGGCGCGTGCGCGCGGCACTCGGCAGCGCCGACTTCGCAGCACCCTTCGGCCAGCTCGACATGACGCGCGCCAAGCGCTCGCCCGGCTCGACGCTCAAGCCCTTCATCTATGGCATGGGCTTCGATGCGCTCCTCGTCCATCCGGATACCATCGTCGAGGACGCGCCCTTGCGCCTCGGCGACTATGCGCCGCAGAACTTCGACCGGGAGTATCACGGCGAGGTGACGGTGCGGGAGGCGCTCCAGCGCTCGCTCAATATTCCCGCGGTGGCACTCCTTTCCCGCCTCGGGCCGCAGCGCTTCGTCGCGGCCTTGCGCGCCGCAGGCGCCGAGCTCGCTTTCGACGAGGGGGCGGGCATGCCGACGCTCGCGGTGGCGCTCGGCGGTATCGGCATCAACCTGCGCGACCTCGTGATGCTGTACGCAGCCCTCGCCGACGGCGGCTGGGTCCGCCCGCTCGCACTTCGGCCCGAGGAGACACCCCAGCGTGCGACGGCGCTCTTGACGCCGGCAGCGGCCTGGTACCTGACCGACATCCTGCGCGGGGTCAACCCGCCCGAGCCGCTGGTTCGGCTGCCGCTCGGCAATGCCATGCGCCAGATCGCCTTCAAGACCGGCACCTCCTACGGCTTCCGCGATGCCTGGTCGGTCGGATATTCGGAGCGTTACACCGTCGGCGTCTGGGTCGGACGGCCCGATGGGGCCCCCCGTCCGGGCCAATACGGCATCGTCACCGCGGCACCGCTCCTCTTCAAGGTCTTTGCCCTTCTGCCCGCGGACGATGGGATGCTCTCGCCGCCAGCGGGGATGGCCGTGACGGGCCTGCCGCGCACGCTTCCCGTGGCCCTTCGACGCTTGTCCCCAAGCGGAGCGCAGCCGGCCATCGGCGAGCGGCGGCCGGCTTCGCCGCTGCGCATCCTCTTCCCCCCTGCCGATGCGAAGCTCGAGCTCGCCATGGAGGACGGGCGCCTCGCCACGATCGCGCTCAAGGCCGTGGGCGGCACGCAACCGCTCCGCTGGGTGGTCAACGGCAAGCCCGTCGCCAGCACGAGCGAGCCGGGCGAGGTCGCCTTCTTCGCGCCCGACGGACCCGGCTTCTCTACTCTTTCCGTCATCGACGCGACCGGCGAAAGGGTGAGCGAGACCGTGCGGCTCGGCAACGCGGAATAAGGCCGTCGTTCGGCACCTACGCTTGAAGCGCCGGCAATCCCGTAGGCGGCTATGCGTTCCGCGTCTGTTCGGCTGGCGGGGGAAAATATCGGCCCAAGCCGGCTTTGCCGCACTTGCGCCTCGCAAGGGGACCGTTCATTTTTCACGGCAAGGGCGAGCCGATCGCCGGGAGAGAGATAATTCGATCAGGCGGAGGACGGAACATGGCTGGCGCAAGTGCGACGCTTCACGAGGAAGTGGCAAAGCTCAAGGCGGGGACGATCGACCGGCATCGCGCGCTCGTCTCGTTGCAGGAAGAGCTCGAGGCCGTCGACTGGTACAGCCAGCGCGTGGATGCGGCCGAGGACGAGGAGCTGCGCGCCATTCTCGCGCACAACCGCGATGAGGAGGAGGAGCACTTCGCCATGGTGCTCGAGTGGTTGCGCCGGCACGACGCCAACCTGAGCGCCCAGCTTGAGGCCTATCTGTTCAAGGAAGGCTCGATCGTGGCCGCCGAAGGGGGAGAAAAAGGGGCGGCAAGCGCCGCTGCGGGTGCTGCTTCCGACGGCTCGCTCGCCATCGGCAGCCTGCACGGCATCGGCAGCTTAAGCGTTTCGGGGAGTTGAGCCATGAACAGCCTCTTTCGCGAGCTTGCGCCCGTCACCGCCGCCGCCTGGGCGGAAATCGACCGGGAGGCGACGCGCACGCTCAAGACGACGCTCGCCGCGCGCAAGCTCGTCGATTTCTCCGGTCCGCAAGGATTGGCAAGCTCGGCGCTCGGCACCGGGCGCTCCAAGCCGATCGCCTCGCTGCCGCAAAGCGGCGTCGAGGCGCGGCTGCGCCAGGTGCTGCCGCTCGTCGAGCTGCGCGTGCCCTTCGAGCTCTCGCGCGCCGAGCTCGACGCCATCGATCGCGGGGCCAAGGACCCCGATCTCGATCCCCTCATCGAGGCGGCCCAGAAGATCGCCAAGGCCGAGGACCGCGCGGTCTTCCACGGCTATGCGGCCGCCGGCATCAGCGGCATGTGCGAGGCGGCCCCGGGCAAGCCCGTGAGCCTCACCGACAATTACGAGGACTATCCCTTGGCCGTGGCCGCCTCCCTCACGCGGCTGCGCGCGGCGGGGGTCGACGGGCCCTATGCGATCGCACTCGGCCAACAGTGCTACACCGGGCTGACCGAGACGACGAAGGGCGGCTACCCGGTCATCCAGCACGTGCGGCGCCTCTTGGACGGCCCCATCGTGTGGGCGCCTGCGGTCGACGGTGCCGTGGTGCTCTCCACGCGCGGCGGCGACTTCGAGCTCACCGTGGGGCAGGATTTCTCGATCGGCTATCTCGGCCACACGGCGGACTCCGTGCGGCTCTACTTCGTGGAGAGCTTCACCTTCCAGCCGCTCTCGCCTCAGGCGGCGGTGCCGCTCGTCTATCCGGCGAAACGGGCCAAACGCGCCTAGGAGCCGACCGCTCCGGGCATTATTGCTTGACCAGCCTCTGCCAGGTCTCCTTCATCCTCTCGGAGGCCGCCTCCCAGGAGCTGCGCGCGTTGTCCCAGCCTTCCGCACTTGCCTTGCGCAGCTGTTCCCAGCGCAGCGTGGCCTCGTTCCAGGCCTTGTCGAGCTCCGCCTTGGCCTGGTCGCTCATGTTGTTGCCCTCGCGTTTGGCCTGCTCCGCGAGCCGGTGCATGTTCTGCTGAAATTCCTCATATTGCGCCTCAGCCTTGCGCTCGTACGCGTCCTTCTTGGCGGCGAAGTCGTCGCTCGCCGTTGCGATCACGCTGACGCCCGGGGCGGCAGCGTTCGCCGGCTGCGCCGCAAGCGCCGGCAGCGCGGCCAGCAACAGCGCGCCGGCGAGGATCGACAGTGTCGTCAGCTTCATTGATCGCTCCTTTCGTCAAGACAAGAGGCCTCTGCGACTCCCCTGTTAAACGCGCCCCGCCGCCGCCGCGTTCCATGGGGCGATCATGGCGCGATGAGGGGAAGCCTTCCCCGCGGGCGCGAAAGCGGGGCCAATGGCCACCAAAGACGAGGCAGCCGGCCGATCGGCACGAACGCGGGTGTGACTTGCGCCGGCCGAAAGGGCCCGCCGCGTCCTAGCGACGAGTTTTTTCAGGGCGCGTTTTCGGTCGATACGGGAGGGAGAGACGCAGCTCGCGGAGCTTGCGAAGGGGCGAGAGCCCGGAAAACTTCGTCTCAGTGCGCCAGTGCCTTGACGATCTCCTCGCACATCTTCTTTGCGTCGCCGAACAGCATCATGGTGTTGTTGCGATAGAAGAGCGGGTTGTCGATGCCCGCGTAGCCCGAGGCGAGCGAGCGCTTGACGAAGAGCACCGTCTTCGCGTTCTCGACGTCGAGCACCGGCATGCCGTAGATCGGGCTCTGGGGATCGTTCTTGGCGGCCGGGTTGGTCACGTCGTTGGCGCCGATCACGAAGGCGACGTCGGTGGTGGAGAAGTCGCGGTTGATCTCCTCGAGCTCGAGCACCTCGTCGTAGGGCACGTTGGCCTCGGCGAGCAGCACGTTCATGTGGCCGGGCATGCGTCCCGCCACCGGGTGGATGGCATAGCGCACCTTGATCTTTTCCTTCTTGAGAAGGTCGGCCATCTCGCGCAGCGCATGCTGGGCCTGCGCGACCGCCATGCCGTAGCCCGGCACGATGACGACGGCACCGGCGTTCTTGAGGATGAAGGCCGCGTCGTCGGCCGAGCCCTGCTTGACCGTGCGATCGGCGGCGCCGGCCCCCGCCGCCGCCGCGGTCTCGCCGCCGAAGCCGCCGAGGATGACGTTGAAGATCGAGCGGTTCATCCCCTTGCACATGATGTAGCTCAGGATGGCGCCCGAGGAGCCGACAAGGGCACCCGTGACGATGAGCAGGCTGTTCGCGAGCGTGAAGCCGATGCCGCACGCCGCCCAGCCCGAGTAGCTGTTGAGCATCGAGATCACGACCGGCATGTCCGCCCCGCCGATCGGCAGGATGAGGAGGAAGCCGAGGGTCAGCGACAGGATCACGATGAGCCAGAAGGCGAGCGGCGCGCCCGAGGCGGCGAACCAGACGATGAGCAGTATGAGCGCCACGCCCTGCGCCGCGTTCAGGAGGTGCTGGCCCGGGAAGACGAGGGGCTTGCCCGAGAGGATCGCCTGCAGCTTGGCAAAGGCGATGATCGAGCCGGTGAAGGTGACGGCGCCGATCGCGGTGCCGATGCTCATCTCGATGAGGCTCGAGAGGTGGATGCCGCCCGCGCCCATGATGCCGTAAGCTTCCGGGTGATAGAAGGCGGCGGCGGCGACGCACACGGCAGCCAAGCCGACCAGGCTGTGGAACGCCGCCACGAGCTGGGGCAGCGCCGTCATGTGGATGCGCAGCGCGATGACGGTGCCGATCGAGCCGCCGATGAGCACGCCGACGATGATCAGTCCGTAGCTCACCACGCCGGGGGCCGCGAGCGTGGTCGCCACCGCGATGAGCATGCCGATGACGCCGACGATGTTGCCCATCCGGGCGCTGTCGGGCGAGGAGAGGCCCCGCAGCGCCATGATGAAGCAGATCGAGGCGACGAGATAGGCGATGGCCGCGAGATTTGCGCTCATGATTCCGTTTCCCGCCTACTTGCGCCTTTGGAACATCTGCAGCATGCGCTGGGTCACGATGAAGCCGCCGAAGATATTGACGGAGGCGAGCGTCACCGCGGCGAAGCCCATGATCTTCGAGAAATTCAAATCGGCGGGGCCGGCCGCAAGCAGGGCCCCCACGATGATCACGCTCGAGATCGCGTTGGTCACCGACATGAGCGGGGAGTGGAGTGCGGGCGTCACCTTCCACACCACGTAATAGCCGACGAAGCAGGCGAGCGCGAACACGGTCAATCCGATCACCGCGGGATCGAGGCCGGCGCCGTGGGCCTGCTGCGAGCCGAGCTGCGTCGCCTCGTAGGCAAGCCGCGCCGCGTCGTCCGCGAGCTTGGCAGCCCCCGTCGCAAGACGCGAGGCGTGGTCGGCGAGTGTCGTCGGATCCATGGGGTACCTCTCGTGACTTTCAGGCGGCGGTAGGGGCGGCGGCGAAGCTCGGATGGACGACCTTGCCGTCGCGGGTCAAAAGCGTGCCCTTGACCAGCTCGTCGTCCCATTTGATCTCGAGACCGCCGCCCTCCTTCTTCGCGAACGGCGCCAGGAAATTGTAGAGGTTGCGGGCGTAGAGTGCCGAGGCGTCGACCGCGATGCGGCTCGGGTAGTTGGTATAGCCGACGATGGTGACGCCGTGCTTGACCACGACCTGGCCCGGCTCCGAGAGCGGGCAATTGCCGCCCGCCTCGACGGCCAAATCGACGATCACCGAGCCCGGCTTCATCTCCTTGACCATCTCCTCGCTGATGAGGACCGGCGCCGGCCGGCCCGGGATGAGTGCCGTGGTGATGGCGATGTCCTGCTTCTTGAGCGTCTCGCGCAGCACGGCCGCCTGCTTCTGCTTGTATTCCTCGCTCATCTCCTTGGCATAGCCCCCCTTGGTCTCGGCCTCCTTGGTCGCCGCGGCGTCGACCTCGACGAAGCTCGCCCCGAGCGACTGCACCTGCTCCTTGACCGCCGGGCGCACGTCGTAGCCCGAGACCACCGCACCCAGGCGCCGCGCGGTCGCGATCGCCTGCAGGCCGGCGACGCCCACGCCCATCACGATCACCTTCGCGGGCGCCACCGTGCCCGCCGCGGTCATCATCATCGGGAAGGCCTTGCCGAATTGCACGGCGGCGTCGAGCACCGCCTTGTAGCCCGCGAGGTTCGCCTGCGAGGAGAGCACGTCCATCGACTGCGCGCGCGAGATGCGCGGCATGAGCTCCATCGCGAAGGCCGAGATCCCCGCCGCCGCATAGCCCTCGATGCGCTCGCGCGCGCCGTAGGGCGAGAGCATGGCGACGAGGAGCGCACCGCGCTTCATGAGCGAGAGCTCGTCGTTGCCCTCGGCTGCGCCGAGCGGGCGCTGCACCTTGAGTACGATATCCGCGTCCTTGAGCGCCGCCGCGGCGCTCTCGGCGATGGTGGCGCCTGCCTGGCGATAGGCCTCGTCGGGGAACGAAGCGGCGGACCCCGCCGCCTGCTCGACCACGACCTCAAGACCGAGGCCGGCGAATCTCTTGGCCGTCTCCGGCGTCGCGGCGACGCGCTTCTCGCCTTCGCGCCGCTCCTTGGCAATAGCGATTTTCATGGGGGGACCGTCCGCTGGCCGTCTAGCCGCTCGAGCTCGTTTGCGGGCGACACAATGCCTGCTCGCGCGCGATTTGTGAAGCCTTGTTCGCAGTTGCAGCGAAGTTTTCGCCGGCCCCTCCTTGGAACGGCTCCAATGTCGGTCGACCGACTTTCCGCATAAGCCGGCCGAACCGGGTGCCGGCGGCGGCCGCCAACTTATCCCCTTGGCCGCGCGGGCCGGATTTGTCACAATCGCCGCCGCTCGTGACCTCCGCTACCGGTGTGCCCCGACATGAATGCTGCGGCGACGCGTTTGCGCTCCCTCGACCTAAGGGGCGGACTGGCGCGGGGATTCCTCGCTCTGGCGCTCCTTCTTCTCGTAGCCGGGCCGGGGGGTGCCTTGGCGGCGGAGCTCACCATCACGGTCGAGAACATACGCAGCGACCAGGGCCAAATCCGCATTTCCGTCTATAGCTCAGAGGCCCAATGGCCGGACAAACCGGCCAAGGACATGGGCCAGGCCAAGCCGGCCCAGGTGGGCTCCGTCGTCTTCAAATACGATCTGCCGCCAGGCGTCTATGCGGTCAACGCCTTTCACGACGAGAAGGGCACCGGCAAATTCGCGACCAACTTCCTCGGCATGCCGCTCGAGGGCTACGGCTTCTCCAACGACGTGCGGCCCAACCTCCTCTCGGCGCCGAGCTTCTACAAGGCGGCCTTCACGCTCCTCCCCGTGGGCGGCGTCATCCACTTCAAGCTGGTCTATCCCTAGCCGGGCAAGGGCTCGGGATTCTAGCGCCATTGATCGGGCCGCCGCGTAAAATCTCGATTTCAAACTCGGCAAGCGGAGCTGAGGCTCCCTTCTCCTCTCCTCCTTCAGGAGGAGAGAGGAGGGAGCCCCCGCGGGCCAAAGGCCCGCGTCTTCGGCATCATGCATAAGAGGCGCGCTACGCGCGCCGGGCGAAGCGATGGGAAGGTGAGGAGGGCGAGCG
>JBKQRV010000163.1:0-19190 GCA_052143835.1 Alphaproteobacteria bacterium
ATCCGCCAAACTCAACTGTCCCAACTTGCGATGCGCCATGCCCGCCTCCCTGACATCGACATCAGAGAATCGCAAATCGAGACAATTTGCAAAGCCCTCGCTTGCGGGAGAGGGAAGCTTCGCTAAACCTCGAGCCCCGCGAACGGATCCTCCCGGCTCTCCGCATCGAAGCCGAAGAGGCGCCAGCTCGCGCGCATGTGCTCGGGGAGCGGTGCCGTCACGGTGAGCGGGCGCCCCGTCTTGGGGTGCGGGAGCGTGAGCACGCGGGCATGGAGGTGGAGCTTGCGCGAGATTTTCTCGCCCGAGAGGAAGGCCGCCTTGCCGCCGTATTTTCCATCCCCCAGGATCGGCGTGCCGAGGGCGGCCAGATGGACGCGGAGTTGGTGCGTGCGCCCGGTCAGCGGCCAAAGCGCCACCCACGCGGCCTTCTTGCCCATATGCTCGAACACCTTGTAGTAGGTGACGGCGCGCTTGCCCTCCTCCTCGTCGGGTGCCATGCGCTCGCCCGCCCTCCCCGGGAGCTTCGCAATCGGCACGTCGATCTTGCCCTGGAACGGCCGGGGCACGCCGACCGTGATCGCCCAATAGATCTTGCGCGTGGTGCGGCCGCGGAAGGCCTCGGCAAGCGCGCGCGCGGCCGCGGCATTGCGGCCGAGGAGGAGCACCCCACTCGTATCGCGATCGAGGCGATGGACGAGGCGTGGCCGCTCCGCACCGCCGAAGCGCAAGGCATCGAGCATGGCATCGAGATGCCGCGCGGTCCCCGTCCCGCCCTGGACCGCGAGCCCCGGCGGCTTGTTGAGCGCGAGCACCTCGTCGTCGCGATAGAGCACGAGGGCTTGCACGAGCTGCCGGTCCTCGTTCGAGACAGTTGCGCGCGGCGACACCGGAGCGGGTGTTGGAGGTGCCTCGCCGAGCGGGGGAATGCGCACGCTCTCCCCGGCCGTGACCCGCGCCCCTGCCTTGGCGCGCTTGCCGTCGATGCGCACCTGGCCCGTGCGCAGGAGCCTCTCGAGCCGCGCGTGGCCGAGGTCCGGGAAATGGCGCTTGAACCAGCGGTCGAGCCGGAGCCCCGCCTCCTCCGCCGTGACGACGAGGGTGGCGACGGCAGCCGTCATGCCTCGTCTTTCGCCTTCTTCTCGCGCAAGCGGCTCCAATAGTCGAGGCGCTTCTTGATCTCGCGCTCGAAGCCGCGCTCGGCGGGCTCATAAAACGTCTCGCGCGCCATGCCGTCGGGGAAATAATTCTGGCCGGAGAATGCCTCCGGGGTGTTGTGGTCGTATTGATAGCCCTTGCCATAGCCGAGATCGCGCATGAGCCGCGTCGGCGCGTTCAGGATGTGCATGGGGGGCGCGAGCGAGCCCGTCTCGCGGGCGGCGCGGGTCGCGGCCCCCATGGCGACATAGGCGGCATTCGACTTGGGCGCCGTCGCGAGATAGATGACGAGCTGGGCGAGTGCGAGCTCGCCCTCGGGCGAGCCCAGGCGCTCGTAAGTCTCCCAGGCGGCGAGCGCCTGCACGAGGGCTTGCGGATCTGCCAGGCCCACGTCCTCGACGGCGAAGCGCGTCAGCCGGCGCGCCACGTAGCGCGGGTCCTCGCCCCCCGCCAGCATGCGCGCGAGCCAGTAGAGCGAGGCATCCGTGTCCGAGCCGCGCAGGCTCTTGTGCAGGGCCGAGATGAGATTGTAGTGGCCCTCCTGGGCCTTGTCGTAAAGCGGTGCCCGGCGCTGCACCGCGTGCATGAGCGCCTGCGTGTCGAGCGGGGTCGCGGGCTTGAGGGCGAAGAGCTCCTCGGCCAGGTTGATGACGTAGCGCCCGTCGCCGTCCGCGATCGCGCGGAGCGTGGCGCGCGCCTCGGGAGCGAGCGGCAGCTTGCGGCCCTCCACTACCTCCGCGCGCTCGACGAGCGTCTCGAGCGAGGCGTCGTCGAGCCGGCGCAAGACGAGGACCTGGCAGCGCGAGAGCAGGGCCGCATTGAGCTCGAAGGAGGGGTTCTCCGTGGTGGCGCCCACGAGCGTCACCGTGCCGTCCTCGACATAGGGCAGGAAGCCGTCCTGCTGGGCGCGGTTGAAGCGGTGGATCTCGTCGATGAAGAGGAGCGTGCCTTCGCCCATCTCGCGCCGCTTCTTTGCGGCATCGAACACTTTGCGTAGGTCGGCGACGCCCGAGAACACGGCGGAGAGCAGCACGAAGTCCATTTTGCTGACTTGCGCCAAGAGGCGCGCGATCGTCGTCTTGCCCGAGCCAGGCGGACCCCAGAGGATGATCGAGGCGAGCCGGCCCGCCTTCACCATGCGGCCGATCGGTCCGTCGGGCCCGAGGAGATGATCCTGCCCCACCACCTCCTCCAGGCTCTTGGGTCGCAGCCGATCGGCAAGCGGACGGGGGGCCGAGGCTTCGAAGAGCCCGCTCAATTGCTGACCACCACGTTGAGCACGCGCTCGCCGCGGCGCAGGCTGAGCTGCCACGCGCGCGGCGCGCTCCGCACCGCCGCTTTCAGCTCGTCGACCGAGTGTATGTCGGCGCCGTTGACGCGCAGGATGACGTCGCCCGGCTTGACGCCGAGGTTGGCCGCCGGCGTGTCCGCGGCCACCTGGGTGACGACGACGCCCTTCTGGAACGGGCTGAGCCCGAGCTCGTCGGCGACCGCGGGCGAGAGGTTCGCCACCACAGCACCCGTGAGCGGCGAGGAGCCCTCGAGCCGCGTCGTCTCGCGGGGCACCGATTCGGGCGGTGCGGTTAGCGCGATCGTAAGCTCGAGCTGGCGGCCCTGGCGGTAGACCGTGAGATCGGCCTTGCCGTTGAGCGGCTTGGTCGCGATGCGATAGCGCAGCGATTCCGCGTCGTCGACCGCGCGGCCGTCGATCTTGAGGATGACGTCGCCGGGCTTGAGGCCGGCCGCCGCCGCCGGGCCGCCCTTGTAGACGTCGTTGACGAGCACCCCCATGGGACGCGCGAGCCCGAGCGAGCTCGCGATGTCGGCGCTCACCGTCTGGCCCTCTGCGCCGAACCAGGGCCGCACCAGCTTGCCGCCGGAGAGGATGCCGCGCACCACCGTGCGCACCATGTTCGAGGGGATGGCGAAGCCGATGCCGATCGAGCCGCCCGAGCCAGTGTAGATCGCGGTGTTCACGCCGATGAGCTTGCCGTCCATGGTGACGAGGGCGCCGCCCGAGTTGCCTGGGTTGATCGCCGCGTCGGTCTGGATGAAGAAGTTGAAATCGTTGATGCCGAGTGCGGTGCGCGCGAGGGCGGAGATGATGCCGCTCGTCACCGTCTGGCCGACGCCGAAGGGATTGCCGATGGCGAGCACGAGATCGCCCACCTCGGCCGCGTCGGAGTCGCCGAACTCAAGCGCGGGGAGGCGCTCGCCGTGCGTGTCGATGTGGAGCACGGCGATGTCGGCGCGCTCGTCCATGCCCACAAGCTTGGCCTCGAACTCGCGCCGGTCGGCCAGCACGACGGTGATCTGATCCGCCCCCTTGACCACGTGTTGATTGGTCACGATCGTGCCGTCGCTGCCCACGATGACGCCC
This sequence comes from Alphaproteobacteria bacterium, assembly GCA_052143835.1. GTDB lineage: Bacteria > Pseudomonadota > Alphaproteobacteria > JACZXZ01 > JACZXZ01 > DASPPM01. The sequence continues at coordinate 3,536 of JBKQRV010000163.1, forward strand.
GAGCCGAGTGCCGTCTGGACGCGCCGCTCGGGCTCGGTGCCGAGAAAATTCTGGCCGAAGAAGCGGCGGAAGAAGGGGTCGGCGAAGAGAGGGGAGCTGCGCTGCTCGACGACGGTGCGGGTGTAGATGTTGACGACGGCGGGCGCCACCTTCTTGACCACGGGGGCAAAGCTGTAGCTGACCTGCTCGCGCGCCTCGGGCACCACCTTGGCCCCAGCCGCCAGCGGACACGCAAGCACGAGGGCGAGGAGAAGGAGAAATTTCGGCCAAGCGGTCCTGAATGTCATGACTGCACTATCGTCCAGCAGAGTTTCGCGCGTGACCACCGTAATCCCCTCACCCCGACCCTCTCCCCCTGAAGGAGGAGAGGCAATAACCGCCCCCTCTCCACCTTCAGGAGGAGAGGGTGGGGTGTGGGGGTGGACGGCGGGTGCGATTAATGTACCAATTCATAAGCAGAAGGGCAGCCTCGCCGGGCTGCCCCTTTCCCGCCGCGCGGCCGCTCTGAGCCCTCAGGCGGCCTCGGCCTCGGCGGCGGCCTCGGGCTTGGGCCCGGAATCCTGGCCCTTGGCAGCGGTGTCGCGATCCACCAGCTCGATGATGCCAAGCGCTGCCGCGTCGCCGTGGCGGAAGCCCGCGCGCAGCACGCGGCTGTAGCCGCCGGCCCGGTCCTTATAGCGCTCGGCGAGCGCGCCGAGCAGCTTCTCGACCAGCTTGCGGTCCTTGATCGCGGCGAGCAGCTGGCGCCGCGCGTGGAGCCCGCCGCGCTTGCCGAGCGTGATCAGCTTCTCCACCACCGGCCGCAGATCCTTGGCCTTGGGCAGCGTCGTCGTGATCTGCTCGTGCTTGATCAGCGCCGCCGCGAGATTGGCGAACATCGCCTTGCGATGGCTGCTGGTGCGGTTGAGCTTGCGCCCGCCGATCCTGTGCCGCATCTCTCAATCTCCTCTGGCGCGCAAGTACCTCAGTAGGGCTCCTCGAGCCGCTTGGCGAGGTCCTCGATGTTCTCGGGCGGCCAGCCCGGGATCTCCATGCCGAGATGGAGGCCCATCTGGGCGAGCACTTCCTTGATCTCGTTGAGCGATTTGCGTCCGAAGTTGGGCGTGCGCAGCATCTCCGCCTCGGTCTTCTGCACCAGGTCGCCGATGTAGATGATGTTGTCGTTCTTGAGGCAGTTGGCCGAGCGCACCGAGAGCTCGAGCTCGTCGACCTTGCGCAGCAAGTTCTTGTTGAAGGGCAGCTCGGCGGGCCGCTCCTCCTCGCGGGCGTGCACCGGCTCCTCGAAGTTGATGAAGAGCTTGAGCTGCTCCTGCAGGATGCGCGCGGCGAGCGCCACCGCGTCCTCGGGCTTGACGGCGCCGTTGGTCTCCACCGTCATCGAGAGCTTGTCGTAGTCGGTCACCTGGCCGACGCGGGTGTTCTCCACCTTGTACGAGACCTTGCGCACGGGGCTGAAGATGGCATCGACCGGAATGAGCCCGATCGGCGCGTCCGCGGCGCGGTTCGTGCCCGCCGCGACGTAGCCCTTGCCGCTCTCGACCGTCATCTCCATCGAGATCTTGGCCCCCTGATCGAGGGTGCAGATCACATGATCGGGATCGAGCACCTCGATGTCGTGGCCGGTCTCGACCTGGCCGGCGGTGACCTCGCCCGGTCCGCTCGCGCGCAGATGGATCTTCTTCGGCCCCTCGCCGTGCATCCGGAGCGCCATCGACTTGATATTGAGGACGATGTCGGTCACGTCCTCCTGCACGCCGGGAAGGGAGGAGAACTCGTGAAGCACGCCCTCGATCTGCACCGAGCTGACGGCCGCACCCTGGAGCGAGGAGAGCAGCACGCGCCGGATCGCGTTGCCGAGCGTGAGCCCGAAGCCGCGCTCGAGCGGCTCGGCAACCACCGTAGCCGAGCGATCGGCGCGCGGCCCCGACTGGATGTCCAGCTTCGAGGGCTTAATCAATTCAGTCCAATTTTTCTGAATCACGGGAGCAACCTTTCCGTGCTAGCGCGGAGCCCGCTCCGCATTCCGTTCCAAAGTCCTGGCCGGCCGGAGGGGTGCCCCGGCCCGGCGCGGCCGCATTCCCGCCGGCCGCTTTCGTCACACCCGGCGGCGCTTGGGCGGGCGGCAGCCGTTGTGGGGGATCGGCGTCACATCGCGGATCGCGGTGATGGTGAAGCCGACGTTCTGCAGCGCGCGCAAGGCCGACTCGCGGCCCGCCCCCGGGCCTCTGACCTCGATCTCGAGCGTCTTCATGCCGTGCTCCATCGCCTTCTTGCCGGCATCCTCGGCCGCCATTTGGGCGGCGTAGGGGGTCGACTTGCGCGAGCCCTTGAAACCCTGCGAGCCCGAGGACGACCAGGCGATCGCGTTGCCCTGGGCGTCCGTGATGGTGATCACCGTGTTGTTGAAGGTCGCGTTCACGTGCGCGACGCCAGAGGTAATGTTCTTCCTCTCGCGGCGGCGCCGCGGGGCTGCTGTCTTAGCCATGACCGGACCTGATCCTTAAACTCTAGCTCACACGGCCTTCTTCTTGCCGGCGATGGGACGCGCCTTGCCCTTGCGGGTACGCGCGTTGGTATGGGTGCGCTGGCCGCGCACCGGGAGCCCCTTGCGATGACGCAGGCCGCGGTAGCAGCCGAGGTCGAGCAGGCGCTTGATGTTCATCGCCACCTCGCGCCTGAGGTCGCCCTCGACCTGGTACTCGCGGTCGATCACCTCGCGGATGCGGATGACTTCCTGCTCGGTCAGCTCGCTCACCCGGCGCTGGCTCGGGATGCCCACCTTCTCGCAGATCTCCGTCGCCTTGGTCGGGCCGATACCATAGATGTAGGTGAGGGCCACCTGGACCCGCTTCTGCGTCGGAATGTTCACGCCAGCGATTCGCGCCACTTAACCGCTCTCCTCGAGGCCGTTTTGCCCACGACGAAACGCCCCTCCCGGCCCGCTGCCGGGAGGGGGAGGACGGATTATAGGTCGAAATCCGGCCTAGTCAACTCCTCATGCGCCCTTCACGCCCCTTCCGAGGATGGCCTCGATCTCCTTGGTGACCCGGTCGATGGGCGCCATGCCGTCGACCTGCTTGAGCACCGATTTGCGCGCGTAATAGGGCAGGATCGGCGCCGTGCTGGCATGGTAGGCGGCAAGGCGCGAGGCGACCGTCTCCGCGCTGTCGTCGGCGCGCCGGGTGAAGCTGGTGCCGCCGCACACGTCGCACACGCCGGGTGTCTTCGGCTTCTGGAACTCGTCGTGGTACCCGGCACCGCAGTTGGCGCAGCTGTAGCGCCCGACGATGCGTCTGGTGATCGCCGCCTCGTCCACCTTGAGCTCGATCACGTGATCGAGGGTGAGGTGCTTTTGGGCCAGCATGCGGTCGAGTGCCTCGGCCTGTGCGGTGGTGCGCGGAAAGCCGTCGAGCACGAAGCCGCGCTTGCAGTCGGGCTGGTCGATGCGTTCCGCGATGATGGCGATCACCACCTCGTCGGGGACGAGCTTGCCCGTCTTCATGATCGCCTCGGCCTTCTTGCCGGTCTCGCTGCCCGCCTTGGCGGCCGCGCGCAACATCTCGCCGGTCGAGAGCTGGACCAGGCCGTATTTCTCCTCGAGCCTTTTCGCCTGCGTACCCTTGCCTGAGCCGGGCGGGCCCAACAGCAGCAGGTTCATCCGCGTCTTCCGCGCAGCTTGGACTTCTTGATCAGGCCCTCATATTGGTGCGCAAGCAGATGCGCCTGGATCTGCGCGACCGTGTCCATGGTCACCGAGACCACGATCAGGAGGCTGGTGCCGCCGAAGTAGAACGGCACCGAGTATTGCGAGATGAGGATCTCCGGCAGGATGCAGACCACCGAGAGATAGGCCGCCCCGATCACGGTGAGCCGGGTCAGGATGTAGCTCAGGTAATCCGCGGTGTTCTTGCCGGGACGGATGCCGGGCACGTAGCCGCCGTACTTCTTGAGATTGTCGGCCGTATCGTTCGGATTGAACACGATCGAGGAGTAGAAGAAGCAGAAGAAGACGATGAGGGCGACATAACCCACCATGTAGAGCGGCCGGCCGTGGCCGAGATAGGCGGTGATCTCGGCGAGCCATTCGGGGCCCTGGGCGCCCGAGAAGCCCGCGATCGTCACCGGGAGCAGGAGGAGCGAGCTCGCGAAGATCGGCGGGATCACGCCGGAGGCGTTGAGCTTCAAGGGGAGATGCGAGCTGTCGCCGCCGAAGACGCGGCTCCCCATCTGGCGCTTGGGATACTGCACGATGATGCGCCGCTGCGCGCGCTCCATGAAAACGATGGCGCCGACCACCGCCACCGCCATGACGAGGACTGCCACGATGACGAAGCTCGAGATCGCGCCGGTGCGGCCGAGCTCGAGGGTGTTGGCGATCGCCGTCGGCAGCCGTGCGACGATGCCCGAGAAGATGATGAGCGAGACGCCGTTGCCCACCCCCCGCGCCGTCACCTGCTCGCCGAGCCACATGAGGAAAAGCGTGCCGCCGGTGAGCGAGAGCACGGTGGTGAGACGGAAGTAGAGGCCGGGCTCGAGCACCGCGGGCCCATGGCTGCCGGTCATGCCCTCGAGCCCCATGGCCAGGCCGTAGGCCTGAAAGGCGGCGAGGATCACCGTGCCGTAGCGGGTGTACTGGTTGATCTTCTTGCGGCCCTGCTCACCTTCCTTCTTGAGCTGCTCGAGCGTGGGCGAGATCGAGGTCAAGAGCTGCATGATGATGGAGGCGGAGATGTACGGCATCACGTTGAGCGCGAACATGCTCATGCGGCTCAAGGCCCCGCCCGAGAACATGTCGAACATCCCGAGCAGGCCGCGCGAGTTGGTGTTGAACACGTCGCCGAGCACGGCCGGATCGATGCCCGGCACCGGGATGTAGGTGCCGAGGCGGTAGACCATGAGAGCGCCGAGCGTGAACCAGAGGCGCTTCTTCAGCTCCGTCGCCTTGGAAAAGGCGCCGAAGTTGATGCTCGCAGCAAGTTGTTCAGCGGCAGAAGCCATGTTTTGCTCCCGGAGTGCTGCCGGGGGTCAAGCCCCCGCGGACGCTCCGGCCTTTCCGGCCTCGGTTTCCGACTTAGGCTGAGCGACGATCACCTTGCCGCCGGCCTTCTCGACCGCCGCGACCGCGGTCTTGGAGGCGCCGGCGACCTGGAGGGTTATCTTGGCCTTGAGCTCGCCCTTTGCAAGGAGGCGCACGCCGTCTCGCGCGGACTTGATGATGCCGGCGGCCTCTAGTGCGGCCGCGTCGACCGGCTTCGCGGCATCGAGCTTGCCCGCCTCGATCGCCTCCTGGAGCCGGCCGAGATTGACGATGCTGTAGCGCTTGGCAAAGGGCTGATAGAAGCCGCGCTTGGGCAGGCGCCGGTAAAGCGGCATCTGGCCGCCCTCGAAGCCGAGCAGCGACACCCCGCTCCGCGCGGTCTGGCCCTTGCCGCCGCGGGCCGCCGTCTTGCCCTTGCCGGAGCCGATCCCGCGCCCCACCCGCTTGCTCGTCCTATGGGCCCCGGGATTGTCGGAAAGCTGGTTCAATTTCATGGGCTTGTCCTGCCTTCAGGCGTCTTTGCACCGGGCTCGGCCGGCACCGCTTCAATGCTTGGAGTGCCGCCCCTCGCCCTCGACACGGAGGAGGTGGCGCACCCGGTCGATCATGCCGCGCACCGCCGCGGTGTCCTCGAGCTCGACCGTGCGATGCATCTTGTTGAGGCCGAGGCCGATAAGCGTGGCGCGCTGGTAGTCCTGGCGTCCGATCGGGCTGCCGACCTGCGTCAGCTTGACGGTCTTTTTCTTATCCGCCATCGCCTACTCCTTCGCCGCCGCCTCGGCCCCGCTCGTGCGCCGGCCGATGACCTCGCTCACCTTCTTGCCGCGCTTGGCGGCGACCAGCCGCGGCGCCATGATATTGGCAAGGGCCATGAACGTCGCCTTGATCATGTTGTGCGGGTTGGTCGAGCCGACCGATTTGGCGACGACGTCCTGCACGCCGAGGCACTCGAAGATCGCGCGCATCGGACCGCCGGCGATGATGCCGGTGCCGGGCGCTGCCGAGCGCACCACCACGCGTCCGGCCCCGTAGCGGCCGATCACGTCGTGATGCAGCGTGCGTCCCTCGCGCAGCGGCACGCGCACGAGCGAGCGCTTGGCCTGCTCGGTCGCCTTGCGGATCGCCTCCGGCACCTCGCGCGCCTTGCCCGCACCGTGGCCGACGCGGCCCTTGCCGTCGCCGACCACCACGAGGGCGGCGAAGCCGAAGCGCCGGCCGCCCTTCACCACCTTGGCGACGCGGTTGATGCTGACCAGCTTCTCGACCAGCTCGCTCTCTTCGCGCCCCTCGCGCTGGGTCACGTTTCTTGCCATCGCTTTCCCTTTTCCCAGTGCCTGCTTGGAGAGTTTCGCGCCACCTGGCGCGAAGCCTGCAAAGAGGCACGACACTTCAAGTTTCTACCGACTCCGCGAGCTCGCGAATGCCGGTACTAGAACGTCAATCCGCCCTCGCGGGCGGCCTCGGCGAGCGCCTTGACCCGGCCGTGATAGAGATAGCCGCCGCGGTCGAACACGACCTGCTTGACCCCTTGGGCGATCGCCCGCGCCGCGATGAGCTTGCCCACCGCCTTGGCCGCCTCGACGTCCGATCCCTTCTTGATCTGCTCCTTCAAGTCCTTGTCGAGGCTCGAGGCCGCGGCGAGCGTCACCCCCTTGGTGTCGTCGATCACCTGGGCATAGATGTTCTTGCTCGAGCGGTGCACGCTCAAGCGCAGCCGGCCGCCCGCCTTGCGCGCGAGCCGGGTGCGAACGCGCCGCTTGCGCCGTCCGCTATGATCGCTCAAGGGTTTCATGGGCCGCCCCTACTTCTTCTTGCCTTCCTTGCGCAGGATATACTCGCCCTCGTAGCGGATGCCCTTGCCCTTGTAGGGCTCGGGGCCCCGCTTGGCGCGGATCTCCGCGGCGACCTGGCCGACGCGCTGGCGGTCGGTGCCGCTGATCGAGATCGCCGTCGGCTTCTCGCACTTGATGGTGATGCCCTGCGGGATGGGATAGATCACGTCGTGGCTGTAGCCGAGCTGAAGCTGCAGGTTCTTGCCCACGACCGCGGCGCGGTAGCCCACCCCTTGGATCTCGAGATTGACCGTGAAGCCCTTCGAGACGCCATTCAGCATATTGTTGATCAGGCTGCGATAGCTGCCCCACATCATGCGCGCGCGCTTGCCCTCCGCGCGCGCCTTGACCCACACCTTGCCGCCCTCGAGCGTCGCCTCGACGTCGTCGGGGATGGCGAGGCTCAATTGCCCGAGCTTGCCCTTGGCCGTGAGCTGGGCACGGGCGATCTGGACATCGACGCCTGCGGGCACCGCCACGGGATATTTGCCGACGCGCGACATGGCCGCTCCTAGAACACCTGGCAGAGCACTTCGCCGCCGACGTTGGCCGCGCGCGCGTCCGCATCCGACATCACCCCGCGCGGGGTCGAGAGGATGGCGATGCCAAGCCCCCCGTGCACGCGCGGCAGATCCTTGATCTTGGAATAGACCCGGCGGCCCGGCTTGGAGACGCGCTGGATCTCCCGGATGACCGGTTCGCCCTCGTGGTACTTGAGCTCGATCTCGAGTGCCACGCTGCCGGGCTTCTCCTCGTGCTCCGCATAGCCGCGTATATAGCCTTCCCGCTTCAGCACATCGAGCACGCTGGTCCTAAGCCGCGAATGCGGACTTAAGACGGTCGGCTTGCGCGCACGCTGGCCGTTGCGGATGCGGGTCAGCATATCCCCAATGGGATCGCCATACGACATCAACCGTTCTCCTCTACCAGCTCGACTTCACCATGCCCGGGATCTGCCCGGTCGCGGCGAGGTCCCTGAGCGCAATGCGCGACAGCTTGAACTTGCGATAATAGGCACGCGGCCGCCCCGAGAACTCGCAGCGGTTGCGCACGCGCACCGGCGAGCTGTTGCGCGGCAGCTCTGAGAGCTTGAGGCGCGCGGCGAAGCGCTCCTCCGCCGGCTTCTGCTCGTCGTTCGCGATTGCCTTGAGCCTGTCGCGTCGGCCCGCGTACTGCTTCACCAGCCGCTCGCGCCGCTTGTTCTTCTCGACCGAACTCTTCTTAGCCATGCTCCGATCTCCGTGAGGGTCAGCTTGCGAACGGCATGTCGAACCCCTTGAGGAGCGCCAGCGCCTCCTGGTTCGTCTTCGCCGTCGTTACGATTGTGATGTCCATGCCCCGGATCTGGTCGATCTTGTCGTAGTCGATCTCGGGGAAAACGATCTGCTCCTTGAGCCCAAAGGTATAGTTGCCGCGGCCGTCGAAGCTGCGGTCCGAGAGGCCGCGGAAGTCGCGCACGCGCGGGAGCGCGATCGTCACCAGACGATCGAGGAACTCGTACATGCGCTCGCGCCTGAGCGTCACCTTGCAGCCGATCTTCTGGCCCTCGCGCAGCTTGAAGTTCGCGATCGACTTACGCGACGCCGTGATCGCCGGGCGCTGGCCCGAGATGCGCGCGAGCTCGTCCGCGGCCACGTTGATCCGCTTGCTGTCGCCGATCGCCTCGCCGACCCCCATGTTGATGACGATCTTCTCCAGCTTGGGGACCTCCATGAGGTTGCGGTACTGGAACTGCTTCATCAGCTCCGGCTTGACGACCTTCTCGTAATGCTCTCGCAGCCTTGCAGCCATGGCGCGCGCCTACCTATCGATGATCTCGCCCGAGCGCTTGGCGTAGCGCACCTTGCGCTCGCCCTCGAGGATCTTGAATCCCACCCGGGTCGGCTTGTTGTCCTTCGGATCGAGGTGCGCCACGTTCGAGACGTGGATCGACGCCTCCTGCTCGACGATCCCGCCGGAGCTCTTGGGCGAGGGCCGCGTATGGCGCTTGACCACGTTGACGCCCTGGACGAGCACGCGGTTCTCCTCGCGCAGAACCTTGAGCACCTTGCCGCGCTTTCCCTTGTCGCGCCCCGTGATCACGATCACCTCGTCGCCCTTCTTCATCTTCCACGCCATCACAGCACCTCCGGCGCCAGCGAGATGATCTTCGTGAACTTCTTGGCGCGCAGCTCGCGCGTCACCGGCCCGAAAATGCGCGTCCCGATCGGCTCGTTCTGGGGCGTGATGAGCACCGCGGCGTTGCGGTCGAAGCGGATGGCGCTCCCATCGGCGCGCCGGATCTCCTTCGCCGTGCGCACGATCACCGCGCGGTGCACGTCGCCCTTCTTGACGCGGCCGCGCGGAATCGCGTCCTTGACGGAAACGACGATGACGTCGCCGACCGAGGCGAACTTCCGCTTGGAGCCGCCCAGCACCTTGATGCACTGGACCCGGCGCGCGCCCGAATTGTCGGCGACCTCCAGGTTCGTCTGCATCTGGATCATTGTCTCGACCCTTCCCTACGCCCGCGGCTACGGCTCAACCGACGGCTTGCCGTCCGCCACCACTTCCCAACGCTTGCGCTTGGAGAGCGGCCGGCACTCGCGGATGCGCACGACGTCGCCCACCTTGAAGCGGTTGGCCTCGTCGTGCGCCATGAACTTCTTCGAGCGCACTACGTACTTCTTGTACATCGGGTGCTGGACCCGGCGGTCGACGCGCACGACGACCGTCTTGTCGGCTGCGTCGCTCACCACCACCCCTTGCATCACTCGTCTCGGCATCGTCCTACTCCTAAGACGCCTTCTTCTGCGGCGCGGGCTTATCTTTCGCGGCTCGGTGCCGCTCGCCGAGGATCGTCTTGATCCGCGCGATGTCGCGCCGCACGCGCCTCACCTGCGCCGTGTTCTCGAGCTGGCCGCTCGCCTTTTGGAAGCGCAGGTTGAAGGCCTCCTTGCGCAAGCCGATCAGCTGCTCCTTGAGCTCGTCCGCGGTCTTCAACCGCAGGTCCTCCGCCTCCGCCATGGCTCAGTGCTCCTCGCCAAGACGCGCCACGAACCTGGTTCTGACCGGCAGCTTGGCCGCGGCGAGCCCCAGCGCCTTGAGCGCGATCTCGCGCGGCACGCCATCCATCTCGAAGAGGATGCGGCCCGGATGCACGCGACAGCACCAGAACTCAGGCGAGCCCTTGCCCGAGCCCATGCGCACCTCGGCGGGCTTCTTGCTCACCGGGACGTCCGGAAAGATGCGGATCCAGACGCGGCCCACGCGCTTGATGTGGCGCGAGATGGCGCGGCGCGCCGCCTCGATCTGGCGCGCGGTCACGCGCGCCGGGGCGACCGCCTTGAGCCCGTAGGCCCCGAAGTTGAGCGCGGTGCCGCCCGAGGCCGGCCCGCGCACGCGGCCCTTGTGCTGCTTTCTGTATTTCGTTCGCTTCGGCTGTAGCATCGTCCGTCCTCACCCCGCTCAGCGCCCGACCTGCTGCTCGGCGAGGCGCTTGTCCTGTGCCATCGGGTCGTGCGCGAGAATCTCGCCCTTGAAAATCCACACCTTGACGCCGCAGGTGCCGTAGGTGGTCTTCGCCGTCGCGGTCCCATAGTCGATGTCGGCGCGCAGCGTATGGAGCGGCACGCGGCCCTCCCGGTACCATTCCACGCGCGCGATCTCGGCCCCGCCGAGGCGACCGCCGCATTGGATGCGGATGCCCTGGGCCCCGAGGCGCATGGCCGACTGCACCGCGCGCTTCATGGCGCGGCGGAAGGCGACGCGACGCTCGAGCTGCTGGGCGATGTTCTCGGCGACAAGTCGCGCCTCGAGCTCCGGCTTGCGGATCTCGACGATGTTCAGGTGCACCTCGCTCGCGGTCATCTTGGCGAGGTCCTGGCGCAGCTTCTCGATGTCGGCACCCTTCTTGCCGATGACCACGCCGGGGCGCGCGGTATGGATGGTGATGCGCGCCTTCTTCGCGGGCCGCTCGATCACCACGCGGGCGACACCCGCCTGCGCCAGGCGGTCGTAGAGGTAGTTCCTCAGCTTCAGGTCCTCGTGCAGCAGATGGGCGTAGTCGTGATCCGCGAACCAGCGGCTGTCCCACGTCCGGTTGATGCCGAGCCTGAGCCCGGTCGGATTGACTTTGTGACCCATCAGGCGGTCTCCTCGGCTTTGGCTTCGCTCTGCTCGCGCACGATGATGCGGAGGTTGCTGATCGGCTTCTCGATGCGCGCGCCGCGCCCGCGGGCGCGCGCGTGAAAACGCTTCATGACGAGGGCCTTGCCCACGCTCGCCTCGGCGACGTAGAGGCGGTCGACGTCGAGCTGGTGGTTGTTCTCGGCATTGGCGATGGCGGCGACGAGCACCTTCTTGACCTCGCCCGCGATGCGCCGGGTCGAGAAGGTGAGCTCGGCGAGCGCCTTCTCCGCCGTGAGGCCGCGGATGGCCTCGGCCAAGAGGTTGAGCTTGCGCGGGCTCGTGCGAATGCTGCCCGCGAAAGCCATCGCCTCGTTGTCGGCCAAGCGCCGCTCGGCTGCCTTCTTGCCCATGCTATTCCCTCTTCGCCTTGCGATCCGCGGAATGGCCGTAGAAAGTGCGGGTCGGCGCGAACTCGCCGAACTTGTGGCCGACCATGTTCTCGGTCACCAGCACGGGAATGAACTTATGGCCGTTGTAGACGCCGAATGTCAGGCCGACGAACTGCGGCAGGATGGTCGAGCGCCGCGCCCAGGTCTTGATGACCTCCTTGCGCCCCGACTCGCGCGACTTCTCCGCCTTCCTCAAGAGATAGCCGTCGACGAACGGCCCCTTCCAAACTGATCGAGCCACGCTAGAGCTCCCTTACTTCTGATAGCGGCGGCGCACGATGAATTTGCCCGTCGCCTTGTTCTTGCGCGTGCGCTTGCCCTTGGTCTTGATGCCCCAGGGGGTGACCGGATGGCGCCCGCCCTTGGTGCGGCCCTCGCCGCCGCCGTGGGGGTGATCGATCGGGTTCATCGCCACGCCGCGCACGATGGGACGGCGGCCGAGCCAGCGCGAGCGGCCCGCCTTGCCGATCTTTATGTTGGCGTGGTCGGCGTTCGACACGGCGCCGATCGTGGCCATGCATTCGGCGCGCACCATGCGCACCTCGCCCGAGCCGAGCTTCAAGAGCGCATAGCCGGCGTCGCGGCCGACGAGCTGCACGTAGCTTCCAGCCGCGCGGGCGAGCTGGCCGCCCTTGCCGATCTTCATCTCCACATTGTGCACGATGGTGCCGACGGGGATGCTCGCGAGCGGCATGGCGTTGCCGGGTTTGATGTCTTCCTTCTCGCCGGCCACCACGCTGTCGCCCACGCTCAGGCGCTGCGGCGCGAGGATGTAGCTGAGCTCGCCGTCCTGGTAGCGGACGAGTGCGATGAAGGCCGTGCGGTTGGGGTCGTACTCGAGCCGCTCGACCGTGGCCGAGATACCCCACTTGGCGCGCCGCACGAAATCGACGACGCGGTAGCGTTGCTTGTGCCCGCCGCCTTTCTGCCACACGGTGATATGGCCGTGATTGTTGCGCCCGCCGGTCGAGCTCTTGCCCTCGGTAAGGCGCTTCACCGGCTTGCCCTTCCACAGCTCGGAGCGGTCGACCATGACGAGGCCGCGCTGCGACGGCGTCACCGGATTGAAGGTCTTGAGTGCCATTGCGCGAGTTTCCCGTCCTCTAGATGCCGGTGGTCACGTCGATCGTCTGTCCCTCGACGAGCGACACGATCGCTTTCTTGAAGTCCGAGCGCGCGCCCGGCCGGCCGCGAAAGCGCTTGAGCTTGCCGGCGACGCGGATGGTGTTCACGGCCTTGACCTTGACCTTGAACAGCCCCTCGATCGCCGCCTTGATCTCGGGCTTGGTGGCATCGAGCGGGACGCGGAAGGTCACCTGATTGTGCTCCGAGCCGCGCGTCGACTTCTCGGTGATGAGGGGCGAGCGCACGAGCTCGTACATGCGCTCCCGGCTCACCGTGGCCTTGCCGGAGTATTGCCTCATCTCAGTCTCTCCTGCAGCTTCTCGACCGCGGCCTTGGTCAGCACGAGCGTATCCCGGCGCAGGATGTCGTAGACGTTGGCCCCCTGCTGCGGCAGCACGTCGACGCCGGGAATGTTGCGGGCGGCGCGGGCAAAGCCCTCGTCGAGCTCCGGGCCGTCGATGATGAGCACCGAGCCCCAGCCGAGCTTGTCGAGCTTGCCGGCCAGGAGCCGCGTCTTCGGCTCCTTGAGCTTCGCCATGTCGAGAACCGCAAGCTTGCCCTCGGAGAGCTTGGCGGAAAGCGCCATCTTGAGGCCGAGCTTGCGCACTTTCTTCTGGAGATCGAAGGCGTGGCTGCGCACCACCGGGCCGAAGATCACCGCACCTCCGCGGAACTGGGGCGAGCGCAGACTGCCCTGGCGCGCGTGACCGGTGCCCTTCTGACGATAGGGCTTCTTGGTCGTGCCGCTGATCTCCGAGATGCCCTTGGTCTTGTGCGTGCCGCTGCGGCGCTTGGCGAGCTGCCAGTTGACCACGCGCGCGAGAATGTCCTTGCGCGGGACGACGCCGAAGACGCCCTCGTCGAGCTCGAGCTCGCCGACGGATTTGTTGTCGAGATCGATGACGGGCGTCTTCATGGCGCCTTGCCCTCGCTCTTCTCGGCCCCGGGCTCGCCTGCCACTACCGCCTCGGCGGCCTTGCGCAGCGCCCCCGGGAAAGGCAGGTCCTTCGGTGCCGGCCGCTTGACCGCGTCGCGCACGAGCACATAGCCGCCCGCGGCCCCCGGTACGGCACCTTCGATCATGAGAAGGCCGCGCCTGCCGTCGGTCGCCACCACCTTGAGGTTGAGGGTGGTGCGGCGGCGGTCGCCCAGGTGGCCCGCCATCTTCTTGTTCTTGAACACCCGTCCCGGGTCCTGGCGGTTGCCGGTCGAGCCGTGGCTGCGGTGCGAGATCGAGACGCCGTGGCTCGCGCGCAAGCCGCGGAAATGATGGCGCTTGATGACGCCGGCGAAGCCCTTGCCGATGGTGGTGCCGCTCACGTCGACGAGCTGGCCCGGCACGAAGTGCTCGACGGTAAGCTCGGAGCCCACCTCGATGAGCGCCTCCGGGCTGACCCGGAACTCGAAGAGCCGGCGCTTCGGCTCCACCTTCGCCTTGGCGAAGTGGCCGCGCTGGGGCTTCGAGACGTTCTTGACCTTGGCCGTGCCGACGCCGAGCTGGAGCGCCGTGTAGCCGTCCCGATCGACCGTGCGCTGGGCCACGACCTGGCAGCCCTCCACCTTCAGCACGGTGACCGGAACATGGTCGCCGGCCTCGGTGAAGAGGCGCGTCATGCCGACCTTCTGCGCGATGAGCCCGGTACGCATCGAACCAAATCCCTTAGAGCTTGATCTCCACATCCACGCCCGCGGCGAGGTCGAGCTTCATGAGCGCGTCCACCGTCTGCGGCGTGGGATCGACGATGTCGAGCAGGCGCTTGTGCGTGCGGATCTCGAACTGCTCGCGCGACTTCTTGTCGACGTGCGGCGAGCGGTTCACCGTGAACTTCTCGATCCGCGTCGGCAACGGGATCGGCCCGCGCACGCGCGCGCCGGTGCGCTTCGCCGTATTGACGATCTCGCTCGTCGACTGGTCGAGCACGCGGTGATCGAACGCCTTCAGGCGGATCCGGATATTCTGGCTGTCCATCTTATTGTCCCGTACCTGAGGGGCCTCGGTCCGGACCGCCGGACCGGTGCCGCGGCTCTCCTTGCTATTGGATGATCTTGGCGACGACGCCGGCGCCGACGGTGCGCCCACCCTCGCGGATGGCGAAGCGCAGGCCCTCGTCCATCGCGATGGGCGCGATCAGCTCGACCTCCATCGCCACATTGTCCCCCGGCATCACCATCTCAACCCCGTCCGGCAGCTTCACCGACCCCGTCACGTCCGTGGTGCGGAAGTAGAACTGGGGGCGGTAGTTGGTGAAGAACGGCGTGTGCCGACCACCCTCCTCCTTGGTCAGGATGTAGGCCTCCGCCTTGAACTTCGTGTGCGGCGTGATCGATCCAGGTGCCGCCAACACCTGGCCCCGCTCCACCTCCTCCCGCTTCGTCCCGCGCAGGAGAACCCCCACATTGTCACCCGCCTCGCCCTGGTCCAGGAGCTTGCGGAACATCTCGACCCCCGTCGCAACCGTCTTCGTCGTCGGCTTCAGCCCCACGATCTCGACCTCATCCCCCACCTTGACCACGCCCCGCTCGACCCGGCCCGTCACCACCGTCCCCCGCCCCGAGATCGAGAACACGTCCTCGATCGGCATCAGGAACGGCTTGTCCTTCGCCCGCGTCGGCTGCGGAATGAAGCTGTCGACCGCGTCCATCAGATTGAGGATCGACTTCTCCCCAAGCTCCGGCTCCCGACCCTCCAGCGCGTACAAGGCCGAGCCCCGCACGATCGGCGTCTCGTCCCCGGGAAACTGGTACTTCGAGAGCAGCTCCCGAACCTCGAGCTCGACAAGCTCGATCAGCTCGGGGTCGTCAACCATGTCCACCTTGTTGAGATAGACCACGATCGCCGGAACCCCCACCTGCCGTGCCAGCAGGATGTGCTCGCGGGTCTGCGGCATCGGCCCGTCCGCAGCCGACACCACCAGGATGGCGCCGTCCATTTGCGCCGCCCCCGTGATCATGTTCTTCACGTAGTCGGCGTGCCCCGGGCAGTCCACGTGCGCGTAGTGCCGCTTCGCCGTCGAGTACTCCACGTGCGCCGTCGCGATGGTGATCCCGCGCGCCCGCTCCTCGGGCGCCTTGTCGATCTGGTCGTAGGCCACGAACTCCGC
>JBKQRV010000164.1:0-7815 GCA_052143835.1 Alphaproteobacteria bacterium
CTCGTGCAGGCACGGCACTGGGGGGCGCGAAACCCTGCAAGCACGTACTCGAGTGCTGGTTTTGAAATTCACGACATCAGTAAAACACTCGTCATGGCGAGGCGCCCGAAGGGCGCCGAAGCAATCCAGAAAGGGGGGCGCACCCAGGCTCGCTGGATTGCTTCGCTGCGCTCGCAATGACGGTTATCTCCGGGTGAAGCGAACTTCCGAATCGGGACACTACCGCCCCGTGCGCGCGAGCGAATGCACCCAGCCCTGCATCCGTTTTCTCGCGTTCTGGATGTCGGCCTTGGTGAAGAAGTCCTCGGGCTTGACGCGGTCGATCGGATAGACGGGCCGGAGGAAGTCCTTTTCGTAGCCGAAGGGAACGGTGGCGTCGATTCCCATGCCGCCTTCGAAGACGGTGTTGGATGCGGTCCATTGCTTGCTGCCGGCGGTCATCCGCTCGGCCGGCATGAAGGTCTGGCCGCGGCCTCCCGGGATCGGGTTGAGGATGTCGGTATGCGGATTGACGCGCGTGGTCAGGCACCACATCACGTCGTCCATCGAATAGGGGTCGATGTCCTCGCTGACCGCGATCGCCAGTCGCATGCCCTGGGAGCATGACAGGATGGCGGAGAGAAAATTGCGCTGCCATCCTTCATCGATCTGGTGGCGCTTCTTGACCTGGATGATGCAGCCGCCCCAGTCCGTCATGCAGTAGGGAATGACCGCGTTTTGGATGATGCCGGGCTGCAGCCGCTCGCACAGCTCGAAGACGGCCGCCTCCCGAATCGTCGTATCGATGTTGTGATCGTCGAGCGTATGGACGGCGAGGGCGAAGATGATCGGCTTGCTCTCGGGGCGCCGCATGGTCACGGCGGTGACGTGGAAGGTCGGCGCCTTGTAGGCCTTGCCCATGTATCCCGCCCATTCGGGATGGAAATGGTAACGGCCCTGCACGCCGGCCTCCTCGCTCTCGCGCGTCTCGTAGCGCCGGTCGCGCGGATCGACATAGCCCTCGAGCACGAGCTCGGAATCGGCGAGTGCCATCGCATCCACCGTGCGCGCCTTGACCAGCCTCACCGGCGCGCCCTGCACCGCACCGGCCACGCCGATCTCGTCGCACCCCTTGGGCAGGATCACGTAATCGAACCCCGCACCCGCGAGCAGCGTGCAGGCCGGCGGGACGCCGAAGCACATCGTGATCGGCACCCGCTCGTTGGACTTGTAGTACGCGTTGACCACCTGCCACATGTGCGAGCCGGGAGAGATCTGGAATGTCCCGACGTTGCCCCAGCGGAAGTTCATGCGGTTATAGCCGAGATCGGAGCCGCCGTCGAAATGCGGTCCCGTCACGCAGCGGATGCCCGAGCCCACCGTGAGCTCCGGCTCGTAGGTCGTGTGCCGGATGGCCACCATGTAGTCGTTCACGTTCTGCGGGTTCTCGATCACCGTCTCTTGGCAGGGCGCTTCGCTTTGCGGGATCACGACCGGCTTGAGGGGCTTGGAGAGCGCGCGCGCCAGCTTGTGGACCCGATCGGGATCGTTCTCCCAGCCGAACATCTTGTTGATGACGTTGATGTCGCCGAACAGATTGGTGACGACGCGATGGTGGGGCTTGCCCTTGACATTGTTGAAGAGCACCGGGCAGCCGCCGTCCATGTGCTTCTGCAGCCCGGTGACTTCGAGATCGGGATCGACCACCTTGTCCGTCTCGATGAGGTCGCCCTCCGACTTGAGCCATTCCAGCGTCAGACGCAGATCGCGCACCTCTTCGGCCGAGGGCCTATCGGCCTTGTTTCTCATCACGTTCATGGTTGGGTTCCTCCGCTATGCGGTGAGGGAGGTGCGTGGGGCATGCTCCGGCGAATCTCGGTCCGAGGGGTCGGCCGCTCGACCTCGGGCGCTGCGCGCGCCCGCACTCCGATCGCACCAAAATGGCGTTACATTTAGATAGAATTCGAAGTAATATTGGCAGTAGATTCGGCACGTGTCAACGATCGAAGCGGCCGGCTGCACCGGCCCTCGCGGAGACGAACAGGGAGGAAAAAATGCGTCTCAACGGCATTCGCGATTGGACGCTTTTGCTGTCGCTGCTCTGCTCCGCCGTAGCCGTGGCGTGGCCGGCACGGCATGCCGCCGCCGCCGAGCCTTACGCCATTCACGTGATCATGCCGCTGAGCGGGCGGGCCTCGTTCCTCGGCCAGGCCGAGCGGAAGGCGCTCGAGATCGCCGAGCCGATTTTCAACAAGTCGGGCGGCATCCACGGCCGGCCGGTGCACTTCGTGTTCCACGACGATCAATCGAATCCGCAAACCTCGGTGCAGCTCGCAAACCAGGTGCTGGCCGAGCACCCGACGGTGCTCATCGGCTCGAGCATCGTGGCGATGTGCAATGCCATGGTCCCGCTCATGAGCAACGGGCCGGTCATGTACTGTCTTTCGCCGGGCATTCACCCGCCCGCGGGGAGCTACGTATTCACCTCGAGCGTGTCGACGTACGACCTGGCGGCGGCGGTCATCCGTTATTTCCGGCTCAAGGGCTGGACCCGGCTTTCGCTGATCACGAGCACGGATGCGACGGGACAGGACGCCGAGCGCGGCGTTGACGAGGTGCTGGCGCGGCCCGAGAACAAGAGCGTGGAGATGGTCGCGCGCGCGCACTTCAACCCGACCGACGTGAGCGTCGCCGCCCAAATCGAGCACCTCAAGGCGGCCAATCCGCAGGCGCTGATCGCCTGGACGACCGGCGCTCCCATCGCGACGATCTTCAAGGGAATCGTGCAGGCGGGACTCGAGGTTCCGGTTGCGACCACCGACGGCAACATGACCTACGCCCAGATGACCGAGTACGCGAGCTTCCTCCCCAAGGAGCTCTATATTCCATCCGCAGAGTGGCCGGAGCACGCGGGAAGCCTCAAGTTCGAGCCCGGGGTCGAGAAAGCGCAGCGGGAATTCTACGACGACTACAAAGCCGCAAACGCAAAGCCCGACGTCGCGGCGTCGCTCGCCTGGGGTCCGGTCATGGTCCTCGTCGACGCGCTCCGCGCTCTCGGCCCCCAGGCGACGGCTCAAGAGGTGCGCGACTACATAGCACATCTCAAGAATTATCCCGGCATCGACGGCATCTACGACTTCGAGCGCAACCCCCAGCGCGGCCTCGACGAGCACAACGCGGTCGTCACGCGCTGGAGTGCCGCGAAAGATGCGTGGGAGGTCATGAGCCAGCCGACGGGGATCCCGCTCGCGCATTAGGAGCGAGGTCGACGGGCGTGACCGAGCTCGCCCAGATCGTCATCGGCGGGCTGCTCCAAGGGATGGTGTTCGCCGCCGTCGCGCTCGGCTTCTCGCTGGTCTACCGGGTGACCGGGATCGTCAACCTCGCCCAAGGCGCCTTCTGCGCGCTCGGCGCGCTCACCATGTACAGCTTCCAACAAACGCTGGGCTGGCCTGCGCCGCTCGCGGCCCTTGCCGCGGTCGCCGGCACGGCCGCTTTCGGCGCAGCGCTCGGGGCGGCGACCTTCGTTCCCGCGCTCAGCCGGCTTCCCAACAGCAGCATGCTCATGCTGACCGCGGCCCTCCTCACCCTCATCGAGGGGATCGCACTCCTGGTTTGGGGCAGCCAGCCCTATGCCGCCCCTCCTTTCTCGGGAGAGCGGCCGGTCGCCCTCTTCGGCATCCCGGTGCCGCCGCAAGGGTTCTGGATCGCGGGCGCATCGGCGCTGATCGCGCTCGCAACCTGGTACGGATTGACCCGCACGACGGCCGGCAAGGCGTTGCGCGCCTGCGCGGAAAACCCCATGGCCGCGCGCCTCATGGGCATCGACGTGGCCCGCTCGAGCCTCGCGAGCTTCGCGCTCGCGGCCATGATCGGCGCGATCAGCGGCGTCGTCGTCGGGCCGATCATCTCGTTCGAGTTCGACACGGGCCGCATCTTCACCATCTCGGGTTTCATCGCCATGGCGATCGGCGGCATGGGCTCCTTCCTGGGCGCGATCGTGGGCGGGCTCTTCCTCGGCGTCGCCGAGCAGCTCGCCGCCGGCTATGTCTCCTCGCTCTTCGCCAACGGGCTCTCGCTCGCGCTCCTGATCTTCGTCATGATCCTCCGCCCGCAAGGGCTTTTCGGCGCCGGATTGCAGCCGCGCCAGGACACGCGCCAGGAGCAGCGCGTCTACCATAAGCTGGTGCGGCTCGGGGGCCGCGAGGCGGCAGTCCTCGCCGTCCTCTCCCTCGCGTTCTTCGCGCTGCTTCCCTGGGCGCTCGGCCCGAGCGGCCTGCTCGCATCCTTCATCATTACCGGCATTCTCTTCATTGCGGTGCTCGGCCTCGACGTGCTGATGGGCTACGCCGGCCAGGTCAGCTTGGGACAAGCCGGCTTCATGGCGATCGGCGGATATGCGGCGGCGATTCTCGCGACCAACTACGGCTGGCCGCCCTTCATCAGCACGCTCGTGGCCATGGTGCTCTCGGTCGCCTGCGCCTTGCTGCTCTCGCTCGCCACCATGCGCTTGCGCGGGCTCTACCTTGCGCTCGCCACCTTGGCCTTCGGGCTGCTCGTCGATTCCCTCACGGTCGGCCTCTTCGGTCTCACGGGCGGGCCGTCCGGGCTCGTCGGCATCCCCTCGTTTTCGATAGGGCCCCTCTCCTTCGACTCGCCGTTCGCCATGTACTACCTCGTCATGGGACTGGCCGCCGTGCTCACGTTGGCACTGGCGGGAGGGATGCATTCGGCCTTCGGTCGCGCGCTCAAGGCAGTGCGCACCGATCAGACCGCGGCGGCGGCGCTTGGCATCAACGTGGCGCGGCACAAGATGGCGGCTTTCGCGATCAGTGCGGCCCTCGGCTCGCTCGCCGGCAGCCTTTACGCCTTCCAGTTCCACTTCCTCTCGCCGGAGATGGTGGGCACCTCGCGCTCGTTCGAGATGATCGCCATGCTCGTCATCGGCGGCGAGGGCACGCTCGTGGGATCGTGGCTCGGCGTGGCGCTGCTGACCCTGCTGCCGAGCCTTTTCCAGCCGCTCGCCGCCTACATGACCTTCGCCCAGGGCCTGCTCATGGCGCTCGCCTTTCTCTATCTGCCCGAGGGCATGTTCGGCGCCGCCGTGTCCTGGCTCGCGCGGCGCGAGCGAGGCAACGCCTCGAGCCAGCTCGTCGCCGGCTTCGCCAAGAGGAGGCAAGGCTGATGGGCCCGCCTGCGCTCGCTGCCGTCTCCCTGTCGAAATCCTTCCGCGGCGTGCGCGCCGTCGAGGAGGCGTCGTTCACCGTGCCCGACGGCAGCCTGACCGCGCTGATCGGGCCCAATGGCGCCGGAAAGACCACGCTCTTCAATTTGATCACCAACTTGTTTCGTCCGGACAGCGGCGAGACGAGGTTTTTCGGCGCCTCGCTCGGCGGGCTGTCGCCGGGCGAGATCGCGGCCCTTGGGCTGATCCGCACTTTCCAGGCCGCGCGCGTCTTTCCGAGCATGACGACGCTCGAGAACGCGCTCGTCGGCGCCTATCGCAACGGGCGCGCCCATGCGCTCGAAGAGATGCTCCGGCTCCCGCGCGCGAGACGGGAAGAGCGCCTGCTCACCGAGCGCGCTTTCGCCCTCCTCGATCTTGCCGGCCTCGCCGAGTATCGCGATGCGTCGGCCATCGACCTGCCGATGGGTGCTCAGAAGCTCTTGGAGGTCATCCGCGCACTCATGGCCGAGCCGCGCGTTCTCCTGCTCGACGAGCCCGCGGCCGGGCTCAACGACAGCGAGACGGGCGAGCTGGCCTCGTTGCTTCGCGCCATCCGCGACAGCGGAGTCACGCTCGTGGTGGTCGAGCACAACATGAACCTGGTCATGGGAATCGCCGACCAGGTCATCGTGCTGGATGCGGGACGCGTCATTGCGAGCGGCGCCCCGCGCGAGGTCCAGGCCGACGCCCGTGTCATCGAGGCCTATATCGGCCAGGCCGAGGGGGTGGAGAATGCTTGAGGTGCGTGCGCTCGTCGCCGGCTACGGACGCTCGACCGCGCTCGAGGGGGTCGACCTCACGGTCGGTGCCGGCGAGATCGTGACGCTGGTCGGCGCCAACGGCGCCGGCAAATCGACGCTGCTCAAGTCGATATCCGGTCTCTTGCCGGCGCGATCCGGCGAGATCTTGTTCGAGGGCGCCAGAATCGACCAGCTCTCCCCGCGTGCGCGGGTCCGGCTCGGCATCGTGCACGTGCCGGAAGGCCGGCAGATCTTCGTGGGCCTCAGCGTGCTCGACAACTTGAGGCTCGGCGCCTTCACGGTGCGCCGGACGCTCGGGGAAGCCGGTCTCGCAGCACGTCTCGATGCGGTGTGCGAGCGCTTTCCGGTATTGCGCGAGCGCCTCCACGACCCGGTCGGCCATCTCTCGGGCGGGCAGCAACAGATGCTGGCGCTCGCGCGCGGCCTCATGGCCGGGCCCCGCCTCCTCCTCCTGGACGAGCCGTCGCTCGGGCTGGGGCCGCGGCTCGTCTCGCAAATGTTCAAGCTGGTGGCCCAGCTCCGCGAAGGCGGCATATCCATCCTTCTTTCGGAGCAGAACGCGCGCATGAGCCTGGCCATCGCCAACCGGGGCTACGTCATCGAGAACGGCCGCATCGCGCTTGAAGGGCAGGGGCGCGATCTGCTCGGCCGTGCCGAGGTCGCCGAGCGCTATTTGGGCGTCGGCGGAGCTACCGCCGTGCTCGACCAAGAGCGACATCGCTCTTGGGTCGAGCGCCTGGGCGCGATCTTCCCCGCACGCGCGCGACAGGCCGGCTGAGCGGAGCGTCGCGCGCTCGACCCGCGCGCCGCCTCAGCGGGGGCGCAAGACGATCAGCTTGATGATGTCTTTGAAGAGGAAACGCTCTTCCACGAGCCTGAGGTCGGCGTCGTCCACGAAGCGCAAGGTATCGCGGTCGAAGGCAGCCCCGTAGAGCAAGCGCACCCACGGCGCCCACAGGCGCATCACGAAACGCCGCAGCGGGCTGCGCGAGTAGCTGTACTCGACGAGGCGGATCTCGCCCTCGGGCTTGCATATCCGCCCCAGCTCGCGCAAGGCGGGGAGCTGGTCCTTGTCCTCGAGCACGCAGAAAAGGAAGGTGGCGATCGCATAATCGAAATGGGAAGCGGGAAAATCGGTCGTCTTCACGTCCATCTGACGCAACTCGACGTCGCTCCCCAGCCTCGCCTTGCGCTTCTCGGCTTTGGCCAGCATGCGCGCGCTGAGGTCGACGCCGACGACCTTGGCCGCCTTCGGATAGAACGGCATGTTGCGCCCGGTCCCCACGCCCGCATCGAGGACGTGACCTCCCACGCCGGCGAAAAGCGCGCGCCGGATCGGCCGATAGCGGCCGTACTCGAAGGGGAGGTCCAAGAGATCGTAGTAAGACGCTATGTGGACGTAGGTGCGATCCTTGGCCATGCCTTGCGCCCGGTGACTCCGCTTTGCAACCCTTCCACTATGGCACGCTTCGGGGGCGGATCGCACCTTGCGGTCGGCCCCTCTTGGACGCCGCCCGAGTGTCGCGGTTCGGATGTTGGTCTCACCCGGAAATAATCGTCATTGCGAGCGCAGCGAAGCAATCCAGCAGCCGGTGCGAACCCCGGCGTACGCCGGGGCTGGATTGCTTCGGCGCCCTTCGGGCGCCTCGCAATGACGAGCGTTTTCCTGATGTAGTGAATTTCGGGACCAGGACACCAGCTTGAAGCAGGGGCGGTCGGCACCCGGCCGGGGATCGAGCCTTGCCGGCCGCGGTATCAAGCAGCGACGGCTTTCACTTCTCTCGTTCCCAATGAACGCGGACGAAGTAGCCGTCCTCGTCATATTTGAAATCGAGGCGGCCGTGATAG
>JBKQRV010000165.1:0-50714 GCA_052143835.1 Alphaproteobacteria bacterium
GTTTTCGGTTGCCGAAGTCGCTGCCCTCGCCGGGGTGAGCCGGGTCACGGCTTACGCCTGGATTGCGCGCGGGTATCTCGGGACGCTGGACTTTCCGGGCGCCGTCAGAGTGAAGCGGAGCGAGCTAGAGCGTGTGTTGGGGAGGAATCTGACATTGGGAGGGACCATGACCGTGTTGCAGGCTGCGAAGGCCCGGCGCGCGGCGAAGAGACGAAAGGTCCGCCCCAATGAGCCCGAGAGACGCGGCTGCGCTCGATGACGCTGAGGACGGCGCACTCGATTATCTGCCGGGCGATACGGATACCCGGCTCGCGGCAATCGGCCGGTTGATTTCGGGAAGCGATGACCCGTGCTATTTGGCGCGTAGTCTGACGATCTATTTGGCCCAAGAGTATTGCAGGAGGACTTGACCAATGACCGAGATTGATCTTGTGCGTTGTCCGCGTGCCGAGTTCACCGCCCATGTCCTTGACCTTCTGGCCGAGCGGAACATGCAAGACCGTTCGATCATAGGCGGCGATCTCATGATCTTGCTGGCCCGTCAACAGTTGATCGGACTGAGCCCCGATGAAGCGCTGGCCCATCGCAAGCGGATGGTCACTGATTTCGAGAGGCTGTTGTGAGCAATGCCCGCACGCGCTCTTGCGGCGACTTCCTCCCCGCAGTTGCAGTGCGAGCCCCTCGCCGGCATTGGGGTTGCCCTCCACAGTGTCGGCGAGGTTCCCTTCCCTCTAGCGTAGGAGATTGAGCCATGTCGTTTCTTTCCAAGGTACTGCCGAAAGGCGCCGCGCCTACGGCGAGGGCCATCGCTGAGGAGCTAACGCTTGTCGCCGCGGAAATCGAGCGATTGCAGCAAGAGGAGCGTCAACAGTCCTTCTTTGCGGTCAGCGGCGTTACGGGCGCCGACGCTGCGCTAAGGAAAGTCCGTGAGGCTCTTGCGAGCGCGTTTGAGCGACAGCGCACGCTTGAGGCGGCTGCGCTCCAGGCTCGGCAGAACGAATCTGATGCGGCTGTTCAAGCCCAAGCGAAGATACATGAGGGAAAAGTCCGCGCCATTAAAGCGCACTTGGCCAAGCGTCGCGAGCTGTACGAGAAGCTCTCCGGTGCCATCACGGTTGCCGCGGAAGCTTGGCATGGCATTCTCGACGTGAACGAAACCGTCGGCCCTCTTTGGCCGGCGAATATTCCAAAACCGGCCGGCGGTGCCTTGTTCGCGCAAAGCGAAGTTGAGCGCGCGCTCAAAGTCGAAATGCACCGAATTGGTGGCGTCGAGTACAAGGGCAATATCGTGAACCAAATGCGGCGTTTCCCCGGCGGCCACGAAAGTTCTATTAACTTTCAAGGCAACCCGCGTGCGGAGAAGCCTATTACCATCCTTTGCGACGAGGCCAATGCGTTCGCTTTGCGTTGCTTGACCGGCAAGGGTCGCGGGGATGCGTCGGTCGTTTCGGAACCTGAGCAGGCTAAGGAGTAACGGCTATGGCTGAGAATGACATTCGACCCGTTGACGGTATCAAGCCGCCGACCGGCGAGGATCACGAAGCCGTAGCGCGTGCGGCCTTTGTCTGCATGGGCGGGGACGGCACTAAATGGGACCAGCGTATGCAGGCGGTCAAAGAGAAACACGGCTTGGCCGCGCCAGTTAGCACCACGGATGCGCCCGGTGCGAGGGGCGCGTTGTTTCAAACGAACGAAGCAAGCCGGGTTCTCCCGCTACTCAGCGAGGACAAGGCCAAAAAGTTCGCGGCCAATCTCGTTCGGCAGGGCGCTGACCCCGCCCAGGTGGAAGCTGCGCTCAAGCGCTCCGGTTACGAAATCGAGCCCGACGAAAGGACACCTGAGCAGAAGGCTTACGACGCGAAGTTTGGCCTTACCGAGGATGGCGTCTCGCCCGATGCTTACCACGTCGATAGCCGGCTTGCTCCTAACGCGAGCACGGCTCAGGTTGCGGCTTTCAGCGCGGAAGCTCGCGGCTTCGCAAGCGATCTCAATCTGTCGCCGGAAATTGGCACCAGTCTTATCTCTCAGATAATGGAAACCGCGCGTGAGCTTGATAGCTTTGATCCACGTACTCCGGCCGTTCGCGCCGAATGGGAGCTTCAACAAAAGGCGAAATTCAATAGTCACTTCGGCGCGGCAAATGTTAAGCAAGCTAACGAAGATGTTGAGCTTGCGCTGTCCTTCGCGGATGAAAAGTTTGTCGCAAAGCTCCGTCAGAGCGGTGTCTTGAACCATTGGTACATTCGAGCACAGCTCGCCAATCAAGGCGCGCATATGGGCCGCTGGGCACGTGGGCGCGAGGAATGACATGAGCATGAGCCGGCGGGAAATGTTGCGAACTATTGGGGCTGTTGAGCGACAAGCGAGATTAGGCGTTGCACGAAAGCGCCGGATTAAGCGTGTCACATTGGGGCGCTCGAAAGTCATTGAGAAGGTCTATGTTCCATCATTTCGACTGTAGCTTACTCGCCGCACTCGTGCTCTTGGTTTTCGCTTTGGCGATGATCGTTTTTGGATAAGGAAGCGCCATGACAGGACAGCTTGACATTTCCCCGGCTGAGCGTGCGGCCCTTCACGAGCTACATGCGATGTTGGCCGCGTGCATGGTGCGCGAGCCCGTTGCGCGCCGGGATGCACGCGCGCGGCTCAAATATAACATCACCCTCGCCGATGCGGCCAAGCTGTCCCTTTTCGATCTCTTGATTGCCTGCCATGAGGAGAATGCGCCATGACGGAAAGACAGCGATTGGACGCTCCGGACAATCAGCAAGAGCCGAAGATTGATTGGAACGGTTTTGTGCCGCGTGAGATGTTGCGGCGGCTTTGTTGGCAGTCATGGAACAGAGTGAAACGCACTCTCCCGCCAGCGACGATGCGCGGCCGGGTCGAAGGATGGGATGGCAGCACGATCAAACCGACGCTCGACGCCATGCAACTTCCCGAGTTGGCCTCTCCGCTCGGCTGGTATAACACTTCGCCGCACGGGAGAACGGCGGGGAGAGATTGAATTGCGTCAAGGTCAAGTAGGTGCGGCATATTCCTGTTTTAAGATTTTGGCGGGATGGCTCGCACACGAAAACGGCTTGACGCGATAAAGGCCGGGACTTCCGCTATCAGGTCCCTTCGGTTGGTGCCATGAGGAGACACGGGAGCCCCGGCCAGTTCAATCGGGGTTGCACGAATGAGCGCGTCGCGTCGGCTGCGGCAGAAAACTTCTGCGGTGCCGCGTGATCTACTCAGCGAGCACCCGGCAGTAAAGCTCCGCTTCGTGCCCCCGCCATACATAACCCGCGCCGTCCCCGCCAAGCGCCGGCTTATCCGCGATGCCCGTAATAAAGAGGTACCTGCAAGTCTTGTAGACGAGGTAAGCGGGCGGTTGGTTTACGTTCTGCTCTGTCGAGCCGATAAAAATGCCATGGTCGAGCGCATATGCCACGAGCGCCAGGACGGCAACGCTTGCGATTAGGTACTGCACGGCCCTCCTCTTCATGGGCTTACCCTTGCCAATCATGGGGCGACGCTCACCGAGTGGAGTAAAGGGGCGTGACGTGCCGCGCGTTGATCCACGATTGATCGCGATGCTCGCGCTACTCGCTCTCTTGGCCGTAGCGCTGGCATTGTGAGATCGCGCCGGGGACGGACTGCGGAGAGCATCATACGCCTCCCAAAAGCAGGTTGGTAACTTTTGGGCGCTCGCCCATGCTTCCAAAATTCCCCTGATCCTAGGTAGCGCGGATAACCTCGCTGGCTATCAGGCGGGCTCGCACGAGGCTCAAAATCTCGAAACATGCCTCTCGAGGATAAAAATGCTGTAGAGTGATTGGCCCTGCAAAAAAATTCGCGTGCACGATGCACCCGGTTTCTATAGTCCATCTTGACACTGAGTACACGTTTGGCCATCTCGACCAACACTTCGGGACATTTGAGTGGATTGGCGAGGACGGGCAGCGCCTCACATTCTCTGTGCGTGTCCGCTATGGCCCACATTGCTACACTGAGGACGCCAATCCTCCCCATGCCCCAGGATGCTACGTCTTTCGAGTGGGGAATAGTGATCGCTTGTTTTGCCCCATTCGCCATGGTCATTCCCGTAGCTTGCCAGGCATCATCAACGAATTTTTTACAAAACCGACAACGCCTGTAAGCCTTACCTTCGTGAAAAATAACTGGACGATTTACCGCCGGCAAATGGACCCACCCTTGGATGTGGGGCACAAATACCGCGTCTTTTTCCACCTTGAGCGGGACACTGAAAATCGAGGGACAGACCCGCATCACCTGGACCTCTTTGTCGAAAGTGCTTACCAGAAGAAAGCACCCGTTCCAACGAAGTGTAACTTCCCATTTGGAAAGGCAGCCGAGCGCATTGCCAAAGGCATACGCTTTTGAATGCCAAAAAAGTAAGGGGCGGCCGTTAAGCCGCCCCAGTAGAAATTTCCTCGACTAGCCCAAACCCTAGAAGGCCCACCGCCATAAGCAAGTGATCAGGGGAAACCCCTGACGGGTCGGCGCTCTCGGACAGCAATCCCTCCTAGAAACTCTGGATGCCACCCTCAGTCGATCCGTCGCCGACAGTGACAAGATGATACGTGCACGGGCCGATGTCAATACCAACTCGCTAGGCGCGCCGCCCTTGGGCTTGACGGCCGCACCTCGGAAGGTATTATAGGTAAACTAGAACAAAATGGCAACATGTAATTCTGCCCATGCGAGCCGAAGGACAGCCGCCGCGCTATGCATTCCGCCTTGAGGACTTGCGGCAGTGGCATATCATCGAGGCCGTGTGCTGGCAGTGCAACCGCACCGCCGTCATTCGCCATGACGTGCTCAAACGCGGCCGGCCGCTCCATGCGCGTGTAGTGGACCTTGAGGCTAAGCTACGGTGCAAGGAATGCGACCGGCGCGGCGGGCACTCGCTCAGCATCCGTTCCATGCCGAGAGATTGACGGTGCGGCCAGGCTCCAGGCCGGTGGCGGCAAGCAGCCGAAGTGCTCGGAATGCGTTGGGATGGCTTGGCTGCCGTGCGCAGGGGTTTCCACCGCGCGACACCTGAGGAACTTGCAGAGTGAGCGTCCGACTAATTTTCTGGGGAGGGGAATATGCAGGAACTAGAAATCACTTGGCCCCGTGTCGCATCTTTCTTCTGGCTTTGGATATGGCGCGGCGCATTGGGCGGTGGGCTAATTTCCGGCATTTTGGGGGCCATACTCCGACTCACCACCCTTCCGCCGCTGCTTGTCGCTGCCGCCCTTTTCGTTATCGGCATGGGGTGGCAACTCATTGTGGTGCGCATGGCGTTGCGGAAGAAGTATCGCGATTTTCGCTTGGCTTTTGTTCCGAACCCGACGACCTGATAAGTTCAAATTAGAGCGCTACTGCGGCCCACTAGGGGAGGGCCGTGCAGCGCTTCTAATATCCCCCGGTTTCCGCTATGGTGGCCGGGCTCAGCGCGCGCCTCATACTTACAGCCGGTGCGTCCATTCTCAGGTATGATCCGAGAGGGAGGAGGCGCGTGCATGATCCTCGCCAGACTATGGACAGCTTTCAAGATTATAGGCGGCTGCTCACTGGTGATCGTGGTCGCGCTCGGCCTCGACTATTGCGATGAACTACCCAAGTATCATTTCGACAGGGTAACGTCTCAAACAGAGAAGGAAATACCGGGCGCGCGGCTCATAAAGTCCTTCAAAACTTGGGACTTCGATTCGCCACTTACATGGTTTTGGCCCCCTACTATTCAACGGAATTACGCCATACCTTTTCTAGTGGACGAGCACCTCTTCGTTCTCTTTACGCTGAATTATGAGGAAAGCCCAACTGAGATTTTAATCGACACGCACTGTAAAAGCCGTACAGTAGACCTTTACAGTTTGAACGCGCCTGCGAGCGCTTTTCCTGCTCGGGATTGGTCGGGTAGACCTGTTGTCGCGAATGATGGCCGAACGTATCGTTTGGCCGAACGTAACGCTTCGCTCCTAAAAATCCTCGACGAAGCTGAAGTTCACGCGCTTTGTGACACAGATTGGACCGCCGAAAGAAATGCGCTTGCCGATGCAGCGAGGGCCGCCCAGCCGTGACATTATCGGGGTGCCGCTTGCGGTGGATTGCGGCCCCACTGTAGGAGGGCATGCAGCGCTTCTAAAATCTCCTGGTCCAACTACGGCGGATGGGCTCAACGCTCACCACGGGCCACGCCAAGCGCTTATCACTTGGCCCGATTTTGCTGTTTAACCTCGTTTAGTCTTTTTCGGGCTTCGTAGAGGGCCTCAAGGTGTTCCGCGCCGCTTCTGTAGGAATGATCCTTCGGCCTTTCCGGAACCTTCGGCCTTTCTGGCCCCTTCTCGTTAGACAAGAAATTCCATAGTTCGCCAAGTATGTTACTAGCTACTTCTTCCAGTCGCTTGTAAGTCTCGTCAGGCATCCTGTCATTGTAGGGTTTTACAAGCGTGCAGATATCACATATCGAGCGGTCCCATCCCTCATAACTAACCCGGTCTTCCTCGCCACCCTTTTCCAAATCGTTGAGCAGCAATATCGCAACGTCGAAAGCCTCGCGTAGCTCGTTCGAGATAGGCCTGTTGGCCATGGCGCGCCCCCCGCCCGTGGAAGCGCTCATGTTACCATGAAAGGACGCAACCGCTCAGCTCGAATAATTCAGCTTCTCGATTGCTTCAAGTTTCTGTGCGAGCGATGCGCCGCCGCTGTACAAGCCATAGGTGATCCGGGGTTTCTCGTGGCCAAGTATGTCGGCTGCGACGTTCTCAGCTACGCCCGCATTCTCAAGCATGGTCGCTACCGTCTTGCGGATTGAATGGAATACGAGATCGGGGCCAAAGCCGAGCGCCGTCTTGAGACGGCTAAACCTCTTGCTGATAGCGCCGCGACGGTCGCCGTACTTGTCGCGGCCAAGGCCCGAGATCATAAAGCCATCCGTGCTCGCCGTTGCGAGGCGCTTGATCGTCGGCGCCAGTTTCGAGTGGATGGGCACTTGACGCCATCCTGCGGCCGTCTTGGCCTCGCCGATCTCGATATAGCCGGCCTTTACCTTGGCCACCTTGAGGCTCGTGATTTCCTCAACGCGAGCCCCGGTATAAGCCGCGATCTCGATTAAGTCGGCGAGCGCCGCATCCCCGCCCTTGCGAGCCTCACCTAGCAGCTTGAGAACGTCGGCCGGCTCGAAGTGCTGGCGCCGGGCTTGCATGGCTTCCTTGCTGTTCTGTGCAATCATCAAGCGGTCAAACGGCTCGTTGTCGTCCGACACTTCCTCCTTAGAGCCAAGGTAGCGCCAGTAGCCCCGCAATGCGGATAGAGCGCGGCGGATCGTTCCTGCGGCCTTGCCGCCCGCCGCTTGCTGATTGATCCACTTCTGCACGGCTTTGCGTTGCACGTCGGCAATGTAGGGGAACGTCTCGGCAAACCTCGCGATGATCGCGCGCCTCATGTCCTTGTCTTTGTCCTCGATGCGCAGCCCGGCGAGGTACTCGCCTAGGTGTTCAGTGAACGGGACAAGCTTGCCCGTCGCGAGATCGCGGAAGCGCACGGCGGTCTTGATCTCGGGCTCGCTACTAGTCTCAGGCTCGCCGGGCCATTCAAGCAGCTTGCCCGCTTTCGAGTAGGCGTCGAATATCAGGCTTTCCGATTTGTTCTCGACAGAGGCGAGGATGCGTTGCCGCTCGGCTTCCGTGGGCGCTTCTCTCAATGCGCGGCGGTAGAACGCTGCATCGCTCTCGGGGTTGCTACGTTCCCGCGCGTGGTCGATCTGTGAAAGCCAAGACGCTTCGAGCACGGCCGCGCGCCTTTTGGCCACGCCCTTGTCTTCCGTTTCGAGGCTCTTGACGAAGCGGCGCTTGCCAAGTAGCGCTTGCACGTCGGCCGGGATGTCATGGAGTGCGAGCCAGCGGCGTCGGCGACGTTCCAGATAGGCCATGCCCGTTGCCCTCCACACACGCTTTCCCCACTCCTACATAGCAACGAAGTGCCATGTTTGCAAGGTTTTCACGGCCTTCCTGGTTAAAACGTCGCATCATTATCCCCATCGGCTATGCGGCGACCGCGCTCTGGATGGGGGTGATCCTCACGATCACCCATGAGGACGCGAATCACCCGCTCTTCAAGCTGATCTTCACCGTGCCGCTTGCCGGCTGGATTCTCGGCATTGCGGCGGCGAAGCTCGTCGGCCGCCTGTGGCCCAAAGAGACGCCTCGCGAGGCCGAGCGCCGAAGACGGCCTTGAGCGCGCGCATCGGCTCTGACGCGGCTCAGCCGCTTGCGTCGTCGAGGATTTCGCCGCCGAGTGCGATGAGGATCTGCCTGAGCTCGTTCGCCGTGCGCTCGATCGCGCGCTCATCGGTCGCGCGGATGACGAGGCTCACGCCGAAGCGGCCCTGGCGATAGAAGGGATAGCTGCCGATCTCGACCTCGGGGTGACGCGCCTGCAAGGCGCCCAGCCCTTCGGCGATCTTGCCTTCCGGCAGGTTGGTCGCGAGCGTGCGCGCGCAGAGGGGCTCGCCGCCGACGATGCGGTGACGCAGGCCGTGGAACATGGCCTGCATGATGGCGGGCACCCCAGCCATGACGAAGACATTGCCGATCTGGAAGCCCGGGGCGCCGCTCACTGGATTGTCGATGAGCACGCCCCCTTCGGGGACGTTCGCCATCCTGAGGCGCGCCTCGTTCAAATCGGCCGGATTCGCGAAGCGGCGCGCCAGCATCTTGACCGCCTCCGGATGACGCCGCAGCGGCACGCCGAAGGCCTTGGCGACGCATTCGGCCGTGATGTCGTCGTGGGTGGGGCCGATGCCGCCGGTGGTGAAGACGTAGTCGTACTCGGCGCGGAGCGCGTTGAGGGCCGCAATGATGCGTTCCTCCACGTCGGGAACCACGCGCGCCTCGAGGAGACGCACGCCGAGCTTGTTGAGTTCGATCGCGAGATAGGGGAGGTTCGCATCCTTGGTGCGGCCCGAGAGGATCTCGTTGCCGATGACGAGAACTGCCGCCGTGACACGCTTGGGCGCTTCGCTGGGGGCCTTTCTCATGTGACCTCTAATGGCGGGGCTCGCAATGGAAAAAGCATCGCCTCGGCGCCGCCCCCGCCATGGTGCGCGGCCTCGCGTCGACACTGCGCTCGGCCGCGTGGACCCATCATTATAGTGCGTTGCAAGGACAAAATGCGTAGCTGGTTTGCCAGCGCCACGGCACACGAATTTACCGCGGGCGGGAGTGCTGCGGGCGCGCGGGCGCGGGCGGGGGAACGTTGAAGCGCCCGGCATGCGCGGTTAAGGTCGGGCATGCGTTTTGCGGAGCCCCTTTTGCGCGGCCAGCTGGTCAGGCGCTATAAGCGCTTCCTGGCCGACGTCGAGCTCGCCGACGGCAGCGTCGCCACGGTGCACTGCCCGAATCCCGGAGGCATGATCGGCCTCGACAGGCCGGGCTCGGAGGTCTGGCTCTCGCGCTCACCGAATGCGGGGCGCAAGCTCCCCTTGACGCTCGAGCTGATCCGCACCGCGGGCGGACTCGTCGGCGTCAACACCAGCCATCCCAACCGTCTCGTCGAGGAGGCGCTCTTGGCCGAGCGGCTCCCCGAGCTTGCCGGCTATGCCTCCATCCGGCGTGAGGTGCGCTACGGCGAGAGCTCGCGCATCGACCTGTTGCTCGAGGGGCCGGGACGACCTATTTGCTACGTCGAGGTCAAGAACGTCCATCTGAAGCGCGACCCTCGCGCGTCGGGCGGGCCGGCCGAGTTTCCCGATGCGGTCACAAAGAGAGGGGCCAAGCACTTGAGGGAACTCGCCGCCGCGGTCGGGCGCGGGGCGCGGGCGGTCGTGCTTTTTGTGGTGCAGCGGCAGGACTGCGAGAGCTTCCGCATCGCCGCCGACATTGATCCGGGCTTCGAGCGGGCGTTTCACGAAGCGGTGAGGCGTGGCGTCGAGGCTCTGTGTTATGCTTGCAAAGTGACCCGCGAAGCCATTGAATTGACGCGGCCGCTCCCGCTCGAGCTCGGCCGCGGAGAGGTACCTGAGACAGGCAGCTTAAGACGATGAGCCAGATGGAGCGCAGCGCCCGGGTCCTCCCGGAGGAAACCCGGATCAAGATTCACGGACCCGACCATTTCGAGGGCATGCGACGGGCCGGCCGGCTCGCCGCCGAGACCCTCGATTTCATCGTGCCCGCGATCAAGCCGGGGGTTTCGACGGGCGAGCTCGACCGGCTCTGCCACGATTTCATCGTGAGCCATGGCGCCGTCCCCGCCCCGCTCAACTACCGCGGCTTCCCGCGCTCGATCTGCACCTCGGTCAACCACGTCGTCTGTCACGGCATTCCCTCCGAGGACAAGGTCCTGGTGGAAGGCGACATCATCAACATCGACGTGACCACCATTCTCGACGGCTGGCACGGCGACACCAGCCGCATGTTCGAGGTAGGCGAGGTCAGGCTCAAGGCGCGCCGACTCATCGAGGTGACCTACGAGGCGATGATGCGCGGAATCGCGGCCGTGCGGCCGGGGGGGACGACGGGCGACATCGGCTTTGCCATCCAGAGCTTCGCCGAGGCGCACCGCTACTCGGTCGTGCGCGACTTCTGCGGCCACGGCCTGGGCCGCGTGTTTCACGACTCGCCGAGCATCCTCCATTTCGGCGAGCCGGGCGAGGGCGTGCCGCTGCGCGAGGGCATGTTCTTCACCGTCGAGCCCATGATCAACGCAGGCAAGTTCGCGGTGAAGATCCTGGGCGACGGCTGGACCGCCGTGACCAAGGACCGCTCGCTCTCGGCGCAGTTCGAGCACTCGGTGGGCGTCACCGCCGATGGCTGCGAGATTTTCACGCTTTCGCCCAAGGGCTGGCACAAGCCGCCTTACCTCTGAGCCATCCGCAAGAGCTGCGCGGTCCCGCCATGAAGGAGACGCCCAGCAAGCCCGAGACCCCCCACTACCTCGGCCACCGCCAGAGGTTGAGGGAGCGCTTCGGGCTCGCGGGCGCCGATGCGCTGCCGGACTACGAGCTGCTCGAGCTCCTGCTCTATCTCGCGATTCCGCGCGGCGACGTGAAGCCCTTGGCCAAGAAGCTCCTCGATCGTTTCGGCGGCCTTTCGGGCGTGCTGGGTGCCGAGGCCAAGGAGCTCGCCGAGCTCAAGGGCGTGGGCGAGGTCACCATCCACATGCTCAAGCTGGTGCAGGCGGCCGGCATCAGGCTCGGGCGCGAGGAAGTCATGGCGCGGCCGGTGATCGGCAACTGGCGCCAGCTCCTCGCCTACTGCCGCGCCGCCATGGCCCACAACAAGATCGAGCAGTTCCGCATTCTCTTCCTCGACCGCAAGAACGGCGTGATCGCGGACGAGGTGCAGCAGAGGGGGACCGTCGATCACACGCCGGTCTATCCGCGCGAGGTGGTGAAGCGCGCGCTCGAGCTCAGCGCCTCCTCCATCCTCATGGTGCACAATCACCCCTCGGGCGACCCCACGCCCTCGCGCGCCGACATCGAGATGACGCGCGAGGTGCGCGAGGCCGCCGAGAAGCTCGGCATCACGCTGCACGATCACGTCATCATCTCCAAGAGCGGCCATAACAGCTTCAAGGCCATGGGACTGCTGTAGCTCCCTCGCCCTTCCCATCGCCCTGCCGATCTGCAATAAGAGGCCCCAAGAGGCCCGCATGATTCCGCGCTACAGCCGACCCGAGATGGCGGCGATCTGGTCGCCCGAGAACCGCCTCAGAATCTGGTTCGAGATCGAGGCCCATGCCGCGCAGGCGCAGGCCGAGCTCGGCGTCATCCCGAAGAAGGCCGCCGCCGCCATCTGGCGGCGCGGGCGCGGCAAGGTGCGGCCCGAGCGGGTCGAGGCGATCGAGCGCGAGGTGCGCCACGACGTGATCGCCTTCCTGACCGCACTCGCCGAGCACGTGGGCCGCGAGGCGCGCTTCGTCCACCAGGGCATGACCTCCTCCGACGTGCTCGACACCTGCCTCGCCGTGCAGCTCAAGGAAGCCGCCGACATTCTCCTCGCCGACCTCGAGCGCGTGCTCAGAGCCCTCAAGAAGCGCGCCTTCGAGCACAAGCTCACGCTCTGCGTCGGACGCAGCCACGGCATCCACGCCGAGCCCACCACCTTCGGGCTCAAGCTCGCCGGGCACTACGCCGAGTTCGCGCGCAACCGCGAGCGGCTCAAGGGAGCCCGGCGCGAGATCGCGACCTGCGCCATCTCGGGAGCGGTCGGCACCTTCGCCAACATCGATCCTTTCGTCGAGCGCTATGTCGCCAAGAAGCTCGGCCTCGAGGTCGAGCCGGTTTCGACCCAGGTGATTCCGCGCGACCGTCACGCGGCCTTCTTCTCGGCCTTAGCACTTGCAGCCGGCGGCGTCGAGCGGCTCGCGGTCGAAATCCGCCATCTCCAGAGAAGCGAGGTGCGCGAGGTGGAGGAGTATTTCGCGCCGCAGCAGAAGGGCAGCTCCGCCATGCCCCACAAGCGCAACCCCGTGCTCTCGGAGAACCTCACCGGGCTCGCGCGCCTGGTGCGCGCCTACGTGGTGCCCGCGCTCGAGAACGTGGCCCTCTGGCACGAGCGCGACATCTCCCACTCGGCGGTCGAGCGCGTGATCGCACCCGATGCCACGATCGCGCTCGACTTCGCGCTGGTCCGCCTGGCGGACTTGATCGAGCGCCTCGTCGTCTACCCCGAGAACATGCGGGCCAACCTCGAGCGCTACGGCGGCCTCGTGCATTCCCAACGCGTGCTGCTCGCCTTGACCCAGGCCGGGATGAGCCGCGAGGACGCCTACCGCCTCGTCCAGCGCCACGCCATGAAGGTATTTCGAGAGGACGGCGACTTCCTCGCGAGCCTCGAGTCGGATGCCGAGGTAGGCAAGTATCTGCCCCCTCGGCGGCTCGCCGGGCTCTTCGACCTACGCTATCACACCAAGAACGTCGACAAGATCTTCCGCCGCGCCTTCGGGCGGGGCTGAGCCGGCGTGCCGCAGGCTATTTGGTCTCCTTCATCACCTGCTGGCGCGCCTCCTCGAGACACTCCTCGAGGTGCCGCCGGATGCGATGGGGCGAGACATCGAGACCGTGCTCGTTGAAGTCCGCGCGGAGCATCTCGACGAGATGCTCCTCCACGTGCTTCATGAGGTTCTTCTCGATGACCGCCTTGGCGTAGGCATCGGCCTCGGCGCCCTTGAGGCCCATCTTGCTTGCAGCCCACAAGCCCACCAGCTTGTCCCGCCGCACCATCACCTTGAAGCGAAATTCCTCGTCGTGCCTGTACTTCGCCTCGAACTGCTTCTCGCGGTCGTCGAAAATATGGCTCATCGGCGCTTTAGCTCCCCCTCGCCGCTCGCGGCCAAACGCGCGCGGGATCAGTCTCTTATAGCGGGGGGCTCATGCGAGTGGTATCGAAATCCTCATGTGCACGGTCGTCATGCTGCTGCGCCCCGGCCATGCCTGGCCGGTGCTGATCGCCGCCAATCGGGACGAGATGCTGTCGCGGTCGTGGCAGCCGCCGGCCGCGCACTGGCCGGACCGGCCCGGAGTCGTGGCCGGACTGGACGAGCTGGCCGGCGGCAGCTGGCTCGGCATCAACCGCGAGGGCCTCGTCGCCGCCGTCCTCAACCGCCACGGCTCGCTCGGGCCTGCCGAGGGACGACGCAGCCGCGGCGAGCTCGTGCTCGAGGCCCTCGACCATGCGGACGCAGACCTCGCGGCGCGAGCCTTGGCCGAGCTCGACACGCGCGCCTACCGCACCTTCAACATGGTGGTGATCGACAACAGCCGGGCCTTTTGGCTGCGCAACCTCGGCGAGGACGGCCCCGGGCGAATCGAGCTCTTCCCCCTCGCCCCCGGCTACTCGATGATCACCGCGCATGACCGCAACGACCGCGAGAGCGCCCGCATCCGCGCCAACCTGCCGCGCTTCGAGCGCGCGGCCGTCCCCGACCCCGAGCGTGGCGACTGGACGGCCTGGCAGGCGATCCTCGCGAGCCGGGGGCAGGACGCCGAAGAGAACGGCCAAGAGGACGCCCACGAGAACGCCCACGAAAACGCCCACGAAAACGCCATGTGCGTGGTGACCGAGCGCGGCTTCGGCACCTCCTCGAGCTCGCTCATAGCCCTCCCCTCGCGTGAGCGGGCAGGGGTTCGGCCGCGTTGGCTCTTCGCCAAGGGCCGCCCGGGCGAGGCGCCCTATCTGCCGATCGTTCTTTGAATATTCGTGATAGGTTCATCAAGCGCTTGTCATTGTGTTGCGCGGGCCTTGTTGCTATATGAGGCCGTGAGAGGGTGCCGTGCGTCGCGTATGGCGGATTTCCGCCCACGGCCGGGTCGGGCGCTCCCGGGCGTCGCCCGCGCCACGCCGGCGCTCGAGAGCGAGTTCATTCATGTCCAGACGCAAGCGCATTTACGAAGGCAAGGCGAAGGTGCTGTACGAGGGCCCCGAGCCGGGCACCATCGTGCAGTATTTCAAGGACGACGCGAGCGCATTCAACGCGCGCAAGCGCGGCGTGATCACCGGCAAGGGCGTCCTCAACAACCGCATTTCCGAGTATCTCATGACGCGGCTCGGCGAGATCGGCGTGCCGACCCACTTCCTGCGCCGGCTCAACATGCGCGAGCAGCTCGTGCGCGAGGTCGAGATCATCCCGCTCGAGGTGGTGGTGCGCAACGTGGCCGCCGGCTCGTTCTCCGAGCGCTTCGGCATCGCCGAGGGCACGGCGCTGCCGCGCTCGATCGTCGAGTATTATTACAAGAACGGCGAGCTCGCCAATCCCATGGTGAGCGAGGAGCACATCACCGCCTTCGCCTGGGCGACGCCGCAGGATCTCGACGAGATCATGTCGCTCGTCCTGCGGATCAACGACTTTCTCTCCGGTCTCTTTCTCGGCGTCGGCATCCGCCTCATCGACCTCAAGGTCGAGTTCGGGCGCCTCTGGAACGGCGACGACATGCGCATCGTGCTGGCCGACGAGATCACGCCCGACAGCTGCCGCCTCTGGGACATCAAGACCAACGAGAAGCTCGACAAGGACCGCTTCCGGCGCGATCTCGGCCAGGTCGCCGAGGCCTATCAGGAGGTGGCGCGGCGGCTCGGCATCATGCCCGAGGCAGGGCCCGCCGATCTCAAAGGCCCGGCCGTCATGCAGTGAGCGCCACGCCTCATGAGCGCGCGGCCGGAGGAGAGGCCGCTCGGGAGAGACACCGGCGAATTTCGTGAAGGCAAAGGTCCATATCACGCTCAAGAGCGGCGTCCTCGATCCGCAGGGAAAGGCGATCGCGCACGCGCTCGCCTCCCTCGGCTTTGCCGGCATCGGCGACGTGCGCCAGGGCAAGTACATCGAGATCGAGCTCGCCGAGGGCGACCGCGACAAAGCCAAGGCCGCGGTCGACGCCATGTGCAAGAAGCTCCTCGCCAACACCGTGATCGAGAACTACGCGATCGAGCTGGTGCCGTAGTGCCCCCTACCGTCATTGCGAGCGCAGCGAAGCAATCCAGCAAAACTTCCGCATCAAGGATTCTGGATTGCTTCGCCTACGGCTCGCAGTGACGAGGGTTTCCCGGGTGAGATGGCCATGAAAGCCGCCGTTATCGTCTTTCCTGCGTCGAACTGCGATCGCGACGTCAAGGAGGCGCTCGAGCGCACGCCGGGCATCACCCCGGTCATGGTCTGGCACAAGAGCACCGAGCTGCCCAAGGTCGACCTCATCGTCATCCCCGGCGGTTTCGCCTTCGGCGATTACCTGCGCGCGGGTGCGATGGCGGCGCACTCCCCCGTCATGTACGAGGTTCGCCGGCGCGCGGACCGAGGCACGCCGATCCTCGGCATCTGCAACGGCTTCCAGGTCTTGACCGAGGCCGGCCTCTTGCCGGGCGCCTTCCTGCAGAACGCCCGCCTCAAGTTCGTCTCCAAGGACGTCTTTTTGAGGGTCGAGACGAGCCAGAGCATCTTCACCAACAAGTACGAGGCGGGCCAGGCGCTGCGCATGCCGGTCGCCCATCACGAGGGCAATTATTACGCCGATGAGGCGACGCTCAAGCGCCTCGATGACGGCGGCCAAATCGCCTTCCGCTACTGCAGCGAGACCGGCGAGGTGACGCCGGAAGCGAATCCCAACGGTGCGGCGCGCAACATCGCGGGCATCTTCAACGAGCAGAAGACCATCCTCGGCCTGATGCCGCATCCCGAGCGCCTGGCCGACCCCGCGCTTGGCGGCACCGACGGCAGGCCCCTTTTCGAGGCTCTCGCAGAGGCGCTCTCGTGAGCGCTCCACTCTCCGGCAGTGCCGGCCGGAGCGAGCCCGAGGTCACCCCTGAGGTCGTCGCCCGGCACGGGCTCACGGAGGCGGAATACGAGATCGTGCTCGAGTCCCTCGGGCGCCAGCCGAGCCTGACCGAGCTCGGCATCTTCTCGGTCATGTGGAGCGAGCACTGCTCCTACAAATCCTCCAAGGTCTGGCTCAAGAAGCTGCCGACCAGCGGGCCGCAGGTGATCTGCGGGCCAGGCGAGAACGCCGGCGTCGTCTCGATCGGCGACGGCCAGGCGGTGGTCTTCAAGATCGAGAGCCACAATCACCCTTCCTTCATCGAGCCCTATCAAGGGGCTGCGACCGGCGTGGGCGGCATCCTCCGCGACGTCTTCACCATGGGCGCGCGGCCGATCGCCAACCTGAACGCGCTCCGCTTCGGCGCGCCCGAGCACCCCAAGACACGCCACCTCGTAGCAGGCGTCGTCGCCGGCATCGGCGGCTACGGCAATTGCGTCGGCATTCCGACCGTGGGCGGGGAGTGCAATTTCCATTCCGCCTATAACGGCAACATCCTGGTCAACGCGATGACGGTCGGGTTGGCAGCCGCGGACCGCATCTTCTATTCGGCCGCGGCCGGCGTCGGCAATCCGGTCGTCTACGTCGGCTCCAAGACCGGACGCGACGGCATCCACGGCGCCACCATGGCGTCCGCCGAGTTCGACGAGCGCTCGGAGGAGAAGCGGCCGACCGTGCAGGTTGGCGATCCCTTCACCGAGAAGCTTCTCCTCGAGGCCTGCCTCGAGCTCATGGAGACCGACGCGATCGTCGCCATTCAAGACATGGGCGCCGCAGGCCTCACCTCGTCCTCGGTCGAGATGGCCTCCAAGGGCGGGGTGGGCATCGAGCTCGAGCTCGACCGCGTGCCGGTGCGCGAGGCGGGCATGACGCCTTACGAGATCATGCTCTCCGAGAGCCAGGAGCGCATGCTCCTGGTGCTGAAGCCGGGGCGTGAGGAAGCCGCGCGCGCGGTCTTCGACAAGTGGGAGCTTGACTTCGCGGTGATCGGCCGCTTGACCGAGAGCGGACGGCTCGTGCTCAGAATGGCGGGGGCCGTCGCTTGCGACATCCCGCTTGCTCCCCTCGTCAAGCGCGCGCCCGTCTATTCCCGCCCTTACGTCAAGGCGAAGCCGCGACCCGAGCTGCGGCCCGAGAGCATCCCCTCCCCGCTCGCTCCGGCCGCGGCCTTGAAGCGGCTTCTCGCCTCGCCCGACCTCTCCAGCCGGCGCTGGATCTGGGAGCAGTATGACTCGACCGTCATGGCCGACACCGTGATCCGGCCCGGCGGCGACGCAGCACTCGTGCGCGTGCACGGCACCCGGAAGGCCCTGGCGCTCACGACCGACTGCACGCCGCGCTACTGCTTGGCCGATCCCTACCAGGGCGGCGCCCAGGCGGTGGCCGAGGCCTATCGCAACATCACGGCGGTGGGGGCGACGCCGCTCGCCTTGACCGACAACATGAATTTCGGCAATCCGGAGCGGCCCGAAGTGATGGGCCAGTTCGCCGGCTGCATCGAGGGCATCGCGGCGGCCTGCTCGGCGCTCGCCTTTCCCGTCGTCTCGGGCAACGTGTCGCTCTACAACGAGACCCGCGGCGAGGCCATCCTGCCCACGCCCGTGATCGGCGGCGTGGGGCTCATCCACGACCTCGGCAAGGCCGTGCGCGTCGCCTTCCCCGCGGCCGGAGAGGCGGTCGTGCTCATCGGCAGGACCGCGGGCTGGCTCGGCGCCTCGATTTATCTCCGCGACATCCTCGGCCGCGAGGAGGGAGCCCCGCCTCCCGTCGATCTCTCGGCCGAGTTGAGACACGGCGCCTTCGTCCGCGCCATGATCGCATCGGGCATGGTGACCGCATGCCACGATCTCTCCGACGGCGGGCTTCTGGTGGCCCTCGCCGAGATGGCGATGGCGGGCAAGATGGGCTGCACCGTGACCCCGCCCGAGGGCGGCCCGCCGCTCCACGCCTGGCTCTTCGGCGAGGACCAGGGGCGCTATGTCGTCACCACGCGCATGCCCGACAAGCTCCTTGCCCGCGCCGGCGCTTCCGGGGTCGAGGCCAGGCTTCTCGGGCTGACCGGCGGCTCCGAATTGACAGTCGTGGGCAGCGGACCTATATCGGTGGCCGAACTCGAGGACGCTCACGAATCCTGGTTCCCGTCCTTTATGGCCGGGCACGATGCGGGGCCGGACGAGGAGGCGTGAACGATGCCGATGGCGGCGAGCGAGATCGAGCGTCTCATCAAGGAGGCGCTGCCCGATGCAAGGGTGACGATCGAGGATTTGCGCGGCGACGGCGACCACTACGCGGCCCACGTGGTCTCCGCAGCCTTCAAGGGAAAGACCCGGGTGCAGCAGCATCAGCTCGTCTACCAGGCATTGCGCGGCCGCATGGGAAGCGAGCTCCATGCGCTCGCATTGCAGACCTCGGCACCCGTCGACTGACAATTCCAGGCAACAAGCCCCAAGCAACAAGCCCCGAGCAACAAGCAAGGTGACCCGACCATGGCCGACAACGAAGTGGCGGAGCAGATCCGCAAGGAGATCAGCGAGAACGAGGTGGTGCTCTTCATGAAGGGCAC
Source organism: Alphaproteobacteria bacterium (assembly GCA_052143835.1). Classification (GTDB taxonomy): domain Bacteria; phylum Pseudomonadota; class Alphaproteobacteria; order JACZXZ01; family JACZXZ01; genus DASPPM01. Next base: position 18,864 of record JBKQRV010000165.1, read on the forward strand.
GCCCGTCTTCCCCCAGTGTGGCTTCTCGGCGGCGGTGGTGCAGGTGCTCAATCACCTGGGCGTCAAGTTCAAGGGGATCGACGTGCTGCAGGACCCCGAGATCCGCCAGGGCATCAAGGAATTCAGCAGCTGGCCCACCATCCCGCAGCTTTTCGTCAAGGGCGAGTTCATCGGCGGCTGCGACATCGTGCGCGACATATTTCAGTCGGGCGAGCTCGCGACGGTGCTGAAGAGCCACGGGGTCGAGACAAAGGCCGCCTAAAGCCCTCGCGACATTTCCGCAGAGCGGCAGGTTTCGCCTCTGCCGCCGCTCAGGGTGCGGCGGCGACGCTCATGCGCACTTGCCGGGCCGGCGGCACCACCCGCTGACCGAGGCGCTCGCCCGTCTTCAAGTCGCTCTCCCTCGGCCCTTCGCGCCCCTGCTGAGCGCTCGACTGGGTCATGGTGCCGCGCGAGACGACCCGCGCTGTTCAGACGCGCGCCGTCGGATTCTCGATCCCTCGATTGTCTTCTCCGACATCAAATATCTTGCTGTACAAATCTTCCCCGTAACTCGTTTGCAACGGCTCGCCTTCGATCAATTTGAAGGTTCGTTCTCCGTCGGGCTTCCTCTCGGCCCTGAGGAAGATGGCGCCTTCCATTTTCCTGCCATGAAAGCCATGTGCGAATTCATATAGATGCGTAACGAAGAAAATCTTGATGCGTTCCTCCAATAAGGCACAGATTATCTGCCTCGCGATCTCCGAGCCTTCTCTTTCGTTTGTCGCGCCAAACGACTCGTTGAACAGAAATATGGAATTTGGCGTCACGTTGTCGACGATGTCGCTCATTCTGCCGAGCTCTTCATCGAGTTTCCCGCTCTCCATGGTAGCGTCTTCTTCCCGTTTGTAGTGCGTGAAAAGCCCGTCGCAGACGTTGGCGCAGAACGATTGAGCCGGCACAAACATGCCGCATTGCATCATCAATTGGGCGAGACCGATGCTCCGCAAAAACGTCGATTTGCCCCCCTGGTTGGCGCCCGTGATGATCACGAGGCCCTTGTTGTCCGCGCTCGCCTCGTTGCCCACAACTCTTTGCTCCAGACTTAAAGCCAGACAGACATCGTATAATCCTCGAAAAGAATGTCTCCGTTCCTCGCGAGCCACGGGGAGCGGAAAGCACACGGGCTCCCCCTTTTGGGCAAGTCGCCCGTGCAAGTTCAAACAACCGACGTAAAACGCCAGTTCGGTCCGCAACATGCCGAAAAAGCTGAGAATATGATCGGTCGACTGGGCCAGCGCATTGGCGACGAGGTTGATCCCGCGGTCTCTTAATTCGGAGAGGGCCCTGGCTCCGGCTTCGTCGCGAGGATGAAGATAAAAGCTGTAAACCGGCGGCTTTCGCGCGAACATCCGCTCCATCCAGCCCTGCTTGCGGCCATGGGGCTTACGAAGGATGTAATCGCTGCCTTTATTGCCCTTTCCCAATCCGGCGCTGATCAAGACCCCGTCGCGGAATTTCAGTTGCCTGAGGTGATTTTGCACGCTGGCGAAATATTCATCACCCAGCTCTTTCTTGAGCATCGCGAAAAAGATCGTAAACCCCTCCGACTCGAATTTGTCGGCGTGCTGATCCGCGAGGCTTCTCAGTTTCTTGAGCATGCCCACGAACATCTGCAACGCCTCGATCGATCCATGCAGTATCCCGCCGGGATATCGGCTGCCAAATCCCCAATAATGCCTTCTCTGGCCTTCAATAGAGTCGACGGCGATATTGTAGACGTCTCTGACAATGGAAGCATTTTTCAGGCAGTCCCGGAGAATATCCTGGCGATACAGGATGGTGTCCAGATCGGTCGAACTGCACAAGATGGCCTTCCTCGCCACCTCGAACAAGAATTTGTCGCCGAGCGCCATGGCGTCGAACAGCGTGTTCAATTCCAGATCCTGTATCAGTGCCTGCTCGTTCGAAGGTACTTTCGCCTGCAGCTCGAAATCACGATCTCTATGCATCAGGAACGCCTTCATGATTCTAGGCGCTCCTTCAACCACTCGTACGTGAGCCGGTACTTCTCGGCGATCGAAATCGCATAGGCAAGTCCGTCGGCGGGCCTTCTCACAATCTTAAATGTCCGCAGTGCCGGGTTTTCGGGAACGACCGTGCTGACCATGCTCACGGTTTTCTCGCTTAAAGAAGCCAGCTCATCCAGGAACGTTACGCAGACGCACAGCAAATCCAGCTGTATTATTTTCTCCATTACCATCTTGCTCAGGAAAATCGCGTCCTGTAGCGTCGTAGAGGTGAAGATTTCATTCATTATGACAATGCTGTCCGCCGTGGCGTGGGTTAAAATGTCGTGAATTCTGACGAGGTCATCCTCAAGTTTCCCGCGAAGAGTTTTGATGTCTTCTTCCTTCTCGAAATGCGTGAAGAGTCTGTCGAACGGGAACAGTTGCGCTCGCGTACCGGGGACGGGACAGCCAAGGCTCGCGAGATAATGCAGCTGGCCGAAGGTGCGGGCGAAGGTCGTCTTACCCCCCTGGTTCGGGCCGGAGACGACGATGATGCGCTCCCGATCCTTGAGGTGAAAGTCGTTGCAAACGACGGTAGCGAGCTCGCCGACGAGCTTGCCGGCGAGCGCCAGGTCGAAACCCTGATAGTCGTAGACCTCCTTGCATGCCCGGGCGATGCGCGGATAACAGAAATTCAATCCCCCTTTCTTGAAGAGGGCGATATGCTCCAGATAGGCGATGTAGAATTCTATCTCCCTGTCGAACGTGCCTATCGCCCCGTCCAGATAATCGCCGTTCTTTGCGCAATAATCATCGAGGCTTGAAAATATCTCCGGATATAATTGGGCTACGAAATCCAGCGCCTTCGCTTCGATATGGTTCATCTCCGGCCAGTTGGGGAATTTGACCGAGTAGTCTTTGACCGCGCCCTGTTTGAATTTCTCGAACGTTTTCTCGACATCGGCGCTGTAATCGATCTCTGATTCACATTTGCGAACCTTGAGGCCGTTATCCTTTATGAGTACGCAGTATTTTACGGTGGACAGATCGGCCTTAAGCTTTCTCGTTTCCGCCAGAAGCGAGGTGAAACGGCCGTATTCGGCATAGCTCGTCAAATACCCGCGGAAGGCCAAGAAGCCGCGCGACTTCAAATCTGCAAGGGTCAAATCGTGCGCGAGGCAATTAACCGCGTCGCAATAAATTTCCACCGCGTCCAAAAACCAGCTTTCCTTCTGATATTTGTAGCGGAGCTTGTCCGCCTGGACGAGATGTTCGCGCATTGCGCGCATTCTTTGGGCAAACGATTTTACGTGCTTAAACAGAATGTCATTTTCGAGATCCCGCATGATTTCATGGCGATACGCGAGCGCATCGATATCGTTCAAAGACGCATAAAAGAAAGGCTTTAAGTCGTATTCCTCCTTGCCGGCCGTGATGGCGTCGATCACCTGATCGAGATTTAGATCGACAAAAAAGACGGGCGCATCGTGCGTTTCTTTGTTTGTGCCGTCTTGAGGCCTCGGAAATAGTATGCTGTGGAAGGCCACGGTGCTTAAGCCGATTCGCGGCCCATCTCTAACGGACAACGGCGAATCGTCTTCACCGAAAGCCTTGCCGTGGCCGCTCGAGCCGGATTCGGTTCCGTGCAACGGGCGCAGCTTATCGGTAGTGTCTCGTGGAGCCGATCCGCCCACCGTTCAAGCCCTCTAACTGCACAACATCGGCGACAGCGTCTCCGGAGGAAGCGCCGTTTCGAGCCCTTGGGCTCGGTCAACGGTCCGACAGCTCATGTCCGCCTCCCAGCTCGCGACTATGTTCTCGAATGCCCGACCCCGAAAGCGCTCGGATTTAAGGCCGCGGCGCGGGCTCACGCTCCAGCCGCATCTAACAGCACTTCCTCCGCGAACTGCTTTAGGCCCTTCGCCGAAGCAATAAAAAACCCACCGCAAGCGGTGGGTTAGCCAAGCACTCCCACCGCGTCTTTCCAACGCAGCAGGAGTCATCAGCCTCAACGGCAATGATTGGGGGACTCCATCCCGGTAGCCCGGGCCTATAGCACCAATTCCCCGAAAATTCACCTGTGAAAAGCGTTGAAGGAAGTCTCCTGGAATCCTCGGGCCTCCTCAGCGACCGATGATCACCATCAGAACGGCGTTTCCCATGTGCTTTCCGCGTCGCTCGAGCCACCGTCCGCGCTGGCGAGCCGGCTGAAGTTTCACTTTTTCCTATTACCTTTACGAAGTAACCCCTGCGATGATTCGTGAAATTGATTTCATTTGTAAAGTAGGTAATTTTATGTAATTAAATAACGCACTTTAAGCCGGCGCGGCGCCGCTCACCACTTCGCCCGCTTGCCTCGCGCCAAGGAGAAATGGCGATGTCCGTTAAAACCGCGGTGGGCAGCTGTCCGATGGACAGCGTGCTGCGCACCTTGATGGGGCCCTGGACCACTTACATCCTGTGGATTCTGCGTTCCGAGGGAGCGCAGCGCTTCGGCGAGCTCAAACGCAAGGTGGCGGGGGTTTCCGCCAAGGTGCTGACCGAACGCCTGCGCGGGCTCGAGTCGGCTGGACTCATTCTGCGTCACTACGAGCCGACCATCCCGCCTCGGGTCAGCTACTCGCTCGCCGCGCGCGGCAACGAGCTCTCGCCCATTCTCGACGCGATCAACGAGGTCGCCCTCAAATGGGCGGCGGAGGACAGCGCGCGCGCGACGCACGAGCAGCACCAAATCGCCGCCGGCGAAGCGCGCGCGAGCCGGCCGTCTTAGCAGCGCTTGAAGCGGATCGCGCGTTTCGCTAGGCTCGCGCTTCTAAGGGGATGGAGTCCCCCAAAACCGCCCGCCAGGGCTGATGACTCCTGCCGCGCGAGGGAACGCGGCGGGAGCTGCTTCGCGCCCTCCGTCGGGCGGGATGATCTCCTGCCCTCCTCCTGAGCGCCTTGATTGGCAGCACGACGGACCGTCTGGCGCGCCGGGCGCCTTGCACGGTCCGCGTCGTCAAGTAGGACGAGAGCCGGAATGCGCAGCCTCAACAGCCGCTCCTTCTTCGCACGCTGGCAGGCGCTGCATGCGGCCTCCAACCCGGGACTGCTCAAGGACCGTTGGCAACTCGACGGCGTGAGCTGGACCAAGGAGCGCCATAATTTCTGGGGCGAGCGCTATTCCTTCCAGCTCGAGGTCCATCGCCTGGAGCAAGCCGCCGGCGCCGGCAAGCCCGGCTGGACGCTCCTGGTCGTGATCGAGCGCTGGTGGGGGCCCGATCGGGACAAAAGCATCCGCGAATCCTACTGGTGCCGCGCGCTCAAGGGAAAGGCCGAGCGTATCCTCGCTTGGATGGAAAAGGCGGAAGCCGCCGCCTAAGCGTCCTTCGCTATGCGCCGGGCTCGCCTCTCGCTTCAATGAATTGTGTCGTTCTGCTATGATTCTCGCGAATTCGGCCGACTCGCTCCCGGCAGCACGAGGCAAATTGGACTGTCATGCCCGACGCCCGCTTGATCGCCGCCTTAGACCCCTTCGAATTGTGGAAGATATTGGCGCCCTTGAAGCCCAATGCTTACGAATTCGTCCCCGGCAAGCAGAAGTTCGGCGTGCGCGAAAAAGGCCGCAATATGGTCAGGTACTTCCGCACGGTCGATGAATTGGAGGATTTCGTCAGGACGGCGCAAAAGAATCCAACCCGGCCCTCAGAGGCGGCGGCGCCCGCTGCGCACGAGGTCGCGGAGACGAGGCCGGAGGCGGACGGCCGCGAGCGCAAGGAGCTGGCTTCGGCGCGTGAGCAGATACGCCGTTTAGAGGAGATCAACGCCGAGCTCAGGGAGAAGGGCAAGAAGGTCGTCGCCGACCGGGACGATTGGGAGCAAAAGGCGAAGGAGCTCGAAAAGGAACTCACGCGCGCGCGCGCGGCCCCTCGCCCTGGCCAGACGCAACGGGGTTTCGGCTACAAGGCGCAGCAGGACCTCGCCAACCAGAAGATCAAGAAAGCGAAGATCGCCTTCGCGAAGCTGTGCCACCCGAACAATACGAGGAACCGCGGGATCGACGCGTCGGTCCGCGCCGATATCTTCAAGGAATTCTGGGAACAGCTCGAGAGGATCGAGCGCGAGAAATAAGCGAGACGGGCACAGCCGATCCGCACGCAACAGCCGAGCGCCAGCGAGCCGTTGGGCCGCGGTGCACGCCGTACCCGGCCGAGGCCCGCCCCGCACGGGCTGGACGCGCGACACAAGCGTATTGGATTCGGGGAAGCTGCGGATTATAATGATGTCTGTTAGAGACAGATCCAGAGGACCTGTCTAGAGCGGCGATGGAGTTCGCCATAACCGCCCACCGGGCTGATGACTCCTACGATTGCCCCGCTGACATGCGCAGCGGGGCGTAGACGTAGGAACGCCCGTTATCAGGGACGGTGGGTGAAGTGATGCTTGGCGCCGCCGCTGCAATCCCCTTCGACAAGTCGAACGGTTTGGCCGCGCGGCCGGGGTTGGCGCTGGAAGCGAGGTGCCAAGCCTTGCCGCGGCTCGCCCGCGTCGCGTTACGGCGAGGTTGAGGGATGCCCGAACGAATCCTTTACAATCTTCTGCAGGTCTTCGTCGTGATCGCTTTCGCGCCGCTCGTCGAGGGAATCGCGACCCGATTGAAGGAAAACCTCCAGTCGAAACGCGGCCCGAGCGTCTTTCAGCCCTATCGCGATCTTTGGAAGCTCCTGCACAAGGACGAAATCGTTTCCGAGCGGAGCTCGTGGATCTTCCGAGCGGCCCCCTATGTCGCCTTCGCCGCGCCTGTCTTCGTATCACTCCTCATCCCGGTCCTGACGCGCTATCCGCTGTTCTTCGCGTTCATGGGCGACATGCTGGGCGGCGGCTTCATTCTCGCGCTCGGCGGATTCTTTGCCACGCTCGCCGCGGTCGACTCCGCCAACCCTTACGGGCCGATGGGCGCCAGCCGTACCCGCATGGTCGGATTTCTCGCGGAGCCGGTCTTCATCGTCGTCTTCCTGACCGTCTCCTTCGTTGCGGGATCGACGATTCCCTACATCGTCCAGACCCGCTGGGTCACGCCGATCGCGAATTTCTTCGAGCCATCGCATGTCCTGCTGATGATCGCGTTTCTAATGCTGATCCTCGCGGAGGACGGGCGCATCCCCGTCGACAGCCCATCGGGACTGTTCGAGCTGGCCATGATCGATCGGTCGAAGTCGCTGGAATACTCGGGGCGCGGGGCGGCGCTCATGAAATGGGCAGGGGCGATGAAGTTCTTCGTCCTGATTTGCATCTTTCTCAACGTGCTTGTCACCCCTTGGGGCCTGGCCCAAGGCATGGGGGTCGGCGAAGTGCTGCTGGCGATCCCCCTCGTTCTGCTCAAGATATTCGGCTTCATCATCGTCCTCGTGTACATCGAATCTTCGCTCGCCAAGCTGCGCCTCTTCCGGATTACCGAATTTCTCGGCGCGGCGTTCGTCATTTCGGTGGTCGCGATGATCACGCGATTGTCCGAGATTTAGGGGCGGGACGATGAATACTTCGCCGTTCCCGGTCATCTTCGCGCTCGACGCGCTGACGGGCGCTCTATTCCTGCTTACGGCACTCGGAGTCGTCGCGACCCGCCAGGTCCTCGCGTCTCTCCAGCTCTTCATCTTGCAATCCCTGCTTCTGGCGCTTTCGGCACTGCTCCTGGGAATAGCACTTGGATCGCTGCACCTGTTCGCGGTTGCCGCGATCACGATCGCCACAAAGACGCTGCTGATTCCGTGGCTGCTGCGGCATACCGTGAGCGCCGAGGTCTATCGCACGCGGGAGATCGATCGGGTCCTCAACATTCCGAGCTCTCTCTTGGTGGCGGCAGTTCTAGTGGTCCTCGCCTACGCGGTCTCGAATCCGCTTCTCGCCACCGTGGATGTGCCGTTCGCGCGCGTCAATCTCCCGCTCGGGATGGCCGCGATGTTCCTCGGTGTCTTTACCGTCGCGGTCAGGCGCGAGGCCGTCCCGCAGCTCCTTGGTCTGCTCGCTCTCGAGAACGGCGTGTTCTTTGCGGGTGTCGCTATCGTCCCGAACCTGCCGGTAATCGCCGAGCTCGCCGCCGCCGTCGACGTGCCGGTCATCACGTTGGTCGTCGGCCTGCTGACGCGCCAGATCCACAAGAGGCTTGGCACGACCTCCGTCGGACGGCTCGCCACGCTGCGGGAGGACTGAAGCCGCCATGGAACTTTCGGCCATTCTTGCCATTCCGGCGCTCTTGAGCGCGCTTTCTCTGTCGCCGCTCGGCCGCCGGTTCGCGGCTCCGGCCACTCTTCTTGGCGCCGCAGCCGTCCTCGTGCTTGCCGTTCGCGCCGCCGCCGAGGTTACCCGCGTTGGACATGTCGATGCGTTGGATGAGTGGCTGACATGCGATGGGCTGGGCGCACTTGTCCTGGTGCTCGTGGCATTCGTCGCGTTTACCGCCGCGCTGTTCTCCTGGGGCTACATCCGGAAACGGGCCGCGCATGGCGGCCCCAGGAAAGAGCAGCACTATTACAGCCTGTACAACCTCTTCGTCATGTCGATGCTGGCGGTCCCCATGCTGACGAATGTAGCGCTCATGTGGGTCGCGGTCGAGCTGACGACGCTGCTCTCTGCGTTCCTCGTCGGCTTCGAGGATACGGCGGAGGCGCTGGAAGCCGCATGGAAATACGTGGTGCTCACCACGCTCGGAGCGGTCGTGGCACTGCTCGGCTTTCTCATCCTCTATTGGGGATCGCGCGTCGCGGGATTCGAGCCCTTTACGTGGGTTGGACTGGTCGAAGCGGCGCCGCACATCCCGCCGACGCTGCTGTGGCCGGCCTTCCTCCTCATCCTCGTGGGCTTTGGAACGAAGGTCGGTCTGGTGCCGATGCACACTTGGTTGCCGGATGCGCATAGCCAGGCCCCGGCGTCGATCTGCGCGCTCCTCTCCGGCGTCGAGACCACGACCGTCCTGTACGTAATCCTGCGGCTCCTTCCGGTGATTGGCGTGGCCCAGGGGCTCGACGCGCGGCCGTGGTTCGTCGGCTTCGGTTTGCTCTCGGTCGGCGTCGCGACGCTGCTCTTGATCTACGTCCGGGATTTCAAGCGGATGTTCGCGTTCTCGACGGTCGAGCACATGGGGATCATCCTCGTCGCCGCGGGTCTCGGCGGCGCGGACGCGCATCTCGGCGCTGCCTATCAGATGACCGGGCACGCCATCGCCAAATCCTTCTGCTTCTTCGCCGCTGGGCTGCTCGCCATGACGGCCGGCACCCAGGAAATCGCCGCCGTCCGGGGACTGGTTCGGACGGCACCGCTCGCCGGCCTTGTGCTCCTCGTTGGAGGATTCGCGATCGCGGGAGCGCCGCCCTTCGCCGTGTTCATCAGTGAATTGCTCATCCTCAAAGCGGGGCTCGCCACCGGTCAGTATGTGGCGGTCGCCCTGTTGGCTTTCTTCGTCGTGACCGCCTTCTGTGCGGTCATGTTCCACATCAACCGGATGGCCTTCGGTGCGCCCAGCGGCGCCATGCCGCTGACGGCGGTGCCCGCGTCGTGCAAACTCACGCTCGCACTCGCTGCAATTCCCCTGCTGGTGATCGGGATTTACGTCCCGGCTGCATTGCAAGAGCTGCTGAGGGCGGCGGCGGCGGCCATGGGAGGCTCGTGAGGGCGGCATGACGGTGCTCGAGCCACTTCCCGACGACGCGGCGCTACCGGCGCAGATCGTCGACGTCTGCAACAGCCGATGGCGCGGAGAGATCGTCGCCAGGCTCGACGATGGAGCCCGGATCTGCCGCATCGAGAGTCGTCCCGAGCAGCTGCCCGAGCTTTGGGAGTGGCTGGGTCGAGATATCGGCTATGCGTTCGCGACCCTGATCGTCGAGGAGTTTCCGGACACGAGCACATCGCTCCTATACGTCTTCCACAAGAACGCCCCCTCGCCATGGGTGCACGTCGAGGTGCGGCTCGGCGCGCACGCCCGCGCGGTGCCGTCCGTCAGTGGTCTTGTCAATGGGCCTTCCGCCGACTGGCACGAGCGCGAGGTCGAGGATCTGTTCGGGTTGACGTTCGAAGGGCACCCGCGGCTCGGCGAATTCGTTCTGCACGAGGATTGGCCCGAGGGCGTGAACCCGATGCGCCGCGGCTTCGACGCGCGCCAGCGCTTCGCCCCGCCCGAGCCGAACGCGAAATGGCGGCCGCCCACGATCGTCGCGGCGCCGGGCAGCTTCGCCATGCCGGTCGGCCCGGTATTCTCCGACTTCGCCGAGTCCGCGCATTTCCTGCTCGAGACGGTGGGCGAGGACGTCATCCATACCATCCCGCGGTTCTTCTACAAGTACCGCGGCATGGAGAAGATTGCCGAGGGTCAGGCGGTCGACCGCGTCCTGCTCCTTGCCGAACGCTTCTCCGGCACAAGCGCCTTTGCGCATGCCTTGGGATTCTGCCAGGCGGTCGAGGCGATCCTTGGCATCGAGGTGCCGCCGCGCGCGCAGGCACTCCGCACCGCCATCGCCGAGCTGGAACGGCTGCGACATCACGCGGGGGCAATCACCGGCATCTGCAACTCGACCGCATTGGCGGTTGCCACGAGCCAGGCCGCGCTCATCGAGGAGGATCTGCTGCGCCTGAGCTGCGCGACCGGCCGGCACCGCTACCTCTTCGGGCTCGCGAGTCCGGGCGGCCTGTCCTTTGACCTCTCCGACGAGCTATGCCGGCATCTGGCCGAGGCGGTCGCCGGCGTCGCGGCAAGGTTCCGCGGGCTTGACCAGATGTTGCGATACTCGAGCAGCTTCCTCGACCGCTTGGAGGAGGTTGGGATCATCTCCGCCGAGGTCGCCGTCTCCTATGGTCTGGTTGGCCCGATCGCGCGCGCTTCAGGCCTAAGGCGCGACATCCGCAAGCTCCGGCCCTATGCCGCCTACGACGCGATCGACTTCAGCGTCCCGGTCGAGCAGGAGGGCGACGGCTATGCCCGGCTCCGCGTTCTCTTCCGCGAGGCGGAGCAATCGGCCTCCATCATCCGCCAGGTCCTGATGAGCGTGCCTGAAGGACGGATAAAGGCCGGTGAGGCCGCCTGGCGCGCGCGCGGGGCATTGGCTGCGGTGGAAGCTCCCCTCGGCGCGGCCTTCCACTGGGTGAGGCTCGACGAAGATGGCACGGTCGCGCGCTACCGCGTGACGCCGCCCTCGTTCACCAACTGGCATGGTTTCCATCTCGCAGCCGAGAACTTCGCGTTCCAGGATTTTCCGATCATCCTCGCGAGTTTCGGACTGTCCAACGCCGAATGCGATCGCTAGGAGTGCCGAATGGCGAACTGGGTTCTGAGAGGTCTGCGCACGGGGATAAGAACAACCGGCTATCCGCAGCGAGCGGAGCTCGCGCCCGGAGTCTCGCCCGGCCGTCCCCGGGGAGCACCTGCGGCAACTGCACAGGAATGCGACGCGCTCGTCGCGCGCTGCCCTGCAGGCGCGATCATGCGCCGCGAGAACGGAGTCGCAATCGATTACCGCAATTGCATCCATTGCTTCCGCTGCGACAAAGCAGTCGAGGGGAGCGGCGTGCCATGGGAGGCAGGCTATGAATGGGCCGCCTATCCCGCCGAGACCGACGCGGCGCTCCGCAGGCTCGAGAGAGCCTTCGGCCGCTCGCTTCACATCCGCTTCGTCGACGCGGGCGCCTGCGGAGCCTGCATGAGCGAGGCAAGGCAGATCAATAATCCCTATTACAACATGCACCGCCTCGGCTTCTTCATCACCCCGACGCCGCGCAATGCCGACATCCTGCTCGTCGCCGGCCCGGTTTCCGACGCGATGCGGCTGCCGTTGCGCAAGACCTATGAGGCGATGCCGACGCCGAAACGCGTGGTGGCGATCGGCGTTTGCGCGATTTCCGGAGGCGTCTTCGGTCCGAGCTTTGCGTCCTCGGGCGGGGTCGCCGAGATCATCCCGGTCGACGTGGTCGTGCCGGGATGCCCGCCGCCGCCGCTGGCGATCCTCCACGCTCTCCTCCTCGTCGCCGAGAGAAAGCCTCCGTCGAGCTTGACAGATCCGCCGACGGTGCAAACCCACACGGCGGGAAGATGATGATTTCCGGGCTCCTCGCGGCATTCTTCCTGCTCTGCGGCGCCGGAGCAGTCCTGGCGTTTCTGGCTCCAGCCAGATGGACCCCGGGCGTGCTCGCCGTCCTCGGCTCGCTCGCCGCACTCGTCGCCATGCTGGCGGGTGCCTCCGCCCTCGTTCTCGGCACCCCCTTCTGCGTCGAGCTCTGGCCGGTGCTGTCGTTGGGGACCTTGGCGCTCGGCGCGGATCGGCTCACGGGCCTCTTCCTCTTCGTCACCGGCTTGGTGTTCCTGCCGGTATCGATCTTTTCGGGCTCCTACCTCAAGAAGTACCTCGAACATTACAGCTTGCGATATTTCAGCGCGCTCTATCACGCTTTATTCGCTTCGATTGTGCTGGTTCTCGTCGCCGACGACACGATCTCCTTCCTGGCGGCGTGGGAGGCAATGTCGATCGTCAGCTATCTGCTCGTCACCTACGACTACAAGCGCGAAGAGAGCTCCCATGCCGGCTTCGTCATGCTGGCCATGGGCGAAGCCGGGACGATCGCGGTGGCGATTGCCTTCCTCCTCGCCGCGAATTCCGCGGGAACCCTCGATTTCGATGGCTTGCGCGCGGCGCCGCGCGCCTTCGGCGACGGGATCGCATGGGCCGTCTTCCTGCTATCTTTCTTCGGCTTTGCGGTGAAGGCAGGGCTCGTGCCGGTCAACAGCTGGCTGCCCCTCGCCCATCCCGTCGCGCCGACCAATGTTTCAGCGCTTCTGTCGGCCGTGATCGTCAACCTCGGCATCTACGGGATCGTACGGTTCAACCTCGATCTCGTGCCCGCTACGGGGGATGCGCCGGGCCTGATCGTTCTCGTCATCGGCAGCATCTCCGCTCTGGTCGGAATTCTCTACGCGACGATCCAGGCCGAGATGAAGAGTCTGCTCGCCCACAGCACGATCGAGAATATGGGCATCGTCGCGGCAAGCATCGGAGCCGCCATGGTGTTCCTCGCCGCCGGCCATCAGGTCGTCGCCGGCATTGCTCTGATCGCGGGGCTGTACCATCTCGTCAACCATTCCGTGTACAAGGCACTCCTCTTCATCGGAACCGGGGCCGTGGAGGCCGGAGCCGGCACTCGGGATCTCGACCGGCTCGGCGGCATCATCGGCCGGATGCCGTGGACGAGCGTCTTCTTCCTGATCGGCGTCATGTCGATCTCGGCACTGCCGCCGCTCAACGGCTTCGTCAGCGAGTGGCTGACGCTCCAGACCGTGCTGCGCTCGGCCCTCATTTCCTCCACCGCGATCAAAATCGTCTTCGCCGTCTCGGGCGCGCTTCTCGCGCTGACCGCGGGCCTCGCGGTCACCTGTTTCGTCAAGGTCTTCGCAATGGGTTTTCTCGGGATGCCCCGCTCGGAGGGCGCTGCTCGCGCCGTCGAGGCCCGCTCCGGGACGCGCGTGCCGCTCGCCCTACTCGCCGCAGCCTGTATCGCTTTGGGGGTCCTGTCCACTTACGTGATCCCGGTGCTCGACCGGGCCGCGTCGCCCTTGGCGCACGCGAGTGCCACGGCCGCGCTCGTGCCGCCCTTCTTCAGCGAGGCCGCACAGCGGCGGGAGAATATTCCCCCGGCATTCCTCGCCGAGTTCCGTGATCTCGGCGCCCATGTCGGCGGCGAATTGTTGCCCGGCAGAGGTCTCGTCGTCCTGCACCGCGGCGAGGCGCAGAACCCGGTCGTCTTTGCGATGTCGACCTCCTACACCCTCGTGGCACTTGCCACCTTGCTGGGGGTGGCCTTCGTCGCCTTCCGGCTGCTCACGCGAGGCCGTACGCTGGCACGAGGTGCCGTCTGGGACGGCGGCCTGCGTGGCCTCCGGCCGGAGATCACCTACACCGCGACGGGGTTCTCCAATCCAGTCCGCGTCGTGTTTCAAGCCGTGCTGAGTCCGGTAGCCGTCGAAGACAGCACGGAGGCCGTGGCCCAGCACTTCCGGACGGCCATCCGACGCGAGCACACGGAGGTCCATATCGTCGACCGCCTGGTACTCGGTCCGCCGGTGCACGTCTTGCGACGGATTGCAGATGTCGTCCGCAAGATGCATGTCGGGCACGTAAACGCCTATGCCGCTTACGTTCTCTTGACGCTGCTGCTCGTCCTCCTCATCGGCGCGGGAATTCGTTAGCCAGCCGCCGAGCGGCCCGCCCGACCGCCGTATGGCCGCTCGGCACGAATTTGGGCGCGAGCGCGAGCGGAACTCGACGCCAACGAAGATTTGCCCTTATTTTCAATGAGTACACGGATGGTGGGGTGACACCTTGCCGCAATATCCTATTGCCCTCCTGATTCCCCGCCCGGTTGTGTTAAGATCATGTCGGCAAGGAACCGAACCCTTTCCTCCGACGCGCTATTCCGTCATGAGCAAGCCGGCTGCTGCCCAGCTATCCGAGCTTCAGCGCGCAAAACAGGCGTTGGAAGACAAGCTGCATTTCATCGAGCAACTGATCGAGGCGATCCCGTGCCCCGTCTTCTATAAGGACGAGAAGGGACGATACCTGGGCTGCAACCGGGCCTACGCGAAGCTCGCCGGCAGGAGGCGCGAGGAGCTGATTGGGAAAACGGCTTACGACATCTGGCCCAAGGACTCTGCCGACATAATCCAAGCGATCGACGAGCAGTTGCTGAAAAGCTCCGGCATCCATGAGAGCCAGGAGTACGAGTCCTCAAGACGAGCGGCGGACGGCACGTGGCACGACATGCTGATGCGCAAGACCACGTTTCTCAAAAGCGATGGCAGCATCGGCGGCATTCTCGGAACGATGTGGGACGTCACCGAGAAGAAGCTGGTCGAGCAGATGTTGCGCGAGCAGGCGCTGCGCGATCCGTTGACCTCGCTCTATAATCGCCGTTACTTGGACGAGATACTGGAGAGCGAATTTTCCCGAGCAGCGCGGGTTCATGGCTCGATCGGAATCGTCATGGCCGACATCGACCATTTCAAGCACGTCAACGACATCTTCGGCCACGATTGCGGCGACGAGATCTTGCGCGCTATGGCTCGGTTTCTCCGCGAGCAGCTCCGCAAGAGCGACATTGTGTGCCGCTACGGCGGGGAGGAGTTCACCATCGTGATGCCGGGTGCCGGCTCCGAAGAGGCGCATCGACGCACGGCAAGCCTTTGCAACGCGATCCGCGATCTTAGGATTTCCTGTGGCGGGCGAGCGCTCGGCCCCGTCACGATGTCATTTGGCGTCGCTGCTTTCCCGCAGCACGGCGACGCGCCCGATATCGTTCTCAAGGCTGCGGACGCCGCCCTATTGCGCGCCAAGTTGGAGGGGCGTGATCAAGTGATTGTCGCAAGTCCGTAACCGCCATATTCCTTGCGTCACTGTCGTCTCGAACATTCACTGCTACCCAAGTGTAGGAGGCTCGAGCCATGGACCAGAAAACATTCTCGATGGTGGCCGGCGCGATTTTCGCGATAGTCGCACTGCTTCATCTTTTGCGGATTTTCATGGGCTGGCCGGTCTCGATCGGAGGCTGGATGGTGCCAATGTGGTTGAGCTGGGTCGCTGTCGTGGTCGCAGGTGGCTTGAGCTACTTCGGGCTGAGCCTCGCAGCACGCAGCTAACGCACCGTATCGACCCTATCGGCTGTAGCGGCCGCTGGCTGGACAGGCTCTTCCCCTGAGCCTTCGGCATCGTCACAGGGATCAAGGACGACCGGCGTGACAAATCGCCGTCCCGCCCGTATCGAAATTGGCGAGATCATCGCGTCGCCGCTTCGGCGCAATATTTCGAGCACTCTACTCATCCCTGGATGAAACTTCGGGTTCACACCGGAGGTAATGCTCCAGGTTATCATTCAGCAATATTTGGGCGGAGCGGGCGTCCGTCACCGAAATGCAGGTTGATAATTATTTTTTTACAATTACAGGGTTAAGCTGCGAGCGTCGGCATTCAGCAGTGTCTACACTGGCACCGATTTCCGGGCGGGTCGGGCATGGAAGCATTTCGTTCGCAATTTCTCGAGCTGACGATCGAGGCCCTGCTCACGCAGCTTCGGGTCGGCGTCATCGTCGTCGACGAGGATGCGATCGTGCGCTGGGTCAACCCGGCCTTGTGCGATTTGCTCGCCACCACTGCGAATTATATTGTCGGCACGCCTGTCACCGGATTGCTGACGCCATCCTCTCGTGCGGCATTCGAGGTTGCGTTCTTCCGGCGAAAGGCGGGAGATGGCGCGCCCTACGAGCTCGCGGCGCTGCGTCCGGACGGCGCGACCGTCCCCATCAGCGTGGTGCCCTCTCCGGTCTACGACGACGCGGGCCGGTTTCTCGGCTCCTTTGCCGTCGTGAACGACCGCTCCGACGTGAAGCGGCTGAAGGACCAGCTTTCGATCGCCAACCAGATTGTCGAGAATAGCGGCACCATCGTGTATCGGGCCCGCCTCACCTCCGACTTTCCCATCGAATATGTCTCGCGCAACGTCAAAAGGTGCGGCTTTCGCGACCTGGCCGATGGCCGGACCAGACTCGCGGACATCGTGATGCCGGAGGACTATCCGCGCGTCATAGCCGAGCTGGAGAGGCACATCGCAAGCGGCAACCAGACGCTCACCCAGCGCTACCGCGTCAAGACGGCGAGCGGGCAGATCCGCTGGGTCGACGATCGGGTCACCGTGCGCATGTCCGATGCCGGGGGCGGGCGTTATCTCGAGGGCGTTTTGACCGACGTGACCATCCCGGTGCGGACGGAGGAGGAGCGGCGTCTGACCCTCGTCCAGACCGTGCAATCGCTCGCCAGGACGATCCAGAGACGAGACGCCTACACCGCCGGACATCAGCGTCAAGTCGCCAACCTGTCCATCGAGATCGGGCGACGGCTCGGGCTGGACAACGAGAGGCTCGAGGGATTGTATCTCGGCGCGCTCGTCCACGACGTGGGAAAGGTCGCGGTCCCCGCGGAGCTTCTCACCAAGCCCACGGCATTGAGCGAAGCCGAGCGCAGCATCATGCGATCGCATGCCTCGATCGGGCAGAACATCCTCGAGGGCATCACGCTCCCCTGGCCCATC
Source organism: Alphaproteobacteria bacterium (assembly GCA_052143835.1). GTDB lineage: Bacteria > Pseudomonadota > Alphaproteobacteria > JACZXZ01 > JACZXZ01 > DASPPM01. The sequence goes on from JBKQRV010000165.1 coordinate 35,951, forward strand.
GCCGCAATGGTCGGGCAGCACCATGAGTATCTCGACGGCTCGGGGTACCCCCTTGGACTGAGGGGCGACGAGATCATCGAGGAAGCGCGGATCATCACCGTCGCGGACGTGCTCGAGGCGATGTCGGAGCACCGCCCCTACCGCCCCGCAGGCAAGTTCGAAGCCGCGCTCGCCGAGTTGGCAAACCGACGGGGCTCGCGGCTCGACCCCGTCGTGGTCGACGCCTGCCTCGAGATCGCGCAGGAGCATGCCAATGATCCGGCTCAGCTATGGCCGGCGCTCGAGCGCGACGCGGTCGTCGCGGACCTGACCTCCGACGGCGGCACCTAAGCGACCACGACAACCGGGACTGACGCCGCTCCGACACCAAGCTCACCGGCGCAGGTCATGCGCCTTTGGGCCGGTGGGGAGTAGGACTGCTCTAGCGCAAGGAAAGAGGAGGGCAGCCTAGCGGGATTCCGTCCAGCTTTCCGAAAATGCCAACGCGCATGTGCTGAATGGCCTTCCTTCGCGCTGCTTCGGCCATGGCCGACCCGCTGCTTCGATGCCGTTTCGCGCGAGGCGCGCACCGAGAGCGGGAATAAGAATCGTGCACACGCCGTAAGGACGTCCCGGTTCCGAGTTGGGCTCAGTGTGGATGAGCAACGGATCTCCGATCTCATACCAGGTGAGGGCAATCTCCTCCTCCCTCGACACCACCCGCTCCGTCCAGAAATAGCGGGGGTCGCCCGACTTGGTGAACTGAGCATCGAGCACGGGGATCGCCGCGTCCGCGGTCTCGGGATTGAGCATTCCCTGGACGGTGGATTGCAGCCAACGCGCCATCGCGATGTTGTCGGAGTAGATGCGCCAGCGATTCTCCGTTAGCTCGCTTTTGAGATAGAGCACATGTCCCGGTCCGGCTGGACAAAAGATGATCCGCCAGAAGCTCGCATTCGTCGTGGTGGGATCGCCGTCGTTCTTGCTGAGCCGGATGAACGGGTTCTCACCCGTCAAAATCACCCGGTTGGGGTCTGCAACGGCCATCCGATACCTCCGACAACCTCGAGACGGCCGTGGCCGGCTCCCGTCATGTGGATTGCGGGTCGATTTGGCACTCGCTCTACCGCGAATAGAACTCGACGACGAGGTTCGGCTCCATCTGCACGGGATATGGGACGTCGGCGAGCTTTGGCCCGCGCACGAACTTGCCCTGCATCTTCTTGTAGTCGACCTCGAGATAGTCGGGCACGTCGCGCTCGCCGAGCACGATCGACTCCAGCACCATCGGCAGCTCGCGCGACTTCTCCTTCACCTCGACCGTGTCGCCGTCCTTGACCTGGTAGGAGGAGATGGTGACGCGGCGGCCGTTGACCCGCACGTGCCCGTGGCTCACGAACTGGCGCGCGGCGAAGACGGTCGGCACGAACTTCATGCGGTAGATGACGGCATCGAGCCGGCGCTCGAGGAGCTGGACGAGATGCTCGCCGGTGTCGCCGCGCCGCCGGATCGCCTCGGCATAGTAGCGGCGGAACTGGCGCTCGGTGATGTTGCCGTAATAGCCCTTGAGCTTCTGCTTGGCGGCGAGCTGGATGCCGTAATCGGAGGGCTTGCGGCGGCGCTGGCCGTGCTGGCCGGGGCCGTATTCGCGCTTGTTGTAGGGGCTCTTGGGCCGACCCCAGAGGTTGACGGCGAGCCGTCGGTTGATCTTGTACTTCGAGCTCTCTCTCTTGCTCATCTCGAGTCACTTTCCATTGTGCTTGTTGTTGTCCCGATAGGTCCTGCCTCGGCGAGGGGCCGAGCGGACGGGGCACTCAAGCCCGCTTTCTCGGGAAGGACGCGGGAGTATAGCGGCCGATTTTCGCCTGTCAAACCTTTCAAGCGCGCCGGGAGCGGGTCGGCCCGCCCGGAGCGCCTGCCTGCGCGACACCTCTCCCCCTCTTCTTGCCGGCGCGCGCGGCGCGGGGCTCGACCAGATTGGCGATGACGCCGCGCAAGGTGCGCACCTCCTGGGAGGTGAGCTCGGCGCGCTCCATCATGTTGCGCAGATTGCGCACGACCGAGGGCCGCTTCTCCCTGTTGCGGAGGAAACCGCAGGCGTCGAGCTCGCGCTCGAGATGCTCGAAGAGGCCCAAGAGCTCGGCGCGGCGCGCCCGAGCGCTGCGGCCGGTCGGGAGGCGGCGCGCGGGATGGATGCTCCCCGCCTGCCACCACTCATAGCCGACGATGAGCACCGCTTGCGCCAAGTTGAGCGAGGCAAAGGCGGGGTTGAGCGGAACGTATACGTGGACGTCGGCGAGGGCCAACTGGTCGTTGCTGAGCCCCATGCGCTCCGCGCCGAAGAGGATGCCGCAGCGCTCCCCTTTGGCACTCCTCGCCCTGAGCTCGGCCGCCGCGCGCCGGGGCGTGGTGACCGGCTTCACCATCTCCCGCGGCCTGGCGCTCGTGGCGTAGAGCGCCTGAAGATCGGCCGTGGCCGCCTCGACGCTGGCGAAGAGCTTGGTGGTCCTGATCACCTGATCGGCGCCGGACGCGGCCGCCACGGCCTTGGCATTAGGCCAGCCGTCGCGCGGGCGCACAAGGCGCAAATCCGAGAGGCCGCAATTGAGCATGGCGCGCGCGGCAAAGCCGATGTTCTCGCCGAGCTGCGGCTCGACGAGGATGATCGCCGGCCCCTTGAGCCTGCTCAGCTTGGCGTGCTTCGTCCTGTCGGTGCCGGCCATGAGTCAGAACGCGGTGCTAACGCGCCGTCGCGGAAAAGTTTGTAGACGATGCCGTCGCGGAGCGCTTCGTAGGAAGCCTCGATGATGTTGGCGGAGATGCCGACCGTGGCCCAGCGCTCGCCGTGGCCGTCGGCACTCTCGATCATCACGCGAGTCACCGCCTTGGTCCCCTCGGCCGGCGTCAAGATGCGCACCTTGTAGTCGACGAGGCGCATGTCGGCGAGCTGGGGATAGTGCGGGGCGAGCGCCTTACGGAGCGCCGTGTCGAGCGCATCCACGGGGCCGTTGCCTTCGGCAACCTCCATGTGCAACGCCTCTCCGACGAGGACCTTGATCACGGCCTGGGAGACGGTCACCAGCTCGCCCGTGGCGCTGAAGCGCCGCTCGGTCTCGACGCGGAGGTTTGGCGTCTGGAAGTAGCGCGGCAGGCCGTCGAGCTCGCGCCGCGCCAGGAGCTCGAAGCTCGCCTCGGCACCGTCGTAGGCATAACCCTGGAACTCGCGCTCCTTCACCTTCTCCACGAGGCGCGCCAGCTTGGCGTCGCTCGCGTCGAGCGCGAGCCCGATCTCGCGGAAGCGCGCCAGGATGTTGGAGCGGCCAGCTTGGTCCGACACCACGATGTGGCGCGCATTGCCGACGAGCTCGGGCCGGATGTGCTCGTAGCAGGCAGGATCCTTCTCGACCGCGGAGACGTGGAGCCCGGCCTTGTGCGCGAAGGCGCCCTCGCCCACGTAGGGCGCGTTCCGCCGCGGCGCCTGGTTGAGACGCTCGTCGACGAGGCGCGAGATGTGGCTGAGCTCGGCGAGCCTGCTCGTGGCAACTCCAGTCTCGCATCCCATCTTGAGCATGAGGGTGGGGATGAGCGAGACGAGGTTGGCGTTGCCGCAACGCTCGCCGAGGCCGTTGATCGTGCCCTGGATCTGGCGCGCGCCCGCGCGCACGGCGGCGAGCGAATTGGCAACCGCGTTGTCGGTGTCGTTGTGGCAGTGGATGCCGAGGCGCTCGCCGGGAATGCGCTCGACCGCCGCGGCGACGATTTGCTCGACCTCGTGCGGCAAGCTGCCGCCGTTGGTATCGCACAGCACGATCCACGACGCTCCCGCCTGATAGGCCGCCTCCAGGCACTCGAGCGCATAGGCCGGGTTCGCCTTGAAGCCGTCGAAGAAATGCTCGGCGTCGAAGATCGCCTCCCCGGCCTTGGCGCGCGCGTGCTCGATGCTCTCGGTGATCATGCGCAGGTTCTCGTCAAGATCGACGCCGAGTGCCGTCGAAACGTGGAAGTCCCACGTCTTGCCGACGAGGCAGAGCGTGTGCACCGAGCTCCCGCAAAGGGCCGCAAGGCCGGGATCGTTCGCGGCACTTCGCCCGGCCCGTCGCGTCATGCCGAAGGCGGTGAGCCGCGCATGGGCGAGCTCGGGCGGGTTGGCGAAGAAGGCGTCGTCCGTGGGGTTCGCCCCCGGCCAGCCGCCCTCGATATAGTCGATGCCGAAGCGGTCGAGCGCATGGGCGATCGCGGCCTTGTCGGCGGCGGAGAAGTCGACGCCCTGGGTCTGGGCGCCGTCGCGCAAGGTGCTGTCGTAAAGATAAATGCGCATCGCCCGCCGTTCCGCTGCCTCACATGGGGGGCGGCAAACTGCCATGGAACGCGGGGTGAAGTCAAAACACCGCCCACGCAAGAGCTCGGCTCGGCGATTGACACGCTCGAAACTTAGGCGCACTCTTATGCGCATATCCTATGGAGATATCAAGTGCGCAAATCGGCTTCGGTCCAATCCGGAACTGAGCGGCTGCGGCGGCCCACCAACGTCTCGCTCGACCGCAAGCTGCTTGCCGAGGCCAGGGAGCTCGGCATCAACCTCTCGCGCGCGTGCGAGCACGGCTTGGCACGGGCCATCGTCGACGCCAGGGCGCAACGCTGGCTCGCCGAAAACGAGGAGGCGCTGCATTCCTCCAACGACTACGTGGAGCGCCATGGGCTGCCGTTGGCGCGCTACCGCATGTTCTGATGGCGCGCTTCGACTTCTACGAAAATTCCGCAGCTGCGGGCTATCTCCTCGACGTCCAGTCGACCCTTGTCGGCGGGCTCAATACGCGCATTGTCGTCCCGCTGATGCCGGAGCAAGATGCCCCGCTCCCCGCGAGACGCCTCAATCCGGTCTTCGAGATCGCCAATCAACGCTATGTAATGGTCACGCAATTCATGGCGGCGGTTGCCGTCTCGGAATTGCGCACGCGCATCGGCTCGCTCGAGCATGCGCATGACGAGATCACAAGCGCGCTCGACATGATCTTCCTCGGATTCTGAGGAGAGCCGCTACCCGGGGCTACCGCATCTGAATATTGATGAACTCGATTCATTGAACTGGCATCGATCTCCGACACTGTGCGGCGGGGCTTATCGCGAGCGGCTTGATCTCGCCACTTTCCGGCATTGAGGATGCTTCAAGTAAATGCCGCGTCTTGCGATCGATAAGCACTAGCTCAGCTTCATTATCCGCTAAATCAGTGGGGTTGAACATGGTGCTGCGACCAAACCAGCCATCCTTCTTTTGCGCAATTACATCAGGGTATGCGTTGGAACTCAGGTAATTCACGAACAAGACTCGATCCCCATACTGCCCGTAGAGTTGCTGCGCAAGGGACTGAAGCTCTCCCTGATTATGAAAAGGATATTGCCTAGCGATACGATATACCCTGAGTTCACCATCAATTAGACGTAATCCGACGACAGTCAGATAGTGACTGGGAATACTTTTATAAGCTCCCCAAAATCTTCTCTCACCAAAAATACCCCGCGCGGAAAGATTGCACTCATACCGATATTGGCGAAAGATACCCAAATTACCGCGTGTTACGATATTGTAGGGCGGCGACCCGTATATCCAGCTTACGGCCTCGGCCAGCTTCACTTGCTCGTCCGGCGGATAGCCGCGAAAGGCCACGCCCGGTTGGCACCCGACGCCGTTACACGCCTGTTTGGTGATGCCCTTCTTGGGCACCAGCCAATCCACGTTGTCAAAGTGCGGATCGTTGATGCTTTGACCAATGCAAAAGCCATCAAGGCATGATGCTGTGCGATCGGCAGCGATGCTTTCGCTCGGCACAGCGGCAGAGAACAACAAACAAGCGATGACGAGTATAGGGAACGGCGACGCGGGGATGGGGACCAGATTGTCGGTCATTCATGACCCCCGGCGCACGGACAAATGATCGAATTGCCCATCTTTTTGATCTCGGAGAAAGTGCGCTCGTCGCCGATAAGCCTGATGAAGCGCATACCTTTTCGCGTGCTCTTGTGGGTGCGCTCCTCTACCAAAGGAGTGATCTCAAGTGATATATGCTCTGCCCTTCGCGCATCCGGCGGATGAGGGATGTTATCTGCCTGCGTCTGATTGATCTCTCCTTTGTCTTTTTACTTGACCAACGTAAGATGGACGGATGCTTTCTGAGTAAGATTGACGGGTGTGTCCAGATTTGGGTTATTGCATGTGAAGCCGGTCAGGGTGCCTTTGAAATCGTTAGATGTGAACCTGCCCACAAGATTTTCATGGCTTCCCACATTTGCCTTGACAGATCCGTCCTGCCTAATCTCGCCAGAGACGTTGAAATTCAATTTGTTATACAGGTTATCAATATGAGCCGTCCCAGTCAGCACATTATCTGTCACCGTAATTGTGAAATAAATCTCACAAACACCGCGCCCGTAGGCCGCCAACAATGCCTGGCCCTTCCAGTTTCCATCATACGGTCTCGGCGCAGCGGTGGGATTTGTGACTGCTTTGCCTGGAGGTGCAATCATCGCCTGCTGCTGAGGTCTAGAGGATTCGGCGTTAGCCGAATTCGATTCCAATGGGCTATCGTTTTTTCGCTGGTCGCCCTCAACGATCTTCTGCCGTTGCAGTACCTCCTCTGCCTTTGGCGGTTGCGCTGCCTCTTCTGTTCGCCGCCGCTGTACGGCCTCCTCTGTCTTCATCCGGTCCGCCGCCTCCCGCTGGGCCTTGAGCGCTGCCTCCTTTGCCTTCTGCCGCTGCGCTGCCTCCTCGTCCTTCACCAGAACATCGCGCAAGATTTTCGCCTGCGCGGCATAAGCCCCGGCGGGATAGCGTTTTAGGAACTCTGTCACGAGGCTGCTCTGCCTGGCATTCTTGACCCGCTGCCAGGCCGCTTCCTCTGCTTTCCGCACCTGTATTGCCTCCTCGTCCTTCATAAGAGCATCGCGCAAGATTTTCGCTTGCTCGGCGTGGGTCCCTGCGGGATAGCGCCGCAAGAAATCCACCACTACGGCGCTCTGTTTGGCGTCCTTCACCTGCTGCCATTCCCCTTCCTCGGCTGCCCTCACGTCCTGGATTGCGTCGCCCGGCAAGAAGCCACGCACTTCGTTGTCCAGGCTCGCCACGCGGACCCAGTCGGAATTCTTGACCAGGCCAGTTATCCTCAGCTTCACGCCCGGCTCCAGCGCCTTCACCACTTTGGCGTCGGCCAGCGGCTTATCGCGGATGCTTGTGCGCTTGACCGTGATGTAGGCGCCCTGCATTTCCTCGATCGGCACCAGGGTGTCCGCAGCGTGCGCCGGTGGCGCTTCCGCCACGTCGGACTTCGGCCGAAGTGCCGCCGTCTGTTTAGGCTTCAGTTTCTCGATTATGACCTTCGCCAAGCCGGCGAAGGTGCCGTGCGGGAACTGGTCGAGGTAGGTTTGCAGCATGGCGGGATCACCGCTGTCCTTCACGCTCGACCACAGCATCATCTCCGGCGTCTCGGGCGAGATGCGGCCGGGCGGCGTAGTGATCGTCGCAGTCGGTCGTGGCGACACGAAAAAGAACTGACCATGGATCGGACTGATGCCGAGCCAAGGCTGCTGCTCACCCTTGGTCTTGGTATCAACCTCACTCTGGACCCAAGTGAAGGCCTCAACTACATCGATGTCCGGGCGCTGTACCGCCTCGATGAAGGCTGCGGTATAAGGGCTATGCTCGCCCGGCAGGCCATCTGCCGCGACTTTACCTGGCGCCGTCGCATAGCTGATGATCGTTCCCGACGGCCGGTCCCTGATCTCGGCAAGTCCGGCGCCCATCGCTCGCAGGCCGCGGGCGCCGAAGGGATTGTTGCGACAGGCGTCGAGCACGATCATGCTTAAGGGATTGCCTGCGTTCTTGACCTGTCCAAGCAGCAAATCCACGTCAACGAGCTCAAGAGGCACGTCACCAGCTTCCTTGGGATCGGCATCGACCGGTATGAGATAGTTGTGACCGCCGACTTCGACACCATGGCCGGAATAATAGAAGAGGCCGACCGCACCGCTTTCGAGGCTCCGCCCGAAGTCTCGGATGGCCCGCTCCATGCCGCGCTTGTCGAGATCGAGCTGCGCGCGTCCGCCGATCAGCTTGAATCCCACTTTGTGCAGCGCTACCGCGACGCCCTCGGCGTCGTGCATCGGGTTATCCAGCCGGGCAGCCATTCTGTACGCGCTGTTGCCGATGACGAGCCCGACGCGGGGCTCGGCGTCAGGTTTGGCGGCGGCGGCAGCAGGAGCTGGGGCAGCGGCCGGAGGCTGCGCCGCGCGGAGCGCCAGCCAAGCCCCCACGAACAGCAGGAGCGCTATACACCCCCCTACGAGCACCTTAGAGCCGCCGCTGGGTAACCTCGCCATGGCACGCTCTCACAACTTTTAGGAGATTTTGCCATAGCTGCTCGCCGGATGCCACAGCCACCATCATATCCCGGCGCTTGACGGGAATCGGATCATCCTCGTTCCAGGGCGGGACTATTTCGCTGCCGAGCCGAATTATCATTCGACGATGGGCTTTCCATGACGACGGCGGTCTTCGATCCTTCCACCTAGTGCCGTGCAATTTGCCGGCACGGCGGGTCGTCCTTTACTTCCCAAGGGAATTGATACAACTGTCGATGAGTCTGCTGCCCCCGACCCGTCCCCAAACAGCACGCCTATTAATGACCCACAAAGCGCGCCGCACGTTCATCCTCAACACGGCCTATTCAATTCGCGCCAGTTTGTGGATGAGGGCAATCAAGGTTAGCATGGCTCAACCGCCCACAAACGTCCGCCTCGACAATGTGCCAGCGCGGCGCATGGGCGTCCAGCAGCGTCATTCGGCAGCAGGTGCCGTCTCTTGTTCCCGTCCTCCTGTCTCTTTCTGAATAATCTTTAATATCACATTGTGATAATTCGTCGTCCCGGCGAAAGCCGGGACCCATTTCAGAGCAAGTGCGGCGTCGTTCCTCTCTCCGAAAATGGCGATCCTAGTCAATGGATACCGGCTTTCGCCGGTAATGACGGAGTCGGCAACGTGCGGGATCGCCAAATGCGATTGCCCTGGCCGCTACCCCTTTCGCCGCCAGAGCGTGCCTTTGGCCGTGTCTTCGAGCAGGATGCCGCGGCCTGCGAGCTCATCGCGGATGCGGTCGGCCTCAGCGAAGTCGCGCACCTTGCGCGCCCGGTTGCGCGCCGCGATGAGGCGCTCGATCTCCTGGATTTCCCCGTCCGCGGCAGTCCCCTTGAACCAGGCTTCGGGCGCCTCCTCGAGGAGGCCGAGTGCGGCACCAGAGGCGAGAAGGGCTGCGGCGTGCGCGGCCTTCGCCTCGGCCCCTTCCGCCGCGAGCGTCTCGCCCGCGAGCGCATCCATGACGGAAAGTGCCAACGGCGTGTTGAGGTCGTCGTCGAGGGCCGCCTCGAACTCAAGAGGCAGGCTCGCGGCCTCCGCTGGCTTGGCCGAAAGCAGCGCACGGTACCAGCGATCGAGCCGCGCGCGCGCCTGCTCCACCCCGTGGCGCGTGAAGTCGAGAGGCTGGCGGTAGTGCGTGGCGATGAGGACGAGGCGCAGGACCTCGCCGGGAATGCCCTCGTCCAGAAGCTGGCGCACGGTCAGGAAATTGCCCAGCGACTTCGACATCTTCTCGCCGTTGACGATGACGTGGCCGTTGTGGAGCCAGTAGCGCGCGAAGGGCTTGCCGTGCGCCGCCTCGCTCTGGGCGATCTCGTTCTCGTGGTGGGGAAAGACGAGGTCGAGCCCGCCGCCATGGATGTCGAAGCTCTCGCCGAGATGGCGCTCGCTCATCGCCGAGCACTCGATGTGCCAGCCGGGCCGGCCGCGGCCCCACGGGCTCAGCCAGCCGGGCTGCTCGGCGGTGGACGGCTTCCACAGCACGAAATCCGCCGGATCGCGCTTGTAGGGGGCGACCTCGACGCGCGCGCCCGCGATCATCTCCTCGCGGTCGCGGCGCGAAAGCTTGCCGTAGTCGGGCTTCGAGACGACGCTGAAGAGCACGTGTCCGTCGGCCTCGTAGGCATGGCCGCCGGCGATCAGGCGCTCGATCATCGCGATCATCTCGGGGATGTGCTGGGTGGCGCGCGGCTCGATGTCGGGCGGCAGCGCTCCGAGCGCCGCCATGTCGGCGTGATAGGCCTCCGCGGTGCGCCGCGTCAGCGCCTCGATCGCCTCATGGTTCTCGTGCGCCGCGTTGATGATCTTGTCGTCCACGTCGGTGATGTTGCGCACATAGATCACCCGCGGGTAGCGCCGCTTGAGGAGACGGTAGAGCACGTCGAAGACGACGACCGGGCGCGCGTTGCCGATGTGGGCGAAATCGTAGACCGTGGGGCCGCAGACGTACATGCGCACGCACCCCCGCTCGAGCGGCTCGAAGAGCTCCTTCCTGCGGCTGAGCGTATTGTAAAGCGCGAGCGGCACGGCATCCCCCATGGCATCCCTCGGGGCCAACGGCGTATTGGTAACAAAAGGCGGGACGACGGTCGAGTGCGGGCGCTATTTCCCGGCGACGAGCCGGAACGACTCCAAGAAGCGTTTGGCCTCGGGGCTCTTCTCGCTCCCGGCCGGGCCGCCGGCGACGACCGCGTAAATGCGGTCCTTCACGACGAAGAAGCGATAGACCTGAGTATAGCCGTCCTGGTCGGCGAAGACGACCTCGCGCCCCGGACGGTCGCCCAGCGTGATCTTGCGGTCGGCGAGCAGCTTCACCGGCTGGCCCTTGACGAGATCGTCGCGCGCTACATTGAAGATCGCTTCGACGTTGCGCCCCGCGAAGGTCCCCGGCTGGTAGTCCGTGTAGCTCACCTCATAGGCGGTCTTGCCGAGATCGGCCAGATACACGTTGGCGACGCCGCCGCTGAGATCGGGCGGCTCGGTCCTGATCTTGGGATCGGCGGGAAAGACGGCCGTGAAGCCGCCCGCGCTCGAGCGCACCTCCTTCCACACATCGACGGCACCTGCGGCAATGCTCACGCCGAGGACGAGAGCCGCTGCACACAGCATCCTTGATAAAACGAGCCTCATGCGGCCTCGCCGTTCAGGCGCGCGAGCACCCGCGCGCGGCCGATGAGCGGCAGGAGGGCGGCAAGCTCGGGCCCGCGCTCGCGGCCGGTGAGGGCCAGGCGCAGCGGATGGAAAAGCGCCTTGCCGTTGCGGCGCGTCGCCTGCTTGAGGCGCTCGGTCCACGCTGCCCAGGTGCCGCGATCCCACGGCTCGGACGGCAGCAAGGCCGCCGCCTGGCGCGCGAACTCCGCATCCTCGATCAAGGGGGCGAGCTCGCCGCGCACCACTCTCCACCAGATCGCCGCGTCGTCGAGCCGCGAGAGATTGCCGCGCACCGCCTCCCAGAAGCCGCGGTCGACGCCGCGCAAGCCGAGCGCCTCGAGCCGCCCGGCGACGGCCTCGAAGGGCGTCGAATGAAGGAGGCGCGCGTTGAGCCGCGTCAGCTCATCGAGGTCGAACTTGGGCGTCGAGCGGCTGAAATGGGAGATATCGAACTCGGCGACGAGCTCGTCGAGCGAGTGCCGCGGCTCGATCGTGTCCGAGGTGCCGAGCTTGGCAAGCAGGCTGTTGAGCGCCATGGGCTCGACCCCACTCGCGCGCAGATCGCCAACCGAGAGGCTGCCGAGCCGCTTCGAGAAGCCGGCACCGCTCGCGTCCGTCAAGAGCGGCAAATGGGCGAAGGCGAGCGCCGCCGGATCGCCGCCGAGTGCCGCGAAGATCTCGATGTGGGAGGCGGTGTTGGCGACGTGGTCCTCGCCGCGGATGACGTGGCTGATGCCGAGCTCGAGATCATCCACGACGGAAGCGAGCATGTAGAGCGGGCGGCCGTCCGCGCGCATGAGCACGGGATCGGAAAGATGACCCGGCTCGAAGCGTACAGTCCCGCGCACCAGGTCCTGCCACTCGACCGGCCGGTCTGAGAGGAGGAAGCGATAGTGCGGCAGCCGCTCCGCCGATTCGTATTTGCGCTTGTCCTCTAGGCTGAGCCTCAAGGCGGCGCGGTCGTAGACGGGCGGCAGCTTGCGCGCGAGCTGCATCTTGCGCTTGAGCTCGAGCTCCTCCGGCGTCTCGTAGCAGGGATAGAGCCGCCGCTCGGCCGTGAGCTTCTGCGCCGCCTCGGCGTAGTGCCGCAGCCGGTCCGACTGACGCGCGAAGCGGTCCCAGCTGAGGCCGAGCCAGCTGAGGTCCCGCTCGATCGCCTCCTCGTAGGCGCGCGTCGAGCGCTCCTCGTCGGTGTCGTCGATGCGCAAGAGGAAGGTGCCGCCGTGACGCCTGGCGAAGAGCCAGTTGATGAGGGCCGTGCGGATATTGCCGACATGGAGCCGGCCGGTCGGGCTGGGTGCCACTCGCACGGCGACCATCACAGCACCGCTCAGCCCTTGAAGCGGTTCGTGATCGGATAGCGCCGGTCGCGGCCGAAAGCGCGGCGCGTGATCTTGACGCCGGGGGCGGCCTGGCGGCGCTTGTACTCCGCCTTGTCCAGCATGGACCAGACGCGCATCACCGTCTCGCGCGCGAAGCCAAGGGCTGTGATCTCCTCCGGCCGCATCTCGTGCTCGATCAGGCACTCGAGGATGCCGTCGAGGATCTCGTAGGGCGGCAGCGTGTCCTGGTCGGTCTGGTCGGGCTTGAGCTCCGCCGTCGGCGCCTTCGTCAGGATGCGCTCGGGGATGACCCTTCCCGCGGGGCCGAGCGCACCCTCGGGATGCACCTGGTTGCGCCAGCGGGAGAGCGCGTAGACCGTCGTCTTGTAGATGTCCTTGAGCGCGTTGTAGCCGCCGCACATGTCGCCGTAGAGCGTCGCATAACCGACCGACATCTCGGACTTGTTGCCGGTCGTGAGCAGCATGTTGCCCGTGGCGTTGCTGAGCGCCATCAGCACCATCGCCCGCGCGCGCGGCTGGATGTTCTCGGCCGTGACGTTCTTCGGGTGCGCGCCGAGTGCGGGCGTGAGCATGGCATCGAAGGCCTCGACCGCGGGCGCGATCGACACGGTATCGAGGCGCAAGCCGACGAGCCGGGCAAGCTCCGCCGCATCCTCCATGCTCTCGCGCGAGGTGATGCGCGAGGGAAGGCGCACGCAATGCACCTTGTCGGGGCCGAGCGCATCCGCCGCCGCCACCGCCGTCAAGGCCGAATCGATGCCGCCCGAGAGCCCGATGAGAACGCCCGGGAAGCCGTTCTTGGTGACGTAGTCGCGCACGCCCAAGAGCATCGCCTGATAGGTCGCCTCGAGCCCGTTGCGGACGGGCGCAATCCTCTCAGGCGTGCAGCGCCAGCCCTTGCCCTCGCGCTGCCAGCGCGTCGTCGCGACCTCCTCGCGCCAGGCGGCGAGCTGGGCCGCGAGCGAGTGGTCGGCATTGAGCGCGAAGGAGGCGCCGTCGAACACCAGCTCGTCCTGCCCGCAGATTTGATTCACGTAGATGAGCGGCAGGCCCGTCTCGTTCACGCGCGCCACCGCGAGATTGAGGCGCTCGTCGGGCTTGTCGCTCTCGAACGGCGAGCCGTTGATGACGATGAGGATTTCCGCCCCCGACTCGACGAGCGTCTCGCTCACGTCTGGAAACCACATGTCCTCGCAAATCTGGAGCCCGAGCCGCACCCCCTTGAAGACGACCGGGCCCGGCGCCGGGCCCGCGACGAAGACGCGCTTCTCGTCGAAGACGCCGTAGTTTGGCAATTCGTGCTTGAAGCGGATATAGGAGATGTCGCCGCCCTTGAGCAGGAGGGCCGCGTTGAAGAGCTTGTCGCCGCCGCGCCAGGGTGCGCCCAAGATCACGGCAGGCCCGCCGTCCGCCGTCTCCTTGGCGAAATCCTTGACCGCGACCTCGACCGCATCCTGGAAAGCGGGCTTCAAGACCAGATCTTCGGGCGGATAGCCGGCGACGACGAGCTCGGTCGCCACCATGAGATCGGCATTTTGCTTCGCCGCCTCCGCGCGCGCGCGGCTGAGGGCCGCGATGTTGCCCGCGATGTCGCCGACCGTCGGGTTGAGCTGCGCCAAGGCGATCGAGAGGATGTCGGTCATGGTCCCCGTGCGGCCCGAGCCGCAGCCGCCAAGGTGAAAACGAAGCTGTTGCGCTGCAACAGAAACCTAGGAGCGGGCCGGGGAACTGTCAATGGCGGCGGGGAGACGAGCGCATGCCGCAAGCCATCGACCCCCGTGATCCGGTCGCGCCGATCGGCTACGCTCGCGGCCTTCTTGCCAAAGGGAGGAGTTCATGCCTCAACCGCCCGTCTTCCATATGATCAGAGGGGCCGCCCAGCCGGTCGCCCCCTATAGCCACGCCGTCGAGGCGGGAGACTGGATTCTCCTGACCGGCCAAATCCCGAACGACCCGCCGAACGACAAGGCGCCGCTGCCGCCCGACATCGAGGGGCAGACGCGGCGCACGATCGAGAACCTGCGCCTCGTGCTCAAGGGCCTCGGGCTCGGGCTCGAGCACATCGTCTCGGCGCGCGTCTTCCTCACCGATTTCACGGAGTACGAGCGCATGAACGCGGTCTACCGCAGCTATTTCGCCCCCGACCGCCTGCCGGCGCGGACCTGCATCGGCGTCACCGCACTCGCGCGCGGAGCGCGCATCGAGATCGACGCCATCGCGCGGCGGAGCTGAGCACCGAACCAAGCCCCTTCGCTCATCTGCCCCTCTCCCGCAAGCGAGGGCTTTGCAAATTGTCTCGATTTGCGATTCTCTGATGTCGATGTCAGGGAGGCGGGCATGGCGCATCGCAAGTTGGGACAGTTGAGTTTGGCGGATCACGTTGTTGCTC
>JBKQRV010000166.1:0-4751 GCA_052143835.1 Alphaproteobacteria bacterium
ACGCCGAGAAGAATCCAGAGGAAGAATTTGCCCCATGATTCGACTTGGAATGCGTTGATGACCTCGGCAACGCCGGCGATTAGCATCATAATGCCGGCCATAAATCCGCTCGCAACGGTCGCCATGACGACGCTGTAGAGCGCGATCACTCCCACGAGAACATAAATGGTGCCGAGTGCGACGATCCAGCCCCACTTGGCGCGCAACGCCTCGACTCCCGGACCAAGGTTGGTAGGCCTTCGAATATCCGAACTGCTGGTAACGGCACTCCCTCCCGTTTCAACATGTTTCCCCAGACTCACCTAGGCTATCACATGATGGTTCTGCGTAGGAGAGATCGCTAGCCCCGTCATATCGCTGGCTGGGGTCGAGCCCCAGTCGCAGTTTTAGTCCGGCTTTCGTCAACGGGCTGTTAAGGGAAATGCGCGCAAGGCTTGTGAGGAAACCACTCCTGGAGCCTGCCCATGTCCTTGGACGAAGCCGTTGCCGAGGCCAACGAAGCCGCCCCGCCGGACGCGCCTATCCTCAAGATCAGAGCGCGCGCGGCGGACTCGATCCTCGGCTCTGCGTCTTTCGAGACCATCCACGCCGCCTCGGCGCGACGATGGCCTTTCCTCTTTGAACCCCTTCTCCGCTATGGTCCACGCGCGGCCTTGGCGGCCGGCCTCGTTGGTTTCGCGGGGGTGGCGGGCGCCTATTTTTCCGGGGGCCAGTTGCCCTTTTCCGCGAGGACGCCGCAGCCCGCCTCACTCGACGCGCCGCAACCGGACGGCGAGCGCGCCGAAATCCTCCGCATGGTCCACAAAATGGCCGACGAAATCCGCACCCTCAAGGCCAGGGTCGAGGCGGGGCACGCCCAAAGCCCGAGCGCAAAGGAGGCCACGGCCCTCGAAGGCCTCAAGGCGCGTCTCGATGCGGTGAAGACTGACACCGGCGCCGAGATCGCCGAACTTGCCGGCAAGGTCGACCGCCTGCAACGCGAATTGACGACGAAGCTCGCCAAGGCGAGCGAACGGTTCGATCGCCCCGACCACCGGGGCGCGGTCCCGCGCGCTGCCGCTACGAAAGCCCCGCGCGTCGATGCCTTCGATCCGTCCCAAAATCCCGGCGCCCCGGGAGCGCCTCGCCCGCTTGGAAGTCTCGCCCCGGCTGCAAAGGGTCCGGTGCAAAGTTTCTGAAGAGGGCCCAGCGAATGCGCTGAGCCTTCGGCCGCGCCCGAGGTGCGAGACTATGCCAATTTCGGGTGGCCCTCATGACCTTGCTACAAAGGCTTTCGAGTCCGGCGAGGGGAATTCTTGATCCTACGGCGATTGCTTTTTCCCCGGTGACGGGGGCAAGCCGAGAGGAGCGAGCTAATGGCTGGTTTGGGTCACGATGAGAAGAACTCGCATCGAGCATATTATTTCCGGAATGTCCCCGATAGCTGCCGGAAGCGAGTCGTGCCGGCATTTACGTTCAGCGCCACAGATCGGGATAGGGGGGTGCCTCACGGCACCGCCCCTCCCACACCACCGGGCATACGGGTCCGTACCACGGCGGTTCGACTGAGTTATGCTTGGGCGGTGACATAGAGGCGGGGCAGACCGAGGGAGTCGAAGGCGTGGTTCCGCAGGGCCTGTTGGACCGCCGGGTGTCCTGACATACGCCAGAATCCCGTCGGCGAGCCTGCGGCGACCGCTGCGTGGAACTTGGGGACGCCGCGGCGGCGGAGTTCTTTGAAGCGATTTGGTCCATTCGACCACTGGCGCCAAAGATACATCCGTAGTCGTCGGCGGATCCACGCTTCCAGATTCGTGAGCACGCGGGGGGTCTGGCAGAAGCCGAAGTACCCGCGCCAACCCAAGAGGTATGGGATGAGGTCATCGACAATCTGCTGCAGACTGAGCCCCCGCGTCCGGCAGGTGAGATCCCGGATTTTCGCCTTGAACTTGTCGAGTGCTTTTGGCGCGATGCGCCGCTCGCTCCCGTCATTCGAGATGCTGAACCCGAGGAACTTGCGCTCTTCCGGGCGCGCCACCGCGCTTTTCGCCTCGTTGACCTTCAGCCGGAGCTGCTGGGTCAGGTACCGGCTCACTGAGGTCATCACCCGATCACCGGCGCGGCGGCTGCGAACGTAGATGTTGCAGTCGTCGGCGTACCGGCAAAATCGGTGACCACGGCGGGTCAGATCCTTGTCGAGGTCGTCGAGCACGAGGTTGCTTAGGATGGGCGATAGCGGACCGCCTTGCGGGGTCCCCTCATCCGCTGGTCTGGCCAGTCCGCCTTCCATCACCCCGGCCTTCAGAAAGGCCCGGATGAGTTTGAGCACGCGCTTGTCGGTCACCCGAGCGGCGACGCGCGCCATCAAGCCGTCATGGTTGACTCGATCGAAAAATTTTTCGAGGTCAAGATCAACGACGATGTTGTAGCCCTCGGCTATGTATCGTTGCGCCTGGGCCACGGCCTGGTGGGCAGAGCGCCCCGGTCGGAAGCCGTAACTGTGCTCGGAGAACGTCGGATCCCACTGCTCTTGGAGGATCTGCAGCAAGGCTTGCTGGATCAGACGATCGACGACACAAGGGACGCCGAGCTTTCTGACCCCGCCCTCCGGCTTGGGTATTTCGACCCGTTTTACCGGCTGCGGCTGGTAGGTTCCTTCGAGCAGATGAGACCGAATGGTTGGCCAGTGTTCACGCAGGTGATCCTTGGCGTCGTCGATGGTCATCCCATCCACGCCAGGACCGCCTTTATTCTGTCGGACGCGTTTCCACGCTCTTTCAAGGTTCCGTTGGTCGCACACCTCCTCCATTAGTTGCTCTGCGCAAGCCGGGCTTTCGGGGGTTGGCTTCGCCACGAGTGGTTCGGACCCTTCGTCGCCGCTGACAGGGGTTTCACCCCGGCCCGTCGGTTCCAAGGCCAGTGAGATCTGGTTTTTCTGCCGCTTTCCATTCATGAGTCGCCAGTCCTACTCGCCGCTCTCAATCGTTCGGGCCTTCAGCCATCGTTTCCGGTTCCGCCTATCCGTTGCTCCGCCTTTCGGTCTTGGAGTGCCTCACTAGCCTTGCCGACGTCGTGACCTAATATGCCCTCGGCTGACTTCTGCGCCGCGGTCAGGTCACCTCTCGGTTCCCTCAGTTCCGATCTCGGAACACGACGCAGATCTCCCCAGGTAAGTTCGATCGCCTTCCCCGCACACCTGCCGGATCTACAGCCCTGGCCGTTGATGGATTTGGACTTCGCGACCAGTTGCCCGCTCGTCCGACCAAAAGATGCCTCATATCCGGTTTCTGTTCGTCAGGTCGCGGGTTTGCTCCACACTTCCTTCAGACATCATCTCGCGATGACTGCCCTTGTGCTTTGCTAATCCTTCACCTCCATCAGGTTGGATAGGGGACTTTCACCCCCAAGCTATTGAACATGCTGGGCACGCAACTAAACCGCTCGCGCGGTAGGTTTCCCGGCGAGAGCTCGCACGAGGCGCATTGGAGGCCGGCCTAACGGGGAGGCTGGTCCTGTCTCAAGATCATGGGGTTCGCAACCTCATGTGAGACAGGAGTATCGCCATGACCGACAAGCCCGTCAGCCCGCTGCGCCAGCGCATGATCGAAGACATGACGGTTCGTCATTTCAAGGAGAAGGTCCAGAAGGACTACATTCGTCACGTCACGAACTTCAAGGATTTTCTCGGCCGCTCCCCCGACACCGCGACCAGCGAGGATCTTCGCCTTTTTCAATTACATATGACGAGGAACCATGTTGGCGCTCCGAGCATCAATTGCGCGATCGTCGCGCTCCGGTTCTTTTTCAAGGTGACACTCGAACGGCCTGACTTGGTTCGGCATCTGACGTTCGTCCACGAGCCGCGCAAATTGCCGATCGTCCTCAGCCCCGAAGAAGTCGCGCGCCTGTTGGAGGCGGCGCCCGGCGTCAAATACAAGGCTGCGCTCAGCGTCGCCTATGGTGCCGGCCTGCGCGTTTCGGAAGTCGTCTCGCTGAAGGTGTCGGATATCGACAGCAAGCGTATGATGCTCCGTGTGGAGCGAGGCAAGGGCGACAAGGATCGCCACGCGATGCTCTCGCCGCATTTGCTGGAGCTTTTGCGCGACTGGTGGCGGATCGCGCGGCCACAAGTCTGGCTGTTTCCTGGGCTGGACCCGATCAACCCGATGTCGACGCGTCAGCTCAATCGGGCCTGCCACGCGGCGGCTCATATGGCGGAGATCACCAAGCGCGTCACCCCGCATACTTTGCGGCACAGCTTTGCAACGCACTTGCTTGAGCAGAACATCGATATCCGTGTGATCCAGGTTCTGTTGGGACACGCCAAGCTCGATACGACCGCGCTTTACACGCGCGTTGCCACCAACATCATCAGGGACATCATGAGCCCGCTGGATCGCCTGACCCCGCTGCAGTCTGGAGGCGCCAAGCCGCCCGCATAAACCCCAACCTTCGTGGGGCGGCCTGTTCTGGAAGTCGCGGATATCTTCCGTGACCACGGGCCGGCGTGGCGCAAGGCCAACGCCGGCCATGTGAGCCTCGGCCAATTGAAGGTGATGTCGGCGATCGAGAGCTGCCGCACAGCGGCCCTCGGCGGGCATGTCGCGCGCTGCGAAGACTGCGCCCACGAAGTCATCGCCTATAATAGCTGTCGCAATCGGCATTGCCCGAAGTGCCAGGGCGCGGCGGCGAGGGCATGGCTGGCCCAGCGCGAGGCCGAGCTGCTGCCCACCCTATATTACCATGTGGTCTTCACCTTGCCGGCGGCGATC
>JBKQRV010000167.1:0-14241 GCA_052143835.1 Alphaproteobacteria bacterium
TCGGGACGCCTTCCGGATGAGCGCGGATGTGGGTTCTCTCGAGATCGCGATTAGATGCCATCGCGGCGGAAATCACCACGCCAAAATGCCGCGGCAGCTGCGTGCATGCACGGAGCGGCACTCCTAAGGCCTGTGGACATTCAAGCTTGGCGTCATTCCGGAAGCTTAGGCGAGCCCGGGAAAAGCGGAGCTTTTCCCGGTTGCGAGCCTTGCTATCCGGAATCCATGCCTCCCGCTCGCACTGTCGCGGAAATGGATTCCGGATCGCGCAAATCATCGCATGTGCGATGATTTGCTTGTCCGGAATGACGAGTTGAAGATGAATGTCCACAGAACCTACGGGCGGAAGAGGGCCCATCGCATTTTGGCTTCAGCGTGCCGCGGGCGCTCCAGGCGCGCACGCGACGACGGCCCAGACGCGGTGCGGGATGGCCAAGGGCTCCGCGGAGAAGTCGATCGCCAGCATGGTCGCGTGCGCCTCGTCGAAGCGGGCGACCGCGGCGGCGGGGAGACTGGCTGCCACCCCGCCGCTCGCGCGGATGCGTCCGCGCCAGGCGGCGTGGCTGTAGGGAATGCTGATATCGAAGGAGAAGGTCTCGAGCCCGACGAAGCCGGCGGCCCAGGCATCGCCAAGCCAAGCGGGATAGAGCCCGCTGCCGCCTGCACGGTTCCAGGCGGGATTGTGGGCGAGGATGAGCCTCTCGGTCGCCTCCACCACGTTGCCTGAGAGCGGCAGCCAGTCGAGCTGCGCAATGACGAGGACGCCCCCCGGCGCGAGCACGCGCCGCGTCTCTTTGGCCGCGCGCCTGCGCTCGAACCAATGCCAGCACTGGCCCGCCGTCACCACCTCGAAGCTGGCGTCGGGGAGACCCGTGTCCTCGGCGCGGCCCAGAAGATAAGTGACCTCGATCCCCGCCTCGCGGTCGAGCCGTTTGGCCTCCGCGATGAGGGCTGCCGCCGGATCGAGGGCGGTCACCAGGCTGCCGCGCCGCGCGAGCCCGCGCGCGATCGTGCCCGTTCCGGTGCCGAGATCGAGCACGCGCTGGCCGGGCCGTCCGATCGAGAAGCCGGCGAGGCGCTCGAAGAACGCCTCGGGGAAGCCGATGCGGTGCCGGCCATAATCCTTCGCGGTGCGTCCGAAATCGATCCTCATGACGACGAGAATCGGGAGGCGGCTTGACGCTCGTCAAGCAAAATGCGCGAGGCCCCTCGGCGTCGAGGCGAAAGGCCCTCTGTTGCTCCTTTGCGGAAGCGCGGTATGTAAGGGTGTCGGCCGCCATCATGCAGGCCGGTCGCAGGAGTGCGCGCATGGGCGAGGAGAGGCCCGGCCTCTGGGCCGGCATCAAGGAGAAGCTCGTTGCCAGCAAGGAGAAATGGGCGCGCGAGGGCCGTCTCCTCACCGGCAAGGCTGGAGATGCGAGGCACCAGCGCCTGCCGCCCGGCCAGCGCGAGGTCAAGAACTGGCCGGTGCTCGATCTCGGCATCCAGCCGATGCTGCCGCCCGCGCGCTGGCGCCTCGCGGTCGACGGCCTGGTCGAGCGCCCGCTGAGCTGGGATTGGGACGCTTTCGCGGCCCTGCCACGCCGCCGCTCCCGATCCGACATTCATTGCGTGACCGCCTGGTCGCGCTACGACAACCGTTGGGAGGGGGTGAGTGCGGAGCACGTCTTGGCGCTCGTGCGACCCAAGCCCGAGGCGAGGCACGTCATCTTCGAGAGCTACGACGGCTATACCACCAACGTGCCGCTCGCCGAGTTCGCGCGCGAGGACGTGCTTCTCGCCACGAGCTGGGAGGGCGAGCCCTTGAGCCGCGAGCACGGCGGTCCGGTGCGCGTGGTCATTCCCAGGCTCTATTTCTGGAAGAGTGCCAAGTGGCTGAAGCGCATCGAGCTTGCCGCCGAGGACCGCCCCGGCTTCTGGGAGGTGCGCGGCTATCACAATCACGGCGACCCGTGGCGCGAGGAGCGCTACGGGTGAGGGAAGACGGAGGACGATCCGCAATGTCGGCACATGCATTCAGCTTCCAGTCGATCGACGGCGAGCCGCTGCCGCTTGCGGCCTATCGCGGCAAGGCGGTGCTCGTGGTCAACACCGCCTCCTTATGCGGTTTCACGCCGCAGTACCGCGAGCTCGAGCTGCTCTGGCGCAAATACCGCGCGCGCGGCCTCGTCGTGCTCGGCGTGCCGTCGAACGACTTCGGCGAGCAGGAGCCGGGGAGCGCTGCCGAGATCAAGAGCTTTTGCGAGAGCAACTATGCGGTCGATTTCCCGCTCGCCGGCAAGGAGAGGGTGATCGGCGCGGAGGCGCACCCCTTCTACCGCTGGATCGCCGAGGAGCTCGGCGAGGACGCGGTGCCGCGCTGGAACTTCCACAAATATCTCATCGGTCCGGATGGCGAGCTTGCCGGCGCGTGGCCTTCGCGCGTGTCGCCCACCGCGGCGGAGGTCACCCGCGAAATCGAGGCGCAGCTCAGCGGCTGAGCTCAACCTTCACATCAGGGGAAGCGCGAGGATGCGAGTGCCAAGCTTGATCACGGCGATCCTCTCGGCGTCGGCACTCGCGGCATCCGCGTCCGTCGCAGCGAGGCCGGCGGCCGCCGCCCAAGCCGACATCCCCATTCTGGTGCCGATCACGGGGCCTTTGGCGCTCGAAGGCACGAGCCAGCAGAACGGCGCGCTGCTCGCGCTCAAAGAGGCGCCCCGCGGCGTCGCGGTCAAGGGCGAGGTCTCCGACACCGACACCACGCCCGAGGTCGCGGTGAACGCGCTCGAGCGGGCCGCCTCGTCGGGTAAGCCGATCGCGGTCGTCGCCTCCATCTTCGGGCCGCAGATTCTCGCCATGCTGCCGCTTGCCGAGCGCTACAAGCTGCCGCTCCTCACCATCTCCGGCACGGCCAAGGTCACCGAGCTGGGCAATTCCTATGTTTTCCGCTTCTTCCCCGCCGACAATCTCGTCAAGCTGGCGCAGGCCCGCTATGCCGTCGAGGTGCTCGGCCGCAAGCGGCCGGCGCTCATCTATCAGACGACCGCCTATGGCCAAAGCGGCGCATCGCTCTTGCGCCCGGCCTTGGAGAAGCTCGGCGCGCCCCTGGTGTTCGAGGAGGGGCTCGACCTCACGGTGAAGGACATGCTCCCCGTCCTCAGCAAGGCGAGGGCGGCGAAGCCCGACGTGCTCATCCTGCAGCTCCACGCGGGACCGACGGCGCTTCTCGTCCAGCAGGCGGCGCGGATGGGCCTTGGGCTCCCCATCGTCGCAGGCTCGGCCATGCACCAGCCCTCGACCGCGGCCCTCGTCGAGCCCAAGGATCTGAAAGACGTGTGCGCGGAGACCGGCTCCTCCCCGGTCTCGGCCGAGACGGCTGGAATCAGGACCTGGCTTGAGCATTATCGCGCCGCGTTCGGCAGCGATCCCGACGCCTACGCGCTCGCCCAGTACGACGGGGTCGAGATGGTCGAGCAGGCGATCGCCGAGGGAGCCAGCACGTCCGCGCAAGTGCGCGACTATCTCGCGAGCCGGAGCTATCAGGGGCTCGCCATGACCTACCGCTCGGACGGCAAGGGAAACATGGCGCATTCGGCGGAGATCGTCTGCTACGACGGCAAGACGCGCACGCCCAAGGTGGTCAAGCACTACGGGAATCTCGACGCGCTGCCGTAGCGATTGGTGAGCTTCGCGAGCGCGGCGCTCTCAGCCTTGAAGGCACGGCAATCGCACATGGATACTTATGAACGTGATGATCCGTCGTCCCGGCGAAAGCCGGGACCCATTTCAGAGCAGGTGCGAGGTCTTTCCTTTCTCCAATAATGGTGATCTTGGTCAATGGATACCGGCTTTCGCCGGTAATGACTGAGCCGGTAACATGCGGAATCACCATATGCGATAGCCCTCCCCCTTGAAGGGGGATCGGCCGCCCGTTGAGGAGCGGCCGATGGTGAGGGGGTGATGCTCGAATTTGCGAGAGTTGGCACTAGAATAGTCCCGTGGAACTGCTGCAGCTCACGATCGACGGAGTTTCCCTTGGCGCCGCCTATGCGCTGGTGGCGCTCGGCTTCGTGCTGGTGCTCAACGCGACCGGGGCGGTCAATTTCGCGGCCGGCGATCTGGTGATGGCAGGAGGCTTCGCGGCGGTGGCGCTCGCAGAAGCATTTCCGCTCCCGGGCCTCGCCCTACTTCCGCTCGTGCTCCTGCTCATGGCGGCCCTCGGGCTCGTCTTCTCGCTCTTGGCCTATTTCCCGCTCATGCGCCGGCCGCCCACGGCCGTCTTCATCAGCACCATCGCACTCGGCGTCATCTTGCAGAATGCGGCGAACGCGATCTTCGGCGCGGCACCGCGCAAGGCGCCGGCGCTTCTCGGCGAGCACCTCTATCACCTGGGCGGCCTCTCGATCGGCCGGCAGTCGCTGGCCATCGTCGCGGTGGCGGCGGCGCTCGTGCTGGCGCAGCATCTTCTCTTCGCGCGCACCCAGCTCGGCCGCTCGCTGCGCGCCACGGCCCAGGACCGAGAGACCGCCGAGGCGCTCGGCATTCCGACGCTGCGCATGATAGCACTCACCTTCATGCTCGCCGCGGCGCTCGCCGGGGCGGCGGGCCTCTTGTTGGCCAACCGCTACTTCGTCGAGCCCACGCGCGGCAACGAGCTCATCGTCAGCGCCTATATGGCGGTCGTCATCGGCGGCTGGGGCAGCCTGCCGGGTGCTGTGCTCGCGGCCCTCCTCATCGCCCTCTTCCAGGTCATCGTCTCGGCCTATGCCTCCTACACCACCGCGACGGCACTCCTTTATGCCGTGCTTCTCGCCGTGCTCGTCTTGAGGCCCAAGGGGCTCTTCGGCGAGGCGATCGGGAGGCGCGTCTGATGCGGGGCTGGATCTCGACGGGCATCCGGCTCCCGCTCGCCGCACTTGCCGCGGCGCTTGCGGCCTATCCGCTCCTTCTCGGCAATCCCTACAGCTTCCGCCTGGCGACCCTCGCGGGCATCTATGCGCTCTTGACGATCGGCTATCAGCTCATCTTCGGCTATGCCGGCGCGCTCTCGTTGGCACAGGGCTGCTTCTTCGGCGTCGGCGCCTATGTGAGCGCCATCCTTGCGAGCCGGCTCGGCTGGAGCTTCGCCTTGAGCTTCCCCCTCTCGCTCGCAGCCCCCGTCGCCCTCGCCGCAATCGTGGCCTTACCGGTGCTGCGGCTCGAGAGCCACTATCTCGCACTCGCGACCCTCGGCGTGGCGCAGGTGGCCCTCCTTGCCGCGGTCAATTGGCAGGGCCTCACGGGGGGTGCGAACGGAATCGCGGGCATCCCCCCAATCGCCCTCTTCGGCGCGCGCGTGCCGGACGGCTGGCCGCTCATGCTCGTCGTGTGGCTCTTCGCGGCCGCGGGTGCTTTTCTCGCCTGGCACCTCATGCGCGGGCTCTATGGCCGCATGTTCCACCTCATGCGGGAGAACGACATCGCCGCCACAGCACTCGGCATCGACCGAGCACGGCTGCGCCTCGCCGCTTTCCTCCTCTCGGCCCTTTATGCCGGTGCCGCGGGGGCGCTCTACGCCCACAGCGAGGGCGTGATTTCGCCCGGCGTGCTCGAATTCCCCGTTATGGTCGCCTGTCTCGCCATGGCGGTCATCGGCGGCTCGGCGCGCGTCTCGGGCGCCATTCTGGGTGCGGTACTCCTCGTCCATCTGCCCGAGTGGTTCCGCGTCCTCGATCAGTCCTATCTCATCGCCTACGGAGCGGCATTGCTCGTCGTCATCATCGTGGCCCCGTGGGGATTGATCGGCGCCGTCGAGCGTCTGCGCGCGCGGCTCCTCCCCGAGCTCCCGCCCGAGCCTCCCGCGCCGCGCATGACAACACTGCGCGCCCGTGCGGGCCGCGGGGCCGCTCAGCTCCTCGAGGTCGAGGGGCTCGCCATCGCCTTTGGCGGGTTGAAGGCCTTGGACGGCATCACCTTGAGCGTGCGGCCGGGCGAGCTCCTGGGCCTCATCGGGCCCAACGGCTCGGGCAAGACGACGCTCGTCAATGTGGTGAGCGGGCTCTATCGGCCGAGCGCAGGCCGCATCCGCTTCGCCGGCCAAGACATCACCGAGACCGCCGCCTACCGCCGCGCACGGCTCGGCCTCGCGCGCAGCTTCCAAAGCACCAGTCTCGTCCCCGAGATGACGGCCCTCGACAGCGTGGCCCTCGGACGTGCTGCACTCGAGGGCACGGGGCTCGCCTCGGCACTGGCGTCCGGGTGGCGCTGCGCGCATCTCGCGCGCGCGCGCGGCCATGCCATGGCGCTCCTCGATGCCCTTGGCATCGCCGCCTTCGCCGAGCGCCGCTGTGGCGAGCTGCCGCACGGGATCAAGCGCCGGGTCGAGATCGCGCGCGCCTTGGCACTCGAGCCGCGGCTTCTCATCCTCGACGAGCCGGCGGCCGGGCTCAGCGCGGGCGAGGCCGCCGATTTGAGACAGCACCTGAAGCGTCTCGCCCAAGGCGGCCTCACGCTCCTCGTCATCGAGCACAACATGCCGTTCCTGATGCCGCTTGTAGAGCGCATGATCTGTCTCGACGACGGCCGCGTCATCGCCGAGGGGAAGCCAGCGGAAATCCGCGGCCATCCGCGCGTGATCGAGGCCTATCTCGGCCGCGCGGCCTGGGCGGGAGTGCCAAAATGAGCGAGCCGCTCCTCGTCCTTCAAGGCCTCTCGGTCGCCTATGGCGGCATTGCCGCACTCGAGGAGGTGACGCTCACGGTCGCTCAAGGCGAGGCGGTGGCGCTGCTCGGCGCCAATGGTGCCGGCAAGTCGACGCTGGTGAAGGCGGTGATGGGTCTCGTGGCGCCGAGTGCGGGCCGCATGCGCTTTGCCGGAGGGGATCTCCGGCCCCTCTCCACCCTAGCGCGCGCGCGCCTCGGGCTCGGCTATTGCCCCGAGGGCCGGCGCGTCTTTCCCGGCCTCAGCGTGCGCGAGAACCTCGAGGTCGCCGCCCGCGTCGACAAGACCACGCGACGCCGCCGCTTGGACGCGGTTCTCACCGTCTTCCCAGCGCTTGCGGCGCGGGCGGATGCGCGCGCCTGGCAGCTCTCGGGCGGGCAGCAGCAGATGCTCGCACTCGGGCGCGCGCTCATGGGCCAACCGCGCCTGCTCCTCCTCGACGAGCCTTCGCTCGGCCTTTCTCCCATCCTGGCGGACGAGCTCCTCGAGAATGTGCGCGAGATCGCCAAGGCGGGGACCGCGGTGCTGCTCGCCGAGCAGAACGCGGCCAAGGCGCTCGCGGTGGCCGGCCGCGCCTATCTGCTCGAGGTCGGCCGCGTCGTGCGCGAGGGGCCCAGTGCAGCACTCGCCGAGAGCGAGGAGGTGCGTAAGGCCTTCCTCGGCGGGTGAACGGCCCTCGCGGCGGTTTGCCTCATGATCGCCCGCCGTGCACAATGGCGCACGCCAGGCGGCCGTGCTGGAAGCCGCCGGAGAAGAAGGAGGCCATCGTGCTGAAGCATCTGACACCTCAAACCGTCGCCAAGCCCGCCGGGCGTTACAGCCACGCGGTCGAGGTGCCGCCGAATGCGCGCTGGCTCTACGTGGCGGGACAAGTCGGGGTTAAGCCCGACGGCACCATGGCCGAGGGCTTCGCGGCGCAGGCCGATCAGGCCTGGCGCAACCTCGCCGCCGTCTTGGCAGCCGCCGGCATGGGGCTCCGCGATATCGTGCGCATCAACTACTACTTGATCGAAGCGGCCGACGTGCCGACCGCGCGCACCGTGCGCGACCGCTACATCACGGATCCCGCACCGGCGGCAACGCTTGCGGTCATCAAAGCGCTCGCCTCGCCGGCCTGGCGCTTCGAGATCGAGGCAGTCGCGGCGAAGGCGTAGGCGGGCAAGGCCTACTCGCCCGCCTTGATGCGCCGCGCGCGCGGCGGCGCTCTTTCGCCGACATAGCCCTCGCGCGTCTGCGGCAGCTTGCGCCCCAAGAGGCGCGAGGCGACGAGGGTGCGCAGGATCTGCGCGGTACCCCCGCCGATCGTGAACATGCGCGCGTCGCGCACCATGCGCTCGATCGGGTGGTTGCGCGAGTAGCCGGCGGCGCCGTGGAGCTGGAGGGCGTCGTTGGTCACCTGCACGGCCGTCTCGGAGGCGAGGATCTTGGCCTGTGCTGCCTCGAGCACGTCGGGAAAGCCGCTGCCGGCGTTGGCGGCGGCCTTGTAGACGAGTGCCTCGGCCGCGGCGAGGCGCACCGACATGTCGGCCAGCATCCACTGCAGGCCCTGGAACTCGCAGATGGGGCGGCCGAACTGCTCGCGCTCCTGGCTATAGGCAAGTGCTGCCTCATAGGCCCCTTGCGCGATGCCGAGGGCGACCGTCGCCGCACCCACGCGCTGTCCGTTATAGGCGTTCATGAGGTCGCCAAAGCCTTTGCGGAAGCCGCCGGGCGAGGGGAGCATCCGTGCCTCCGGCAGCTCGAGGTCCTTGAAGAGGATCTCCGTCTCGGGAAGGCCGCGCAGGCCCATGGCAGGCTCGCGCGCGCCGATGACGAGGCCCGCATGCGCGCCGCGCACGGCGATGAAGCCGCCGATGCCCAGCTCTATCCCCTTCTCGTCGAAGACGCGCGCGAAGATGAGATGGAGCTTGGAAACGCCCCCGCCGGTGATCCAATGCTTCTTGCCGTTCAGCACGTAGCCAGCACCGCGCTTGTCGGCGCGCGTCGCCATCTCGCTTGCAGCACTGCCGGCGGCGGGCTCGGTGATGCAGATGGCCGGCTTGTCGCCGGCGAGCACGAGCTCGGCGGCGAGCCGCTTCTGCGCCTCGCTGCCGTAGGCCATGATGGCGCCGATCGCACCCATGTTGGCCTCGACCGCGATGCGTGCGGTGACACCGCAGCGCTTGGCGAGGGCCTGGATCACCAGCACGGCATCGAGATAGCTGAGCCCCGCCCCGCCATAGGCCTGGGGGATGGTCATGCCCATGAAGCCGGCCTCTTTGAGGGCCGCCGCGTTCTCCCAAGGATAGGCCTCGCTGCGGTCGACCTCGGCCGCGCGCGCTCTGATCGCGCCGTCGGCGAGGGCTGCCGCGCGGGCCTTGAGTTGGCGCTGATCCTGTGTCAGTTGAAAATTCATGGCGGCCGTCCTCCCTTCCGCGCGCTCGCGAGTATGGGCGCGCGCCGGGCACGAGACAAGCCGATGCCTCGGTCTCGGGCGCGCGTGGATTGACCTGGATCAGATGATCCTTCGTCGGCTCGTGATAGAAAATTCAGGCTTTTTGGGAGCCGTCGCTTTCACGTTGCAAGGAGAGGTATGAGCCCATGTCCGATGCTGCGAGCGCGCTGCGCAAGCTCACCCTGGATGACCTTCATGCCGCGGCCGCGCGGCTCAAGAACTGGGGCAAATGGGGCCCCGACGACGAGATCGGGACGCTCAACTACACCACGGCCGAGGACATCGTCGCCGCGGCCCGCCTGGTGCGGAAGGGCAAGGTGATGTCGCTGGCCCTGGCCTTCGACGAGAAGGGACCGCAGGGTGCGAAGAGCGACTATGGCGCGATCGGACGCTTCAACCCGATCCATGTCATGCTGCGCGCCGGCACGGACGCCTATTCTGGCGTGCTCGACCACCGCAAGATCAGGGGTGCCGACGACATCATCATCATGCCGACGCAATGCGGCACGCAGTGGGACGGCCTCGGCCACATCTTCTACGGCGACAAGATGTGGAACGGCCGCGACTGCCGCACCGTCACCAGCTTCGGCGCGCAGAAATGCGGCATCGAGAAGACGCGGGAGAAGATGGTCGGCCGCGGCGTGCTCCTCGACGTCGCGAAGATGCTGGGCATGGATTGGCTCCCCGACGGCTTCGGCGTGACCAACGAGCTTCTCGACCGGGCGGAAAAGCATTTCGGCGTGAGCGTCGGGCGCGGCGATTTCCTCCTGGTGCGCACCGGGCAGATGGAAGCGAAGCTCGCGGCCAAGACTTGGGACGGCTACAGCGGCGGCAATGCACCCGGCCTCGCCTTCGAGACGCTCGATTGGCTGCACGCGAAAGAGGTCGCGGCCATCGCCACCGACACCTGGGGGGTCGAGGTGCGCCCCAACCAGACCGCCGACGCGGCGCAGCCCTGGCACTGGATCGCGATCCCCATCATCGGCCTCTCGGTCGGCGAGATATTCTACTTGGGCGAGCTCTCCGAGGATTGCGCCTCGGACAAGCGCTACGAGTTCATGTTCGTGGCACCGGCGCTGCCGATCACGGGTGGCGTCGGTTCGCCCGTCAACCCGCTGGCAATCAAGTAGCGCTCGCCCGCATGGCGGCGACGGCGGGCGGGAGGCCGATCCTCGGCCCAGACAATGATTAGCGCTAACGCCGAAATCCGCGAGGCGCCGAGGGACCTTTCTGCTATGCTTGCTGCATGGAAATAAGCACGGGAGAGCTGCGAGCCGCGCCGGAGCGGTTGCGCGGCGCTGCGGCCACGCCGGCGCAATCCGCCCCGCTCAAAGAGAGCTTCCAGGGCAAGACGGTACGGGAGGGCGTCGTCCACGTCCTTGGCCTTGAGGGCAATGCCAAGGCCAGCCGTACCGATGCGTGGTCATCCCCCATCGAGGACGGCACGAAGCGGTGGTTCCTTGCGGTCCTGCATTCGGGAGCGGTCAGGGGGCCGCTTGAGGCCGTAAAGGCAGCGATAGAGGCCGAGCACAGGGGCGAGCGGTGAAACGAGCGCTCGCCGTCGCCTTAGCTCTTGCTTTCACTCTTGCCTTGGCCTCCGGCGGCACGGCGGCGGATGCCCCAACGATGTTGGTATGCATCGGATACAGCGCACACCTTGCGGGCGAAATAACCCACCACATTGAGATCGACGGAGCGACGGCGAAGGTCGATGGACAGCCATATGTTGTCCAAGAAACAAGTGCCCTCTACATTCTTTACGGGCCGGTGGGGAAATGGCAGCCGGGTAGTGCCGACCCGCCTCCTCAACGGATATCGTTGGATCGAATCACCGGCGGCTATTCCATACGCGATCCCGACGACAGAGTTTTGGATTGGTCGCGCCCAGAGGACCCGGGTTGTCGCAAGGCCACGCGATATTCCGACGCGATTTCGAATTAGGACACTAGCGGCGGCTGAGATGATGTATCTCCGCAAACCGTGTATAGTACTTTGAGCGTTTTGCAACCCGAGAGGGATGGAAAAAATGCAGCCTGCGTGAGCGCTCGGAGCAGGAAAGCCAACAGGAGGAAACAAAAATGAAAAACCGATGGGGCTTCATCGCGCTTTTGCTGTTTTGCAGTGCGTTGGGTCACGGCGTCGCCAGGGCGGATGAGCCCGCCAAGATCAAGGTGGGCATCCTGCTTCCGCTCACCGGAACCTTTGCGGCGGTAGCCGAAACCCAAAAACAGGGCGCGCTCTTGGCGATCGACGTGATCAATCAGCGGGGCGGGCTCAAGATGCCCTGGGGAAAGGTGACGGTGGAAGGCATCGTCGACGACGACGAAGCCAAGCTGGACGTCGGCGTGCGGCGCTACCGCTACATGGTTTCGGAAGGCGTCAAGGGCGTGGGCGGGCAGACCTGGGCCCCGCTCGCGTACGCGATCAACTCCATCGCAATCAAGGAGTCGATGCCCTACTTCCCGGTATGCGTGATGGCAAAAGAGGGCTTCCAGAAGGGCAAGCTCGCCGAATCGACCTTCGCGACGGCGTACAGCCCCTGGACGGTCGGATATATGGCCGGCTACTCCGCCGTCAAGACGCTCGGGAAAAAGCGTATCTACTTCCTGGCGCGCGCCGACAGCTTTGGCTGGGACATCCGGGACGGCGTCTACGAGGCCGAGAAGGAATTCGGCGGAGAGAAGGCCGGCTATGACGAGGTTTCGCTGGGAACGAGCGACTTCACGACCATCTTGGAGAAGGTTCGGGCGGCAAAGCCGGATGCTTTCATATTCGCGCAATTCGGCGCCGATGCCGTGGCACTCCTGAAACAGGTCCACCAGATGGGTCTGGGCAAGGACATGACCATCTTCAACGCGTTCATCACCAACGTGGTGGCCAAAGGCGTGCCGCCCGAGGCTCTCGCGGGCGTCTACGCGATGCATTATTTCTACTATGACCTGAGCGGCTTTGAGGACAAGGCGGTGGCGAAGAGTGCTGAGGAGTTCACCGAACTGTTCCGCGCGAAATACCAGACACCTCCCGATGCCTATGCGGCGATCGCGTACATCGCGTATATGGAGATGTTCAGGGGCTTCGAGGCAGCCAAATCCTTCGATCCGGCGAAGGTGTCCGCCGCTCTGATGGCGGGCGCAGGCGAGTTCGACACGGTCAAGGGGTCTGCCAAATGGCGGCAGGACCACGCGGCCGTCTACAAGTACGCGGCCTTCCTCGTTAAAGGGAAAGGTCCGGGCGAGCAGAAAAACGAATGGGATCTTTTCACGGTGGAGGGTTCTCTCGGCGGCGAGAGCGTCATGCCGACGCTCAAGTCGCTCGGTTACTGAGCGTCCTCCGCCCCGGCGCATGCTTGCTCGCTTGCGCCCGGTGAAAAATTATCGTTGTGTGAGACGTGAGTACGGACACGCGCGCCGAGATCATCAGGGCGGAAAACGTCACCAAACGTTTTGGTCCGCTTGTCGCCGTCAACCAGGTCAGTTATCTGCTGCAGGAGAACGAGGTCGCCGGAATCATTGGGTCCAACGGCGCCGGGAAAACCACTTTCTTCAATCTGCTGACGGGGTATTACACACCCGACGAGGGATTTATTCGCTATAGGGGCGAAGACGTCACCCGCATGACGCCTCAGGAGCGGGTCGCCCGGGGGATGATGCGCACCTTTCAGTTGACGGCCACTTTCGACAATCTGAGCGTGATCGACAATCTGGTGCTCGCCTTTTTCAGGGCGCACAGAAAGTCGTCGTTGCTCCGCTTGGTTCTCAACACCTGCAAGAGACAACGCGAAGACGCGAAGATCGCCGCCGCGTTGGCTACTTTCCACCTCGAGGGCGTGCGCGACAGGCGGGTCAAGCACCTCAGCCTGGGGGAGAAGAGGCGCCTGGAGATCGCCATGGCGGTCCTGGCCGAGCCCAAGGTGCTGCTGCTCGACGAGCCCCTGGCGGGGCTGGCCGAACCCGAGATTCAGGACGTGCTCGAGGTCCTGCGCGGGCGCGTCGGCCGACAGACCATCCTGATCGTGGAGCACAAGATCTCCCATGTGCGGGACTTCTTAGAGCGGCTCACCGTCATGCACGAAGGCCGGGTCATCGCGGACGGCGGGTGCGAGGAATGTCTGCGCCATCCGGAAGTGCGAAGGAGCTATTGGCAGATCGAAGTCTCCAACGAGGCGAACGGGAGCGCCGTTTCATGACGAACGGCGACGACATGCTGACGGTCACCGGGCTCAATGTCTCGTACGGCGAAGCGAAGGTTCTCTTCGATGTCGGCCTGAACGTCCGCTCGGGCCAGATCGTCGCCTGCGTCGGCCGCAACGGAGCGGGCAAGACCACTTTGCTAAAGAGCATCGTCGGATTCCTCAAGCCGACATCCGGGTCGATCGTCGCCAACAAGATCAGCCTGATCGGCATGGCCGCCCACACGACCGCCGGAATGGGAATCAAATACGTTCCCCAGGACAAGAAAGTGTTTTCCGATCTGACGGTGAGGGAGAATCTCGAGCTCGGGAGCTACGCGACGAAGGATTACAATTGGGATCGCGTCATCGGGTATTTCCCCAAGCTGAAAGCGCTCATGGATCGCAAGGCGGGATATCTGAGCGGCGGCGAGCGCCAGATGCTGATGATCGGCCGGGCGATACTTGGCAGCCCCATATTGCTGTTGATTGACGAGCCCACCGAGGGCCTGGCCCCCAGCATCGTGGTGCACCTGGAGGAGGTTTTCCGGGACTTGAGCAAGAAGACGGCGCTCTTGATCATCGAGCAGAACCTGCCTCTGGTGTGCGCGATCGCCGACAAGGTGTACGCCTTGAACGAGGGACGCGTCATGGCGGAGATCGCCGAGCGCGAGTCGATCACGCCCGAGGCTTGCGAAAAGTATCTCTAGCAGGCTGTTGAAAATGGGTTTTGAGCCTTGCCAGTGAACAACAACGATTCGCAGACGACAGCGGGCACGCACGATCGATTCAAGAACTGTCTTCGCCGGATTCGATTGTTGCTCATCGTCATGACATCGCGGACTTTTTCAACAGCCTGCTAGCGGATTATGGCGAGATCGCGGGGGCGGGAGAACCGAAAGCTGCGCACGATGCGCGCATGGCTGCCAAGCCGTGACCCTCGCCGCCGATCATGGTC
>JBKQRV010000168.1:0-10798 GCA_052143835.1 Alphaproteobacteria bacterium
GAGGGGGAATTCATCGGGTATTCTGGCGCATCCCCTCCCCCCTTGAGGGGGAGGGAGAGGGAGGGGGGTGTGCGGCGTGCCACAAACACGATCTGCACTCGCTTGCCTCACGCCACCTCGAAGAGGCCCGCCGCCCCCATGCCGCCGCCGATGCACATGGTGACGACGCAGCGCTTGGCGCCGCGCCGCTTGCCTTCGATGAGGGCATGGCCGACGAGGCGCGCGCCGCTCATGCCGTAGGGATGACCGATCGCGACGGCACCCCCGTCGACGTTCAGGATTTCGTGCGGGATGCCGAGCCGGTCGCGGCAGTAGACGACCTGGACCGCGAAGGCCTCGTTCAGCTCCCAGAGGTCGATGTCGCCCACCTTCAGTCCGTGGCGCTCCAAGAGGCGCGGCACGGCGAAGACCGGACCGATCCCCATCTCGTCGGGCTCGCAGCCCGCGACCACGAAGCCGCGGAAGATGCCGAGGGGATGAAGCCCGCGCCGCTCGGCCTCTTTCGCCTCCATGACGACGCAGGCAGAGGCGCCGTCGGAGAGCTGACTGGCGTTCCCGGCGGTGATGAACTGGTCCTCTCCGCGCACGGGCTTGAGCTTGGCGAGACCTTCGGGCGTCGTATCCGGGCGGTTGCCCTCGTCCTTGGCGAGCGTCACCTGCTCGGTCCAGCTCTCGCCCGTGTCCTTGTTGACCATGAGCTTGGTCGTGGCGAGCGGCACGATCTCGTCGTCGAAGCGGCCGGCCTGCTGGGCCGCGGCGCAGCGCAGCTGGCTCGAAAGCGCGAACTCGTCCTGCTTCTCGCGGCTCACCTTGTAGCGCTTGGCCACGATGTCCGCCGTCTCGATCATGGCCAGGTAGATCTCGGGCTTGTGCTGCTCGATCCACTCGTCGTTGTAATGGAACTTGTTCTGGTGCTCGTTCTGCACCAGCGAGACCGATTCGACGCCGCCCGCGACCGCGACCGGCACCTGCTCGAGCACGACGCGCCCCGCCGCCATCGCGATCGTCTGCATGCCCGAGCTGCAGAAGCGGTTCACCGTGGTGCCCGAGGTGGTGACGGGCAGCCCGGCGCGGATCGCGGCCTGGCGCGCGATGTTGCCGCCGGTGGCACCCTCGGGCATGGCGCAGCCGATGAGGCAATCCTCCACTTCCGCCGGGTCGAGACCGGCCCGCTCGACCGCGTGCTTGATGACGTGGCCGGCAAGGGTGGCGCCGTGGGTCAGATTGAAGGCCCCGCGGTAGGCCTTGCCGATGGGCGTGCGCGCGGTCGAGACGATGACGGCTTCACGCATGGAAATTCCTCCTCCCAATCTGTGCGGCGCGCGAACGGCGGCGCGGCGCTGTCCTCAGGGCTCGCCGAACCCCTTGCCCTCACGCGCGAGGCGCTCCAAGAGGGGTGCCGGTCGCAGGATTTCGCCGTGCTGCTCCTCGAGCCGCCGCATCACCTGCAAGATCTTAGCGAGACCGACGTGGTCGGCGTAGAACATGGGTCCGCCGCGATAGGCGGGGAAGCCATAGCCGTTGATCCAGATGATGTCGATGTCGCCGGCGCGGAGTGCAAGCCCCTCGTCGAGGATTTTGGCCCCCTCGTTGATGAGCGGATACATGCAGCGCTCGAGGATCTCGTCTGAGCCGATCTTGCGCCGCTTCAAGCCAAGCTCGGCCGAGGCCTTGAGGATGGTCGCCTCGACGAGCGGGTCGGGAAGCGGGGTGCGGCTCCCGGCCTCGTAGCGGAACCAGCCTTGGCCGGTCTTCTGGCCGAAGCGGCCCATCTCGCAGAGCCGGTCGCCGACCACGTAGCCGGGGTAGTTGTCCTTGCCCTCGGCCTGGCGGCGCTTCCTGATGCGCCAGCTCACGTCGAGGCCGGCGAGGTCGCCCATGGCGAAGGGGCCCATGGGGAAGCCGAAATCGTAGATCACCTTGTCGACCTCGTGCGGCAAGGCACCCTCGAGGATGAGGGCGTTCGCCTGGCGCGTATAGGCGGCGAGCATGCGGTTGCCGACGAAGCCGTCGCATACGCCGACGAGCACGCCGATCTTGCCGATGCGGCGCGAGAGCGCCATCACGGTCGCGATCGTCTCCTTGCTCGATTTCCTGCCGCGCACGTTCTCCAAGAGCCGCATGACGTTCGCGGGGCTGAAGAAATGGGTGCCGATCACCTTCTCGGGCCGCTTGGTGACCGCGGCGATCTCATCGACGTCGAGGGTGGAGGTGTTCGTGGCAAGGATCGCCTCGGGCTTGGCCAGCGCGTCGAGCTTGCGGAAGGTCTCCTTCTTGATGTCCATCTCCTCGAAGACGGCCTCGATCACGATGTCGGCCGCCTTGATGTCTTCGTAGGCAAGCGTGCCCTTGATCAGGCCGAGGCGCTTCTGCATCTCCGCTTGGCTGAGCCGGCCCTTGGCGGCGGTCGCGGCGTAGTTCTTGGCGATGATCGAAAGGCCGCGCTCGAGCGCCTCCTTCGTCGATTCCACCACGGTGACCGGAATACCGGCATTCGCGAAGTTCATGGCGATGCCGCCGCCCATGGTGCCGCAGCCGATCACCGCGGCCGCTTTGATCGGAAGCGTCGCTGTGTCCGCCGGCACGTCGGGAATCTTGGCGACCTCGCGCTCGGCGAAGAAGACATGGCGCTGCGCCTTGCTCTGCTCGGAGCCGACGCGCTCGAGGAAGGCGGCGCGCTCCGCCTTGAGCCCGTCTGCGAACGGCAGCGTCGCGGCGGCTTCGACGCAATCGATGCAGCGCTGGGGCGCCTCGTAGCCGCGAAAGCGCCGCGCCGTCTCCTTGCGGTAGTTGGCGAAAAGCTCGGGCTTGGCCTTGGCCGCCTCGATCTTGCCCGCGAGATCGCGCGTCTTTTGCGGCGGCTTGCCCGCGGCCACGAGTTTCTCCGCGTGCGCCACGGCCGCGGCCACCACGTCGCCCGCGGCGACCGCGTCCACGATGCCGAGGGCGAGCCCCACCTCGGCCGGCTTGAGCTCGCCGCTCACGATCATGTCGAGTGCGGCCTCGACGCCGATGAGACGCGGCAGGCGCTGCGTCCCGCCGGCACCGGGCAAGAGGCCGAGCTTGACCTCGGGCAGGCCGAGGCGGGCCGCGGGCGAGGCGATGCGCGCGTGGCAGCCGAGCGCAAGCTCGAGCCCGCCGCCCGCGGCGACGCCGTTGATCGCGGCGACGAAGGGGGCGCTTGCGTTCTCGATCGTCTCGATGAGCTGGGAAAGCGTCGGTGCCTCTGCCGGGCGCGGCTTGCCGAACTCGCGGATATCGGCGCCGCCCACGAAGATCTTGCCGGCCCCCGTGAGCACGAAGGCCTTGATCGCGGGGTCCGCGAGGCCTTCCGCCAAGCGCTCGGCGAGCCCGGTCAAGGTGGCGACGCTCAAGGCATTCACCGGCGGATTGTCGAGCGTGATGACGGCGACGCTGCCCCGCCGCTCGAGCTTCACTTCGGCCATTGGTTCCTCTCGATCTAATGTCGCAAATCGTCATTGCGAGGAGGCAAAGCCGACCTGCCTGCGCGAAGCCGCAGCGGCTTCGCTTCGGCGGAGGCAGGCGAAGCAATCCAGCATCGCGTGCGCGGAATCTGGATTGCTTCGCCTTCGGCTCGCAATGACGTCAGTGGCAATTAGGAATCATTTATCCCTCAGCTCCCCTCGCCCGAGAGCACAGGGCCGAAGAGCTCCCACGACTTGCCGTCGAACTTCATGAGCTGCATCTGCTTGATCGGCGCGAAATCGTTCGGGCCGGTCGAGATCTTGATGCCCGGCAGCAGCATGGGCAGCTCAAGGCTCTTGATGCTGGCCGCCTGCTTCATGATGTTCTCGCGCGTCAAGTCGTCGCCGGCCTGCTTGAGCACATAGACCAAGGTCTGGGCCGCGGTGTAGCCGAAGACGTTGAAGGAATCGCCGACGTTGCCGTTCGGCAGGTACTTCTTCATCCAGGCCAGCCAGTCCTGGTACGCCTTGCTGTCCTTCCACTGCGGGTCCGACGGGTCCTTGAGGTAGTAGGACGAAATGATGCCGACCGATTTGTCGAGCCCCGCCGGCTGGAGTACGCCGGCGACGGATTGCGAGACGTTGTTGAGGAACTGCGTCTGCTTCCAGCCGATGTCGTAGGCCTTGCGGATCGCCTGAGAGGCGAACTTCGGCGTGGTCACGTTGAAGAAGACGTTGGCGCCGCTTGCCTTGAGCGCCACGACTTGGGAGTCGACCGTGGGGTCCGAGGTCTCGTAGCTCTTCTCCGCCACGACCATCTTCCCGTATTTGTCGCCGAGGCCGTCCTTCATGCCCTGGACATAGTCCTTCCCGTAGTCGTCGTTCTGGAAGAGGATGGCAATCTTGGCGTCGGGGATGTTCTTCAAGATGTAGGCGGCGTAAATGCGCGACTCCGTCTGGTAGTTGGGCTGCCAGCCCATGGTCCAGGGGAAGTGCTTCGGGTCGTTCCATTTGGTGGCCCCCGTGGCGACGAAGAGCTGGGGCACCTTCTGCTCGTTCATGTAGGGCTGAATCGCAGTGTTGCAGGGCGTGCCGAGGGGCTGGAAGTCGAGCAGCACCTTGTCCTGCTCGACGAGCCGGCGCGTCTGCTCGACCGTCTTGGGCGGGCTGTAGCCGTCGTCGAGTGTGACGAAGTCGATCTTGCGTCCATTGATGCCGCCCTGGTCGTTGATCATCGCGAAGTAGGCGGCGATCGCCTTGCCGATGGTGCCGTAAGCGGAGGCGGGGCCGCTATACGGATTGGTGTTGCCGATCTTGATCTCGGTGTCGGTCACACCGGGACCGTATTTCTTCTCGGCCTGCGCCGGCGCCCACGCGAGCGCGAGTGCTACGGCGGATGCCGCGATCATCAGGACTCGTCTCTTGAACGTCATGGCTATCCTCCCTTTTTGAACACGCGCATGAACATCATTGCGCCGGGCCGCGCGCGGCCTCGGCGTTGGCGGCGCGCGCGGCGGCGAGACGTCGCAGGCCCTCGCCGAGCGTCCCGGCAATGCCCTTCGGCATCATATACATGAAGGCGAGCAGGAAGATTCCGTAGACCGCCCAGGGGGCGGCGTCGGAGATGTCGCTCGCGATGTTCGGCACGAATTGGATGAAGATGCCGCCGAAGACGGCACCCGGGATGGTGGCGATGCCGCCCACGACCGAGCCCACGATGAAGGAGATCGAGAGGAACGGGCTGAAGCTGTCGGGGGCGACGAAAGCCGTGGCGAGGGCCGCAAGGGCACCCGCGATGCCGGTCATGAGCGCACTCACGCCGAACGCCGTCGTCTTGTAAAGCGCGGTGTTGACGCCCATCGCGGTCGCCGAGATCGGGTGGTCGCGGATGGCGACGAGCGCCCTCCCCGTGCGGCCCTTCAGGAGATTGCGGCCGGCCCAGAAAACGAGGATCAAGACCGCGAACGAGAGATAGTAGAGCCAACGGTCGGTGCCCACGGGCAGCCAGCCGGGTGCCGCAGGCTTGGTCAGGAGAATGCCCTGCGAGCCGCCGCTCCAACTGTCGAAATATTTGAGGACCTGCGGGGTCGCGATCGCCAGCGAGAAGGTCACCAGGGCCAGATAAAGGCCCTCGAGCCGCAAGGCCGGCAGCCCGAACAGCACTCCGATCGCGAAAGACAAGAGTCCCGCCGGTGCGATCGTCAGGTAATAGGGCACGCCCCAGCGGTGAATGAGGATCGCCGCGGTGTAGCCGCCGATCGCGAAAAAGGCGCCGTGGCCGAGCGAGATCTGCCCGTTGTAGCCGGTCAAGAGATTGAGCCCAAGCAAGGCAATCGCATAGATCATCGCGAGCGTGAACTGGAACACGTGATAATTGCTGACGAGCCAAGGCAGGACCAGTGCCACAGCTATCACCGCCAGCACGCCGAGCCGGCGCCAGCCGTCGCTGCTCAATCCGGCCGTGCTGCTTCCGGCGAGGTCAACACTTGCGATTTTGCCCGTCTCGGCCATGGCTATACGCGCTTGATCATCACGGTACCGAAGAGACCGCTCGGCTTGACCACGAGGATAATGATGATCACGGCGAGCGCAACGGTCAGTTTGAGCTCGGTCGCGATCAGGTAGGTGCCCACGAGGTTCTCGAGCACGCCCACGACGAGGCCGCCGACGACCGCCCCGCCCGGGCTCGAGATGCCGCCCAAGAGCGCCGCGGCAAAAGCATAAAGCAACACGCCGCTCATCATGTTGGGGTCGAGAAAGAGCACGGGCGCCACCATGATGCCGGCGACCGCTCCCACCGCCGCGGCCAGGCCCCAGCCGATCGCCAGCATCCACCCGACGCGGATGCCGACGAGCCGCGCCGATTCCGGATTCTGCGCGGCGGCGCGCATGGCGAAGCCGAGGGGGGTGAAGCGGAAGAAGACATAGAGAAGTGCCAGTACTATGAGCGTGACGCCGATCACCCCGAGCTCGCTCGAGGTGATCATGTCGCCGAAGAGCGGCGTGTCGCCGAAGGGACTCGGGAACTCCTGCACCGTGTAGGTGAAGATCCAACCGGCCGTGCTGTTGAAGATGACGAGGAGGCCGATGAAGACGATCACCTGGGAGAGCACGGGGGCCGACTCGACGGGGCGGATGAGGATGCGCTCGATCAAGACCCCGCCCAAGAAGGAGATCGCCACGGTCAGGACGAAGGCGATCCAGAACGGTACCCCCGCCTGAACGAACATCCAGGCGATGTAGGTCGAGAACATCGCCATCTCGCCCTGGGCGAAATTCACCGATTCGGTGGCCTGATGGATCATGACGAGGGCCAAAGCCAGGCTCGCGTAAACGGCACCCGTGGCGAGACCCGAGAGAATCTGCTGGAGGAGCTGTCCCATGGGCTTGCCCGCCGCTAGTCGTCCAGCTCGTCATTGCGAGGGGGCGAAGGCGACCTGCCTGCGCGAAGCCGAAGCGGCTTCGCTTCGGCGGAGGCAGGCGAAGCAATCCAGTATCGGCCGGAAAAGGCTGGATTGCTTCGCCTGCGGCTCGCAATGACGACTCTGAGACCTGAAAACATTCTGATGCCCCTGTAAGGCTAAATTCCGAGATACGAGCGGCGGACCTGCTCGTGCTCGCGAAATTCCTGCGCCGTGCCCGCCATCACCACGCGCCCCGTCTCGAGGAGGTAAGCATGGTCCGCGAGCTCGAGCGCCAAGGCCGCGTTCTGCTCGACGAGGAGGATGCTGACGCGCTCCTCGCGCCGCACCGTCTCCATGATGCGGAAGATGCTCGCCACCACGAGCGGCGCCAAGCCGAAGGAAGGCTCGTCGAGCACGAGCAGACGCGGGCGCAACATGAGCGCTCTCGCGATTGCCAGCATCTGCTGCTCGCCGCCCGAAAGCGTTCCCGCCTGCTGCCGGCGCCGCTCGGCAAGGAGCGGGAAATACTGGTACATGCGCTCGATGTCCCGTGCGACCCCGTCGCGCGCGCGGCGGATATAGGCGCCGATCTTGAGGTTCTCCTCGACCGAGAGATTGACGAAGGTGCCGCGCCCCTCGGGCACCTGGGCAACGCCGAGGCGCACGATGTCCTCGGTCGCCTTGTGATCGATGCGCTCCCCCATGAGGCGGATCTCGCCCGAGCGCGCGACCGTGCCGCAGACGGCACGCAGCGTCGTCGTCTTGCCGGCGCCGTTGGCGCCGAGGAGGGCCGTGATCCCGCCTTCGTCGAGCTTGAAATCGATGCCGTGCAGCACCTCCGTCGGCCCGTAGGCGGCTTTGAGGCCGCTCACCTCGAGGAGGGCCGCCATCACTGCGCCCGCCCCAGATAGGCCGCGATCACGGCCTCGTCCGCCTGCACCGCGGCCGGCGTGCCTTGCGCGATGACGCGTCCGAAGTCGAGTGCCACGACCTGGTCCGAAATGCCCATCACGAAGCTCATGTGATGCTCGACGAGCAGCATGGTGAGGCCGAGGGTTTCGCGAATGCGGCGCAAGAGCGCGCCAAGGGCGGCGACCTCCTCGTGATTGAGGCCGCCCGCCGGCTCGTCGAGAAGGAGGAGCTTGGGCGCGCTCGCGAGCGCGCGGGCGATCTCGGCGCGCTTCTGCGTGCCGAAGGGAAGGCTCGCGATCGGCCGATGCGCCGCCTCCTCGAGGTCGAGGAGCCCGAGCATTCGGCGCGCACCCTCGCGGAGCCCGCGTTCCTCCTGACGCACGGCAGGAAGTCCGAGCGCATTGCCGAGGAAGCTGCTCGCTCCGGTGCAATGGGCGCCGACCATGACGTTCTCGAGCACGGTCATGGAGCGGAAGAGGGCCAGGTTCTGAAAGGTCCGGCCGATGCCGAGTGCGGCGATGCGGTGGGGAGGAAGTGCCAAGAGCGAGCGTCCGTCGAAGCGGATATCGCCTTCCGCGGGACGGTAGAGGCGCGAGAGGACGTTGAAGAGCGTCGTCTTTCCCGCCCCGTTCGGACCGATCAATCCCACGATCTGCCCCTCGCCCACGGCGAAGGAGACCTTGTCGAGGGCGAGGATGCCGCCGAAGCGGACGCTGATATCCCTCACCTCGAGGAGGGGCTTGCCGAGAGGGGCGCGCTGCGGCCGGCCGCCCTCAGCACCGGCCAAACGGGGTGCCGCCATCACGGCGTCCCCGCGCGGCAGGCCTGGGCGCGCCTACGCGGCCTGGCGCGCGGCATGGCACAGTCCCGCGGTGCCCCGATGCCTTTCGGGCCGATCGACCACTCGAACGCCTCCCTTCACCCGCGGATTTTTATTGCGGCCGCCGTTTGTGCCGGCGTCGCCGTCGAGCCGGCGGATACGAGCTCCGAGCGCTCCCGCCTTCCGTTCTATGCCCGCAAGCGTTGCGACCACTGTTGCACAGCGCCAACATGGCGTCAACGCGAGCGGAATTATAGCAGTGGGTCTGTTTCCCCCATCCTTCGAGACGCCGCCTGCGGCGGCTCCTCAGGATGGCGATTATGCCGCAGTTGACGGATTGGAGCCTCATGGCTTGCCCCCTATCCAGACATGGATTGACGCGAAATCAAATTGGGTCGGCTCAGTTATTCTTATTTCGGTGCTGTCAATGTGCTTGACTCTCAGCGCCCCCACCAATGCGCTAGCGGCATTTCGCTGCGCTTCGGAGGTAGCGGGGTACAAAATCCATACTCCGGCCATGGTCCTCACTGCCACGGCCGAGCGGCCTATTCTATTAAAGTGTGTAGCGCGTGGGTCTGCCGGCTCTTCTATCCATCCGGCCTTCTTTAG
The DNA here is from genome assembly GCA_052143835.1 of Alphaproteobacteria bacterium. Lineage (GTDB taxonomy): Bacteria > Pseudomonadota > Alphaproteobacteria > JACZXZ01 > JACZXZ01 > DASPPM01. Next base: position 9,171 of record JBKQRV010000168.1, read on the forward strand.
GGCATCTTCGACCTTATCAAGCAACCTCATGGGTTCAATTTCTTGCGTCACCGCGAGATCGAAATGGGTGCCAGTGTATGGCAAGAGCGCCTTCCCAACGTCCTCTATGTCTGAGGGTTCAAGATTGCGAGGCGCAATTTTTGTCTCAAGGGCGATGATTTTCGATTGCTGGGCGTGGCTAACTCCTTCGTCAAATACGAAAAGCGCGAGGCTACAAAGAGTTTCTACAGCAATCCCGATGAGGACTAGCCTCCGGGCTACTCGATGGGTTGAGGCATCATATTCGTTCGACTCCCAGATAATGCCCATTCCCACTGCCCAAGTTGCCAGCACGTCGCCGCCGAGCAAATACCAATGGACGACGAATGAAACGTGGTCGCTTGAGAAGATACTGGACATTTTCATCCGATTTTTTGCGATCCTAGCCGCCTTGTTTGTGGTGGTGCTCGCCGTGCGTGCGGCGTGGAAGGAGCGGCACCGCTAATGGCAATTCCAATTGTTTCGGCTCGCTGGCGACTGTCTCAGGTCCCCGAGGCAATCGCCAGTGACCATGCCTCAGCACCCTGCTATAGCGGTTCCGAACATGTCGGGATTAGCGCGGTTATTATATCGGAACTGAAACTCAGCGACGTAGAGCGGCAGATACTTTTTGCTGACTTTGTGGAAGCTGCCCATGATCCCGCGCTTGAAGATGGACCAAAAGCCTTCGATCGTGTTGGTGTGGATGCTGCCGTGAACGTACTCGCCCGCCGTATGCTTGATGACGGCGTGCGGGTATTCAGCCTTGAGCTTCCGATATCCAGTCCATTCGTCGGTACAAAGAAGGCTGACCTTGTCGGACACGGCCTCGCGGACGAAGGTCGTAAGCACGTCAGCGCTTACCGTCGAGATCACGCGCGCCACGACGTTGCCCTTGCGGCTGATAGCGCCGACAACCGGCGTCTTGCCCGAGCCCATGCCGCCGCGTCCGCCACCGCCCCGGCGACCATGCTTGTTGTAAGCCTTGCCGCCGATAAACGTCTCGTCAACTTCCACGATGCCCATGAGCTTGCGGAAATCCTTATCGGCCAAGCTGGCGCGGATGCGCATGCACATGTACCAAGCCGTGCGGTAGGAGCCGAAGCCCATGTAGCGCTGGATTTGGAGGGCGGAAGTACCTTTCTTGCCGGTCAGCATCAAGTGGATGACCCGGAACCACTGTCGAAGGTCTACCTTGGTGTTCTCGAAGATCGTGCCCGCTATGTCGGAAAAGCGATAGGCGCCGCCGTGGCGGCAATCCGGGCATTCCCAATGCCATTTGCGGCTGGCCAAGGGATAGACCCTAACAGAGCCGCAACGCGGGCAGCGGACGCCGTCCGGCCAGCGGTGCGCCACCAGATAGGCATCGCAGGCATCCTCATCAGGGAAGGCCCTTTCCCATTGGGAAACGGTCATTTGCTGGATCGGCTTGGGCTGTTTTGCACGAGCCATGGCGGCTCTCCTATTCAACGAAGAGAGCCTAGCATAAAAAATCCTATCCGTCAACTGCGGCATAATCGCCCTCAGGATGAGGTGAAACCCTAAACAAGGAGGTCCTCATCCTGAGAGCTTGTGAACCTTTGCGGTTTTGCATGCGTGGTGGAGTAGGG
>JBKQRV010000169.1:0-10162 GCA_052143835.1 Alphaproteobacteria bacterium
TCATAACGCCGGCGCTTCTGGGCGGCGGGCGCGTGATCATGATCGCGGTGCTGATCGAGCAGCAAGTGCGCGAGACGCTCGACTGGTCGTTCGCCGGCGCGCTTTCGGCCGTGCTGCTCGCGGCCACCATCGCGATCTACGGCCTGGCCCAGCGCGCGCGGCGCCACGGCGCGGAGCCGCCGCCGTGAGGCGCCCCGCCGGCACGCCTCGACGGAGGCCGCGTCCCGGGCGCATCGCCCTCGGTGCCGTCTGTGCGCTCATCTTCGCGTTCCTCATCCTGCCGCTTGTCGTCGTCTTTCCGCTTTCGGTGAGCTCGGCACCCTACCTCCAGTTTCCCCCGCCGGGCCTCTCCTGGCGCTGGTACGAGAACTACTTCGGCGATCCCGTCTGGATCGATGCGACGCTGCGCAGCCTCAAGATCGCGACTTCCGCCATGCTGCTCTCCCTTCTCGTCGGCACGCCGCTCGCCTTCAGCCTGGTGCGCGGACGCTATCCCGGTCGGGCGCTGCTCGATCGGCTCGCGGCGGCGCCGATGATCGTGCCGGCCATCATCTTCTCGGTCGCCGTCTATGGCCTCTTCGCCAAGCTCAAGCTGATCGGCGCCTGGTACGGCATAGCGCTCGCGCACACGGTCCTGGCGCTGCCCTTCGTGGTGATCGTCATCGGGGCGGGGTTGCGCGGCTTCGACGAGGCCCTCGAGGCGGCCGCCCTCGGGCTCGGCGCCAGCCGCTGGCAGGCGGTCAGGCGGGTGACGCTGCCGCAGATCCGGCCGAGCCTCGTCTCGGCGGCACTCCTCGCCTTCGTTACCTCCTTCGACGAGCTGGTCGTCGCCATGTTCCTCGCGGGCTCGGAGATGACGCTGCCCAAGAAAATGTTCGACAACATCCGCATGGAGATCGATCCCACGATCGCGGCCGTGTCCGTCCTGCAGATTGTCCTGATAGTGCTCGCCGTCCTCATCGCGCAACGCTTCGGCCGCGGCGCGCTCGAGGTGAAGTGAGGAAGGTACCTGAGGGGAGGGCGGCCGAGGGGCCTTCTGAAGACTGCATCAGGTGAAAGGAATTCGCGATGACGCCCGACATCTTCCATCCCGAGTTCAAGGCCATGCCCTATTGGTGGGAGGCGTGGCGGCCGAATGCCGACGGCTCGGTCGAGCCGCCGGCGCGCTGCGACGTCGCGATCGTGGGTGGGGGCTATGCCGGGCTCGCGGCCGCACTCGAGCTCGCGCGCGGAGGGGCGTCCGCAGCCGTGCTCGAGGCGGCCGAGTTCGGCCATGGCGCGAGCACGCGCAGCGGCGGTGCCGTGAGCGCCGGCATCAATCTCGCGAAGGGACTTTCCGGGAGAGCGGGCAAGGCCGACCGCGAGGCGTGGGTGCTGGAGGTCGCCGCCATGATGAGCGACGGCGCGAGCGCCTTTACCACGCTCGAGACGCTCGTCGAGCGCGAGAAGATCGCCTGCTTCTACGAGCGGCGCGGCCGCTTCATCGGCGCCTATACGCGGAAGCACTATGACGATCTCGCGAGGAAGCTCGAGCTCTTCAACCGCCACGCCGAGGCGGGGGCCGCCATGCTGCCGCGCGAGCGCCAGCACGAGGAGATCAAGAGCGACTTCTACCACGGCGGCATGGTGGTCGAGCGCTCGGGCAAGCTTCACCCGGCACTCTATTACAGAGGATTGCTGGAGGCCGCCCGGCGCGCGGGCGTCTCGCTCACGGCGAATGCGCCGGTCGAGCGGATCACGCGCGGGAGCGACGGCTTCACGCTCAAGACCCCGCAAGCGGAAGTGCGCGCGCGCGAGGTGGTGATCGCGACGAACGGCTATACGGGTGCGGTGACGCCCTCGCTCAGGCGGCGCCTCATCCCGGTCGCGAGCCACATCATCGCGACCGAGGAGCTGGCACCCGAGCTCGCCGCCTCCCTCATTCCCAAGGGCAGGACGATCAGCGACACGCCGCGCATTTTGACCTATTACCGGCTCTCGCCCGACGGCAGACGCGTCCTCTTCGGCGGCCGCGCCCGCTTCACCCAGGTGACGCCCGAGGTGAGCGCTCCCGTGCTCTACCGCTACATGACGGAGCGCTTCCCGCAGCTCAAAGGCATCAGGCTCACCCACGCCTGGACGGGGAACGTGGCCTTCACCTTCGATTACCTCCCCCACATGGGCCGTGAGGACGGCATGCACTATGCCCTCGGCTGCAACGGCAGCGGGGTCGCGACGATGAGCTATCTCGGCACGGAGACGGGGCGGAAGATCCTCGGCGGTGCCAACCGCGTCAACGCCTTCGACGGGCGCGACTTCCCGACCCGCCCCTTCTATAGCGGCAATCCGTGGTTTCTTCCTCTTGTCGGCGGCTACTACCGCCTGCGCGACCGCGTCGACCGGGCGCTCGGCTGAGGCGCGCGGCGCGCGGCTAGGCGCGTTTGGTGCGCTGCAATATCGGCACTCTGACGCGCGCGAGGTCAGCGCTTGCGCGCTTTTGTCGCTGAGCAAGCGCCTCTCCAGGCCGGAAGAGCCGTGCTATGCTGCTTGGGCCTCCGAGAGAGAGGCCGAGCAATATTTCAGGGCACGGGGGGAAACGCACATGATGACGAGGCTCTTTCACAGGCTTCTGACGCTCGCCGGTGCGGCAGTCGTGGCCGCGGGTGCGGCTGCCGGTGCCTCTGCCGCGGAGCCGATCAAGATCGGCTCCTTCTTGACCGTGAGCGGCCCGGCCTCATTCCTGGGCGATCCCGAGAAGAAGACCCTCGAGCTCTACGTCGAGAGGATCAATGCCGCGGGCGGCGTGCTCGGCCGGCAGCTTCAGCTCACGGTCTATGACACGGGCGGAGACGCCAAGCAGGCGGCGACCTTTGCGCGGCGCCTCATCGAGGAGGACAAGGTCGACTTCCTCATCGGCGGCAGCTCGACCGGCGACACGATGGCGGCGGTACCCATCATCGAGCGCGCCGAGATTCCCTTCATCTCGCTCGGCGGCGCCTCCGTCATCGTCGATCCCGTGAAGAAATGGGTGTTCAAGACGCCGCACACCGACCGGCTCGCGGTCGAGAAGGTCTACGCCGACATGAAGAAGCGCGGCCTCTCCAAGGTCGGGCTCATCGCGGGCGACGGCGGCTTCGACAAGTCCTGCGTGGCGAATGCCAGCGACAAGACGCTGCTTGACCGCTACGGCGTCTCCGTCGTCGGCAACGAGTCTTACAGCTCGGGCGACAAGGACACCACCGCGCAGCTCACCAAGCTCAAGGCGGCCCCCGGGATCCAGGCGATCCTCTTCTGCGGCTTCGGCGTCGCCTCGGTGATCGTGACCAAGAACTATCATCAGCTCGGCATCAGCGTGCCGCTCTACCACAGCCACGGCTCCGCCTCGAAGCAGTTCATCACCGGGGCCGGCGAGGCGGCCGAGGGGGCGCGCCTGCCGGCGGCCGCCGTGCTCGTGGCGGGGCAGCTGCCCGACAGCGACCCCCAGAAGAAGGTCGGACTCGCTTATACGAAGGCCTACGAAGACCGCTATCACGAGGCGATCTCGACCTTCGGCGGGCACGCCTATGACGCGCTCATGCTGCTGACGGACGCCATCAAACGCGCGGGCACCACCGACCGGGCGAAGGTGCGCGACGCGCTCGAGAGCACCAAGAACTACATCGGGGTCGACGGCATCTACAACATCACGCCCACCGACCACGACGGGCTCAACGTCTCCTCCTTCAAGATGGTCGAGGTGAAGAACGGGAACTGGAAGTACCTCTATTAGGGCGGGAGATGGAATTGCCTTGCCCTCCCGTGAGCGCATGGTCATGGGAGGGCGGGGGTCGAGCATAGGGATCCGTGGCCGAATTTTTGCAGTTCGTCTTCTCGGGGATCACGGTCGGCGCGATCTACGCGCTCGTCGGGCTCGGCTTCTCGATCATCTATAACGCGAGCCAGGTCATCAACTTCGCCCAGGGCGAGTTTGTCATGATCGGCGGGCTCACCACCGCGATGCTCGCCCAAGGCGGCGTGCCGGTTCCCATCGCCGCCGCGATCGCCGTCGCGGCCGCCGTCGTGGCCGGCTTGGCGCTCGAGAAGCTCGCGGTCGAGCAGGCGCGCGATGCGCCGGTCGTGACCCTCATCATCATCACCATCGGCGCCTCGATCTTCCTGCGCGGCCTCGCGCAAATCGTCTTCGACCGCAACTACCATGCCCTCGCCGGCTTCTCCGGCGAGGCGCCCATCCACCTCGCCGGCGCCACCATCGTGCCGCAGACGCTCTGGGTTCTCGGTACCACGGCGGCGCTCGTGCTGGCGCTCGCGTGGTTCTTCGGCCGCACCCTCCTCGGCAAGGCGATCCTCGCCACCTCCTACAACCCGCTCGCGGCGCAGCTCGCCGGCATCGGGACGCGCTCCTTGCTGCTGCTTTCCTTCGGGCTCTCGGCGGCCCTCGGCGCCATCGGCGGCATCCTCATCGCACCCATCTCGCTCACCTCGTATGACGTCGGCGTGCTGCTCGGGCTCAAGGGCTTCAGCGCCGCCGTGCTCGGCGGGCTTGGCAGCAGCATGGGTGCCGTCGCCGGCGGCCTTCTCCTCGGCCTGATCGAGGCGCTGGGTGCCGGCTACATCTCCTCGAGCTACAAGGATGCGATCGCCTTCGTGATCATCCTCCTGGTGCTTTTCTTCATGCCGAGGGGCCTCCTGGGCCGGCGCGGCACGGAGCGCGTATGAGAGGGCCGGGAGCCCGCATGCCCGGCCTCCGGCGCCGCCCGGACAGGCCGCTCGCGCGCTATCGCGGCCTTTTCGTCCTGGCCCTCGTGACAGCGATCCTGCCGTGGTTTCTGCCCAACGATTTCTTCCTCAACATCGCCATCCTCACGGGGCTCAACGCGATCGTGTGCGTCGGGCTCAATCTCCTCATCGGCTATGCCGGGCAGATCAGCCTCGGCCACGCCGGCTTCTTCGGCCTCGGCGCCTATGTCTCGGCGGTCCTCACCGTCGATTTCGGCTGGGAGCCGGTACTCGCCATGCTGGCGGGTGCGGTCGTCGTCGGTCTCCTCGCCTTCGTCGTGGCGCGGCCCATCCTGCGCTTGAGCGGCCACTATCTCGCCATGGCGACGCTCGGGCTCGGGGTGATCATCTCGATCGTGCTCGTGCACGAGACCAAGCTCACCGGCGGGCCCGACGGCATGAACGTGCCGCCGCTCCGCCTGTTCGGCAGGGACATCTCGAGCGAGCGCGATTGGTATTGGCTGGTGGCGGCCGTCCTCATCGTCGCGGCGTGGCTCGCGCTCAACCTCATCGATTCGCCGCTCGGACGGGCCTTGCGCGGGCTCCACGGCTCGGAAGTCGCGGCGCAGACCGTGGCCATCGATACGGCGCGCTACAAGACGCGCGTCTTCGTGATCTCGGCCCTCTTCGCCAGCATCGCCGGCAGCCTCTTTGCGCATTACAGCGGCTTCCTGACGCCGTCCGAGGCGAGCTTCCAGCGCTCGATCCAATTCGTCACCATGGTGGTGCTCGGCGGCATGGCGTCCACGTACGGCGCCGTCGTGGGCGCTGCGATCATCACGGTGCTGCCCCAACTGCTCACCGTCTTCCACGACTACGAGCAGGTCGTGCTCGGCCTCATCCTGATGCTCACCATGGTCTTCATGCCGAAGGGGTTGGTGCCGAACCTCGCCGTCTATTTGAAGCGGAGGCTCTCGTGAGCCTGCTCGAGGTGAGCGGCCTGAGCCACGATTTCGGCGGCGTCTCCGCGATCAATCAACTGAGCTTCACGGTCGAGGAAGGCGAGGTCTTCTCGGTGATCGGCCCGAACGGCGCCGGCAAGACCACGCTCTTCAACCTCATCACGGGCATCTACAAGCCGGCGAGCGGACGCATCCTCTTCGCGGGCGGCGAAATCGGCGGCCTGCCCCCGTTCGCGCTCGCCAGGCTCGGCATCTCGCGCACCTTCCAGAACCTGCAGATCTTCTTCAACATGACGGCCGCCGAGAACGTCATGGTCGGCCTTCACCGCCACCTCAATACGCGGCTCTTGCCGGCACTCTTGCGCTTTCCCTCGATCGCCCGCGGGGACCGCGAGGCGTACCAGGAGGCGCGCCGGCTGCTCGACTTCGTGGGCTTGCGCGACTTCGAGGCCGCGGCGGCGGATGAGCTTCCTTACGGCGCCTTGAAGCGCCTCGAGCTCGCGCGCGCGCTCGCGACGCGGCCGAGGCTCCTTCTGCTGGACGAGCCGGCGGCGGGATTGAATGCGACAGAGACGCGCGAGATCGACACGCTCATCGCCAAGGTGGCGAAAAGCGGGGTCACGGTGCTCCTCGTCGAGCACGACATGAAGCTCGTCATGGGCGTTTCCGATCGCGTCCTCGTGCTCGATTACGGCCGCAAGCTCGCCGAAGGCAGTGCCATCGACGTGCGCGCCGATCCCGAGGTGATCGCGGCCTATCTCGGCCACGCCGGCAGCACGCTCGCGCAGCCGCCGTCGGTCTCGCGCAAGGAGCCGGGTGCTCCGCCCATCGACGTGTCCGGAGAGGCGTGATGCTGCTCAAGATCGAGGGGCTCGCGAGCCATTACGGGCGCATCCAGGCGCTGCGCGAGATAGCACTCGAGGTGTTGGAGGGCGAGCTCGTGGCGCTTGTCGGCGCCAACGGCGCCGGCAAGACCACGCTTTTGCGCGTGATCTCGGGCGTGCGCCCGGCGAGCGCCGGCACGATCTGGTTCGCGGGCGAGGACATCACGCGGGCGCCGCCCGCGCGGCGCGTGCGCCTCGGCATCGCGCAGGCGCCCGAGGGCCGCCACGTCTTCGGCCCGCTCTCGGTCGAGGACAATCTGCGTCTCGGCGGCTACACCCGGCCGCCGCGCGAGGCCGCGCAGTCGCTCGCGCGGGTCTACGAGCAGTTTCCGGCGCTGGCCGAGCGCCGCACCCAGCCCGCCGGCACGCTCTCGGGCGGGCAGCAGCAGATGCTCGCCATCGGACGCGCGCTCATGGCCAAGCCCCGCCTCCTGCTGCTCGACGAGCCGAGCATGGGGTTGGCGCCCGTCCTCGTCGAGGAGATCTTCCGCACCGTGCAGCAGCTCAAGGAAATGGGCACCACGGTCCTCCTCGTCGAGCAGAACGCCTATGCCGCACTCGCGATCGCCGAGCGCGGCTATGTCATGGAGACGGGGAGGATCGTGCTCGCCGGCAGCGGCCGCGCGCTCCTCGAGAACGAGCGCGTCAAGGCGGCATATCTCGGGCTATAGCTCAAGAAACGAGGGGGCGCCTTGGCCGTTTGACATCAAGGCATCAAGGTAGTTATGCTTTGATGCATGAGAACGACACTCACCATCGATGACGACGTGGCCGCCACACTCCGGCGCTTGCGCAAGGCCCGCGAAGCGAGCCTGAAGGCGCTCGTCAATGAGGCCTTGCGTCGGGGACTGAAGGACATGAGCGCGGGCAAGAAGCGTCGCGAGCCCCTGCGCACGCGCTCGGTCGCGCTCGGGCGGCTGCGCATAGCCGGGGTCGACAACATCGGCGAGGCGCTCGCGGTCGCCGAGGGCGAGGCCTTCAAGTGATCTTGCTCGACGCCAACATTCTCATCTATGCCCACGTAAGTTCGTTCCCTCGCCACCAACTCGCCCGCGGCTGGCTCGACCGTCAACTGAACGGTCCCGCCCCCGTCGGACTGCCGTGGGCGAGCCTGCTCGCATTCCTGCGCCTCGTGACGAATCCACGGGTGTTCGAGCATCCTGAGCCCATCGCCGAGGCCTGGCGCCAGGTGCTCGCGTGGCTGGCATGCGAATCGGCTTGGACGCCGCAGCCGACGGAGCGGCACGCGGAGCTCCTCGGCGGGTTCCTGGCACTCGCCGGTGTGCACGCCAACCTCGTGCCGGACGCGCATCTTGCCGCGCTCGCCGTCGAGCACGGGCTTACGCTTTGCTCTACGGACGGCGATTTCGCGCGCTTTCCCGGTTTGCGTTGGCTAAACCCTCTTGAGGTGTGATTCCGCAGGGCGCCGCACTTGAACGGCGCTCGCGGCCGGTCGTCCGCGTGCTCAGGGTGCCGCATCGCTCCCGAGGTTGGGGAGGGCGAAGCTCGGATCGTGCGCGAGCAGCACCCAGCCGTTCCAGCCCCAGCGATCGACGCCGACGCCGCGCTGGACGAGGCGGACGGGCTGGAGCTCCGCCTCGAGCCGCGCGCCCGGCGCGTTCTCGTCGCGCTCCGCCCGGCCGAAGGTGAGGAAGGAGCCGACGCGGTAGAGGCGCTGCTCGACCGCAGAGCCCAACCACAGCCTGTAGGAGCGGCCGTCCGCAACGTCGATCTCCACCGGCGAGCGCCAGATGCGCAGGATGAGCCGCTCGGGCGGGCCGTTCGCATTCGGCTCCGTGCGGATCAGGATGAGCCGCGCCGGCTGTCCGTCGTGAAGCCGCGTGAGCACCGGGAGCTCCGAGAGATCAGCCCCGGTCTCGAGCCAGGTGAGCGCCGAGGCGAGCGTCCAGGGCGGGGACTCGACCCAGCCGTGCTCGGCGAGCCGGGCCTGGAGCTCGTGCAGCGGGCCCGCCCATTGCAGCGTCATCGGCTCATCGAGTCCGCCGGCGAGATCGATGCGGCGCGGCGGCAAGCGGGCCCAGCCGTCGCGCCACCAATCCTGGGCCGCCATGTGCACGGTGACCGGCCGCGCGGCGTAGCGCTGCAAATCGGCCTTGAAGGCAGCACTCGCGTGATAGGCGCCCGCGAGCGCGAAGACCAGAAGCGCCAAGCCCACGAGGCCCCCGCCGCCGATGAGCCGCGGCCGGTGGCTGAGAAAGACGAGGCCGAGGGCGGCGACCCAGCCGATGGCGAAGGCAAGGCCGACGACGATGTCGGAGGTCCAGCGCACGCCCAGGTAAAGGCGTGAGAAGGCGACAAGGAAGACAAGCACCGCGATCGTGATCGCGAGCGCGAGGCGCGAGCGCGGCTTGAGCTCGCGCCCGGCGAGAAGTGCGAGCATGCCGTAGACCGTGCCCGCCACGGCCGTATGGCTCGAGGTGAAGTCGAGCGTGCCCATGGCCGTCTCGAGCGGTGCCTGCCGCGGCAGCCCGAGGAGGAGCGCCGTGCCCTCGACAAAGACGGCCGCAAACGCGACGGCACCGAGCCAATAGCCGGCCACGCGCCAGGCGCCGCGCGCGGCGAGCCATAGGGCCACGGCGAGCGCCACCGCCGCGGTCACCGCGGGGTCGCCGAGCTCGGTCAGCGCGACCATGATCCGGTCGGCCCACAGCGTGCGCATGTCCTGCATGAAGTTGAACACGGCCTGGTCCATGCGCACGAGCGGCTCGCCCGTCGCCACGTGGGTGAGGATGCCGAAGAAGACCCAGAGGCCGACGGCGAGGAGGGCGACGAGGAGCAGAAGACCCTTGACCTCCTGATGGGTCGGATCCAGGAGCGAGAGCACCTCCCGGCTCACCCAATTGTCGTGGTTCCTCGCCCACAGCCACAGCCTGACGGCACCGCGCCCGATCAGCGGCAGGCCGCGCCGCAGTGTCGCCCGTACCAGGAGCACGACGAGCCAAAGGACGAGGGCGAGCACGACGATCAGCACGAGCAGCCTGCCGCCGACCGCACCTGCTATGGCGAGCGAGGCGCTTGCGATCACGGCAGGCACGATATGCGCCACTGCCCAGGCGATCGTGGAGACGATGTTGACGGGATAGAAGCGCCAGGGCTTCATGCGCAGGATGCCGGCGACGAGCGGCACGATCGCCCGGAGCGGGGGCGTGAAGCGGGCGATCAAGATGCTCTTGCCGCCGTGCCTCTCGATGGCCGCCTGGCCCATCGCGACGACCTGCGGATAGCGGTTGAGCGGCCAGATGCCGGCGATCTCGCGGTGGTAGCGGTAACCGAGCCAGTAGGAGAAGCCGTCGCCGAGGATGGCACCGAGGATGGTGGAGGCAAGCAGCCATTTGAGGTCGATCGCCCCGCTCGGCACGAGGGCTGCGATGGCGATGATGATCATGGTGCCCGGGATGAGCGAGCCGAGCACGGGCAGGGACTCCGAGAAAGCGAGCAGCAGGACGAACGTATAGGCGTACTGCCGGTTGGCGCCGACCGCCTCGACGATGCTGTGAAGAATGTGGCCCATCGTCACGATCGTCGCAGCGGGAGTCCCTCTCCCGCTTGCGGGAGAGGGAAGGGGCCCATCCCGAAGGGATGGGAAGGGTGAGGGATTGC
>JBKQRV010000170.1:0-27779 GCA_052143835.1 Alphaproteobacteria bacterium
CCTCGAGATCATCGCCGCCCTCCTGGTAGGCGGCTGGTTCGTCTACACCGGCCGGCTCGAGGTCGGCGGTGTCGTCGCCTTCATTTCCGCCATCACCCGGCTGAACGATCCGTGGGGAGACCTCGTCAATTATTTTCGCGACCTGAGCGGCACCCAGGTCAAGTATCGCCTGCTTGCCGAAGCGGTGAGCCGGCTCACGCGGCACGAGCAGCCGGACTCCGATCCGGCGGAGAAGGTCGGCGCCGATTGAGGGTCGAGCGCCGCTTCCATTGCGCTTGACCCATATCAATGCCGACGGCCGTGGGATTGCCGAACATCGACACGCGCCGCGAGCCGCCACAAGAGCACGCGACGGCACCGGCGATGTTCGAAATTAGGAGGAGAGCACGGCCATGCAACTCCCGCTTCAGATCAGTTTCCGCAACATGGGTGCCTCGGACGCCGTCGAGGCGGCGATTCGGGAGCGGGCCGAGCTCCTCGAGCGGTTTTCGGATCGCATCATGTCATGCCACGTCGTGGTCGAGGCGCCGCACCAGCACCAGAGAAAAGGCAAGCTCTACGGCGTGCGCATCGACTTGACACTCCCGGGCGAGGAGATCGCCGTCACCCACTCGGGGCCGCAAGACCACGCGCACGAGGACGTCTACGTCGCGATCCGCGATGCGTTCAACACGGCGGCCCGGCGGCTCGAGGAGCACGCGCGCCGCTTCCGCGGCGACGTCAAGAGCCATGAGCCTCCGGTGCACGGCAAGGTCGCCCGGCTCATTCCCTACGAGGGCTACGGCTTCATCGAGACCTCGGACGGCCGCGAGATCTATTTCCACAAGAACAGCGTGACCGGCGCCGGCTTCGACAAGCTCCAGGTCGGCGCCGAGGTGCGCTTGGTGGTCGCCGAGGGAGAGAGCCTCCAAGGCCCCCAGGCAAGCACGGTCACCGCCACCGGCAAGCATCACATCGTGGGCTGAGCGGACGCCGGGGCGGCGACGGCGCGGCGGAAGGAGGCCGGCTTCAATCGGTCTCGGAAACCGGCGCGCCCGCGGGCAGCCGCCTCTTCAACGTCTTGCCGATGGCGGATTTCGGCAGCGAGTCCGCGAACACGATCTCCTTCGGAATCTCCATGGCGGAGAGCTTGTCTTTAAGGAACGCCAGGATCGCCTTTCCGTCCACGCTCGCCCCGGGCCGCGGCACGACATAGGCCTTCACCACCTGGCCCCAATAGGAATCCGGAATTCCCGCGACCGCGGCATCCGCCACGGCCGGATGGAGAAGGATCGCATCCTCGACGTTGCGCGGATAAACATTGAAGCCGCCGGTAATGATGACGTCCTTGAGACGGTCGACGATGAACACATAGCCGCTCTCGTCCAGATAGCCGACGTCGCCCGTATGAAGGCGGCCATCCATCAGGACCTCCGCCGTGGCGGCCGGCTGCTTCCAATAGCCGGCCATGACCTGCGGTCCGGCGACGCAGATCTCGCCGCGCTCTCCGGCCGGAACCGCGCTGCGGCCATCGGCGAGCGAGACGATCTCGACCGTCGTGCGCGGCAGCGGCAAGCCGACGGAGCCGGGCTTGCCGGCACCCTCGAAGGGATTGCACGCCACCACGGGAGAGCACTCGGTCAAGCCGTAGCCCTCCGCCAGCCGACATCGCGTCAGCGCTTCGAAGCGCTCCTGGAGGTCCGCGGGCAGCGAATCGCCCCCGGATACGCAGACCTTGAGCGAGGAAAGGTCGTACCGGCCGATCGCCGGGAATTCCACAAGTGCGCGGAAGATTGTAGGCACGCCGAGAAGGAGCGTGGCTCTTGTTCGTTCGATGGTACGCAGAAGCTCGCGCGGGTCGAAGCGAGGCAGCATGATCAGCGCACCGCCGAGCGCCAGCGCCAGATTCATGATGGCCGTCATGCCGAACGCATGGAAGAGAGGCAGAACCGCGAGAATGCGCTCCCGCCCCTGCTCGGCACCCGTAAACCAGCGGCTGATTTGCAGCGCATTGGCATGGAGGTTCGCATGGGTAAGGCGGACCCCCTTGGGCGTGCCGGTCGTCCCGCCCGTGTACTGAAGTGCCGCGAGGTCGACCCCAGGATCGACGGCGGCCACTTCGCACTCTCCGTCATTGGCGATCAGCGCGTCGAACGGCATATAGAGGCCGTCGGGCGCGATCCGTGCCAGCTCGCGCCATTTGAATAGCCGAAAGCCCAGGTCCTTGGGGAACGGCAAGGCCGCGAGCATGGAGCAGACGATGATCCGGCGCAGACGGCAGCGTCCGGCCAAGCCCGCGATCTTTCGCTGCAGCCTGTCGAGATCGAGCGTCACGAGAATCTCGGTCTCGGAGTCCTCGATCTGATGGAGAAGCTCCTGCTCGGCATAAAGCGGATTGAAGTTCACCACCGTGCCGCCCGCCTTCAGGATGGCGAAAAAGGCGATGACGTAATAAGGGCAATTGGGCAGGAACAGGCCGACCCGCACGCCCTTTTGCACGCCGAGTTTGCGAAAGCCGCAGACGGCCCTCGCGACCAGGCCGGCGAGGCCGCGATAGCTGCTGCGCTTGCCAAGAAAATCGATCGCGCAGTGATCCGGATATCGGAGCGCCGCCTCGTCGAGGAGCGCGAAGACCGCGCGCTCCTCGATCGCCATGTTCCAGTCGAGGCCCTTCGGATAGACGCCCAACCAAGGCGGCGCCGATGCTTGCGGCCGTGATGCGCCCTCTTCAGGCATGCCGTGAGCCCGCCATGCGCCAAGCGACGCGCCAAGGCTAGGCAGCGCCGGTCGACGGGACAATGACCCAGATCAAGCCATTGCCCTGCCTGGCCGGTTTATGCTCGACTGAGCGCAATTCAAGGCTCGTGGAAAGTCTGCTCGCCGAGGCCGCGCATGCAGCAAGAGCGCGAGGTGACCGCGGCATCAACCGATCGAGGCCCGCCGCTCGCCGCGGAAGAGGCCGCGCGCAAGCTCCTCGAGACGGCGCGGGAGTTGGCACTTACGCTTCACCCGCACCGCCGCTCGGCCCTCCGCGTCTCGCTCGACAGCACGCTCGATCGGGACCTCGGCTTCGACAGCCTCGAACGGGTGGAGCTCCTGCTGCGCCTGGAGCGCGCTTTTCACGTCCGGCTGCCCGAGACGCTCCTCGCCGAAGCCGAGACGCTGAGGAACCTCCTCGACGCAGCACTTGCGGCAACGGGGCGTGCCTCGCTCCGCCGCTTCGAAGTGGCGCCTTTGGTCGTGGAGGCGGCCGAGCCCACGCCGGAGACGGCCGAGACGCTCATCGAAGTGCTCGAGTGGCAAGCGGGCAGGTACCCCGATCGGCCCCATATCCTGTTGGACGACGGCACGGCCACGACCGCGACGATCGGCTTCCCCGCCTTGCGCGAGCGTGCGCGCTCGGTCGGCGCCGGCATGCGCGAGCGCGGACTCGAGCCGGGGCAATCGGTCGCCATCATGTTGCCGACGGGAGAGGAGTTCTTTGCCGCGTTCTTCGGCGCGCTTTACGCGGGCGGCGTGCCGACGCCGATCTATCCCCCCTTCCGCCCGGCGCAGCTCGAGGAACACCTGCGGCGGCAGGCCGGGATTCTCTCGAACGCACAAGCCGCGATGCTGGTCACCATGCCGTCGTGGCATGGCATCGCGCGCTTGTTCGTCGGGCAGGTGAAAGGGCTTCGCTCGATCGAGTCCGTCGAATCCCTCATGGGCGTCGGAGGCGCGCTCCCGGCCCCCAATGCCCGGGCGCAGGATACCGCGCTCCTGCAGTACACCTCGGGCAGCACCGGCGACCCCAAGGGTGTCGTGCTGAGCCACACCAATCTGCTTGCCAATATCCGTGCCATGGGCGAGGCGCTGCAAGCGAGTGCGTCGGACCGCTTCGTGAGCTGGCTCCCGCTCTACCACGACATGGGATTGATCGGGGCCTGGCTCGGCAGCCTCTATTACGCCGCCCCGGTCGCCATCATGGCGCCGCTGCGTTTCCTGGCCCGGCCCGAGAACTGGCTGTGGGCCATTCACCGTTACCGCGCGACGCTCACGGCGGCGCCGAACTTCGCCTACGAGCTTTGCCTGCGCAAGATCGAGGATGCGGACATCGCGGGCCTCGACCTGAGCTCGATGCGCATGGCGGTCAACGGCGCCGAAGCGGTGAGCGCCTCGACGATGAGGAATTTCACCGCCCGCTTCGCCCGCTACGGCCTGCGTCCCACGGCCGTCGCCCCCGTTTACGGCCTCGCCGAGTGCGCCGTGGGCCTGGCGTTTCCGCCCCTGGGTCGCCTTCCGATCGTCGATCGCGTAGATCGCTCGTCCCTCACCCGCCGCGGCATCGCCGTGCCAGCGGCACCCGGCGATGCGACCGCGCTCGAGTTCCTCGCCTGCGGCCGCGCCTTGCCCCGCCATCAAATTCGCATCCTCGACCCTGCGGGCCGCGAGCTCGAGGACAGGCACGAAGGCCGCCTGCAGTTTCGCGGCCCGTCGACGACGGCCGGGTACTTCCGCAATCCCGAGAAAACCCGCGAGCTCTTCGTCGGCGATTGGCTCGATTCCGGCGATCTGGCGTACACGGTCTCGGGCGACGTGTTCATCACCGCTCGGAGCAAGGACGTCATCATCCGCGCCGGCCGCAACATCTATCCCCAAGAGGTCGAGGAGGCCGTCGGCGATATCCAAGGCGTGCGCAAGGGCTGCGTGGTCGTCTTCGGCGTGCCCGACCCGACGAGCGGGACCGAGCGGATCATCGTCGTGGCCGAGACCCGCGAGCGCGACCGCGACGCGCGGGAACGCATGCGCCGCGGCATCGACGACATCGTCACCACGTTGCTCGAGGCGCCTGCGGACGACGTGGTCCTCGCTGCGCCCCACACCGTGCTCAAGACCTCGAGCGGGAAGATAAGGCGCGCCGCCTGTCGCGCCCTTTATGAAAAAGGCCGCTTGGGGGCCGCGGCACTCCCGGTGTGGGTGCAAGTGGTGCGGCTCAGGTCGGCGTCGCTCGTGCTGCAGCTCATGCGCCTTCGCGAGGTCTTGGTCGCCCATCTCTATGCCGGATACTGGTGGGGCGTGCTCGGCCTGCTTGCCGGCGTCGTCTGGCCGCTCGTCGTGGTTCTGCCTGGGCGCGCACTCCGCTGGCGCATCATCAGAATTGCCTCGCGGCTCTTCTTTCGCCTGTCGGGCACGCCTTTGGCGGTCGAGGGCAGCGAGAACATCCCGCCTCAAGGAGGGGTCGTCGTCGCCAACCACTCGAGCTATTTCGACAACATCGTGCTGGGGGCGGTGCTCCCGCGTCCGCCCGTCTTCGTCGCCAAAATCGAGCTCGCGCGCAAATTTTTCGCGCGCCTGTTCCTCGAGCGGATCGGCACGCTTTTTGTCGAGCGCACGCAGGCGGAAAAAGGCGCCGAAGCCGCGGAGCAGGCGATCGCCAGCGCTCGCGCGGGAGCACTCCTCGTCTTTTACCCGGAGGGCACGCTCTTGCGCATGCCCGGTTTGCTTCCCTTCCGAATGGGGCCCTTCGTCACCGCGGCTGCCGCGGCCATCCCGGTCGTCCCGCTGGCGATCCGCGGCACCCGCTCGATCCTGCGCGGAGACCAATGGTTTCCGCGGCGAGGCTCGGTCCACGTCACGGTCTCGCGACCGATAGCCCTGTCGGGGAACGATTGGCCCGCGGCACTCGCGGCCCGCGACGCCGCACGAAATGAGCTCTTGCGTCTCGTCGGCGAGCCGGACCTTGCGGGCGAGCAGGTGATCTTTTGAGTTGGCCGAGCAAGACGGGCGCTGGCCAAAATACCAAGACCCGCTGCCGTCTGCTCGTCCACCCCAAGAGTCTCCTCTGAGGCGCTCGAAACAGACCGCATGCGGGTCCTGTCGCGACAATTCTTCGAACGAAAAGTCCTTCGTCTTGGAGGTCCGCGTCCCTAGGAACGTCTCGTCTCCTCGACTTCTCTCAACGTCCTCCTTGCCGCAGCGTTGCAAGGCTGGCATAGCCGGTACGGCGCGGCAATGATCTGGATCAATTCGCGCGACCGGCAGGCGCACTTTGCGAAGGAGCTTCGCGCCCGTTGACCTGCATCAATGCCGCCAAGGCGGCTTCACTCGAGACTTTTCCGCATTCCGGCGGCAACCCGCAGCAAGCGAAGTGGAGACGATGTCCCGGCCATCCAAGAACGATCCCGCCGGCTGGCCGGCCGACTTCGTCTGGGGGGTCTCCACCTCGAGCTATCAAATCGAAGGGGCGGCGCTCGAGGACGGCCGCGGCCCAAGTATCTGGGACACGCGTTGCCGCCAGAAGGGCCGCATTGCCAACGGCGATACCGGCGACATCGCCTGCGACCACTATCACCTCTACCTCGACGACGTGGCGCTGATGAAGGAGCTCGGCGTCGCCGCCTACCGCTTCTCGCTCGCCTGGCCGCGGGTCTTGCCACTCGGCCGCGGGGCTGCGAACGAAGCGGGCTTGGCCTTCTACGACCGGCTCATCGATGCGCTCCTGGCCGCGGGGATCGAGCCGTGGCTCTGCCTATATCATTGGGACCTGCCGCAGGCGCTCGACGACCTAGGCGGCTGGACGAGCCGCGACAGTGCCGGCTGGTTCGCCGACTACGCGGCATTGGCGGCACGGCGCTACGGCGACCGCGTCAAGCGCTTCGCCACCTTCAACGAATTCTCCGTCTTCACGCTCTTCGGATACGCCATGGACTGGGGTGCGCCCGGCGTCGCCGATCGCGACGCGCACCTCAAGGCGATCCACCATGTCAACCTCGCCCATGGTGCCGGCGTCGACGTCCTGCGCTCGCTCGTTGCCGGCGCCTCGATCGGCGCCATCCACAACCGCCAACGCATCATCCCCGAGCACGATACGCCCGAGGACAAGAGTGCGGCAGCACTCTTGGACGAGCATTGGAACCGCGCGTTCCCCGATGCGCAGCTCCTGGCGTGCTATCCGCCCATGATCGCCCGCGCCATCGAGCCCTATGTCCAGGCCGGCGACATGGCGCGCATCTGCCGTCCCGTCGACTGGTTCGGCCTCAATCACTACGGCCCGATCTTCGCCAAGGCGGACGCGGGAGCGATCTGGGGCTTCGCGTGGGGAAGCGCCCCCGCCGACGCGCCGCGCTCCGCGATCGGCTGGCCCATCTATCCGGGCCTCTTCCGTGACGAGTTATGCGATCTCACGAGGCGTTATCGCCTGCCGATCTACGTCACCGAGAACGGCTGCGGCGGCAAGGACAAGCCCGACGAACGCGGCGAAATCGTCGATCGCCACCGCATCGCCTTTCTCGAAGCCCACATCGGGGCGATGCGGGAGGCACTCGGGAAAGGTGCCGACGTGCGCGGCTATTTCGTCTGGTCGCTGCTCGACAATTTCGAATGGAGTGCCGGCTACTCGGATCGCTTCGGGCTCGTCTATGTCGACTTCGCGACGCGCAAGCGGACTCCCAAGGCGTCGGCTCGATGGTACGCCAAGCTGATCAAGGGAGCGCCGGTGCGCTGAGACGCGCGCGCGCCGCAATCGCGTGCCGACGGCCGATTGCAGGGCCACGGCCTCATCACGCCTTCGCCGGCCCCGCCTCCCGGGCGACGACCACATGGTCCGTCCGCTCGAGGAGAATTTTGCGCCGGTGATAGGCGGCGAGTCCCGCGTGGAAGCCGATCGTGATCACCGTCGCCTCGGGGAACTCCTCCTGCAGCAGCCGCATCATGTCGCTTTCGCTCTCCGGGTCGAGGGCGTCGGTTGCCTCCTGGATGAAGATCCAGCTCGGCCGATGCAGCAGAAGGCGGGCGAAGCCAAGCCGCTGCTGCTCGGCCATCCCCAAGAGCTGATCCCAGTTCCCGACCTCGTCCAGGCGAGGGATGAGATGGCCTAGCCCGACGCGCTCGAGTGCCGCGCGAAACTCCGCCTCACCGTGCGGCTCGCGCGGGGTCGGATAGGCGATCGCATGGCGCAGCGAGCCCATCGGCAAGTAAGGCTTTTGCGGCAAGAAGAAGATGTCGGCATTTCGCGGCAACTCGACTGTTCCGCGCCCCCACGGCCACAGCCCCGCGACAGCCTTGAAGATCTTGTCCGCAGCGCCCGGATCGCCCGAGATCAAGACGCGCTCGCCGGGAGCGATTTCGGCATCGAACGCCGTCGAGATCGGCTTCCCGTCGGGATCGGCCACGGAAAGCTCGCGCAGCGTGAGCGCGGGGGCGGCGCCCACCGAGACACCGATCATTTCATGCTCGAGGGACGGGGTTCTCTTGGCGAGACGTTGGACACCCTCGTGCAGGCCCAGCACGCGCTCGACGGAAGCGCGCCAGTCGGCGAGCTTGGAGAGGTTATCGACCGGCCAGGAGAGCGCGGCGATCATCTGCTGGAACGCCTGGGCGGTCTGCATGAGCACGCCCAACGTGATCGCGCCGATAATATAGCGTGGGGCCGCCACGAGAACAGGAAACACTTGCGAGAGGACCGACCAGCTCGAGGTGTAGTAAAAGATGTTCACGAGCGCGCGGGTCTGCCCGTCCCAGGCGTCAACCGCACCCCGGAACAGGCCGAGAAAATAGCCGCGCTCGTCCGCCTCGCCCTGGACCAGCGCGATCGCCAGCGAATTCTCCCGCGCGTGCACCAGGCCGAAGCGGAAATTGGCCTCGAAGGTCTGGCGCCGGTCCGTCGCCCGCACCAGCGGACGGCCCAGCAGGAGCGCAGCCGAGGTGCCGATCGCCGCATAGACGAGGGCCACCCAGACCAAATGGCCCGGGATGTAGAGATGGACCCCCCAAAGCTCGATTTCCGGCGGGCCTGAGAGCGACCAGAGAATTTGGGTGAAGCTCACCAGGAGCAGCAGGCAATAAAGCAGCGAATGCGCGAGGTCGATCGCGTACTCGGTGGTGATGCGCGCGTCCTCGGCGATGCGTCCGTCCGGATTGTCGTGCTCGCCGGGGATGTGGGTCAGCCGATAGTGCCGGCCCCCCGCCATCCATTCGCCGCCGAGCCTGCGGGTAAGCCAATCTCTCCAGTCGATCTGAAGGCGCCGTCGCACGCGAAGATGCATGGTCAAGATGATGACGTTGGCGGCAATGATGACGGCGAGCACACCGAGCAGACGCAGGAAGCGGCCCATGGCGTGGCCCGCGAGCGCATCGAAGAGGCGCTCGCTCCAGAGATTGAGTGCGACGGGGACGGCCACCTGTGCCACGGTGAGCGCAATGAGCAATGCGGTCAGCCCGCGCACTCGCCATCTCGCCTCGGAATTCCAATAGGGGCCGGCAAGCCGAAGGAACTTAGCGAAAAAATCGCGCCAGCTGCGCATCTGCCTGAGAGGCTGGCCCGACACCGTGGCACTCGTGACATTCGCCGCCATATCGCCCTCCAAGCGCCGGCCCTTTCGTGCCCGGCCCGCGCGACCATCCAGGCTCCGCGATTTATCGCCGCCGCGCGCTGACGAAGATCAACGAACCCGCACGCTCATCATGTCCCGCGCGCATTGAGAAACCGCTCGAGGCCGAGAAAAGCGGGATGCGGATGCATGATCACGCACGTCGGAATCGCGGCGAGATATCCCCTCATCCGCCCCTTGGCCTCGAAACGCTCGCGAAACGGCGAGCGCGCCAGGTATTCGGCAAAGTGCGGAACGATACCTCCGCCGATATAAACGCCGCCGCGGGCGCCGAAAGTCAGCGCCACATTGCCCGCGACGCCGCCCAGGAAGGCGCAGAACAGCTCCAGGGCGCGCTCGCTCGCGATGCAGCCGCCGGAGAGCGCCTGCGCCACGATCTCGGCTGCCGTCCGCTTGGATGCTGCAATGCCATCCAGCGCCGCAACGGCATCGTAGAGGTGGGAGAGACCGTCGCCCGAGAGCACGCGTTCGAGCGATAAATGTCCGAACACTCCTCTGAGCGCATCGATGACCGCGTCCTCGCGGCGGCTCTCCCCCGCGAGCGTGGCATGACCGCCCTCGCCTACGAGCACGCTCTCGCGGCCTCCCTCGCAGAGCAAGGCGGCAATGCCAAAGCCCGTTCCCGGCCCGAGGACCGCGGTGGGGGCACCTGCCACGGGCGAGCCCTCGCCGATCGCGCGCACATCGCTCGCCTCCAAGGCCGGAAGCGACCAGGCAAGTGCCGCGAAGTCGTTGACGACCGCGGCCGAGCGCAAGCGCAGCACCTCCCGCAGAGAAGCACCGTCCAAGGTCCAGGAGACGTTCGTGAGCGCTACCTTCCCCTCGATCACGGGCCCCGCTGCGGCAATGGCGGCAGCCTCCGGCGCATGGCCTCGCCCTTCCTTTGCAAGATAGGCCCGCAGGGCGTCCTCGGGCGATGCGAAGTCGGCCACCTGCACCGTCGCAATGCAGCCGAGCTTGCCATCCTCGAGAATCGCGAAGCGGGCGTTCGTACCCCCGATATCGGCCAACAGGATCGATGACGCGCTTTCCACGGCCTCTCGGCCTGAGGCTGCCATCTGCGGTGCCCCCGATGAAGCGTGATGAGTACGGCCTCGCCGTTCAGAGATTACTTCATCGGCACCGGCCATACGAGCGGCTCGCGCTTGAGGGGGCGATCACACTATGCTGCCAGGCCTGCCTGCACCGTGTCTCGGCACTTCCGCGCCGGCCGAGCCCGGCGATGGGCTGAGGCAAAGCAAGAAAGGACGCTCGATGCGCGCCAACCGGGTAATGATCACGACGCCGGGACCCCCCGAAGTGTTGCGCTACGAGCCTTGCGAGCTCGCGGCACCCGGACCCGGCGAGGTTCTCCTCCGTCAGACCGCGATCGGGCTCAACTACATCGACATTCAACACCGCACCGGCCGCTATGCTCTGCCCCAGTATCCCGCCCCGATCGGCACCGAGGCGGCCGGCATCGTCGAGGCCGTGGGCGCCGGCGTCGACAATCTGGCGCTGGGCGACCGCGTCGCCTATTCCTCGCTTCCGGTCGGCGCCTATGCCGATTTCCGCTGCATCGCCGCCGAGCGTCTCGTGCCGCTGCCCGCGGAGATACCCGACACAATCGCCGCCGGCATCATGACCAAGGGCCTGACCGCGCACTATCTCATCTTCACGACATATCCGGTCAAAGCCGGCGACACCATCCTCGTCCATGCCGCAGCTGGTGGGGTCGGCAGCATTCTTTGCCAATGGGCGAAACATCTGGGGGCCACCGTCATCGGCACCGTCGGCAGCGAGGCCAAGGCGGAGATCGCACGGCGGCAGGGCTGCGACTTCCCCATCCTCTACACGAAAGAGGACTTCGCCAAGGCGGTGGTGGAGCTCACCCACGGCAAAGGTGTCCCGGTGGTCTACGATTCGGTCGGCAGGGACAGCTTCGAGAGGTCGCTTAGCTGTCTCGCACCCCGGGGCCTTCTCGTCTCGTTCGGCACCGCCTCTGGGCCGATCCCGCCCTTCGACCTCTTCCGGCTCAACAGGCTCGGCTCGCTCTATGTCACCAGCCCGGCCTTCGTCACGCACACGAGCGAGCGAGGAGAGCTCATCGAGCGGGCGCGGCGGCTTTTCGGCGCGCTTGCAGCCGGCATCTTGCGCGTCGAGATCGGCCGGGCCTACCCTCTCTCCGAGGCCGTGCGGGCGCATGCGGAGCTCGAGGCGCGCAGGACGACCGGCAGCAATATCTTGTTGCCGTGAGCCGGCGCGCCGAGCGCTGAAGAGAGGGGAGTCTCACGACGTGGTCAAGCGCTCGCCCGCATCCGTCTTTTCCGTGCCGACGGTGGTTTGTCTCGTGATCGGCATCGCCGTTGCCGCCCTCTTTTGGCGCTCGCTCGTCAGTGCGGTCGCCGAAGTGATCGTCGACATCTTCGTGGCGGTGGTTCGCCTCTTCGTTGCGGTCGCCGGTCTTCTGCCGAATCCGTTCTAACCGTTGCCCTGTTGCGAATAGAGCTGGGCCGCGGCGAAACACCCCGGAGTGCTGCGGCCGAAGCCGCCGTCAGCCAAGCCGGGCGACGATGTAGCACAGCAAGAGCGCGGTAATGAGAGGCGCCAAGGCGGCCAGAACGTAAGGGTCGCGCGGCACCTCCAAGTTGTGCATGGTCAAGAGCGCGAGGACCACAAGCGGGAAAACCCACGCGAGCGTGATCGTCAAGCGCTCCCAGAAATCCGGTGCCTCTGCCCGCACCCCCTCCGCCAGGATGACCGCCGCGACGCTCACGATCGAGAGGTCGTAGACGTGAAGGTGGGGACTCGCGAGTGCGGTTGCCACCAGGAGCACGGCGGCTTGCGAGCGGCGCTCGCGCATGTGCCTGAATGCCCAGATCACGACCCCGGCGGCCGCGAGCAGGGCGACGATCTGCAGGAGATAGGCAAAATTCGCGGGCGCGCCGATCAGCCGGGCCGCCACGAACACCGTCGGCGCCTTCAATATGAAGGGACCGGCAGCGTGGGCGGCGTAATCGAGCTCGAAAGGAATGGTGACCGTAAGGTAGTTGTGCCAGGCCTCGATGCCGAATACGGCCGCACTGGCCACCACCACGATAAGCGCCGTGAGTGCCGCGGCTACAAAGGGCTTCCAGAGACGCGCTGCCGCGAGCGCCAGCGGCAACATGAGTCCGAGTTGCGGCTTGAACGACAGGAGACCGAAGAGCAGCCCGGCTGCGAGGGGGCGGCGGTCGATCATGGCCAAGCCGCCCACGAGGAGTGCCGCGCTAAGGAAGCCGGTCTGGCCCATGATGATGTTAGCACAACTCGAGGGCGCCAAAGCGAGCATGACAGCGCGTCTGTTGTCGCCGAAGAAGGACCTGACGCTCGCGGCGAACAACGCCAGCGTGACGATGCACCACGCGAGGTAGGAGAGATAAGACGGGAGCAAGGCAAGGGGGGCGATCAGAAAGAGCGCATTCGGCGGATAGGGCCAGAACCGCGCGAAATCGCCGGGGTTCTTGCCGAAGAGTGCCTCGTAAAGGGCTTCAAAGCGAGGGGGCTCGTATATGTCGCCGAGCCTTCCCTGCCACAACAAATGCGAGACGGTCCAGGACGTCGCGAAATCATTCCTTACGGCATAATGCGTGCCGACGAAATGGACGACGAGGAGGGCGACAGACGCGACCCCGGCCGCTACGACGACGTAATCGAACCAGGTGGAGCGCTGGGATCGGACGGACATTTCCGGAATGGTCGCCTCGCTGAGACCGCCCTGCGAGGGAATCGGGCGCGTGTGATAGTATGCGCCCTCGTGCGCTTGCCGACAATCCGGCGGCCCACCCCCGAGCCGCCCGCGCAACGCCTACACCATGCGGCGAGCGCCGCGCCGCTCAGACGATGACCGCGCGCGCGTCGAGGGCGACCACGCCGTTTCCCTCGCGGCGGACCAGGAGCGGGTTGATGTCGAGCTCGCTCAAGCGCCCGCCGAGATCGGCCGCAAGGCGGCTGAGGCAGACGAGTGCCGTGGCGGCGGCCGCGACGTCGAGACGCGGCCGGCCGCGATAGCCGTCGAGGAGCGGCCAGATCCTGAGCCGCCTCAGCAAGGCTTCGGCCGCACGGCACCCGATCGGCGCGAGCGCCATCTGGAGGTCCTCGAGAAGCTCGACCAAGACACCGCCCGCACCCACCATCACCACGGGACCGAATTGCGGATCGTGCTTGGCGCCCAGGATCAGCTCGAGCTCGCCCGCGGCCATCTCCGCGACGACGAGGCGATGCGCAGCCGGGTCGAGCGCGGCGAGCCTGGAGGTGATCTCATCCCACGCCTCCGCGACAGCCGTGCGATCGGCAAGGGCCAAGCGCACGAGGCCGGCATCGCTCTTGTGCACGACCCGCGCCGTCACCGCCTTGAGCGCGACGGGATAGCCGATCGCATCCGCCGCCGCGACCGCATCGTCGCGCGTGCTCGCGAGGCACTCGCGCGTGATCGGAATGCCGTAGCGCGCGATGAGCGCCTTCGCCTCGGGCTCGGTCAGATAGCCCGCACGCAGATCGAGCATCTCCGGCCCGGCACCTTTCCCGCGCCCTCGCGGGCCATCTTCACCATGCGAGGACGCCGGCGCATAGTCGCGATAGGCGCGCAGCATGCGCATGCCGTCGTCGATGCGGTTGCAGAACGGACAGCCGAACTGCTTGAAGATCTCGCGCACGCCGCTCGCGACCGAGCCGGGAGTCAGGATGATGAATCCCGGCTTGCCGCAGCCGACGACGCCCTTGGCCAGCGCCGTTGCGGTCGCCTCGTAGTTCGGGCTGGTGGTGAGCGGGACCACGACGACACCGACGTCGGGATCGGCCGCCACGATGCGAACGGCCGCTTCGGCCACTCTCGCGGCATCGCCCGCCGTCTGGCGACGCGCGCCGAGATCGACCGGGTTCTGCAGATGGCTCGGCAGCATGAAGGCACCGAGCGCTTGTTGCGTCGCCGGTGCCAGGCGCGCGAGCGGTGCGTCGACGTCGCCGAGGCGGTCCGCTACGATGCCGTTGATGCCGCCCGAGGACGACACGACGCCGATGCGACCGGCCCGCCACGGCCCGAAGCGCGCGATCATGTCGGCCGTGAGCACCATGACGTCGGGGTCGTCGGCGAGGACGACGCCTTCGTCGCGGCAGGCCGCCTCGAACACCGCATAGGCGCCCGCGAGGCTCGCCGTGTGCGAGCGCGCGGCCGCCTCGCCCGAGGCGCTGCGCCCGGTCTTGAGCGCCACGATCGGCTTGCCGACCTTTCGCGCGCGCCGGATGAGCTCGAGGAAGCGCCGGCCGTCCTTGAGGCCCTCGATATGCAGGCAGATCACCCGCGTTGCCGGATCGCCGATCATATGCTCGAGGAAATCGCAAACCTCGAGGTCCGCCTGGTTGCCGATCGAGATCAGCTGGCTGAAGCCGATGCCCACGTCGTAGGCGCGGTTGAAGACCGAGAGCAGGATGGCGCCGCTCTGGCTCACGATGCCGATCGGGCCGCGATAGAGCTTGTCGACCTCGAGCACGCGCGCGGAGGTGAGCGCCATGCCGTTCAGCACGTTGATGAGGCCGAGGCAGTTCGGCCCGATGAGCCGCATGCCCGTGCGGCGGCTGAGCTCGGCAAGCGCCAATTCGGCCGCAGCGCCCTCGCCGCCCACCTCGGCGAAGCCGCTTGAGACGATGAGACAGCAGCCCACACCGGCATCCGCGCATTCAAGCACCGTTGCCGGCACCGAGGCCGCGGGAATCGCGATGATGGCGACATCGACCGGCGGCGCAGCGGCGATGCGCGCGTAGCACTTCTTGCCCTGGACCGCCTCGCGCCGCGGATTGATCGGGATCACGTTCCCCGCGTAGCCGTGGAGTGCCAAGTAATACATGATGCGGCCGGCCCACTTCGAGCGGTCGTCGGAGGCGCCGAACACGGCGACGCTTCGAGGATTGAGGATGCGCTCGACCGTTATGCGCGGCGCGGCACTCGCTTCTGCCATTGGAGCTCCCATCAAATGAAGGCCGAGTGCCCGGTGAGCTCGCGCCCGATGATGAGCCGCTGGATGCCCGAGGTGCCGTCGATCACCGTGAGCATCCGGCAGTCGCGCCAGCAGCGCTCGACCCCCGCCTCCTCGGAAAGCCCCATCGCACCCATGACGTCCATCGCCGCATGGCACACGCGCACCGCGGCCTCGGTCGCGTAGACCTTGGCCATCGAGGCCTCGCGCGGGCAGGCGCGTCCCTGGTCCATGATCCAAAGCGCCTGGAGACAGAGGAGCCGCGCCGCCGCCAGCTCCGTGGCCGCGTCCGCGAGCGCCAGCTGGATCGCCTGGAATTTGGCGAGCGGGCGTCCGAAGGCGACGCGCTCGCCCGCGTATGCGCGCGCGATGTCGAGTGCCGCGTTCGCGATCCCGACCGCGGTGAGCCCGATGAACGGCCGCGAGGCCTCGATCCCCCGCCCGAACGCCGCGAGAGCCCGGCCCGGCTCGCCGAGCAGATTCTCGCGCGGCACGAGGACGTGGTCGAACTCGAGCTCGGCGTAGGACAGGTTCCGAATGCCGACCGACGGCAGCTCGCGGCTCCGCCACGGCGATACCGAGCGCTCGACCACGAGCCGCGTGTGGCGCGCCTTGGATTCGCGGCCAGGCTCGACCACCATCAGCGTAATGAGGTCGGCGATGCCGCCGAGCTTGATCCACTTCTTGCGCCCGGTGACGCGGTAGCCGTCTCGCTCGGCAACGCCTTCGCAAGCGAAGGCGCGCGTGTCCGAGCCTGCCTGCGGCTCGGTGATCGCGGCCGTCGAGACCCAATCGCCGGCGAGGAGCGGGCCGAGCCAGCGCTTCCTCTGCTCGGGCGTGCCGACCGCGGCGATGAGGCGCGGCGGGACGATCTCGGCGAGCACGACGGGGCTCGAGCCGAGCGCCTCAAGCAGCAGCCCGTAATCGAGGAAGCTCATCCCGGCCCCGCCCAGCTCGGGCGAGATGGTGCTGCCGAGATATCCGAGCGGCGCCAGGCCCTTGTAGAGCTGCGACATCGCTTTCGCCGATAACCGCTCGCCCGGCGGCAGCGCCTTTGCGAGCGAGACCACGACGCGGGCGACGGCCTCACGCGCGCGCTCCTGCAATTCCTGCTGGGCTTTCGTCAGTGCGAAATCCATTTTTGGTCCGGCTCCTAACGGCCCTTGAAGTTCGGCTTGCGCTTCTCGCGGAAGGCGGCGACGCCTTCCTTGATATCCTCGGAGCGGGTGACGATCTTGGCCCAACGGTCCTCGATCAGCGCCGCGCGGTCCGGCGAATCGCGGTACTGGGCATAGACGCCTTCCTTGATGGCTTTGACCGGCAAGGGTGCCGCTGTCGCGAGCTTGTCCGCGATCCGCGTTACCTCGGCGTCGAACGCCTCGTCGGGCACCACGCGCGTGACCAGGCCGAAATCGTAGGCTTGAGCCGCCGTCACGTCCTCGCCGAGGAGAATGATATCGAGGGTGCGGTTGCGCCCGATGTAATGGCCGAGGCGGACCGTGCCGAGGCCCCAGCTCGGGCACATGCCGAGATAGACGTCGCCCGCGCGGAAGCGCGCGGACGCGGCCGCGATCCGGATATCGGCAGGCCAGGCAAGCGCGGTGCCGCCGCCGATGCACCAGCCCTGTACGGCGGAGACGACCGGCTTCGGAAAGCGCTCGATGCGCTCGACGAGGCCGCGGCCGACCTCGCGCCAGCGCTCGGCGCTGCGCTCGTCGCGCTCCTCCTCGGCCTTGAGGTCGGCACCCGCGCAGAACGCGCGCGTGCCGGCGCCGCGGATCACGACGACGCGCGTGGCCTCGCGCCGTTCCAGCTCGTCGAAGGCCGCGGCGATCGCCTGAAGAAGCGCAAAGGTCAGAAGATTGAGCGGCGGGCGGTTGAGGACGAGAGTCGAGACCGCGTTTTTATGGTCGACGATGAGGCCGGTCGTCATGGCAGCTCCGAACGTTATCGCGGCAAGCGCTTGAAGGCGCCCGCCAGGTTGGCGAGGAAGACGAGACACAGCGAGACCAGCACGACGAGGGAGGAGACCGCCGCCACCGTCGGATCGATGCGATCGGTCAGGTAATTGTAGATGCGGACCGGAAGCGTCTGCAACGCCGGCCCGGTCATGAAGATGGTCATGGTCACTTCGGAGAAGGACAACAGGAAGCAGAAGAGGAACGCGGTCGCGATGCCGCGCGCGGCGAGCGGCACGGTGACGCGGGCCAGCATACTGAGGCGCGTGGCGCCCAGCACCATCGCCGCCCACTCCATCTCCTCGGGCACGGCTTGAAGCGTCGCGTGCAGCGTGCGGATGGCATAGGGTGTTATGACCACGACATGGGCGAAGAGCAGGCCGATGAGGTCGTTGTAGAGCCCGATGCGGTTGACGAACTGCAGCATGGCGATGCCGAAGACGACCGCGGGCACCACAAGGCGCGAGGTGAAGAAGCCGAGCAGGAAGCCGCGGCCCGCGAGGCGGTAGCGCACGAGGCCGTAGGCCGCGAGGAAGGAAAGCGCCGTCGCCATGAGCGCCGCCAGCGCCGCGAGCTTGGCGCT
The DNA here is from genome assembly GCA_052143835.1 of Alphaproteobacteria bacterium. Taxonomy (GTDB): domain Bacteria; phylum Pseudomonadota; class Alphaproteobacteria; order JACZXZ01; family JACZXZ01; genus DASPPM01. The sequence goes on from JBKQRV010000170.1 coordinate 17,879, forward strand.
CAGCACGAACGCATCCACGAAATCGGGATAGGAGAGCGCCTCGCGATACCAGCGCAGCGAGAAGCTGTCGAGCGGCACGCGGAAGAAGGCGTCGGGCGTGAAGGACATCCACACGACCAGCACGATGGGCGCCAGCATGACCACGATCATGGCCGCGTTGAAGGCGCGCATCATGGCCGGGTCCTCCCGCTCCGCACGGCGAGGAACGCAAGGCGCTGCCCGCCCCACACGACGGCGAGCGTGAAGGCGAGCAGCCCGACCGCGATCGCGCCGCCGAGCGGCCAGTTGAGCTGCTCGAGGTTGACCTCGTAGGCGAGGAAGGACACGGTCCGCGCCCGCACGCCGCCGAGGATCGCGGGTGCCGCGAAGGCCGTCATGTTCATGGTGAAATTGATCACGAGCCCCGCGATCAGCGAGGGCAGCGTGAGCGGCAGCGTGACCCTCAGGAAGATCTGCCACGGCGGGGCGCCCAATGTGCCGGCCGCCCATTTGAGGTTCGGATCGAGCCCGCTGGCCGCAGCCCAGAGCGGCAGCAGCACGAACATGAAATGCCCGGGAACGAGCGCTATGATGATGCCCGTCTCGTTGAGCATCAGGTGCAGCGGCGCGTCGATCAGGCCGAGGTGCTGAAGGGTCGTGTTGATCACGCCGTTCGAGCGGAGCAGCAGGCTCCAGCCGAAGGACTTCACCACCGTGTTGACGAGCCAGGGGCTGACGTAGATGAGGATCAGCCAGGGCTGGACCTTCGGCTTGAGGCGGACGATGAAGAAGGCGACCGGATAGGCGAGCACGGCCGTGATCGCGGACACGATCAGGCTTATGCGGAGCGTGCGCTCGAGGATCGACTGGTAGAGCGGGTCGAGGAGCTTCGCGTAGTTGGCGTCCGTCCAATGGCCGAGGTCGATGCCCTCGGGCGTGTTCGGATGGAAGCTGTTGACGCCTGCCTGAAAGAGCGGCCAGACGTAGCCGGTCGCGAGCACGAGGGCGAGCGGCAGCACGAAGAGCCACCCCGCGCGCTCCATGCGCGACCCTGCGCGAGGTGCCGCCTCAGCCGTCATGGCCGATCACGCCGTCCTCGGCGCTCCAGCCGACCGCGACGCGCACTCCCGGCGCGAGACGCGCGCCGATCGTGCTCGGCACCGCCGCCGTGAGCCGCAAGTCGCCGATCGCAAGCCGGCAGCTCGTGGCCGCGCCGAGATACACGACATCCTCGACGAGCGCTTCGTAGCGATTATCGGTCTCGCCCTCGGCCACGAACAGCCGCAGGTTCTCGGGTCGGATCATGAGCCACGCGGCCTTGCCGCCCGCATCCGTCCCGAGGCGCGCCGCCACCTTTATGGCGAGGCCGCCCGAGGTGGTGGCGAGCGTTCCCTCCGCGACCGTGCGGACCGCCGCGAGCGCCACCTCGTTCGTCGGACCGACGAAGTTGGCGACGAACCGGCTCGCGGGGCTCAAATAGAGCTCGGCCGGCCGGCCGGTCTGCAAGATGCGCCCGGCCTCGAGCACGGCCACGCGATCGGACATGGCGAAGGCTTCCTGGATGTCGTGGGTGACGAGCACCGTGGTGACGCCGAGACGGCGCTGCAGCTCGCGGATCTCGCCGCGCATCTCCTCGCGCAGGCGGGCGTCGAGATTGCTGAGCGGCTCGTCGAGCAGCAGCAGGTCCGGACGGATCACGAGGGCGCGGGCAAGCGAGACGCGCTGCTGCTGGCCGCCCGAGAGCTGGTCGGGATAGCGCTCAGCCAGGGCGCCGAGGCGCACGAGCTCGAGCGCCTCACGGGCGCGCCGGCGGATCTCCTCGCGCGCGAGCCGGCGCATCCTGAGCCCGAAGGCGACGTTCTCGAACACCGTGAGGTGCGGAAAGAGCGCGTAGTTCTGGAACACGAGCGCCATGTTGCGCGCGTGGATGGGCGCTTCGGTGACATCGACGCCGCCCAAGCGGACCCTCCCCCGGTCCGCCGGATAAATCCCGGCGATCACGCGCAGGATCGTGGTCTTGCCGCAGCCGGACGGCCCGAGGAGGGTGAAGAACTCGCCGCGCCCGACCGCGAGGTCGACGCCGGCCACCGCGCGCACGTCGCCGAAATGCTTCTCGAGGCCCTCGATCTCAAGGGACATGATGTCGTCGGTCGCGAGGTTGATCGTCAGGGGTCGCTGACACCGCTTCGAGCACCACCCTCCCCCATCGAGGGCGGCGCGTCCGGGAAGGCGCTATCTCAGACATCGACGAGTGCTCGTCCTCGACGCTAATGCAGAATCGCGACCTCCTTCTCGAAGCGCTCCACCCAGGCGGGGCGTTGCTCGTTGACATAGTCGTAGTCGATGGTCGTGAGCTTGCTGAGCTGGTCGCCGTGGGGCACGCGCTTCGCCGCCTCGGGCGAGAGCTGCACCTCCTTGTTCATCGGGCTCTGGCCGTAGGTCTCCGAGCGGTAGCTCAGCACCTTGGCGCTGATCCACCAGTTGAGAAAGGCGCGCGCGCCCTCCGGATTGGGTCCGTTCTGCATGATCCCCGCGGCGGTCGGGCTCATGTAGACGGGCTCGGGAATCGTATAGGCGACGTGCATGCCGCGTCGGATCATGTCGGCCGCGGCAGAGGTATTGAAGACCGCGACGGAGGCGGTTTCCGCCTGCAGGAGGTCCGACATCTTGGCGAAGGTGTTGCTCCAGTCGACGACGCCGGGGGCCATCCTCTTGAGTGCGGAAAAGCCGGGCTCTATGTCGCGCTCGCTGCCGCCGTGGGCGCGCGCCTGGACGATGAGATTGTAGATCCCGTAGATCGCGTTACCGGGCGGCATCAGAAGCTGGCCCTTGAACTCGGGCCGCTCGAGGTCCGTCCACTTGGCCGGCGCCGGCCAGCCCTTCTTCTTGAAGACGTCGTCGTTGTAGATGATGCAAAAGATGTCGGCGTAGGTGACGACACCCACGTCCTTCCCGCTCTTCGCATCCTTGATGTGAGCGGCATCGAGAAGTTTATCGAGGTTGGGCACGCCCTTGTCGTCGATCGGCGCGAACAGGCCCTGCTGCACGCCGACGAGGAACGGCAGCATGTCGGCCATCACCACATCGACTTGCGGCGAGGCCTTCTGCGCGAATGCCGTCGCCATGATCTCGGGCGCGGTCGCCTTGGGCACGAGGATGACGTTGTAGCCCGTGTCCTCGGCGAATTTCTTGGCCCATCCGTCCCGCTCGAGCATGGCCTGGATCGTGCCGCCCCAGGTGAGGAAGTAGACGTCCTTCTTCTGCGCCATAGCCGGCGCGGAAGCGCTCGCCGCGAGGCCGAGCGCCAGGCACGCAAGAGCCGCGAGCCCGGCAAAGCGCGAATAGCCATATCTGACGCTACGCATCTTCCCCTCGATCTTGCGCACGTCGCCCTGAGATTGCCCTCGCGCAAGCGCTAGGGCATGCACGGGCCGGCCTCACGTGCGGCGGGTGCGACAAATTGACCGGCTTTCCCCCGATGACTGGTCTTGCACGCTTGAGAATGCACCTCTTCGGCCCATCTAGCAAGGCGGAGCCGCTCGACGATCGCGCTCCTACATCTCGCGCCGCAGCCCGCGCTCACACGAGCCCTTTGCTGGAAAAAGGACATGATCCAGATCATTCGCTGGCTCATCTTTATGGCATAGTTACATTGAGAGGCTGCACGCGCCGTCTACGCAGGCTCGATGGGCATGCGATGACCATCTATGGCTGGCTCCAGATCGTTCTCTTCACGCTCCTGATCGGCGCGTTGGTTAAGCCCTTGGGTGGATACCTCGTCCGCGTCTACGCTGGCGAGCGCACGTTCTTGCATCCGGTCGTGAGGCCGATCGAGGCCGCACTCTACCGGCTTGCCGGCGTCGATGAGGGCGCCGAGCAGAATTGGGTCCGCTACGCCTTCTCCCTTCTTTTGTTCCATATGGCGGGCGTGCTCGCGCTCTACGCGCTTCTACGCCTCCAACGCCTGTTGCCGCTCAACCCCCGGAACTTTCCCGCCCTCTCGCCCGACCTGGCGCTGAATACCGCGGTGAGCTTCGCCACCAACACGAGCTGGCAGTCGTACGGCGGCGAAAGCTCGCTCGGGTATCTCGCGCAGATGAGCGGCATCGGTGTGCAATCGTTTCTCTCCGCGGCGGCCGGCTTGGCCGTGGCCATGGCGCTCATTCGCGGCTTCGCGCGGCGCAGCGCCGACACCATCGGTAACTTCTGGGTCGACCTGACGCGCGGCACGCTTTACGTGCTCTTGCCGATTTGCATCGTGGCAACGCTGTTCTTCGTCGCGATGGGCGTGCCGCAGACCCTCGGCGACTACGTCGACGCCGCGACGATCGAGGGCGGCCATCAGCTTATCGCCCGCGGGCCGGTCGCGACGCAGCTCCCGATCAAGCTCCTGAGCGGGGACGGCGGCGGCTTCTTCAACGTCAATTCCGCCCATCCCTTCGAGAACCCGACGCCGCTCACCAACCTCGGCGAGCTGGTCCTGGTCTTCTCGATCGGCGCAGCCTTGACCAACAGCTTCGGCCGCATGGTGCGGGACCAGCGGCAAGGTTGGGCGCTCCTCGCGGTGATGGCGCTCCTCTTTGGCGCGGGTGCGGCAGGCCTCTATGCGTTCGAGGCCGCGGGCAATCCCGCCTTCGCGGGCCTCGGGATCGATCAGGTGCGAGGTGCCGCGCAGCCGGGTGGCAACATGGAGGGCAAGGAGGTTCGCTTCGGGATCGCGGGCTCGGCACTCTTCGCCGAGATCGCCACGGCCTCCTCGGATGGCGCCGTGAATGCGATGCACGACAGCTTCCTGCCGCTCAGCGGCGGCGTCCTCCTGTCCAACATGTTGGTCGACGAAGTGATCGTGGGAGCGCCAGGCTCCGGCCTCTACGGCATGCTCCTCTTTTGCATCGTCGCGGTCTTCCTCGCCGGGCTGATGGTCGGTCGAACGCCGGAATATGTCGGCAAGAAAATCGAAGCCGCCGAGGTCAAGATGACGACATTGGCCTTGATCTCGGTGCCCGCGGCAATCCTCGGCCTCGCGGCCGTCGCCTCGGTCGTCGATGCCGGGCTCGCGGGACTCGGCAACCAGGGTCCGCACGGCTTCAGCGAGATTCTCTACGCCTACACCTCGGCCGCCGCCACGAACGGCAGCGCCTTCGCCGGCCTCAACGCCGACGCGCCCTTCTACAACCTGACCCTGGCGCTTGCGATGCTCGTCGGCCGCTTCATGGTCATCGTCCCGCTGCTCGCCGTCGCGGGCTCGCTTGCCGGAAAGCGCGTCATACCGGCCTCGAGAGGAACGCTGCCCACGAACGGCGTGCTATACGTAGCCTTCCTTATCGGGGTGATCGTGATCGTCGGCGGCCTCACCTATCTGCCGGCCCTCGCCCTCGGTCCCTTGGTCGAGCACTTCGTCATGGCTGCGGGCTCGCTCTACTGAGCGCGGGTGCTGCGCGCCAAATAGCGCAGAGCTCGTCCGGAATTCATTGAATTTCGCCCGATTGGGTGAGACGCTGCACATCCTTCGAGCCGAAGCGAGGCATCCGGAGATGTTCGAGCGCCTGCCTCTCCTCTTCCGCTCCGCGATGTACGCGCTGCGCGGCGGCTTCCTCATTCGCCCGCTGGCCATTGCCGTGCTCCTCGGGATTGCGGGTGCTGTGCTCTCCTCCCTCGAGGAGCAGGTTCCGGCAATCAGCGCCTGGATCCCCGAAACCTTGTTTCCCTCGCGCCAGGATCCCCAGGTGGCGCAGGTGATCCTCAGCGGCATCGCCACCTCGATCATGACGGTCGTGTCGATCGTGTTCGCAATCCTCTTGATGACGCTGACGCTCGCATCGACGCAATTCTCGCCCCGCATCCTCGTCAACTTCGTGAGGGACCGCACCACGCAGTGGACGCTCGGCGTCTTCCTGGGCACGTTCTCCTACTGCATGGCGGCACTGCCGGCCGCGCGCTCTCTGCCGCGCCCGTTCGTTCCCGTCGTGACCGCGACGGGGGCCATGCTGCTTGCGCTGGTTTGCGTCGGCTGGCTGATCTACTTCATCAACCACATTTCCCGCTCGATCAGCGTCAACCACATCGTGGATCGGATCGCCCGCGAGGCCGAGCTTGTGATCAACGAATTCATGCCCTACCCGAGGGGTCCGTTCCCATTGCAGGCGCGCAGCGAGCCGTCCGCGGTCGCCGGCGGCTCTCCCATCGCCAGCCCGGAGTCCGGATATATCCGCTACATCGATATCAATCGCCTCGTCACGCTCGCGAAGGCCTACCACATTTGCATCCATCTGGAGCGCCGCGTCGGCCACTTCGTGCCGGCTGGCGTTCCCCTCATGAGCGTATCGGACGGGGAGCGCGTGCCCGCCGACCGCGCCCTTCATCTCGTCGGCGCCTTCGATATCGGCCCGACGCGGACCATGCAGCAAGACGTGGAGTTCGGCATAATCCAGATCGTCGACATCGGGCTGCGAGCGATCTCGCCCGCGGTCAACGATCCGAGCACGGCAATCAGCTGCGTCGACCAGCTGAGCCGCATCCTGATCCGCTGGACGGGCCGCGTGCCGCCGCCGTCCCACTACTACGCGCCGCCGCACGTCCTGCGCCTCACGGTACCATGGCTCGGCTTCGAAGGACTGCTCGATACGGCGTTCGAGCAGATCAGGCATTATGCCGTCTCCGACGTCGCGGTGAGCCTGCGGTTGCTGCGCGCCTTCAACGACGTCGCAAGCGCCACCCCCCTCCCCGAGCTTAAGAGAACGCTTCTCGAGCGCGCCCGCCGCGTCGTCGCCGGATGCGCGGGCAGCCTGCCGAAAGACGAGCTGGCCAAATTGCAGCAGCGTCTCAAGGCGTTCGAGGCCAGGGTCGCGGCCGAGCGCTGAGAGGAGGGAAGGGCGCGGAGCCGAGCGAGCTCTTCGAAATTGCCCGAGCGCGCCCAAATCGCGCTCCTGGCGTGCGGAGCCTGGGCTCTCTCGGGAATGTCGGCTAAAGACAATTTTACACCATAGCACCGATCCCAATCGGCCAGCAATGCGATGGCTCAGGGACCGGGTGCTTCCGGATGTGCAAGGAGAGCGCTTTACCGCGGCGCTCAAGGTCAGTCCGATGCAGCAACCCGAACACCCGCTCCGCGCGCCCAGCGAGGTGGGCCCGTCGAGCCCGCTCTCGCTCGCCTTGCTTGCCGGGCTTGCGCTCCGGCCCGTCCCTCTCCCCATGCTCCAGCCGCTGCTGCGGCTCGCGGCAGGAGCGGTGGTGCGGCGTCATCCAGCCCTGCTCGCGCGGCTCGAGGGCTTCGAGGATGCGCGCTTCCTGATCGATCCCGTGGACCTGCCGATCGCGTTCCTGCTGCGCCTGGGCGGTGGGCGCCTCGAGCTTGGCGCGGTCGGCATGGACGCCGGCGCTCAAGGGGCCACGGCCGTGGTGCGCGGCCCGCTCCTCATCCTCCTCGACATGCTGGAAGGACGCATCGACGGCGACGCCGTCTTTTTCATGCGCGACTTGACCATCGAGGGCGATACCGAGGCGGTGGTGGCCCTGCGCAACGCGATCGAGGCCGCGGAGATCGATCTCGCCGGCGACATGGCCTCCTTGCTCGGGCCGCTTCAAGGGCTCGGGCGCGCCGGCTTGGGCGCGATGACGCGCCTCGCGCGCGCCGCGACGCGCGATCTCGAGACGCTGCGCGCCGCCCTCTTGGCTCCGCTCGAGCGGCAAGCGCGGCGGCAGGCAAGGGAGGTCGAGGAGCTCAAGGCCGCCCTCGCGGCACTCAAGGGCGAGAAGCGGCGACACGTCGCCGCCCACCCGGCGGGCAGGGAGTCCGCTTAAGATGCCGCAGGCCCTCGAGCTCGTTTGTCCCGCCGGCACGCCCGCGGCCCTGCGCGCGGCGGTCGATGCGGGCGCCGACGTGGTCTATCTCGGCTTCCGCGACGAGACCAATGCGCGCAACTTCCCGGGGCTCAACTTCGATCGGGCCGAACTCTGCGACGGGCTCGCCTACGCCCACGGCTGCGGCGCGCGGGTCTATGTTGCGATCAATACCTATCCCGCGGCCGGCAATGCGCGGCCTTGGCACGCGGCGGTCGACGACGCGGCGCGCCTGGGGGCCGATGCGCTCATCCTCGCCGACATCGGCTTGCTCGACTACGCCAGCCGGAATTATCCCGAGGTCCGCCGCCACCTCTCGGTCCAGGCCTCGGCCTCGACGCCGGAGGCAATCCTCTTCTACCACGAGGCCTTTGGCGTGCAGCGCATCGTGCTGCCGCGCGTGCTCACCCTGCCGGAGATCGCGGCACTCAATACCGCCATCCTGGTCGAGACCGAGGTATTCGCCTTCGGCGGCATGTGCGTGATGGCCGAGGGGCGCTGCGCGCTCTCGGCCTATGTCACCGGCCGCTCGCCCAACATGCACGGGGTGTGCTCGCCGGCGAGCCACGTCCGCTACGAGCGCGAGGGCGAGCGGATGGTCTCGCGCCTCGGCCGTTTCACCATCAACCGCTTCGAGGCGGACGAGCCCGCGGGCTATCCGACGCTGTGCAAGGGGCGTTTCGCCGCAGAAGGCGAGGTCTCCTATCTCTTCGAGGAGCCGGTCTCGCTCAACGCCATGACCATGCTGCCCGAGCTCGCGGCGGCCGGCGTGACGGCGCTCAAGATCGAGGGCCGCCAGCGCGGGCGCGATTACGTCATGCGCGTGGTCGCGGCCTTCCGGCGCGCGGTCGACGCGGCGGCGCGCGGCGAGCCGGTCCCGGCGGGGCTGCTCGCCTCGGTCGCCGAGGGCGGCCGGGACACCACGGGCGCCTACGAGAGGGGCTGGCGATGAGGGCTGCTGCTTCCGCTCCGGCGCGCTTGAGCCTCGGCCCGCTGCTCTTCAACTGGGACGCGGCACGGCGGCGCGACTTCTATTTCCGCATCGCCGACGAAGCCCCCCTCGACATCGTCTATCTCGGCGAGGTGACCTGCTCGAAGCGGACCGCCTTCTTCGAGCAGGACCTCCCCGCGATCGTCGAGCGCCTTGAGCGCGCCGGCAAGGAGGTGGTGCACTCCACCCTGGCGCTCGTCACCAGCGCGCGGGAGTGCGCCGCGCTGCAAGAGCTTGCCGCCGAGCCAGGTCTCATGATCGAGGCCAACGACATGGCGGCCGTGCGCATGCTCGGCGGGCGGCCCCATGTCATCGGACCCTTCGTCAACGTCTACAACGAGGGCACGCTCGGCTATCTCAAGGAGCGGGGCGCGGTACGCGCGGTGTTGCCGGCCGAGCTGCCGCGCGATGCGGCCACCGCGCTGGCAAAGCGCGCGAACGGCGTCGAGAGCGAGCTCCAGGCTTTCGGGCGGCTGCCCTTGGCGCTCTCGGCGCGGTGCTACCACGCGCGCGCGCACGGGCTACACAAGGACGGCTGCCAATATGTCTGCGGCCTCGATGACGACGGCATGGCGGTCGAGACCCTCGACGGCGAGGGCTTCCTCGCGATCAACGGCACGCAAGTCTTGTCCATCACGGCGCGCAGCCTGCTCCCCGAGCTTCCCGCGTTGAGCCAGGCGGGCGTGGACATCTTCCGCCTGTGGCCTCACTCGGTGGATATGGTCGCGGTGGCGACGCTCTTCCGGGACGTGCTCGACGGACGTGCCGAGCCCGCTGCCGCCGAGGAGCGCCTCGCCGCGGCCATCCCCTTCGCAGCCCTATCGCGAGCGCTCTTCGAGGGCGTCGGCGTGGGCTGACGTCCGCGCGGGCGCGACCGGCCCTCCAGCGGTCGTGCCGCTCGATCCGGTTCCGGCCAGCGCGGCCTCGGTGATGAAGCCGAAGGCCCGGCTTGCAGCGGAATCCGTCGCGTTGAACGCGTGCCTAGGCCGGCGTAGGATGGCCGGCGCGGCTAACCGGCCGACGAGAGCTGGGGGCAACCTCGTGAGGAGAACGCACCATGCGAAAAGCATTTCTTTCGTCGTTGACGCTGGC
>JBKQRV010000171.1:0-3254 GCA_052143835.1 Alphaproteobacteria bacterium
ATAGAAGTTCTCCCGATCCTTCGCCAATCTCCGACAGCGGCCGAGGCCTCGGCTGTCGGTGTCTACATCGATGAGTCGGGTGGATAACAATCTTTCTTGGGAATAATTTGCGCGCAGTTCAGGGGTCCCTCACCGTGTTGCGGAGGCGCTGTCATGATCGCTGCCAACCTCGTTCCCGAAAGCCTGCTGAGCCAAGTGGTAGCCGTGTTCGACCCGCGCCGCGTGATTCTGGTCGGAAGCCGCGCCCGCGGGGACGCTCGCGAGGACAGCGACTACGACTTGGTGGTCGTTCTCGACGACGGGGTTCCAGACGAAATGCTGTCCGCCCGGCGGCGATATGAAGGGCGCCGGGGTCTCGCCATTCCAGCCAACATTATTCCTTGTCGCGAGGGCGTCCTGAAAGAGCGCGCGGGGGCGATCGGCTCGTTCGCTCACACCGTGCTCACCGAGGGCGTGGTGGTGTATGAACGCTCCTGAGGACGCGGCCGCCCAATGGAGGGAAGCGGCGCGATGGCTCGCCAGGGCCCGAGGAGGACGTCGTCGTCGCCGAGCTGACACTCACTCACGATCCACCGCTGATTGACCCGGCGGCATTCCACTGTCAACAGGCCGCCGAGAAAATGCTCAAAGCCCTGCTCGTTGCGGCGGGCGCCGCCCCTCCGCGAAGCCACGACATGGAGCTGCTGATCCAGGCGGCGGCGCCCCTATACCCGACCCTTCGCAAGGAGATGCAGGCCTTCGCTCGCCTGACGGAATGGCTGACTGCCAGCCGCGGGCTGGGCGAGGCCCCCGCCGATGTCGCGGAGATGCTGGCGCTAATCAAGGCGTTTGGGGCCAACGTTCGCGCCCTCGCTCCATTTCGAGTCTATCGCGTGCGCCGGCCGGTAATCGAATCGCGCCTCTTACGAGGTGTGACAGGCCGGGGTGCCGGCCGCCGGATCGGCAAGCGCCCCTTTGTCGCGCGCCAGTCGAGGAAAACACCATCATGGGAAACAGGCTGAAGTTTTATGGCTGGGGCTTCGAGAACACGGGCCTCACCGAGGGTGAGCGCGAGCATCTGTTCCACTTTGTCGCCGCCTGCCTCGGCGTAGAGCCCCGCATCGCGCCGCCGCCACGAGCAGCCGACATCGCGCTCAGCGCGCCGCGCGTCACGCCGTCCGCCACGCTCGCAAGCGTCTTGACGCAGGAGCCCTACGAGCGGCTTCTGCACACCTACGGCAAGTCCTATCCGGAAACGGTGCGCGCCTTCGCACGCGACTTCGCCAGCGCGCCCGACCTCGTCGCCCTGCCTCAGAGCGAAGCCGACGTCGCCGCCGTGCTCGATTGGGCGAGCCAAGCGAAGGTTGCCGTCATTCCGTTCGGCGGCGGCTCCTCGGTCGTCGGCGGCGTCGAGCCTGCGGTGGGCGACGGCTACGCCGGCGCGGTCAGCCTCGATCTGCGCCGTCTCGACCGGGTGCTCGTGGTCGACGCGACGAGCCGCGCCGCTCGCATTGTGTGCGGGATCCGTGGGCCCGCGATCGAGGCGGCGCTGAAGCCGCAAGGGCTCGCCATCCGGCACTACCCGTAGAGCTTCGAGTTCTCGACACTCGGCGGCTGGATCGCGACGCGCTCGGGCGGCCATTTCGCCACCCTCTACACGCACATCGACGAGCTCGTCGAGAGCCTGCGCGTGGTGACGCCGCAAGGCGTGCTCGAGAGCCGCCGGCTGCCCGGCTCGGGGGCCGGGCCGAGCCCCGATCGCCTTTTCATCGGCTCGGAGGGCATCCTCGGCATCGTCACGGAAGCCTGGATGCGGCTCCAGGCGCGGCCGCGCTTCCGCGCGGGCTGTGCGGTGCGCTTCAAGGACTTCTTCAGCGCGGCGCGCGCGCTCAGGGTGGTAGCCCAAGCCGGCCTCTATCCCGCCAACTGCCGCATTCTCGATCCCGAGGAGGCCTACAACACGGGCGCGGGGGACGGCACGGCGGCGATCATGGTGCTGGCCTTCGAATCGGCCGACCATCCGCTCGAGCCTTGGATGCGCCGGGCGCTCGAGTGCTGCGCCGACCATGGCGGTGCAGCCGAGGGCACTGCCGAGGCGGATTCCCACCGCGAAGGTGCCGCGGAGCGCTGGCGCAATGCGTTCATCCGCATGCCCTACGCGCGCGAGCGCACGGTCAAGCGCGCGATCATCGGCGATACCTTCGAGACCGCCATCACCTGGGAGCGCTTCGAGGCCTTCCATGACAAGGTCAAGGCGGCGACCGAGGCCGCCATCCGCACGGCGACGGCGCGCGCGGGCCAGGTCACCTGCCGCTTCACCCACGTCTATCCGGACGGGCCCGCGCCCTATTTCACCTTCCAGGCGCTCGGCCGGCACGGGGCCCTCTTGGAGCAATGGACGGCGATCAAAACGGCCGCCTCCGACGCCCTCATCGCGGCCGGGGGCACCATCACCCACCACCATGCCGTCGGGCGCGGCCATCGCCGGTGGTACGACCGCGAGCGCCCGGCCCTCTTCGCCGCGGCGCTTAAGGCGGCGAAGCAGGCGCTCGACCCGCAAGGGCTGCTCAACCCGGGCGTCCTCATCGATCCATGAGCGGGGAGGTGGGCGCCGCGCTGGGCGACGGCCGCTCCGGCGGCTGCGGCCCGCTTGCCGCCCGGTCGGTCATCACTATAATGAGCGGCGCTGCGGGACGCGGGTGTAGCTCAATGGCAGAGCAGAAGCTTCCCAAGCTCCAGCCGGGGGTTCGATTCCCCTCACCCGCTCCAATAACATCAATAACTTAGCATAGAACCCTCGACATAGAGGGCATTTTTTGGCACAATTTGGCACACTTGTTGGCACGAAGCAGTGTCGGAGATGTTGCCATGCCGGAAGGAATCCAGGTCCGCGGATCGAACCAGTTCCGCGTGCAGGTGAGACGCAACGGCGTCTATCAGACCAAGACATTCGAGAAACTGAGTGAGGCCCGGGAGTGGCAGCGCGTCATGGAGGGCAAGGTTACCGGCGAAGAGCTGGTCGACCTGAAGCGCGCCCGCAGCACGACGCTTGCGCAAGCCTGCGATTGGATGCTCGACGGAAAGCGCGTCGGCAACAACCCCGACGCCAAGAACATCTCGGCCAAGCTCCGGTACTGGAAGGACAGCAAATTCGCGACTTGGTCGCTCGTGTCGATCCATGACTGGGATCTGATCGAATGGCGACGGGAGGTCCTCGACGAAGACAATGCCGACGATGGGGAGGCGTGCGGCCCTGCCGCCGAGTGCGGGGCTCA
>JBKQRV010000172.1:0-3772 GCA_052143835.1 Alphaproteobacteria bacterium
CGCTGATCTGGCCATCCCGTCACGATGCCAAAATCCAGCACCTCGCGATACCCGGGAAACTCAATAGCCATGCGCGTTCCAGCCACGTTTATGCCCTCAGGCTACCCACTCGATTTCCTGAAGACCCATTATTTAGGATCGATCTTCCGATTCTTGTCGCTTATGGAATTGTGTTCGCCTTCAGCAGATGCCATGTTCACGTGGATGTCCTAGCGAATAGCTATTTGGCGATTTTTGAGACCTGCACATGCGCAAACAAGGAAGCTGCCGCGAAGAAAGTTGCAGAACTTACTTTGGACTCCTTCAACGCCGGGGGCTCTTCTTTCAAGTTGATTATCTCGAACCTTCTATTTACCATACTTCATATTGAAATACTTTTCACGCGGAGAGAAAATCCGCCGCCGCAAGTGCCTAATGGAGGGAAAAATGGTGCTTAGAGATTTGCCTATGCGGCGACGCTATCGCAAAACCGCGCGTTCGCTACCGTGGGCGATGATACCGGTAATCATCGCCGCTGGATTGACATTCATCGCGTTCTCCTCGCCCTCACGCAGCGCATCTAGCTTGGAGCTTGCCGTGGTAACCGCCCTCACGGGGGATGGAGCGGACTGGGGCCAAACCGAGCTCAATGCGGTGAAACTCGCAATCATGGACGCGGAAGCCGCGCACGTCGTCGAGAAGGGGGTGGTGCACCTCGAAACGGAGAACGCGCCCGCGGAGGACGTCGGAGCGGCGGTGACCGCATACCGCCGGGCCGTCGCGACAGGGGCTCCATACGCTGTCATTGGACCGACCTGGGACGACGCAGCCGCGGCGATCGCGCCGATCTCGACCGATCTCAAAACCGTCACCATCGCTCCGGATGCCAGCTCGGCCGTCCAGAAGGGCCACGTCTACCCGTTCTATTTTTCCATGTTCTCGCCCGAGGCGCCCGAAATGGCGGTACTTGCCGGCTACCTGGCGCGCACGGGAGCGAAACGGGCGGCGATCGTGTTCAACCAGGACCCGTTCAGCCAGCAGTTTCATGATGCCTTCGCGGCCGCGGCAAAGAAGGCAGGACTCGCCATAATCGGCGAGTTTCCGATCGCCGACCCCGACGCACGGGACTTCCGAGGGATCATCGCACGCCTTCAAGCATTGAAGCCGGATGTGGTATACATCGAGATGACGTCAACGGGCGCGAAAGGGCCTTTCATGCGTCAGGCGCACGACCAAGGCCTGAAGGCCCGCGTGGTGAGCTCCAGCACGACGGACACGGCCAGCCTCCTCAAGGAGTACGGGGACGCTCTGGATGGACTCACCTTTGCCGCGCCAATCGAGACCCCGGCGCGGCGCGCTTTGGCTGCGCGCTACCAGAAGGCCTTTGGGGCCCCGCCGACGGCGCCCTCCGCACCTTCCGCCTATGACGCCGCAAGGATCCTGATAACCGCCTTCCGGGCGGGCGTGGCGCCTGGCGAGCCGCTGAAGGACTACCTTCTCGGCTTGACGCATATCGACGGGATTTCGGCGAAAGGAATGCGATTCACCCCGGAGGGCCGGATCACCTGGCCCGAGGAGGCGTACGAGATCCGTCAGATTCAGGCGGGTGCGGTACACGTCGTTCCCACACGGTGACGGCATCAACTCGTGGAGCCGCTCGACATACTGCGTGCAGTGCTGGCGACCGGCTCGCGCTTCGCGCTGCTCGGCGTGGGGTTCGGTCTGATCACCTCCGTCTTCGGCTATTTCAGCATGTCCTATCCCATGCTGGTGGTGCTGGCCGCATTCGGCGGCTATGTATTCAGCCGCGGGCTTGACTGGCCGTTGTTCGCCGTTGTGCCGGCCACGGTGCTCTTGGCCATGGCCGGCAGCCTGCTCCACGTCGTGACGATGGACCGCCTGCGCCGGCTCACTCGCCTGCGAGAGCCGGCCCTGTTCATGTTTCTTGCCACGGGGGCCTTGTTCATTTGCGCTCGGAACATGCTCCTCCTGTCTTTGGCCCAGGCTCATTCTATGCAGGTCTCCAGATAGCCAGTCTCTCGCCGCTCGTGGCCGTGGTTATTGTGGTGGGGCTTGTCGAGACATTCCTGCGTCGAACCCGGACTGGCCTGGAATTACGCGCCGTGGCCGATTCGGCTTCACTTGCCGCAACTGTTGGGCTCAACATTCCGCGCATTGAAGCGATGGCCGGCGTCCTTGCGGGCGCCTGCGCAGGATTGGCGTCGCTTGTGGTGGCAGCGGACCAGGACATTCGCTTTTCGATGGGCACCAACCTGCTGTTGGGCGCCGCGCTGTGCGCGTTCGTGGGAGGCGGCGCGCGGCCGATATCCGTGGCGCTCGTGGGATTCGGGATCGGCGCACTCGATACGGCCGCTGTGTGGTTCATCCCGAGCGGATGGGAGGATTTCATCCTCGGCGTGGCGTTGCTCGGGGTGCTCATCGCCTCTCCCGAGAGTGTGGGACGGCTGCTCCAACAGTCTGTGCGGTGGGTCTGAATGGAGACCTATCTGCTTCATCTGGTCACCATGCTAGGCTTGAGTATCGCGCTGGTGGCGGCGGCCGACATATCCTTGACCGGCCTCGGCATCTTCAACGTGGCCCACGCGAGCTTCGCGGCACTCGGCGCGTACGCGGCGGCGGCCCTCTCGGTGCATGCCGGGCTTTCGATCGCGTGGGGGGCGCCGGCCGGTCTTGCCTTGGGCGCCGCGGCGGGGATTGCCATCGCGGTGCTGTCGCGCCGCCTGAGTAGCAATCTTTTAGTAATCGGCACGCTCTGTGTCGCGCTTGCGATCAGCTCGATTGCGAGAAACGGCGATTGGATCACCGGTGGCGCGCGCGGCCTGAGCGGCGTGCCGCCTTTTCTCCCCGCCGGCACTGTACTTGGCAATGCGCTTGCCGACGCTGTTGCAGCGTCTAGCCTTGCTTGCATGGCCGCCGCAGTATGGACGGCGCTACGCTTGGGGTCCGCGCGGCGCTTGCTCGCGGCGGTCCGCGAAGAGCCGCTTGCCTGCGAGGCTTGGGGGGTAAATCCCGGGCTGATCAATGCAATTGGCCTGGGGGCGAGTGGCGCGATTGCGGGCGTCGCAGGTGCAGTATATGTTGCGCACCTCAGCGTGATCTCGCCGGCAGCCTATTCGCTGGCCGACGCCTTCGGATTGCTGAGCGTCGCGGTTCTGATGTCGCAATTTGGCCTGTGGGGAGGCATCGGTGGCGCCGCGTGGTTGGTGCTGGCGCCTGAGGCATTGGCGCTGACAGTGCCGACGTCGTCGGCAGTGGCCGCGATTCGCGAGTCGCTATTGGCGGCACTGCTCCCGATTGTGTTGCTGTTCGGTGCTGCTCGTGGTCCCCGAGCTCCCTGGAAAGGCTCAGATGGAGGAAAAGCTGACCCGGCCCCCGATCATCCGCTTTGAGCACATCGGGCGAGATTTCGGGCCGCTGTCCGTGATTCGCGACGCCGATTTTGCGATCCGGGCTGGGGAAGTCGTTCGGCTATTTGGCTCGAATGGATCGGGCAAGACCGTCTTGTTGAACCTGATGTCAGGTTACGTCTTACCGACTCGCGGAAACTTGTATTTCGCAGAGCAGGCCGCGACAGGCCTCCCCCCTTGGCGTTTGGCGCGTGCGGGCGTCCGGCGAAGCTTCCAGTTCCCGCACGTTGTAGCGGCGCTAAGAGTCTGTCCGGAAAGTTTTGATTCATGAACCGAGCCTTGCCAGTCGGCGGACCATGAGACGGATGCTGGCGAGCATGACGAAGGCGATGGCGGTACGGGTGAGGTTCTCGAAGTCCTTGGCG
>JBKQRV010000173.1:0-2515 GCA_052143835.1 Alphaproteobacteria bacterium
TTTGGAGGCGGTGTGATTGGCTTGTTGTCCATCGCCGGGCCGGCCTCGGAAAGAATTTGCTGTAGAGGTTAGGCTTCAACATTCACGGGGCTTGCCTTGTCAAGCGCTTTGCCCCGCCGATTATGCGATTCCGGCAGGAGGAGCGGAAACCCGGTAGGCAAGCCTTGGTTAGGGGATCGTGACGCCCGCGCTCCAGAGACCGGCGAACCCAGCGCCTTTTTTAAACTCGCTTTGTTAGAATTAATGGCTACCGAGAGGATTGAGAGACCGCAAGCTCTGAAAACCATGACAAAGCCCAAGGGAGTCTTCCGATCTCAACCCTTCAGCCTTGATGTAACTTCAGGCGTGAAAGCAGTGAAGCGCGCGGATTGTCCCATCGCAGCCGCTGTCCGAATGATGTAGTCGAGCTTTTGCTGCATAGCCGGAGGGGAGAAAAATAAGCTATGGCTAGAGCATGTCCCGAAAAGTTGATCGGCTCTTTCGATTAGGACATGTTCCAACCCTTTGAATTTGAGCGATTCCTTTTCGATCACGTAATTCCACGCGTAGGGCACTGAATCACTCCTTTGCCTTGAATTCTGACACGCCTATCGGTGAGGCCATGGATATTGTAGCGTCAGCAGGTGTGGTCGTATCGGTCCGAGGCGCCGTCGTAGACGTGAGTTTCAACGGCCAAGTGCTGCCGCCTATCAACACCGCCTTGGTCGTCGAATGGGACCGGCCTGAGCCGCTTGTCCTCGAAGTGCATAGCCATATCGATCCCGTGACTGTCTGCGGTATCGCGTTCCAGGCGACCGCGGGCCTTGCCCGCAATACGCGGGTGCGAGCGACGGGGGCGCCCATTTCGGTTCCGGTCGGTGACGCGATACTGGGACGCCTACTCGACGTGGTCGGCACTGTCCGCGACCGCGGGCCTGCCTTGCCATCCGATACCCCGCGACGTGGTATCCACAATCCACCGCCTGCGCTTGAGGATGAGACCGCGGCCACCGCGGTTTTCGAGACTGGCATCAAGGTGATCGATCTTCTCGCGCCCCTCGCACAGGGCGGCAAGGCTGCGATGTTCGGCGGTGCTGGTGTCGGAAAGACTGTTCTGGTGATGGAGCTCATCCATGCGATGGTTGAGAAGTACCAGGGCATCTCCGTCTTTGCCGGGGTCGGCGAGCGCTCCCGCGAGGGCCATGAGCTCCTGACCGAAATGCAGGGCTCCGGCGTGCTCGCGCGTACGGTGCTTGTCTATGGACAGATGAACGAGCCGCCGGGGGCGCGCTGGCGGGTGCCGCTGACCGCGCTGACGATCGCGGAGTACTTCCGCGACCAGAAGCATCAGAACGTGCTCCTCCTTATGGACAATGTGTTCCGCTTCGTCCAGGCCGGGAGCGAGGTGTCGAGCCTGCTGGGACGTCTGCCGTCGCGCGTTGGCTATCAGCCGACGCTCGCCACCGAAGTGGCCTCATTGCAAGAGCGCATCGCTTCGGTCGCCGGCGCTGCGGTCACGGCCATCCAGGCCGTCTATGTCCCGGCCGACGACTTCACGGATCCGGCGGTGACGGCCATCTCAAGCCATATGGACAGCATCATCATGTTATCGCGCACGCTGGCGGCCGAGGGCTTCTACCCCGCCGTCGATCCGCTCGCTTCGTCATCCATGCTGCTTGACCCCCTTGTGGTGGGCGAGGAGCATTATCGTATCGCCGAGCGCGCCCGCGAAGCACTCGCCCGCTTCAAAGACCTCAAAGACATCATCGCTCTCCTTGGCGTGGAGGAGCTCGGTGCGAACGATCGGCTCATCGTTAAGCGGGCCCGCCGGCTCCAGCGTTTCCTCAGCCAACCTTTCACCGTAACGGAGGCCTTCACCGGTACGCCGGGCCGCAGCGTCCGTCGTGCCGATACGCTCGCGGGCTGCCGCGCCATCCTCGACGGCGAGGCCGACAACTGGGCGGAAAGTTCCCTCTACATGATCGGAACCTTGGACGAAGCGCGCCAAAAGGAGGCTGCGGCCGTCAAGACGGAAGGCGTGTCATGAGGTTGCGCATTATCACGCCGCTCTTTGTGGTTGTCGATGAGGACGGGGTGCTCGCGCTGCGCGCCGAAGACGCCACCGGCAGCTTCGGGATCCTGCAGCGGCATGCGGATTTTCTCACCCGCCTCGCGATTTCTGTCGTGAGCTGGGAAAGTAGCGATGGAACCCGCCACCACTGCGCGGTGCGCCGCGGCGTCCTCTCCGTCATTGCCGGGCGCGACATCGCCATAGCGACGCGCGAGGCGGTCCAGGGCGACGACCTCGCGACGCTCGACAAGACGGTTCTCAACCGCTTCCGCGCCGATATAGAGGCGGAGCGGGCGGAACATGTCGAGAGCACCCGCCTGCAACTGAACGCGATTCGGCAGATCATGCGTCATCTTCGGCCAGGTGGCCGTGTCGGGCCGGGGATCTTCACATGACGACGCCGGAGACCGAGCCGGGCGAAGAGGATCCGCTGGTGAAGGAGGTCCGGCTACGCGACGAACGCCA
>JBKQRV010000174.1:0-18874 GCA_052143835.1 Alphaproteobacteria bacterium
GCGATGTCGGCGGCGCTGAACTTCCAATTCTTTTCCGGCTCGTCGATCCGCGCCAGAAAGCGCCGGCGCTGTTCCTCCTTGGAGAGGTGGAGGAAGAACTTGATGATGCGGGTGCCGTTGCCGTGCAGGTGCCATTCCAAATCCACGATCGAACGATAACGCTCGCGCCACACCGTCTTGTCATGCGGCTTTTCCGCCAGCCCTTCGCTGCGGAGAATTTCCGGATGCACGCGGGCGATCAGCACCTCCTCGTAATAGGAGCGGTTGAAGATGCCGATGCGGCCGCGTTCCGGCAGGTCGCGCGTGGTGCGCCAGAGAAAATCGTGCTGCAGCTCGTTCGCGCTCGGATGCTTGAAGCTGAACACCTGGCAGCCCTGCGGATTGACCCCGGACATCACGTGCTTGATGGCGCCGTCTTTTCCGGCCGCATCCATGGCCTGAAAAATCAGCAGGACGGCATAGCGATTGGACGCATAGAGAAGCTTCTGTTGCGAGCTTAGTTGCGCAACGTGCTCTCTCAGAAGTTCCTCATATTGCTCTTTCGACTTGTACGCGGGATCGACCATCGTGGGCCACTTCTTGAGGTTGACCTCGTCTCCTTCCCGCACCCGAAAATCCTTCGAATTGATCTTCATCCCTGTCCTCTCGGCGGCTGCATGCGTCCTAGATGATCCCAAGACGGTCAAAGACCGGAACCTTCACGAAATCCAAGATGACGGCGAAGGCAGCCGCCGCGGCAAGCGTGCCGGCTACGAGCAAGACCGGCAAGGGCGCTATGGCGATCCCGCCGACGGCCAATGCCGAGGCGATGAGCACATCGGCTACGGACGACGCGGCAAGCCAGAAGCTCGGACGCGAGCCCCACAAGTGCCGGCGTTGACGAATGGCGTAGAGCGTCGCCTGGCTCCCGAAGACCAAGGCTGCAAAGGCGAGCGTTCTCAGCGCCCGGGTTCCGAGATTCATCCGGAATTCGCCGACCGCCAGGACGCCGGTGCAGAAGGCCAAGAGGCAGATGCCCATGATGACGCCCGCCGTCGTCAAGCTGCCGATGCGCCACGCATTCGGCATCGGGGACGGCCGCACGTTGTCCGTCGTCAACGACATGGTGAGGAAATCGCCGATCACCATCACGATGACCATCAGCATCGGAGTCAGTATCGCGTGCCCCGTCATGATCAGCCCGAGTATCAGGAAGAGCACCGTCACGATCTTCTTGATGATGGAGTTCAGCGTGTAGGTCAGGATGCGCTGGAACGTCACGCGCCCTTCCTTGACCGCGGCGACGATGCCGGCCAGGCCGGGCTCGGTCAGCACCACGCCGGCGGCGGATTTGGCGACGTCGGTTGCCGTCAAGACCGCGATTCCGATCTGCGCCTGGCGCAGCGCCGGCGCGTCGTTGGCGCCGTCGCCGCACATGCCGACGGTATGGCCGCCCTTCTGGAACGCCTTGACGAGCTTGTACTTGTCCTCGGGGAGGACGCCGGCGAAGACCGCGAACTCTTCGGGGCGGACAACGTCGGGGATCGGCCCCGGCGGAGAGACGGCGCCATCGAGCCCCACCGCGCGCGCCACGATGGCCGCGGTCGCCGGCGCGTCGCCCGTCACCATCACGGTGCGCACGCCCAGACCGTGCAATTCGGTGACGAGGGCCGCCGAGTCGTCGCGAGGCGGGTCGCTGAGTGCTATGAGACCTGCCAGCTTCATCGCCGCCGGCGGACCGGCCGCCACCGCCAGCACTCTGAAACCCTTTTCCTCGAGCGCGCTCGCCGCCGCACTCGCATCCGGCGACGGCTGGACGAGCCCGCTCACCACGGCATAGGCGCCCTTCACGACACGTTCGCCGCCGCCGCTGGGGTCCGCGACCATCGCCTCGGACATCTTGGTCGCCGGATCGAACGGCACGAACTTGACGATTCGCGGCGCATCGGCGGCATGGCTGCCGCCGCCGGCGGCGCGAATGGCGGCATCTACCGGATCCTGCCCGCCGTCCGAGCTGGCGAGTGCCGCCAGCGCGAGAACGTGCGAAGCGTCGAAGCCGGGCATGGGACGGACGGTCGTAACCGCCAGCTCGTTCTGCGTCAGCGTCCCTGTCTTGTCGGAGCACAAGACATCCATCGTCCCCGCTTCATCCACCGCGGAGAGGCGGGTCGGGAGGACGCCGAGCTTTGCCAGAGCGCGCGCGCCGAGCGCCGATGCAAGGGTGAAGGTGGCCGGCAGGGCTACCGGTATCGAGGCGAGGACCGCCGTGAGGACGAGGGGAACGATCTCGGCGAGGGGCATCTTGAGAAAATAGGCATAGGCCACCAGCATCGCGATGACGACGCCGTTGAACGCGGCGAGATTGCTCACCACGCGCAGAACCGCCTTCTGCTGGGAGCTCACGACATAGGCGGTGCGCACGAGCTCCGCAGTGCGGCCGAACTTGGTCCGCGCTCCGGTCGCCGTGACCTCCGCCGCCGCCTCGCCGCGCCGTACCAATGCCCCCGCATAGGTTTCTAGGCCCGGACCGGCTTCGATGGGCACGGATTCGCCGGTGATCATGGATTGGTCGAGCAGGATTTCTCCCGCGGTGATGCGCACATCCGCGGCCACCACGCCGCCGAGTGAGAGCTTTACCACGTCGCCCGGCACCAGCTCGGCAGCGGGCACGGTCGTCCAGGCGCCGTCGCGCCGGACGGATGCGTTGAGCGCGAGCCGCGACTTGAGTGCGGCAAGGGTTGCCTGGGCGCGCCCCTCCTGGAGAAAGCCGAGAACGGCATTGAAGACCAGGAGACTCGCGATGATTCCGGCCTCCGCGAAGTCACCAAGCGCAAATTGGAGTACGACCGCAGCCTCGAGCATCCACGGAACGGGCGCCCAGAACTTGCCCAGCGCCCTGCGCAGCGGCTCTGCGGTCGTGTCGGGCGTCGTGTTTGGCCCGAAGGTCTCGAGCCGACGGCGGGCCTCGTCGCTCTTGAGGCCGCTCGGCAGACCATCCATCGCGGCATCCGCCGATTTGGCGGGCAAAGCACTTGCGGAGGGCGGCGGAGCGGTCGTGGCCATCGGCTGGTGGGAAACTCCTTGCCATCACGCCCTGCGGCGACTTCGGGACGTCGGGCAGCTCGGGCGGATATTGCCCGCGACAGCATCGCCGATAGCCTATCGTAAGAGCTGTCCGCCGTTCAAAACAACACTCCTGAGCGCCTGACCCCGTCCGTTCCGTCAATGTCCGGGCGCGCTCGCGCGCCCCTCGGATAAGGCCTTCCCTGAGGACGCGGCGGCCAAGCGGCTGGAAGGGGAAAAAGAATGGTAGACGCTGATGTTCAGCGGCTCGACTTGGGGATGCGAGGTCTCAATCGTCTTCGGGCCGGCCGACCCTGCGGCGATGGAAGCGGCGCTGCTTGGCGCGGTTGCCGCAGACCTCCATTTCGCACCAGCGCCGGCTCTTGTTCTTGGTGGTATCGAAGAAGAGCCAGCCGCAATGATCGCCGCGGCATTGCTTGACGCGCGAGAGGTCCGCCTGAGTCAGCAGCGTCAAGGCCGACAGCGTGATCGGTCCGAGCACCGCCTCGACCGGGCCGTCGGCGGGCTCCCAGACCCAGACGAAGCTGGCGCCGTGGGACACGAGCTTCGCGTGGCCGAGGCACTCGGCATAGATGCGCCTGAGCTGGTCGATGGCGGCGGCATCGGCGGGTCGCCCCGCGGCGATGGCGGCAGCGATCGCGTAGACCACCTCGCGCAGCTCGAGCGCGCGCCTCACCATTCGTGCGGCGAGCTTGGGGTTTGCCACGAGGATCGTCTCAAGCTTCTCGCCGTCGGCCGGCGACAGCGCCTGCGCGTGCCGCGCCCAGAGGACGACATGCTCGGCACGCTGGAGATGCTCGCGCGCCTTCGCCGTGCCTCGGCCCGAGGCTGTGTTGGCGAGATCGAGCGCCAGCTCGTTGCCGACGAGCGGAAGCGTGCCGGCGCGCGGCGCCTGGTCATGGGACAACTGCTCCATATAACCAGCTAAACATAGTTTACTCGTTAATGTCAACCCTCTAGACTCCGTCAAACCGATGAAACTGTTTTTGAGAGTTAAAAGAGGAGGGAGGGTGAGATGTCGCTGAGACGAACGGGATTACCGCTTGCGGCCACTCTTGGGGTCTGGCTCCTGTTGGCCGTGGCGACCGTGCCTGCTTCGGCGCAGCTCGCCGGCAAGGAGATCCACATCGGCATCGGCGGACCGCTCACCACGAGCTCGGCGAGCTTCGGCGTCGAGATGCTTCAGGCCGTCGAGCTCGCCGTCGGCGAAAAGAACGCGAAAGGCGGCATTCTCGGCGCCAAGATCATGGCGCTCGCCGTCGACGACGAGGCGAGCAACGCCAAGGGCCAGGCCGTGGCCAAGGCCAAGAAGGGGATGCCCGGCCGCGCCGATGTGCTCGCGGCCCTCAAGGCCGGCAAGTTCCAGGGTATCGCCTACGCCAAGCCGATCGAGTGGAAGGCGAACGGCGACAACAAGGCGGCGGTGATCTTCAACAACGTGGTCGAGGGTGATCGCTTCAGGGAGGTGGCGACAATCGGCGAGTGACGCCCGGTGCGGGACTTGCGCCGCGGCCGGCGCGCTCCGCGCCCAGGATTTTGGTGCCCTCGACCGTGATGCCGAGCTTGGCGAAGGCGACCTCGCGCGGCAGGTGTTTCATGCTGCAGTCGCGCGTTTCGTCGCCGATTTCCGCAAGATGCGCGGGCATGGGCCGTGCGCCCATGCGGCCCAGGGCTACGGCGCAGGACGCCTGCCACGCGGAGTGCAGGCTGAAATAACGCTCGGTGGATCAGATCGGCTTGTAGCGCTGCACCTTGACGTCGCCCGCGCGTCGGCGCATGGCATGGCTGTCGTACCAGGCTTGCATGCGCAGCAAGGTATCCATGGACACGCCGAAGGCCTTTTCGATTCTGAGAGCCATCTCGGGCGAGAGGGCAGCCTTCCCATTCACAAGATCGGACAGTGTCGCCCGGCGCACGCCGAGGACTTTGGCGGCGCGCGTTATGGAGAGGCCCAGCTCGTCGAAAACCTCGAGGCGAACGAACTCGCTGGGATGGGAGGGGCGCATGCCGATCTTCGGCGCTTTAACGGTCATCAATGATAGTCGTCCAAATCGAGCCGGCAAATCTCGCCTTCTTCGATGTCGAAGGTGATACGCGAGAAGTTAGTACGGTTGCGCCGTACACAAGTCAATCGTATGCGCGAAATCGGCGTGAGGTATAGTGCCTGAAATCACAAATGCCTGATACATTCTCGCTGATAGTCATGGCCGGGCCGGCCGCAGGCCGAGTCCCGGCCATCCACGTCTTGCGAGGGACGCAAAAAGGCGTGGATGGCCGTGACAAGCACGGCCATGACGGTTGGAGAGGGAAACCCGCATCACGTATTTGCGATAGCCGGGACGAGTGCCTCGCGTCGGGCTCCGGCGGCGGCGGGTTGTGATCATTTGTGGATAACATTACGCGCGCTCTTGCCAAAACGGGCGCACACGATTACAGGTGAAGGATTGCACTCTCACATCTGCAAGGGGGGTTAGGGGACATGAACCAAGCAGAGCTCATCGCGCAAATCGCGAAGAAGAACAAGCTGAGCGCGCGCCAGGCCAAGGACGCCGTGCAGGCTGTGCTTGCCGCGGTCGAGGCGGCCCTTGTCAAAGGGCAGTCGGTGCGCACCACACTCGGCACCTTCTCGATCTCGAAGCGTGGGGCGCGCACCGGGCGCAACCCCCAGACCGGCGCGCCGGTTGCGATCAAGGCCTCGAAGGGCGTGCGCTTCAAGGTCTCGCGCACGATCAAGGGCGCCCTCAACAAGCGCTGAGCGGCTTCCCCTCGCGCCGCTCCTCGCTCCACTGCACTCCTCCCCCCTCTCCCGCGCGCGGGAGAGGGATGGGACGGGCGGGGGAGCCTGCGGCGCAACTCGGAAAATCCCGCCTTACCCGAGCGCTGCCTTCACCCTCTCGGGCGTGAAGGGGAGTTCGCGGATGCGAACGCCGCTCGCATGTGCGAAGGCGTTTGCGATCGCCGCAGCCATCGGACCCTGCGAGGCCTCGCCCGCTCCGAGCGGCTTCTCGCTCGGGCGGTCGGTGAGCGTCACCTCGACCGAGGGGACTTCCGGGAAAGCGAGGATCGGATAGCTCTGCCAGTCGCGAGAGGCAATACGCGTGCGCTCGAAGCTCACGTGCTCCTTGAGGGTCCAGCTCGTCGATTGGATGATGCCGCCCTCGATCTGATTGGCGAGCCCGTCAGGGTTGATGATCTGGCCCGCATCCACCGCAGCGCTGGCACGCGGCACGCGGAGCGCCCCGCTCTTGCGGTCGATCTCGACCTCGGCCACGACGGCGACATAGGTCGAGAGATTCTTGTATTTGGCGAAGCCGATGCCGCGGCCGCGCACGCCCTTGCCCGTTGCCCCCGCCTGCCAGCCCGCCATTGCCGCCGCCCTCTCGATCACCGCGCGCGCCCGCGCGTCCTTCAGGTGAAGGAGGCGGAAGGCGACGGGATCAGAGCCGGCCGCCGCCGCGAGCTCGTCCATGAAGGATTCGAGCGCGAACACGTTGGCGTAGGCGCCAAGCGTGCGCAGCGCCGAGACCCGGACCGGCATCGCCGGGATCAGGTGGCTAGTGATGCGCTGCACCGGGAAATCGTAGAGCGGCACCGCGTTGCGGTCTCCCCCACCCGCCGGCTGCGGGATGCCGTGGGGACGCGCCGGCCGCTGCGGGCTTGCGAGATACCAGCTCGCGAGAAGATTGTCGCCCTCGGCCTCGCCCGGCCGCGTGCTGTGGGTATTGCTCCACACCTCGTGCTGCCAGGCGACGACGCGCCCCTCGGCGGAGAGGCCGGCGCGAAGCTGCATGGTCATGGCGGCGCCATAAGGCTCCCAGGCGAACTCGTCGTCGCGCATCCATTGCAGCCGGACCGGCCGGCCGGGGAGCGCACGCGCGAGCAGAGCCGCATCGAGGGCCGCGTCGTCGGCGCCGTTGTGCCCGTAGCAGCCCGAGCCCTGCGCGTGCGCCACGCGGATGGCGCTCTCGGGCATGCCGAGCGCCTTGGCGAGATCGCGCCTGAGCGGGAAGACGCCTTGCGTGTGCGACCAGACCGTGAGCCTGCCCTCCTTGAGCTCGGCGAGCGCGCAGGAGGGGCCGATCGAGGCGTGGGCGATGTAGGGCTTGGTGTAGGTGGCCTCGAGCGTCTTGACCGCGGCCGGTGCAGCGCCCGATTTCTCGCTCACGACCGTGTCCTCGTGGGGGAGTGCTCGCAAGTATGCGTGGATACCGCTCTCCTCGGGCAGCGCCTCGCCGCCTGCCCAGCTTGCCGCCTTGGCGAGGGCCTCGCGTGCGCGCACGGCCTGCTCCTCGCGCTCGGCGACGACGCCGAGGAAACTGCCGTCGCGCACGAGGGCCACGACCCCGGGCAGCTTGCGCACGGCGTCCTCGTCGAGGGCCGTGAGCGTTGCGCCATAGCGCGGCGGACGCACGATGCGGCCGTGCAGCATGCCGGAGAGGCGCATGTCCTGCACATAGATCGCACCCCCCGTCACCTTGGCCGGGATGTCGAGGCGCGGGATCGCCTTCTCCGCCAGTTTGTGCTCGGCGGGTGAGGTGGGCTTGGCCGTCGCCGAGGCTTCGCGATGCAGCATGCCGTCGGCCGCGAGCTCGCCATAGCCGAGGCTGCGGCCGTCCGCCGCCTTGATCACGCCATCCGCGGCCGTGAGCCCTTCGGCGGCGACGCCCAAGCGTTGCGCCGCCTTGTCGATGAGGATGGCCAGCACCTCGGCCGCGGCGAGCCGCACGGCCGTTCCGCCGTACTCGATCGACTGGCTGCCCGCCGTGAAGCCCTCGTCCGGCGTCGCCCCCGTATCGCCCGAGATCATGCGCACGCGCGCGAGCGGGAGGCCGAGCTCCTCGGCGGCGATCTGGGCAAGGGCGGTGAGCACGCCCTGGCCGAGCTCGACCTTGCCGGTCATCACCGTGACCGTGCCGTCGGCATTGACGCTGAGCCAGGCGTCGAGCATGGGGTTCTGGGCAAGGCTGCCCGGCAAGGCGTTGGCCGGTGCGCCGAGCGCCAAGCGCGGCGCGAGCGCGAAGGCAACCGTGAGGCCGAGGCTCGCCTTGGCGAAGGCGCGGCGGGTGAGGGCGGGCGCGGTCACGACTTCCCCATCGCCTTGGCGGCGCGCAGCACGGCGCGGATGATGCGGCCCTGGGTGCCGCAGCGGCAGAGATTGCCGGCGAGGGCCTCGCGCACCTGGCGCTCGCTCGGGCTCGGCGTCGCGGCGAGGAAGGCCGCGGCCGTGATGATCATGCCGTTGATGCAATAGCCGCATTGCGCGGCCTGCTCGTCGATGAAGGCCTGCTGCAGCGGATGCGGCTTCTCGAGCGTGCCGAGCCCCTCGAGCGTGGTGATCGCACGGCCGCCCAACGCGCCGATCGGCTGGACGCAACTGCGCACCGGCTGGCCATCGACCAGCACCGTGCAGGCGCCGCATTGCGCGAGGCCGCAGCCGAACTTGGCGCCGTTGAGCTCGAGATCGTTGCGCAGGACGTAAAGGAGCGGCGTCTCCGGCTCGGCCGCGACCGCGCGGCTCGTCCCGTTGACCTTGAGCGTGATGGTCGCCGCCATGGCCCACATATTCACTCCCCTCTCGCGGCGACGCAACCGCCTTGGCTTCGTCCTCGCCACTCGCCCTCTCGCTGCCGCCTAGTGTCCCGATTCGGAAGTTCGCCTCAACCAGAAATAACCGTCATTGCGAGCGCAGCGAACCCCGGCGTACGCCGGGGCAGGGCGCTGGGTGCGATGCCCGTTCTGGATTGCTTCGGCGCCCTTCGGGCGCCTCGCAATGACACGTGTTTTCCTGATGTCGCGAATTTCAGAACCAGGACACTAGAGAACGATTGTCAAGGCGCCGTAAAGCTTGCAGACTCGACGGGCCGCGGAATTTTCCGCGCTTGGGAAACAGCGACTCAAAGGTAGCGCAATGGTCAAACCCCGCATCATCTACGAAGCCAAGCCCGGCATGCCGCTCTACGTCGACCGCAAGCTCTACGGCCGCTTGGCGAGTGCGAAAGAGGGACGCAAGCTCAGCGAGCGCATCACCGTGCCGCCGCGCTCGGGCAAGGCCTGGCCGGTGCGGGCCGGCCAAATCTGCCGCATCGTCGTGAGCGAGGGCCCGCAGGTCGGCGATCTCAACATGTGGAACCGGCACAATCCGCGCGAGCGCTTCTGGGCCTCGCGCACGCGCCAGCTCCACAGGGCGCACCTCAAGACCTACGACCGCTTCTGGTCCTCTTTGCCCTATTTGCGGCCGATGGCGACGATCACCGACGAGAGCGTGCAATACGGCATCGACGCGGACGGTGCGGGCTGCCACGATCTCCTCGGCACCCGCTGCGATCCCTACGTGCATAGGCTCTTGAACGGCGAGGATTTCGACCTCTGCTGCCACTCCAACCTCGTGCGCGCGGTCATTCCCTATAAGCTCACCGAGTATGACGTCCACGACGTGCTCAACGTCTTCCAGGTGACGGGGCTGACCAAAGACGGCCGCTATTTCGTCAAGCCCAGCCCGACCAAGAAGGGCGACTATTTCGAATTCCTCGCCGAGATGGATTTGCTCTGCGCCATCTCGGCCTGCCCCCACGGCGACCTCTCGGTGCCGATGTGGGGACCTAGCGCCGCCGACCCGGAGAAGACCTGCCGGCCGTTCGAGATCGAGATCTACGACGTGGCGGCGGAGCTGCTACGCGGCTGGAAGCCGAGCACGCCCGTCGATTATCGCGGCCAGCACGGGCTTGCCTACCCCGAGCGGCCGAGGGCGGGAAGGCGCAAGGCCTAAGCGCGCCGGCAGCAGCACGGGCTTAGCCCCACCAGGCCGTTTGATCTAGGTCAAAGACGGCGGGCGATCCGCCATCTACGGTGCAAATCGCCGCCGCGCGAGGGCGCGTGCGCGTTTGGAGGGGAGGGACCAGCGCGAATGCAGCATGACAAGGGAATCGCGAGTCGCAGCTTCCGCGGCGAATCGGGCGGCAGCGAGCATTTCATTTCCGTCGAGGCCTCCGCCGGGCTCGCCTTTGCCGAGCAGCTCGGGCTCGTCGAGCGGCGCTACGCCGAGGCGAGAGAGGCCCTCGGCCTGGCTCCGGAGAGCGCCATCTTCAGGCGGCTCTTCGTCAGCGACCTCATGAATCAGGCTCAAGCGATCCGCGCGAGCAGCCTCTGCGGCACGGAGGCGGAGGGTCCGGTCGCGGTCTCGATCGTGCAACAGGCGCCGCTGCCGGGTGCGAAGGTAGCACTCCTCGCCTATCACCTCACCGACGATGCCGGTATCGCGAAAGAGCGCTTGTCGCCCCATCACGTGCAGGTCGGGAAGCGCGGCTTGCGCCATCTCTGGAGCACGCGGCTCTGCGCTGGCTCCGACGCGGCACCCGCATCCGCGGCCGGCCAGACGCGCGAGATCTTCGCCGATCTCATCGCGACGCTGGCCGGTGCCGGCGGCACGCTCCGCGACCATTGCGTGCGAACCTGGATCTACGTCAAGGACGTCGACGTCTTCTACAAGGACATGGTCGAGAGCCGCCGCGAGCTGTTCGAGCGCCAAGGCTTGACCGCGGACACGCACTACCTCGCCAGCACCGGCATCGAGGGCGGCTGCGCGCACCGCTACGACCTCGTGGCGATGGACGCCTATTCCATCCTCGGCATGGCTCCCGGGCAGATGTCGTACCTCAACGATTTCGATCGGCTGTGCCCGACGCGGAACTACGGCGTCACCTTCGAGCGCGGTACGCGCATCGCCTATGCCGACCGCTCGCACCATTTCATCTCGGGAACGGCGAGCATCGACGGGACGGGGGCCGTGGTCCATCGCGGCCATGTGCTGCGCCAGCTCGAGCGCACGCTCGAGAACGTGGAGGCGCTCCTGGGCGCGGGACGCGCGGGCTTGGGCGACATGATGCATCTCACCGTCTATCTCCGGGACCCCGCGGATTTCCCGAGCGTCGAGGGCTACCTCTCCGAGCGCTTTCGCGGGCTGCCCATGGTGATCGTGGAGGGTGCCGTCTGCCGCCCGGAGTGGTTGATCGAGGTGGAAGGTGTCGCGGCCGTGGCCGATGCGGCGCCCGCCTTGCCGCTCTTCTGAGTGCTGCGCCAAGTTAGGCCCGAGGCGCCGGCCCGGAGGGGGTCGAGCGGCACCTTTGCCGCGGCGCTGCCGGGCGAGGCTATTGATCCAGATCAAAGCCAGCTTCCGCCGTTTTGGCGGATATGGAGAGAGAGCCTCAGCCCGCCCCAGGAGGGGATGATCCATGCCCGAGACTAGCGTGCCATTATCGATGCTCGACGAGGCGGCGATCGCCGCCGCCGAGCTGCGCCACGATCCTTACGACTTCGCCTTCGTCGAGCACGCGATCGCTCCTCGTTGGAAGGACGAGGTTCTCGCCGATGCGCCGCCCATACCCGATCGCGGCAGCTATGGTCTGCCCGATCTTCGCTACGGACCCAAGTTCGGCGCGGTCGTCAAGGACCTGCTGAGCCCCTACTTCCGGGATCTGGTCGGGCGGAAGTTCGGCATGGACCTCACTACCTGTCCGCCCTGCATCGTGATGATGGGCAACACCACGGGCCACTACAACGAGGGCTACGCCCACCCCGATTCGAAGCACAAGATCGTCACCGTGCTGGTCGGCTTCAGCCGCGAGTGGCCCTATGAGCGCGGCCGCCTCCGCGTGCTGCGCAGCTCGAACCGCGAGGACTGCGCCTTCGAGTTTGCACCTGAGTTCGGCAGGATGCTGATGTTCCGCGTCTGCGACCACTCGTGGCACGGCTTTCTGCCGCAGAAGGGCCAGCGCATGAGCCTGCAGCTCTGCTACGTCGATTCGGACTGGTACGTCCAGCGCGAATACTGGCGCCACAGCGTGAGCGCCTACGCCAAGTCGGTGCCGTTCCTGCACAAGATCATCGACTGGGCGCCGCGCCGGCTGTTCGGCTCGTGATCCCTGCGCGCGCACGACGCGCGCGCGAGGGGCCGACGCCGAAGGGGAGATAGGCAGCGGCGCGTCCATCGGTACGCCGACGCAGCCGGTCGGCCATGCCATCCTGGATGCTCAGTGTAGCCATTGGTAGAGCGAGCGCTCGCGCCAAAGCTGTTGTCATGGCGTCTTCGACGCCGCCCCCGCTTCACCCCCGCCCGCCCCGGTGCTACGGTAGCGCTTGTTCTCGCGCTGAGCGGGAACGCGCGATCCTGCAAGACCTTCAAGAGACGAGAGGAAAGACGATGTCCGACGCCCGCAAGAATAACCGTCGCCTGCGCAGCCAAGCCTGGTTCGACGACACGCACAATCCCGGCATGACGGCGATCTATATCGAGCGCTTCCTGAATTTCGGCATGACGGTCGAGGAGCTGCGCGCGGGCCGGCCGATCATCGGCATCGCGCAGACGGGCAGCGACCTCTCGCCCTGCAACCGCCACCATCTCCAGCTCGCCGAGCGCGTGCGCGACGGCATCCGCGACGCGGGCGGGGTGCCCTTCGAGTTCCCCTGCCACCCGATCCAGGAGACCGCCAAGCGCCCGACGGCAGCACTCGACCGCAACCTCTCTTATCTGAGCCTCGTCGAGGTGCTCTACGGCTACCCGATCGACGGGGTGGTGCTGACCACGGGATGCGACAAGACCACCCCCGCCGGCATCATGGGCGCGGCCACGCTCGACATTCCCGCGATCGTGCTCTCGGGCGGGCCGATGCTCGACGGCTATTACAAGGGCGAGCTCGTGGGCTCGGGCACGGTGGTGTGGAAGGCGCGCGAGGAGCTCGCCGCCGGCGCCATCGATTACCACGAGTTCATCGACAAGGTCGCGGCCTCGACCATGAGCGTGGGGCACTGCAACACCATGGGTACCGCGACCTCGATGAATTCGCTCGCCGAGGCGCTCGGCATGTCGCTGCCGGGTTGCGCCGCCATCCCCGGGCCCTACCGCGAGCGCGGCCAGATCGCGTATGAGAGCGGAAAGCGCATCGTCGCCATGGTGCGCGAGGATTTGCGCCCCTCCAAGATCCTGACGCGCCAGGCCTTCGAGAACGCGATCGTCGCCGCCTCGGCGCTTGGCGCCTCCACCAACTGTCCGCCCCACATCATCGCGATCGCGCGCCACATCGGCGTCGAGCTCTCGGTCGATGACTGGGACCGCATCGGCTACAACATTCCGCTCCTCGTCAATCTGATGCCGGCGGGCAAGTATTTGGGCGAGGGCTTCCATCGCGCGGGCGGCGTGCCGGCGGTGATGAACGAGCTCTTGAAGGCCGGCAAGCTCCACGGCAAGGCCATGACCGTCACCGGCAAGACCATGGCCGAGAACGTAAGGCGCGCGGAAATCAAGGACCGCGACGTGATCCGTCCTTACGCGAAGCCGCTCAAGGAGAAGGCGGGCTTCGCCGTGCTCAAGGGCAATCTCTTCGATTCGGCGATCATGAAGACGAGCGTGATCGAGCCCGCCTTCCGCAAGCGCTATCTCGAGCGCAAGGGCGACGAGGGCGCCTTCGAGGGCACCGCCATCGTCTTCGACGGCCCCGAGGATTATCACAAGCGCATCAACGACCCCTCGCTCCCCATCGACGCCGATGCCCTCCTCTTCATCCGCAACTGCGGCCCCGTGGGCTATCCCGGCTCGGCCGAGGTGGTCAACATGCTGCCGCCCGACCGGCTGGTGCAGAAGGGCATCGCCTTCCTGCCCTGCATCGGCGACGGACGGCAGAGCGGCACCTCGGGCAGCCCCTCCATCCTCCACGCCTCGCCGGAAGCGGCTGTGGGGGGCGGGCTCGCGCTCCTCAAGACCGGCGACCGCGTGCGCATCGACCTCAAGAAGCGGCGCGCCGACATGCTCATCCCGGCGGCCGAGCTCGCGCGCCGGCGCAAGGCCTGGAAGCCGCCCAAGCTCGACCATCAGACGCCGTGGCAGGAGCTCTACCGCGCCCATGTCGGCCAGCTCGAGACGGGCGGCTGCCTCGAGTTCGCCACGGGCTACCAGCGCATCGACGCGAGCAAGGGCGTGCCGCGGCACAATCATTGAGAGCGCGGACGCGACCGCGCAGCGTCATTAATCTTCTCCCTCTCCTCCTTCAGGAGGAGAGGGTCGGGGTGAGGAGGTTTCCAGATGCGCGATCGCCGCCGAAAGCAGCGGCGGGCAGCTGGCTCGAACGACCGTGCTCGCCTGCTGCGCGAAGATCAAACGGATGTCGAACGTCGATTTTGGTACGCCGTCCGTGATCGCCAGATCGACGGGGCGAAGTTCCGTCGCCAAATGCCGGTCGGACCCTATATTGCCGATTTCGCCTGTCCGAGCCGCCGGCTCATCGTCGAGCTCGACGGTGGGTAGCATGCTGACGCACGCGCTCGCGACGAGGTACGCACGCGTTTCCTGGCCTCGCAGGGCTACCTGGTTCTGCGATTTTGGAACAATGAGGTGACGGAAAACCTAGAGGGCGTGCTTGCGTCGATTTGTGCTGCGCTTAAAGGCTGAAGAGTTCGCCTCTCCGACCTCCTCACCCCGACCCTCTCCTCCTAAAGGAGGAGAGGGAGACGTGTTCTAAGGGGAAGCGAGAAGTGCGCGGCGGTGATTTGTGCTGCGCTTAAAGGCTGAAGAGTTCGTCTCTCCGACCTCCTCACCCCGACCCTCTCCTCCTGAAGGAGGAGAGGGAGAAGCATTCTACAGGGAAGTGCGACAGGTGCGGCGGCATTTTGCGCTGCTCGGGCATTTGACCTTTTTGTAACAGCGAGCATGGCAGGTGCCATGGCGCTGTGCTAAGCTTGCGGCAAGAACGGACGCTCGCCGTCACGCACAGGGAGAACGCCATGACCGCCATCTTGAGAACGCTTCTCGCCGCTTCGCTCGCCTTCTTCCTCGCTGCTCCGGCCGAGCGGGCGGTAGCTGAGACCATCACCGTCACCCATTGGGGCGATGCCTTCTACGGCGGCCCCTATGCGGTCGCGATGGCGAAGGGCTACTTCAAGAAGCGCGGCGTCGACATCACCGGCATCTTGACCTCGACGGGCGGCGGGACCTCGGTGCGCAACACGCTCGCGGGCGATCTTCCCTTCGGCGAGGTGGCGCTCTCCGCCGCGATCGAGGCGATCGAGGCGGGCCAGCCGATCAAGATCGTCTGCGCCGGCGTCGAGAGCATCGCCGACATCCTGTGGATCGCCAAGCCGGATTCGCCGCTCAACTCGATCAAGGACATCGTCGGCAAGAAGGTCGCCTTCACCTCGCCCGGCTCGGTCACCAACATGCTCATCCTCATGGCGATGAAGGCCCAGGGCATCCCCGCCGACAAGGTGACGCTGATGCCCGCGGGCGGCATCGGCGCCAATCTGACCGCCGTGCTCTCGGGTGCGGTCGACACCGCCATGAGCGGCGAGCCCATCTGGTCGCGCGAGAAGGCGAAGGTGAAGGCGGTCTTCTGGGTCAAGGACGTGCTCCCCGCCAACATGACCCAGACCGTCGGCATCGTCACCGAGGAGTTCGCCAAGGAGCACCCCGATACCATCCGCGCCATCATCGCGGGACGGCGCGAGGGCGTGCAATATATCGCGGCACACCCGGACGAGGCGGCCGACATCTCCGCCAAGGCGATCGGCTTCGATGCAGCCCTCGTGCGCGAGGTGTTCCACCATTTCCTCGCGATCCATTACTGGAGCGAGGGCGCCTTCGACTACGCCGCGATGGACCGCATGGTCGAGGGGCTGCGCATCGTGGGCAAGCTCAAGGGGCCGATGGAGTGGGGCAAGGTGGTCGACACGTCGTTCCTGCCGAAGGACCTTCAGGCCAAGACCCATTGACCGGTCTCTAGCCCGACGCCTCCGCCGTGGCGGCAAGCGCAGAGGAAGAGAAGCCGAAAGCCGAGGGCGGCGCGCGCGCGCGGCCGGCCTCGGCGGCACTCCATGCGCAGCTCAAGGGCATCGCCAAATCCTATCCTGCTGCCGAGGGCCACGGCGTGGTGCATGCGCTCGGCCCGCTCGACCTCGATCTCTACGCGGGCGAGTTCATGGCGGTGGTGGGTCCGTCGGGCTGCGGCAAGACGACCTTGCTCGAGACGATCGCGGGGCTGACGGCGCCGAGTGCCGGGACCGTCGCCTTCGAGGGACGCGAGGTCAAGGGGCGCGTGCCGGAGGGGGTCGGCGTCGTCTTCCAGGAGGATGCCTGCCTGCCCTGGCTCAGCGTGTGGGACAACATCGCCTTCGGCTTGCGGCGCGCGGGCGCCGCCGCCGAGGACATTCGCGCGCGCGTCGATTACGCCGTCTCCTTCATGGGGCTCGGCTCCTTCGCCGGCACCTATCCGGCGCAGCTCTCGGGCGGCATGCGCCAGCGGGTCTGCATCGCGCGCACGCTCGTGCTCGAGCCGCGCCTCATCCTCCTGGACGAGCCCTTCGGCGCGCTCGACCAGCAGACGCGCCTGCTCATGGGCGACGAGCTTCTCCGCCTGTGGCGCGAGACCAAGGCGACCATCCTCCTTATCACCCATGCGATCGACGAGGCGGTCATGCTCGCCGACCGGGTCGGCGTCATGTCGGCGCGGCCGGGGCGCTTCATCGAGCTCGTCGAGACCGGCTGGCCGCAGGCGCGCGACTCCCGCATCGTCGAGGAGGAGGCCTTCGGCCGGCTCGCCGCGCACGTGTGGTCGAAGCTGCGCGGCGAGTCGATGAAGGCGCTCGGCCGCGAGGATGACGGCGGCGGGGGAGGCCGGCCATGAGTCGGGCGTCACTCGTGCGGCTCGCGGTCGTGGCGGGCTTCCTCCTCCTCCTCGAGCTCCTGACGCGCACGGGTGCGATCGACAACCTCGTCTTGATCCCGCCGAGCGAAATGGTAACGCATCTCTGGAGCATGTTCCGCTCCGGCGAGCTCGACGCGGCGATGGCCGAGAGCTTCAGCAACATATCACTCGCCTTCCTCCTCTCGGTGACGTTCGGCTTCGCGGCTGGCCTCGTCATCCACGCGTTGCCGCGCTTGAGGCGCCTCGCCGATCCGCTGCTCGCTTCCTACTATGCGGTGCCCTTTTTCGTCTTCTATCCGCTCCTCATCGCCATCTTCGGGCTCAACCGCTGGCCGCTCGTCGCGATCGGCTTCGCCTTCGGCGCCGCGGCCATGGTGATCGCGACGCTCAACGGACTCGACCGCGTGCCGCGCGTGCTGCGCAAGGTGGCGCGCGTGCACCGGCTCGGGCGCGGCGAGGAGATCTTCCTCATCATCCTGCCGGCAGCGAGCCCCCATCTCTTCACCGGGCTCAAGCTCGCCCTTGCCTACAGCTTCATCGGCGTGCTCGCGGGCGAGTTCATCCTCTCGGGTGGCGGGCTCGGCTACTCGATCGCCTACGCCTACGACGCCTTCGACAACCAGACCATGTACGCGCTCATGTTCTTCGTGCTCGCACTCGCCGTCCTCCTCAACGCGGGCCTGCACCTTTGGGAGCAGCGTCTCCTCCGGCGCAGGCGGCGCGCATGAGCACCGCGATCGCGGGCGAGCGGCAATGGCTGCGGCGCGCGCTCGACGCGGCGATGATGCTGGTTCTCCTCGTCATCGCCTGGCAGGCGCTTTACGCGGCCGTGGGCGAGGTGGCGATCACCTCTCCGCTCGGCACCGTGGTCAAGCTCGCGGTCCTTCTCCACTCGCCGGCCTTCTGGCGCAACGTGAGCGCCTCGGCCACGGCCCTTGCGGTCTCCGTCGTCATCGCGTCCGCGGCCGGCGTCGCCGCGGGCCTGGCGCTCGGCTTTCACCGCTTCTCCGGCATCGTCGCCGAGCCCATCCTCACGGCACTCTATACGCTCCCCAAGGTGACGCTCTATCCCCTCGTGCTGCTCATCTTCGGGCTCGGCATCTCGGCCAAGATCGCCTTCGGGGTGATGCACGGCGTCATCCCGGTCATCCTCTTCACCATGAGCGCGGTGCGCAACATCGATCCCGTGCATTTGAAGACCGCGCGCGTGCTCAAGCTGACGGCGGTCCAAACCGCCGCGACCATCCTGGCACCCGCGGTGGTGCCGGAGATCTTCACCGGGCTCCGCGTCGGCTTCGCGCTCACGCTTCTGGGCGTCATCATCGGCGAGATGTTCGCCTCCCAGCGCGGCCTCGGCTTCTTGATCATCAACAGCATGAACACCCACGACGTGCCCACCATGATGGCGGTGATCATGCTGCTCATCGTCTTCGCCGTGATCGTGAGCTCGACCCTCTTGGCCCTCGACCGCAGGCTGCATCGGCGGGTGTGATGACCATGACTCCCTCATGCTTCGCCTCCCTCTCCCGCAAGCGGGAGAGGGAGGGGCCCATGGCCAAAGGCCATGGGAGGGTGAGGGATCGCTCATGAGTTCGAAACATAGACCTCCGCCTCAGCCACGCCCCGAAATTTCTGATCGTGCCCGGCGGCTTCGCCGCGACGAGACCGAAGCCGAGCGTCGCGTGTGGCGGGCGATCCGCGACCGCCGACTCGGCGTCAAGTTCCGCCGGCAGGTGCCGATTGGTCCCTACTTTGCGGACTTCGCCTGTGTCGCGCGAAAACTAGTCGTTGAGCTCGACGGCGGGCAGCATGCCGAGCCCACGCGATACGAGGAAGAACGCGGCCGTGTGACTGCTGCCAACGGCTATCGCGTGCTTCGCTTTTGGAACAACGATGTAATGGACAATCTCGACGGCGTAGTGGAGGCGATCCGCTTGGCGCTCGAGGCGTAGGGGAGGTCCCTCACCCTCCCATCCCTTCGGGATGGGCCCGTCCCTCTCCCGCTTGCGAGGGCTTTGCAAATATCGTGCGGTGAGGCGGCATTTCGGGATCGGGACATTTTTCGCCGAGCTAAGGGTCAGTTATTGTGCGCGTCGTCTGCGAATGCGGCCTCGTTGGTTGGTGGC
>JBKQRV010000175.1:0-14708 GCA_052143835.1 Alphaproteobacteria bacterium
CGAGGTGGTAGCTGCGCCGGTCGGTGGTGATGACGAGGTTGCTCCTGAGCCCGGGGGCGAAGGGCTTGACCAGGATATGGACCTGCTTCCCCGCCCCGCTCCCGCTCGTGGTATCGCCCACCACCCAGCGCACCGTGTCGCCGGCCGAGATCGCCGTGAGGGTCTCGCCCGGCTGCAACGCGATGTCGCTGACCTCCTCGGGCGAGGCGTAGAGCCGATAGAGGGCCCCTTCCGTG
Organism: Alphaproteobacteria bacterium; assembly: GCA_052143835.1. Taxonomy (GTDB): domain Bacteria; phylum Pseudomonadota; class Alphaproteobacteria; order JACZXZ01; family JACZXZ01; genus DASPPM01. The sequence goes on from JBKQRV010000175.1 coordinate 237, forward strand.
AAGGGATAGACCTGAACCGCATTGACGTAGCCGGCCCTGGTCGGCTCGCGGAGGGCAGCCTTGTTCGCAGCATTGACACGGTCCGTTGGCGCCCGCGGATCGCCCTTGGACCTGGAGTACTGCTTGAGCTGTCCGGGCAGCGGCAGCGGCTCGGGGACCGGCACGATCTCGACCGGCTTGGCTGGCTCCGGCTCCGCGACCGCGGGCTTGAAAGCGGCGCTGTCATAGGCGATGGCAGGCGGCGGGGTCTTGACCTCGCACGCCGCGAGCGTGAGTGCGGACACGGACAGAAGGAGTATGTGACGGACGAAGCGGGTCATGGGGTCTCTCCGGGGTTGAGCTCGCGCGACCAGTTGAGGCCGTTGACATAGAGGCCGAGGGGGTTCTTGCGCAGGGAGTCGACGGTGCGGGGCTGCCGCAGGACGATCGAGAGGATGGCGGTCCAGCGCTCGGTCCTGGCGAGGCTGTCGTGCTCGTAGATCTGCTCGATCCACTTGACCTGGAACGAGTCGTCCGAGACGCGGACGACGCTCGTCACCTGCACGGCGACAGTACGTTCCCCGACCGCCTTGAAGGGGTCGTTGGCGCGGGCGAAGTCGTTGAGGAAGACCGCGCTATGGTCCGTCGCGAAGTCGTAGGCCTCGAGCCAGTTCCGGCGCACCAGCACGGGATCGATCGAGAGTGAGCGCACGTCGGTGATGAAGCGCGCCAGAAAATACGCGATCTGCGCATCGGTCGGCTCGTAGGGCTCTATGGCCGGACCGACGGCGCGGACACCGCCCTGCTTGTCCACCTCCACGACGTAAGGGGTGATGCGGCTTTGCGCCGACTGCCAGACGAGGCTGCCGGTGAGCCCGATGGAGAGGAGGAGAGAGCCGAACGCCATCAGGCGCCAGTTCTTCGCCTGCACGCGGGCGGAGCCCAGCCGCTCGTCCCAGACCTGTGCTGCCTTCTGGTAGGGTGTGGTCGGCTCGGGCGTGGTGCCGTAACGCTGCTGAGCACGCTTGAATGCCATGATCAGTGCTCCCTTCCGAGGTCCGGATTGGCGCCGGCACCAGGCCTGTCGCCTTCTTTGATGGCCCGACTGACGGTGTGGCCGTAAGTGTGCAAACGCTGCGTGGTGCGCAGCCGGCGCGCCCAAGCCGGGACGCCGTCTCCCGATCCCGATCCGGTCGCCATTGCCGTCGACACCGAGGAAGGAGGCTCGCCGCCAGTGGCGCTCCACGCGGCTTGCCGGCCGGACTCGGAGCTCTCGGCTAAGGCGTCGGTGATAGTGTCGCCGAGCGCTCGGGCACTTTGACGAACGGCACCCGCGCCGGCCCGCGCGACGCCGGCGAGCCCCGCGCCGACGCCCGCGAGACCCTCAGCACCCGAGGTCGCCCGCGCGAGGCCATAGGCCGTAGAGGTGCCGGTGGTGAGCGCCGTGCCGGCGCGAACCGCGGCAAGGCCGCCGGCGCCCGCGAGACGTGCAGCACCCACGGCCCCCGCTCCCGTCAGGACCGTGCCGGCGAGGAGAGCGCCTGCCGTACCGATGGCGGCTCCGGCGCCGAGCTGAGGCGCACCGGTGACGAGGCCGGCCGCGATCCCGGGACCGAAGATGCCGAGCCCGAAGAGTGCGATCGACGCGAGCACGAGCGCCATCGCCTGGGAGAGGCTCGGCGTCTGGCCTTGCAAGGCGCCGGTGAAGTTGCCGAAGAGCGTGGTGCCGATGCCGACGATCACGGCCAGCACCATGACCTTGATGCCGGCGGTGACGACGCTGCCGAGAACGCGCTCGGCAAGGAAGGAGGTCTTGTTCCAGAGCGCGAAGGGCACGAGCACGAAGCCCGCGAGCGTCGTGAGCTTGAACTCGATGATGGTGATGAAGAGCTGCACCGCCAGGATGAAGAAGGCGAGGATGACCACGAACCAGGCGAAGAGCAGCACGGCGATCGTCACGAAATTGTCGAAAAACGTGGTGAAGCCGATGAGGGAGCCCGCCTGCTGCAGGAGTGGGAAGGCCGCCTGGTAGCCGATCCCGGCGAGCTTGCCGGGCTGGAGAAGAGTCTGCGCCGTCAGCCCGGAGCTGGTCGCCCGCAAGCCAAGCGTCGAGAAGGAGTTGAAGATGATGGTGGCGAGGCTCGAGAAGTTGTTGAGGATGAAGGCAAACGTTCCGACGTAGAGGACCTTCTTCAAGAGGCGCGCCATCACGTTGGCCTCGCCGTCGAGCGACCAGAACAGCCCCGCAAGCGTGATGTCGATGCTGACCAGGACCGTGGTGAGTGCTGCCACGTCGCCGTTCAGCAGCCCGAAGCCTCCGTCAATGTACTGGATGAAGGTCTGGGTGAACTGGTCGATGACGCCGAGGTCGCTCATGGCGGCCGCTCTCGTTATGTGGTGCCGTTATTGCGGGGAATAGGCGGTGCCGCTGCCGAGAAAGGTGGCGAGCGCCGCGCGCGCCTGCTCCTGCGACTCGGCGTTACGCGCCTGCTCGAGCGCCTGCGCGCGATACTGGGTCGCCATCAAGGTCTGGATCTGGAGCTGCTGCTTGATGGAGAGAGCCAGGAGCTGGTTGGTCGCCTCGTGCGCCTGCAGGATGCCAACGGAGCTTTGCGACGCGGTCACGAGAGAAGAGAGACTCGTCGTGTCGGCTTGCAGGTTGCTCGCGATCTGCGCCTGGAGGACCAGGGTCTGCGCGAAGGCATTCATGGAATTCTGCCAGCGCTGGTGCGCGTCGGAGACGAGCTGGTTGGTGCTGACCGCGGCGCTGTACTGCTGCGGATAAAACTGGCTGAAGGCGGACGTGGTCGCGCTGACGTTGAAGGCGATGCCCTGCGCCTGGCTCATCAGGCTGCCGATCTGGTTGAGCGAGGAGGTGATGGAGTTGAGCGTGGAGAGGGGGAGGTTCTCCAGGTTCCTCGCCATGTTGACCAGCATCGTGGCTTCGTTCTGCAGCGACTGGATCTGGTTGTTGATCTGCTGCAGCAGGCGCGCTGCCTCGATGAGGCTCTCGGCATAGTTCGTCGCGTCGAAGACCGGCAGGTCGGCCTTGGTCGGCAGCGGTACCAGAGGGATGGCCGCGAGGCCGAGCATGGCGGCGACGAGGATCGCCCTGAACGTCTTGCGGATCATGGTGCTTCCTCCGGGTTGGAAGGCCGATACTGGTCGAGAAGCTCGGCTGCCCAACCGAGGCCGCGTGCTTGGAGCAGGGCGGCTGTAAAGCGCTCCTCGCCGTGCTCTGCGAGCAGGCGGTCGATCAGCGCCTGGTCGGCGGCCGAAGAGGTGCCGCATAGGGCGAGCGCGATCGGGCCCAAGGCGAGCTCGAAGAGGCGGTTGCCGCGGCGGGATTGCAGGTAGTAGTGCCGCTTAGGTGTCGCTCGCGCGATGAGCTCGATCTGCCGGTCATTGAGACCGAAGCGCTCGTAGATCTCGCGCGCCTGGGGCTCGACCGCGCGGTCGTTGGGGAGGAAGATGCGCTGCGGACAGCTCTCGATAATGGCCGGTGCTATCGTGCTGTCGGCGATGTCGGCGAGCGATTGGGTGGCGAAGACGACGGCGACGTTCTTCTTGCGCAGCACCTTGAGCCATTCGCGGATGCGGGCGGCGAAGAGCGGGTTGTCGAGGAAGACCCACGCCTCGTCGAGTATGAGGAGCGTCGGCCTGCCATCGAAGCGCGCTTCCAGGCGGTGAAAGAGATAAGTGAGCACGGGGAGGACGACTCCGGCCTCGTGCATCAGCGTCTCGGTCTCGAAGCACTGCACGTCGGCGATGGCAAGGCTGTCCTCCGCGGCGTCCAGCAGGCGGCCGAAGGGACCGTCGAGCGTATAGGGCATGAGAGCCGCCTTGAGCGCGTTCGACTGCAGGAGGACGGAGAGGCCGGTGAGAGTCCGCTCGCCGCGCGGTGCCGAGGCGAGGCTGCCGAGCGCCGACCACACGGCCTCCTTCACCTCGGGTGTCACGGCGACCTTCTCATGCGCGAGCAGTGCTGCGATCCATTCGGCGGCCCAGCTGCGCTCGGCGGCATCGTCGATGTCGCTCAAGGGTTGGAAGGCGAGCGAGCCGTCCGAGCCCAGCACATGGTGCCTGCCAGCCATGGCGAGCACGGCGGCGCGGGCCGAGTTGCCCTTGTCGAAGATGTAGACCTGGGCGATCGGGTAGCGCCGGAACTGGAGCGCCATCAGCGCCAGCAGCACCGACTTGCCCGCCCCCGTCGGCCCCACGATCAGCATATGGCCGACGTCGCCGACGTGTGTCGCGAAGCGGAACGGGGTCGAGCCGCTGGTCTCGGCGTGGAAGAGCGGCGGGCCGTCGAGATGCTCGTCGGACTCCGGCCCCGCCCAGACCGACGACAGCGGCACGATGTGGGCGAGATTGAGAGTGTGGATCAGCGGCTGTCGGACGTTGGCATAGACGTGCCCCGGCAGGCTCCCGAGCCAGGCCTCGACGGCGTTGATACCCTCGCGGATGGTCGTGAAGCCGGCCCCGTTGATGACCCGCTCGACGGCACGGAGCTTCTCGTCGGCGGCTGCGCGATCGGGCGCGGAAACCGTTACTGTGGCGGTGAGATAGCCGAAGGCGACGTGGTCGCCGCCGAGCGCCTGGAGGGCCGTGTCGGCATCCAGGACCTTGTTGTCGGCATCGGAATCGAGGAGCTGGGCGGGCTCGTTGTAGAGCACCTCGCGCAGGAGTGCCGAGATGGACTTGCGCTTGGCGAACCATTGCCGGCGGATCCTGGTGAGCGTCCGGTTCGCCTCGGTCTTGTCGAGGGGGATGAAGCGGGTGACCCAGCGATAGGGGAAGCCGAGATGGTTGAGCGCGTCGAGGATGCCGGGCCTGGTCAGGTTGGGAAATCCGAGGACTGTCACCGTGCGGAGATGCTGGTCGCCCAGCATCGGGGCGATGCCGCCGGTGAGAGGCTCGTCGATCAGCACCGCGTCGAGATACATAGGCGTCGAGGGCACCCCGACCACGTGGCGCCGGGTCGAGACCGTGCCGTGGAGATAGGTGAGGGTCTCCTCGTCATCGAGCGCATGAACTTCCGGCATGAGGCCGACGAGGAGGTCGAGCGCCCGCTCCGTCTCGGCGACGAAGGACGCGAGCTCGTGGCGCCAGTCCCTACCCTTTTCGCCGCTTCCGGTCTCGAGCAGCACCCGCTCCGCCCGGCTCACCGGATCGGCGGGCGGCATATAGAGAAGCGTCAGGTGATAAGCGCTCTCGAAGTGCTGGCGCGCCGCCTGAGCCCCGCGCGCGCCGCCGAAGAGCTGATCGACGCCCTGCTCGAACGCGGCCCGGCGCTCGCTGTCCACTAGCCAGGACGCCGCATCGGGGAACTCCGAATCCGAATATCCGGGTGCTGCGAAGCGCTCCGCCTCGAAGAAGAGCGACCAACCCGAGCCGAAACGGCGCAACAGGTTGTTGAGGCGCGCGCAGGTCCCGAGCAGCTCGGCCTCGGTGGCGCTTTCGAGGTCGGGCCCACGGAAGCGGAAGCTGCGCTGGAAGCTGCCGTCCTTGTTGAGCACGACGCCCGGGGCCACCAAAGCGGCCCAAGGCAGATGATCGGCCAGCCGGTCGGCCCGGTGCCGGTATTCGGCGAGGTTCAGCATGAGAGCCACGGCCTCTGACGGAGATGGCGGGGCAGCGCTTCCGCGAAATTGGGATCGCGCTTGGCGGCGAAGACGGCTAGCGAATGGCCGAGCACCCAGAGCACCAGGCCGGCGATCCAGAGCCGCAGGCCCAGCCCGAGGGCCGCCGAGACCGTGCCGTTGACGATCGCGATCGCCCGAGGTGCCCCGCCCAGGAGGATCGGCTCGGTGAGCGAGCGGTGGAGCGGCACTTCGAAGCCCTCGATGGAACCGCTCATGACACCAGCGCCCCGCCGCCGAAGGAGAAGAAGGAGAGGAAGAAGCTCGAGGCGGCGAAAGCGATCGAGATGCCGAAGACGATCTGGATCAGCCGCCTGAAGCCGCCGGCGGTCTCGCCGAAGGCAAGGGTGAGACCCGTGGTGATGATGATGATCACTGCGATGATCTTGGCGACCGGCCCTTGGACCGAGTCGAGGATCTGCTGGAGCGGCTGCTCCCAGGGCATGTTCGAGCCCGAGGCGTGGGCAGTGCCGGCCAGTGCGAGAGCGAGGAATGCGCCCAGAACAAGGGGTCGGACAAGACTGGCGGGCACGGACAAGGGCATGGCGTTCTCCTTCCGGTCAGAGAGCCTGAAGTCTGTTGGGAGCGGTGTCGGTCACCGCGTAGTCGCCGTTGCCATCGAGACCGGCAACCTCGGCAATGGTCTCGACCCGGCGTCCCGTGCCGCGTCCTCGGATGAAGACGACGAGGTCGATCGCCTCGGCGATCAGCCTGCGCGGGACGGTGACGACCGTCTCCTGGACGAGCTGCTCGAGCCGGTAGAGAGCCGCCCGCGCCGAATTGGCATGCACGGTGGTGACACCGCCGGGGTGGCCCGTATTCCAGGCCTTGAGCATGTCGAGGGCCTCGGCACCCCGGACCTCGCCGACGATGATCCGGTCAGGGCGGAGCCGGAGAGTCGAGCGCACGAGATCTGCAAGGGTGACGACGCCCGCCTTGGTGCGGAGTGCCACGCAATCGGGTGCCGCGCATTGCAGCTCGCGGGTGTCCTCGATGAGGATCACCCGCTCGTCGAGCCGGGCGATCTCGGCGAGGAGCGCGTTGGCGAGCGTGGTCTTGCCCGAGCTGGTGCCGCCCGCGATGAGGAGATTGCGCTGCTCGACCACCGCGCGCTTGAGGGTCTCGGCCTGGAGTGGGGTGAGGATGCGGTCCGCGACGTAGTCCTCGAGGGTATAGACCTTCACCGCCGGCTTGCGGATGGAGAAGCAGGGTGCGGTCGCGACCGGCGGCAGGATACCCTCGAAGCGCTCGCCCGTCTCGGGCAGCTCGGCGCTCACGACCGGGTTCTTGGCGTGCACTTCGAGGCGGACGTGGGAGGCGACGAGGCGGATGATTCGCTCCACCTCCGCGGCACCCAGCCGCGCTCCGGTGTCGCTCCGGCCCTCTCCGAGCCGGTCGAGCCGCAAGGCGCCGTCCGGATTGACCATGACCTCGATGACGGCGGGATCGGCGAGTGCGGCCGCGATCTCCGGTCCCATGGCGGTCCGCAGCATGGCGCGCCGCCGTCCCCGGCTCTCGGGATGCCCGTAGCCGTGGCTCATAATGCCGTCTCCGGTTCGGAGGTGAGGGAAAGCACGTCGTCGGTCAGGGTGCGGCCGGCCGAGATCCGCCGGCTCACCTGCTCCATGAAGGACTTGAAGCGTTCCTGGCCGACCAGCCGCGCGGCGCGATCACCGTCGGCGAGGGGTGCCGAGACCATGAGCTGGAAGCGGACGAACAGCGCCAGGGTCTCGGCGATGACCTGCTGGTCGCGCTCGATGCGGCCGAGCTGGTGCGAGAGCGTGTCGAGCCGGGCCTTGAAGCGCTCCTCGAGCTCGCTCGCGGCCCCCCTCCCGAAATACGCCTTGAGCGCGTCCGTCATGATCGCGGTCTTGGAGGAGCCGGGCTTGGCGGCGAGCGCTGCCAGCCGCTCCGCGACCTCGCCGTCGAGATAGAACTGATAGCGCCGCTTCATCTGACCCTCAGAATCCGGGGAGCAGGTCGGTATTGCCATGGCGGCCCGGCACCTCGCCCGCGTTCAAGCCGTGGGCACGGCGGATCACGCCGGTCGGACGGGCCCGGCCTCTCGCCGGCCTTGCGGCCGACTCATCGAAGTCGTCGTCGAGGAGATCGAGCTGGGTGGTGGGTCGCCGGTGCGGCGGTTTGACGACCTCGGCTTCGGCCAAGCCGGGATGACGCTGCTGCTGCAGACCGCCCTCGTCGTCCTGCATTGACTGACCGAGCTCACGACCTGCTGCCGCCTCGAGGCGCATGTCGGTGCCGCGCACATGGCCGCTCCAGTCGTCGGGGCGAGGCGCCGGCCGGTCGCGATAACCGTCCTCGGCCAGCTCGGGCGAGGGCCTCACGCGCTGGATGAAGTTGTGATCCTCGTAATAGCGGAGCTTCCTCGCCCGGATCGGCGGCAGCCCCGAGACGAGGATAAGCTCGTCCCTGGGCGGGAGCTGCATGACCTCGCCGGGGGTCAAGAGCGGGCGCGCCGTCTCCTGGCGCGAGACCATGACGTGACTGAGCCAGGGCGCGAGCCGGTGGCCGGCATAATTGCGCTGCGCGCGCAGCTCGGTCGCCGTGCCGAGCGCGTCCGAAATGCGCTTGGCCGTGCGCTCGTCGTTGGAGGAGAACGCGATCCGGACGTGACAGTTGTCGAGGATCGCGTTGTTCTCGCCATAGGCCTTGGAGATCTGATTGAGCGACTGCGCGATGAGGTAGGCACGGATTCCATAGCCGGCCATGAAGGCGAGCGCCGTTTCGAAGAAGTCGAGCCGTCCCAATGCCGGGAACTCGTCGAGCATCATGAGGAGGTGGTGCCGGCGATGCTTGCCAGGATCGCCTTCGAGGCGCTCCGTGAGCCTACGGCCGATCTGGTTGAGCACCAGGCGCACCAGCGGCTTCGTGCGCGAGATGTCGGAGGGCGGGATCACCAGGTAGAGCGAGACCGGCCGCTCGGCGTCGACTAGATCGACGATACGCCAGTCGCAGGCTGCCGTGGTAGCGGCCACGGTCGGGTCACGGTAGAGCCCGAGGAATGACATGGCGGTGGAGAGTACGCCCGAGCGCTCGTTGTCGGACTTGTTGAGCACCTCGCGCGCCGCCGAGGCGACGACAGGATGGACGATCGGATGCTCGGGCGTGCCAAGATGGTTGGTCGCCATCATGGCGCGGAGCGTGTGCTCGAAGGAGCGGCGCGGATCGGAGAGGAAGGTGGCGACGCGCGCAAGCGTCTTCTCTTCTTCGGCGTAGAGCACGTGCAGGATGACGCCGACCAGGAGCGAGTGGCTCGTCTTCTCCCAATGGTTCCGGCGCTCGAGCGCCCCTTCGGGATCCACCAGGATATCCGCGATGTTCTGGACATCGCGAACCTCGTCCGGCCCTTTGCGCACCTCGAGGAGAGGGTTGTAGCGGGCCGAACGCGCGTCGGTCGGGTTGAAGAGGAGGCAATGGGAGAAGCGGCACCGCCAACCGGCCGTGAGCTGCCAGTTCTCGCCCTTGATGTCGTGCACGACGGCCGAGCCGGTCCAGGAGAGCAAGGTGGGAATGACCAGGCCGACACCCTTGCCTGAGCGCGTGGGTGCAAAGGCCATCACGTGCTCGGGACCGTCGTGGCGAAGATAGCGGTCGCCGAGCCGCCCGAGGAAGACGCCCGCGGCGTGGAACAGCCCGGCCCGCTCGATCTCCTTCCTGCTCGCCCAGCGCGACGAGCCGTAGGTGGTGACGAGGCGGTTCTGCCGTGCCCGCCACAGCGAGCCGAAGACGGCGACGACGATGCCTGCGAACCCGCTCGATGCGGCGATCACGCCGGCCTCGTTGAAGACCGCCGGCGCGTAGGCGTCGTAGGCGTACCACCACTCGAAGAGGCGCCAGGGGTGATAGACCGGCCAGGAGAAGACCGCGAACCAGGGCAGGCCCAGCCGCGGCTGATAGGCGAGCTCGGCCGCGGCCCACTCGGTCGCCACCCACAGGCCGCAGATCACCACCGCGAAGACGATCAGGATCTGGCCGAGGAGGAACTTGGTGGGGGTCATTCGCCGCCTCACGCTTGGCGCGAAATGCGCGTGCCGAGCCTGAGACAGGAATCCCTTTAGCGGCCGAAAGTGAAAATCGCCTTTATCTGCGCCGTACTACGATCACTTGCCCCCGCGAGCACGAGGCCGCACTGGGTCGCACGTCATCGCATGCACGGCGACTCTAGTCGTGACGGAAAAACGGGAGTACGATTCCAACTCGCGAGATATTGAAGCTCCAAGTTGCGCGAGGAAGTCCTAACTGTGGGGCGCCGAACCTGCGCCGGAGGTAAGACGATGGCCTTCTCAATCATCTTGACCATTCTCGGTCTTGGGGCGTTCTGCGCCCTGCTCTACAACTTCGCGGTCTACGCGCTGCCCGCCTTCGTCGGCTTCTCCGTCGGCTTCTGGGCGATCCATAGCGGCGCCGGGGTCGGCAGCATCGTCGTGGGTTTCGTCGCGGGGCTCGTCGTGTTGTTGACGGGTCAGGTGGCCTTCGCGAAGAGCCGTTCACTGCTCATCCGCTGGCTGCTCGTGCTTCTATTCGCAGCACCCGCTGCCTGGGCCGGTTACAGCTTGGTGCTCCAGCTCTGCGAGCTCAGCGTGCCTTCGCCCATCTGGCGGTACTTGTTCGCGGCGATCGGCGCCGTGGTGACCGGCTGCACGGCGATAGCGCGGCTTGCGGGGGCACCGATACCCGCCAGGCTTGTGCAGAAACACCCAACTTATGACGCTCGTTCCCGCCCAACCGGTTTGCTGAAGTCGATGCTCATATCGGAATAGCTAGACCCCTGGGACTGGGCAGCCTATGACCCTCTCCAGACCAATAGGAACCGACGGAAGCTTACGCGCAGACAACGCTATGGCCGCTGATGACCAGAAGGCAAAGGGGATTGGAGCCTGGGGCGGTGGCACTTATTGGTCCGGTGAAATGTGACGATATCCACGGTGGCAGAGCCGAGCCGTCTCAACCGGCTCTTTTGGGGCAATATGGTAACGATCTTGCTAGCTTAAGCATAATAGGCCACAGGTGAGGGAGGAGCACGCCTTGGCAACGGAGGACCAACGCCGGCACTTGGGGAACGTCGCGAAGCAGACGCTGGACGTTTTTAGCCAAATTGCCACGGGCGCTCGTGAGCGACTGGCCGAGCCTTCGAGACCATCCGCTGGGGCATTCGCAAGCATCAATGCGTTCACAAGCTCCCAGGCGCTCAACAACCTCGATCAGGTCGGCCAGTCGGCACGCGAGGACTGTGAGCGCCTCGCGCGCGAGCCTGCAATCGCACGAGTTGTCGTAAAGGACGAGAATGGTAAACGAGAAGTCTACTTCATCTCGCGCGCTGCAGCCCTGAGCGCTTCGGGAAGCGATGCGAGATTCGTCAGCTATCGAGCGCCGGTAGGCCGCCTAGCATCACTGCCGCTGGGCGATTCCTTGGACGTGGTGCAGTCGGGCCGTTCGCGGACCTTAGAGGTGGTCGAACGTGCGTTGCTGCACCCTGAAGAGATCCTGGGAGAATGGGATGCTCGAAACACGCTCTTCGATACCACGGCATTCGGACCGATTACGATCGATTCGCTCCGGTGGTTAGTCAAGCGCGAACTCGTAAACAAAGAAGCTCTCGACGAGATTTCAAAGATCCTAATGGAAGAAGAAGAGGCCCGCGGAATACTGGAGGGCCGACGCAAGAGCATCATTACAAAGATGGGACTCCGTGATCAACCTGTCCTGGATAGGTTTCAAGATGAGATTTTTCGTCTGCCCCTGGATAGCCAGCTCGTATTGCTTGGTCCTCCCGGCACTGGGAAGACGACAACTTTAATACGCCGACTTGGGCAAAAGCTCGATCTGAACAATCTGCTCCCCGAGGAGAGGAAGCTGATTGACCGCGCGGCTTCTTACGCGTCCGAGGCGCATTCTCAAAGCTGGCTCATGTTCACGCCAACGGAACTCTTGCGCCACTACGTGAAAGAGGCGTTTGCCAAGGAATCGATCGCGGCTCCAGATCAGCGGATCCGCACGTGGTCCACACATCGCCGGGACCTCGCACGCAATACCTTCAGCGTGCTGAGGACGGGTACCGGCGGCGGTTCCTTCGTCATGAAGGATGACGAGCCGACACTTTCTCGGGCCGCATACGCTAATTCAATTGGATGGTTCGAGGATTTCCAAACATGGCAGAGCCAGCGGTTTTGGGCCGATTTGGAAGACGCCGTACTGAACATTGCCAATGCTCAAGCTCCGGATGTGTCGGTGCTTGGAGCCAAGCTTTCTGCCGCGGTGAAGGTGGCGCGCAACAGGGGCGGGCCTAGGGATTTACTACCACTCACGGAGTTTTCTAGTGAGGTTCGTGAACTCGCCAATCAGCTACGTAAGGAGAGCGATGAGCAGCTGCGGGATGCTCTTAACGCTCAGCTCCGGCAGAATGTCAGGTTCATCGACGAACTTGCTGTGTTCATGGATACCCTGGTGGAGAGCGCTGAGGCGCCGGAAGGTGACGACTCTGATCCCGACAGCGACGAGGACGACGAGGAGGAAAGTGCGCCCGCGACTCGTAAGAGCGCGGCGATCGCTGCCTACAACACTGCTCTTCGAGTTCAAGCCCGTAGCCATGCCGCCGGGCGAGCACCCGTACGCGGGCGCTCCGCCGCAATACTCAAGTGGCTGGGAGAAAGAGGATTGACCGAACAGAATCGGGCGTCCGTCGCGATTAGCTTAGCACTGCAACAATCGCTTCGACGCTTCGCGTCGCCGCTGCGAACCTATCTAAATGGAATTCCTCGGCGCTATAGGATATTTCGAAGAACAAGACGGTCCGACGGAACCTCGTGGTACACGAATCACCAAGCGGGGAGGACTGCTCATCCGCTCGAGGTCGACGTCATCCTGCTCTCGATGCTCCGAGCCGCCAGCGAGTTCATTCGCGACCGTCGAGTGCTTCGCAATCCCGACGACCCCAGTTTTGCACCTTTGAAAGCGGCTTGGGGACTTCAGCGAAACCAAATCCTTATCGACGAGGCGACCGACTTTTCTGCGGTTCAGTTAGCCTGTATGGCCGCGCTTGCCGAACCTTCCACGGAGTCGTTCTTCGCCTGCGGCGACTTCAACCAGCGGATCACGAGCTGGGGCATCAAGATAGAACAGGAGCTCCGCTGGGTATGGCCCAAAATCGATATTCGCGAGGTGACAATCTCTTACCGACCAACGCTCCAGCTCTACGAGCTTGCCCAGTGTCTCGCTGCGCTTTCAGACGGACACTCCGTTGCAGCCTCCCTTCCTGAAGACGTTAATAATGATGGTGTCGCTCCCGTGCTAGCCGTTGGCATGGCCGATCAGGCTAATACCGTTAGCTGGCTCAAGCATCGTATTGTTGAGATCGAGGCCGCAGTCCGACCCCTTCCGCTGCCGTCGATCGCCGTATTCGTCAATCGCGAGGCGGATGTCCAACCGCTCGCCGAGGCGCTTGACCACGCACTCGAGGATCACAGCCTCCGGGCAATCGCCTGCGTAAGCGGCCAGACAATTGGACAGGAGAACGAAGTTCGAATCTTCGATATCGAGCAAATCAAGGGCCTTGAATTCGAAGCGGTGTTTTTTCTCGGCATCGACCAACTCGCTGCGCGCGAACCTGATTTGTTCGGCAAGTACCTTTATGTCGGGGTGACCAGGGCTGCAACATATTTTGGCATGACCTGCGAAGGCATCCTGCCCGCCCGGTTGGCCCCGCTGCAATCCCGCTTCGGCTCAGACTGGAGTCCAGACGGCGTGATAAATAGGGATGTCCGTGACAACTGATGAGTTGCTTGCGGCGCTTTCTGACAAGAAGGCGCTCATAGTGCATTTCTCTGGGTACCACGACCCGGGCAATGGAGCGGTTTTCCCAAATGACCTTAAGCACGCCATCGCGACTCACATGACCGAAGTGAGATCATGCGAGATCCTCTGGCCTAGCTATAGGCACCAAACGTGGGGTGATGTTGGCGTAGTTTTTGAGCCCGTGGACATCGGCAATGTCCTAAGTGTGAAGGAGCACGACTCAGGGGCAGCCAATTTTAACGGCGTAGAGAGCTCTGGTGGAGACCCTCTCACCTTCGAGTGCCTCGAGGCTACGTTCAGGGCGGCGGAAGAACACAACGAATGGCGAGTGAAGGGTGCTTCTGTCAAAGGTATTTTCATTCGCCTGCTGCCTGTCGCTCAGGTGAACGCGTATCAGGATATCGTCGGCCCTTGCGGAGAGTCAGAAAAGATAATTGGGATGAGGCAAATCGACGTTCCTGAGCTGAGGGCCATTTTTCGGCTTGGATGTTTGGACTATGACACCTAACGGCCCCGTTCGGCTCTGAAATTGGGGCAGCCGTCCATCTAGTTTGCGGATATAGAGTGATGTCCTTTCCCGGCGCAAAACAGACGCTGATGACTACGCATATCAAACTGAGGGCCCGCCCCGCTGACGACCAAACGTCCATGAGATCGCGTCGCCTCGCGCAATCCCCGACAGCTGCTTGCCGAGACTGCGCTCCAGCACCGGCCGCCAGGGTACGAGGGTGAACTCGCGGCTCTTTTCGATCACGGCGAAGCGGCCGCTTGCCAGGTCTAGGCGGCGGCGATAGACGCCCTCGATCCGCTCGCCTGCCTCCATTTCGGCATAGCGGAGCCCGAGCTCGCCAGCGAGCTGGGCGCCGACGCGTGCGAGCTCTCGCCGGCGCAGCAATCCCAGCATGTTGGCGCGATACACGGTCCGGTCCTCCTCCTGCCGGGCACGCTCCTGCTCGATCAGCCACTGGCGGCGCTGGACGAGCGACTCGCGCAGTTCGCGCCCGAAACCAGCGTCGCGCACCGGCGTCGGCGTATCGGC
>JBKQRV010000176.1:0-12518 GCA_052143835.1 Alphaproteobacteria bacterium
CGATCTTCCGTCTCGTTCGCTTTGTCATGATCCGCTCCATCTACCACGACGGAACGGCTCACGCTCCAATTAACCGACCGGTCCCAAATTCGGGGTCCACTTCACAATGTCACGGGATTAATATTGGGGACAGACTCACGGATAATCGCCATGAGGCCGACGATTATCGTTTCCACGACGTTTTCCATCTGGCGTACGCAGCCATCCTTGGATGGTCGCCCGTTCTACGTGCCCTATTCAAGGTCAAGCGCAAGAGCCGACCCGACATTGATGAAAACCAAGATGGTGCTCGGGCCATCTTGATCGAAGAAGGTATCGCAACTTGGATTTTCAACCACGGTGCTCGGAATCATGACTTTCGAAGCGTCACCTCGCTTGATTATTCGCCGTTGAAAGCGATTCATGAGTTGACGAGGGGCTACGAGGTTGAGACACGCGAATTATGGCAATGGGAATGGGCGATTCTGGAAGGCTTCCGGATTTTCCGTGAAATCAGGAAACCGGAGCATCGGGGCGGTACGGTGATTGCCGACCTGATCAATCACACCATCGACTTTAGGCCACCACAATGAAGCACTCACCCATCGGCACTTTTCTTGATAAGCTTGTGGCACTCCGGTTCGACAACGTATTTAATCCGTATGCTCAGGCATGCCCAGATAACGACCATCATAATGCGGCCTCCATTCGTCAGCAGAATCTTAAATTCGTCTTAGAGGCTTCCCTTCAGAGGAAGATCGATTCTATCTGGATAGCGCGCGATCTGGGGTATCGAGGTGGACGCCGAACCGGTCTCCCTTTGACGGACGAGGTACATCTCGCATGGCACGCAGCTCTCCTCGGAACACCGCCGCTCATGCGCGCGACGAGAGGGCCGGAAGTTGCAGAACGCACCGCGGCCGTTGTGTGGCAAATGCTCCGAGCGATCGACCGACCGATCTTCTTATGGAACGTATTTCCACTGCATCCTCACGAGCCAGGCGATCCGATGTCGAATCGCTGCCATACACGCGTCGAACGAGAGTCCTGTCGACCCCTGCTCACTTGGCTAATGGAAACGCTCCAACCGCGCACCGTGGTTGCAATCGGCCGAGATGCGCATTTAGCGCTACAGGACCTCGGAATAAGTGCTGCTGCCGTGAGGCATCCGAGCTACGGCGGACAATCGGAATTCGTAAGCGGTCTCACCGCGCTTTACGGATTAACTGCGGCGTCCAACGAGCCATCCGGCCAGACGCGCTTGGTTTAATCTAGGTTCAGACGGAGAGAGTTCTACGTTCTCGCGATGGCGCGGCGAGTGTTCTGCACCGTTCAATTAGTGTCTCGATCTCGCTGCGTGGTGCTGCATTATCAATTTCCGCGTGGGTCGACACGATTGTGAGATCACCAACCGTCGCGCTGGTTTCGTCTGAGATGAATTTCATAAGCCAGCTGAGCCCAATGAGGTTTCCGAGCAATCGCTCGATATAATAGTGGTTTCGGTATAAGGCTGTTAGAAGTAGCTTCCTCGGCGAGTCATCGGTAAGTTTGAAGCTTAAAAAGCTTAAGCATTGCCGGTTCATGACCGGCCCCGCGTCACGAGTTGGATCGTAGATAGTCAATTCGTAGACATTTTTGAAACAGCGCGTGCCCTGAATCTGTCGTTTCATTTTTTGGACGATATCCCCCAATGGATTGATTGGCTGGCCGCCGTTTCGCACGGGGAATGATATCATTCTCTCAAAGTATCGCCCCCAGTCCCCGTGCGGTTTTTTAATTCGGGGATATACCTTTTTGAGGTACACGTCGTAGAAGCGCGGCGCTCCATGCCGCTCATAGATTGATTGCGGAAAAATAGTATTTGCGACAGTCCGAATGGGCCAGCAGTTGTGCACTTCTAAGAACGCATTCACTTCTTCGACAATTGCCTGATCGTTCATTGATACGAGGAGCGGGTCTTCAACGCCGATGACCACATTATGTGCTTCATGGCTCGGCTGCGCCGTGACTGTCTGCGCAGCTTCGAGCCAGGCCAACGCGCAGCTGGGCTGCGGCTTAATGGGTAGGTACATTGACTTCCTCCGTAAGAATGGCGACGCGTATGAGCCGAGGCACAAGGAATGCCTCGGTAATCCAAGCGTGGCCGTTCAAGCCCCAGCCGTTACCCCAACTATTGCGTACCAATATCGCGCGGGCATTACCGAGCATGCCATGGGCGACCACGATAACGGCATGCCGCCGGAGGGGGTCGGGCATTTCGCCGGTTTTCTGGATTACGAAATTGCCGGGATTAGCCTCATAGAAAGCATCCGACAACATCAAGAGGACCAGGGACGGCCGCCCATCGTCCAAGAGAGAGATAATCTCGTCGAAACGATTATCGCGTTTCTCTCCCGCCCGCCTAAACAAGTGGTATGAGCTGGCTGGTGGTGCCCATGTGCTAAGATCCTTCGGCAACGAGGCAAGGTAAGGCCAAGCCGTCTCCGCCGGCTGACCATCATCACGCAACGCGTCGAGCATTGCCCCGAGTATCGCCCCCTTATATGGCGAGCGACCCGCTCGCCGCTGCGCGCAATAGAATGCGAACTCGGTAGACAGTGGGGTCCACCCGTCCCGCAAAGCCGCATGAAGGTCACTTGCAGCGAAAGCAAGACAGGTTGGACGTGCCCCCTGGTGACGAACCGGGCCAAACATCGGGCGTAGGTCGCGGGCGACCGCGATATTCATCACGCGGCCTCAAGCCTATGGCGACGTTCGGCGCGTGACAATCCTTCGCTTTCAGCACCGGTTAGATCATAAGGTAGCTTAAACGTATTGAGCGCGGGATTGGGCTGCCAAGGCTGGCATTCGACAAGACATATCTCGCCCGTTTGAGTCCGGAGGGACTGCGCCGTGATTCGGCGCGTCAGTGGGCCCCCTATTGCCTCTTCCGGCTCATCGTTTTCCCGAGCGTCATCTACTACGGCGAATCCATCTGGATCGAGCGTGTTAATCCGCCATAAGTACCCTGCACCACTATGCTCATGCAGACGCATGACGAAAAGATCTGATGGTCCTCCCTCAATTCGAAGGCCAGCGTCCCGCTCGGTCAACAGCCAAACATCCCCATAGAAGCTGTCGGGATGGATGGGCGCCAAAAGCGTTTGTTTGATCGTCTTCGGCTCGACTTCCGCCAAATGGCGTGCAATCGATTGAGTGAAGACCCTGTAACGAAAGAGTGTCCAGCACGTCGCCAGATAACTGGTTCCCGCGCGTAGTGCGAGTTGATAGACCGTCTCGGGTCGGTGCAGCGCTGCGTCGTTCCAGCCTTGACGTTGGCAGTGCCAAGCAACGAGCCAACGAGGCAGAAGGAAAAAGGCGGCAAAGGCATCTGCCTCTACTTCCTGCAAGTTGTAGCTAGGCCGAGCCGCGAATGGCGTTCGCCGGAGGATGCTTTCATCGTCAAGACTTGGCGTATGGCCGAGTCGGTGGTGGCCAAGCTCATGCGCGGCTGTGAAGCGCTGCACGCTCAGCGGCCGCTTGGTCGTGACCAGCACTCCGGGTGCCGGATCGGTCAAATAAGCACCAAGCAACCCTTCGAGTGGCTTGAGGACCAACGGCACATTCAAGCGCACAGCGACTTCGAATACATCTACGCGGCCATTTCCACGGGTTGCCTGCGCTTGAATGCCGAGATCACGGTGCAAGCGAGCGGCAGCAAGTGTTGCCCGCCGAATCGCCGCCGTGTATTCAGTCATCCTTTGCTCTCCTCCGTTGTTGACCGTGCACGTAGGTATTCGACAAAGCGACTAAGCTCCTCACGGTCTTTGATGGAGAGTTTGGCTGCGGCTCGCGATAAATGCGCAACGTCCGCCGGTAATGCTGTGGCTTCCTCTTCTTCACCTGTGAAATGACTTATGGGTTGCCGGTACAACTCCGCGAGCCGCTTCAGCTCAATCGCATCTACGCGGCGCTGTCCGCTTTCAATATTGCCAAGCGCCGTTCGGGGGATGCCTAGGTGGCGCGCGACTTCATCCTGCGAGAGTTTGATATACTCGCGTGCTTGCCGAAGTTTCTCGCCGAGCCGCTGCCGCTCGGCTTCACCACGCGACAGATTTTCCTTTGCATTCTGGGTCATGATTTCCCTCCGCCATGGTGATTGCGCCACTCCTGTTCGATGTTTTTTACGAGATGCTTCACTGCTTCGTTGATTGAGCTGTACCCGCCCGCGCGAACTACGCTTTCTCCGACTTCAAAGGGGAGTATGTCATCAAGCACACACAGGATCTCGACGACCGTAAGTGAATCGATCTCGATTACCGCGAGCAAGACCTTGTCTATTGTTTCAGGAAGCTCCCGACCTTTGCGGTTTGCCTCTGCCCGGACAGCCTCAGTCAATTCGTTGCGAAGGTAATCGGCGATTACGTTCGCAGGGTAGGTTGGTGTGGGTTTACCGGTTTGGGCTGTAGCGATCGACATACGGTGCCTCGTCGCCTAGCTTGTTGGTGGCTGGGCGCTTATAGCACTAGATTGTCCGTTTTTCAAACATATTATGTCCGATTAAATCCCATGCCTGGATCAGCCAGAGCATGCCCGGCGCCACGTCCGTCCGAATGGGCGCCTTGGCGAAGGCGGGCTTCCGTGGTAAATGCTTCGATCTTGTGTATACCTCGAATATACGTTAGTCTATCCGGGAGATAAACATCGGAGGGCGGCCGAGATGCCGATTCGGGTTCGGATTGCCAAATGGGGTAACAGCCTTGGCCTTCGGGTGCCGCGCGACGTTGCGGCACGGGTGGGCCTCACCGTTGGCGCGCGCGTCGACATCGAGGCCGCCGCTGACGGCCGCATCATCGTCACGCGCTCGCGTCGCCGCTTCACTCTCGACGAGCTCCTGGCCGGAATGACGCCCGAGCGCGAGCACAAGCTGGAGGACGACGGGCCGCAGGGCGAGGAAATCATCTGATGGCGCTCCTGGAGCGCGGCAGTCTGGTCTGGCTGCAGTTCTCGCCCCAGGCGGGCAGCGAGCAGGCCGGCCGCCGGCCCGGCATCGTGTTGACGACGGCTGCCTATCACCGCCGCTCGCGTCTCGCCATCGTCTGCCCGATCACCAGCCAGGAAAAAGGCTGGCCCATGGAGGTAAAGCTGCCCGCTGGCTTGGCGGTCGCGGGCGTCGTCCTGGTCGATCACGTCAAGAGCATCGACCGCGAAGCGCGCAAGTTGGAAGTCGTCGGCACGGCGCCGCCCGAGGTGCTCGACGAAATCGACGCCCGGCTGGCGCCCCTCTTGAGTCTGTAGCCAATCCACCCTTACGCCGGAAGGAATTCGCTCGATGAAAGTTGCGCGAAAAATCCATCTCCATATCGAGAACAACCGCGAGCTCGGCCCCGTGTTCGAGGCCTCGCGCAAGCGCGTGAGGGAGGCCTTGGCCCGCCATCCCTCGCTCAAGGGCCGCCTCAGGATCACCATCGGCTACGACGGCGACATCTACGCGAGCGCGATGCGCACGGCGGAGGTACTCTTCGGCTGGCGCTTCGCGCGCGAGGACCTTGCCGCGCGCGCGCCCAATTTGCGCTGGATCCACGCCCATGGCGCCGGCGTCAATCACCTGATGCCGCTCGACTGGCTGCCGCGGGGTGTCGTGCTCACCAACAGCCGCGGCGTGCACGGGGCCAAGGCCGACGAATACACCGTCATGGCGCTCCTCATGCTCAACAACCAGCTGCCGCGCATCGTCACGAACCAGCGCCGCGCGCGCTGGGAGCCGGCCTTCAACAGCGGGATCGCGGGAAAGTGCCTCCTGATCCTCGGCGTCGGCCACGTCGGCGGCGGGGCCGCGCGCTGGGCGAAGCGCTTCGGGCTCCATGTCATCGGCATCAGGCGCTCGGGCCGGCCGCACCGCTACGTCGACGAGATGCATCGGCCGACGGCACTTCGTAGGCTGCTCCCGCGCGCGGACTTCGTCCTCGTCACCGCACCCCACACGGAGGCGAGCCATCACCTGCTGGGCCGGTGCGAGCTTGCGTTGATGAAGCCGGGGGCCGGGCTCGTCAACTACAGCCGGGCGCAGCTCGTCGACTACGCCGCTCTGCAGCACCTTCTCGAGAGCGGCCGGCTTTCGGCCGTGCTCGACGTCTTCGACCCCGAGCCGCTGCCGCCGAGCTCGCCCTTGTGGCGCACGCCCAACCTGATCATCACCCCGCACTCCTCCTCGGACGATCGCGAGCTCTATACGCCCCGCACGCTCGACCTCGTGCTCGACAACGTGGAGCGCTTCATCCGCGGCAAGCGGCTCAGCAACCGGGTGAGCGCCAAGCACCAGTATTAGCGCTCTCGGATGCACGTTTCGCGCGTCCTTCCGTGATCCGCAGGACGCGACTGGCGTCGATTGCGGGCGGCCTTGAAATGCGATAACCAAACGCCGAGGCAGGGAGGGGGAGCGGAATGCCGAGAGCGAAGGGTGGATCGGGACCGAAGGCCGCAGGGGAGCGCGCGCTCGCGGCACAGAAGCGCCGGCTCGAGGAGCGCGGGGTGAGATACTGTCTTGCCGCCTACGTCGACGTGCACGGCATTCCCAAGGCGAAGAGCGTCCCCATCGCCCACTTCGAGCGCATGATGCGCGGCTCCGAGCTCTTCACCGGTGCGGCCCTCGACGGCCTGGGCCAGGCGCCCAACGACGACGAGCTCGCGATCCATCCGGATGCAAATGCGGTGACCATCCTGCCGTGGCGGCCGGAGGTCGCCTGGGCGCCCGGCAATCTCCGCTATCACGAGGAGCCGTGGCCGATGTGCTCGCGCAACGTGCTCAAGCGCCAGATCGACCGCCTGGCGCGGCACGGGCTCGTCTTCAACCTCGGCGTCGAATGCGAGATCTTCCTGGTGCGGCGCGAGGGCGAGGCCGTGCGCCCGGCCAATCCGCTCGACGCGCTGCCGAAGGCCGCCTATGACGTGACCGGCCTTCTGGAGAACATGCCCTGGCTCGACGAGGTGGTCGGTTACATGAACGGCCTCGGCTGGGAGGTGCATTCCTTCGACCACGAGGACGCCAACAGCCAGTTCGAGTTCGACTTCGCCTACGCCGACGTGCTCACCATGGCCGACCGCTTCACCCTCTGGCGCCTGATGATGAAGGAGACGGCGCGGCGCCGCGGCTGGGAGGCGACGTTCATGGCCAAGCCCTACGCCGACCGCACGGGGAGCGGCGCCCACTTCAACATGTCGATGAGCGACGCGCTGAGCGGCAGGAACGTGTTCGGCGACGCCTCGGACCGGCGCGGCTGCGGGCTGTCGCGCACGGCCTACCAGTTCCTCGCCGGCGTGCTTCGTCACGCGCCCGCCATCGTCGCCGTCACCTGCCCGACGGTCAATTCCTACAAGCGCCTGATCAAGACCGGCTCGCTGACGGGCTACACCTGGGCGCCCATCTACATCTCCTACGGCGGCAACAACCGCACCCACATGATGCGCGTGCCGATGCTGCGCCCGCACGTGGAGGGCCGGGGCAAGAGCCACAAGGGCGTCTATCTCTCGGGCGCGCGCGTCGAGTGCCGCGCGGTCGATCCGACGATGAACCCTTATCTCGCCGCGGCCATGATGCTGGGCGCGGGGTTGGACGGCATCGAGCAGAAGCTCGATCCGGGCGAGCCCAACGACGTCAACATGTACGAGCTGAGCGAGGCCGAGCTCGCAGCGCGTGGCGTCAAGAGCCTGCCGCGCACGCTTCTCGAGGCGGTCGACGCGTTCGCCGCCGACCCGCTCGCCAAGCAAGTCTTCGGCGACGATCTCCGGCGCGCCTACATAGATCTCAAGGAGCGCGAGTGGTGGAGCTACCACAACACGGTCTCGCAGTGGGAGATCGACGCCTATCTCTCGAAGTTCTGAGGTGAGGATGGTCGAGAACCTGTTCGATCCGGCGCATTACAGGAACGTCCGCCTGCCGCAGCTGGAGGCGGAGACGCTGCCGCCCTGGTGCTACACCTCGGAAGCCTTCTACGCGCGCGAGGTCGAGCGCGTGTTCAAGAAGAGCTGGAACTTCATCGGCCGGGTCGACGAGGTGGCGCAGCCGGGCGATTACATGAGCTTCGTGCTCTTCGGCGAGCCCCTCGTCATCGTGCGCGACAAGGCGGGCCGCCTTCACGCCTTCGCCAATACCTGCCGGCACCGCGGCACGCGCCTCGTCGAGGGGAGCGGCAACCGCGCTCTGATCAGCTGTCCCTACCACGGCTGGGCCTACGGGCTCGACGGCAAGCTGATCGCGACACCGGGCATGGAGGAGACCGTCAACTTCGAGCGCAAGGACTACGGCCTCCTCCCCATCCGCCTCGAGACCTGGGAGGGCTTCATCTTCGTGAACTTCGACGCGGGTGCGGGAAGCCTCGCCGAGCAGCTCGGCGATCTGCCAGCACTGCTCGCCTCCCACAACATGGGGGAGATGGTGTGCGTGCGCCGGCGCGAATACGAGCTCGCCTGCAACTGGAAGATCTATCTCGAGAACGCGATGGAGGACTACCACACGCCCACGGTGCACAGGCAATCGATCGGCAAGCAGCTGACGGAGAGGCTGGAGAGCAAGGGCGACTGGCGCGGCACGCACCTCCCGGCGGCCGAGACGATCGCCCTCCTGCCGGAAGACAGCGCGAGCGCCTTGCCGCAGATTCCGACGCTCGAAGGCCTGGCGGCGCAGGGCACCTACTTCCTGGCACTCTTCCCCTCCACCTTCTTCGCGACCGCCCATGACTGCATGTGGTGGCTGCAGGAATTCCCGCTGGGGCCGAAGCGGACCAAGGCGGTCATCGGCTCCTGCTTCCCCCGCACCACGGTCGCGCGCGGCGATTTTAGGGAGAAGGTCGAGAAATACTACCGCCGCTGGGACAAGTCGCTGCCGGAGGACAACGGCATCTCCGAGCTGCAGCAGATCGGCCTCGGCTCCTCACTCAGCCGGCCCGGCCGGCTCTCCTTCCGCGAGCCGGTGGTGCACGACATCGCCAACTGGCTCCTCGACCACGTGCTGGATTAGGGCCGTTCGCGATAAGCCCCTCTCCCGCAAGCGGGAGAGGGAAGGGGCCCATCCCGAAGGGATGGGAAGGGTGAGGGATTGCCGGATGTCGGAGTAGTCCCTCACCCTCCCAGCGCTGCGCGCTGGGGTAGTGTCCAGATTCTTTCGCAGATATTACGGCGAAAGGGGGGAGGGCTTCATCGAGTGCCACCATAGGCAACCCCTTGATGCCCTAGTGGAAGGGACGAAAACTCGAATCGACGACCTCGCACTCTTATGCGCAAACTGCCATCGGATGTTCCATATTCAGCGTCGCTGGTTGTCGGTAGAAGAGCTAAAAACCATCATAAACCGCAAGGCGGCGAACTAAACAGACGGCTGGACGAGTAGCGCTATTTCGAGGACGGCTGGGGCGTGATCACGCCAGTAACGTCCTCTGAAGGTTTGTAGCTTCGGTCTGAATCTCACCAATCTTCAGGCAAAGCTCATCGATCTGCTGATTCCTCATGCCGGGTGGAAACGTCCTCTGTGTAAGCAGGTCTAAAGCTTGGCACTTCTCATAGAGTGCCTTGGCTGCGTCCATCAGGGGCTTGAGGGTGGCCCCTTTGGCATTGGCTGCCAGCCCCAAGTTCAATGTGTCCGCGAGCTTTCGTGCCCGTTCCTTGCCGTTCTCTTCAGGACCGCAGGCAATCAGGTCGTCCTCGCCATTGTCAATACACCACTGCGGCGGTTCTCCAGGGACATGGACGTGCGCGAGGCGAGTTCTCCAAGGATACATTTCGACCTCCGTTATGATGAAAACGGACTCGCTATATTATGTGTTGTATCTTAAGACCGCCATCTTGTCAGAACAAAGCACATCATCGACCGGCCGATTACTGTTGAAGTGGTTCAATAAAAAGGTCCCAATAATACTCTGCCGCTCCCTCGAGACCGAGACGCGTTCCGCCAGAAACTCCGCGATGCATTTGCATCCCCATAGGTCGTAGATGAAGCACCTGTTCTCCGGTTTCCACTGAAAGGTTCTCGTTGAAGGCGTTGTCGCTGAAGCTGTTTCCGTACGACAGCGTGATTCCACGAGCAAGGCCACCCGACCTGATCTGACATCGCGCGACCGCCGCGCCGTTCCGATAAATCGAGGCTGTGAACTTCGAGGCATCGACCCGCTTGAACGAACCCTCGACACCTGGATTGCGAGCTTCGAGTTCCCGTAGCGAATTCTCGAAGAAGCGGGCCATAAACTCGAACGCCTCGTCGACGAAGAGATCGCGGTCCCTCTCGGTGAATGTCTTGAGCATTCGCAGGTTGCTTGAACGGGGTCCAGCGGGCGGTGGTGCCGATATGCGTGCCGGCGAAGGCGGCGGCGCGGATCGGTCGGATATGTTCAGCTGACCCGTAGCCGCTGAACGTATCGCCGTTGCAATATCGAGGAATGCATCGTCCGCATCGGCCCATTTGGTGACCGGTTTACCGTCCTTAGGCGTTGCAAGTAATCTTCCGAACGGAGCGTGGGCCCAATCGCACGGCCGTAAAATTACCGGGATGACACGTGCCTTTCCCTCAGCGTGCAGCTTCAACGCGTGAGCCATTTCAACTCCATAGCAATATTCGGACGCGAGAAAATTTGGGCTAACCAGCAAGAGAATTATATCGGAATGATCAAGTTCCTTGCTGATACCGGTATTAACGTCATCGCCAGCGACAAGGCGCCGATCATGCCAGGTGGAAATCACTTTCTGGCGTTTGAGCATCGCCAAGTGCGTTTCCAACTGATCTCGAAGGCTCTCGTCCTTATGCGAGTATGAGAAAAATACAACGGCCATGCCCAGGCTCCTCGGGAGGTGATCCGATTTTCATCCCCGCTTAAATCTCGGAAACTGCTGCCTCACGAAGTCGGGAGAATAGTCGAACGTGGAATCGAAAAGGCGCATCACCGGGCCACCAAGGGCGCTTACTATCTCGGGCCATTCGTTTGCTAGCGACTTTGCAGGCCATTCCCCTATGGTCACACGATGATCGACTCTCGCAATCTTCCCAGGTAACCAATGAACCATAGGTTCTGGATCAGAAATCACACGTTCTAGCAGACCGGACCACTCGCAGCGAAATTCTACGGACTCTGCTGACGCGAAACGTTGGCTGAAGACATAGGAATGGATCACAACCTCAGCGAGGCGGCGCGTCAAAAAGAAAGGCCAAAACCATTTGCCGGGTTCTAGCCCGCGTTTCAGAAAGTCTTCACGGTCTTCAAAGTGGGATCGTATATCGGAGACAAGGCCCGTTGGTGATATTCGCCAAAAATCGACCTGAGACATAATTTGAGGAGGGCCAAAAAACTCTAATATCTCGCTGGTTTTACCGCGCTCAAGCCGGTCGTCGGAAGTAAAGTACGGCAGCAGCTCTTCCCGCGTGTAGGGATAAAATAGATTGGGCGAGCTAATCATGCTGCCCAAGGCTGCATAAGTGGCCCGAAGGATGTTGGTCAGCTCATGGGGGGCGAGTTGCTCCCCTGCGGAAGTTCGCACCGCGTATGAGTGTGCGGAATAGCCGAACCTTAGGCCATCAGCTACTTTTTTGAGCTGCAAAAGTTCAACGAATCGCGCGTACGCGCTTCGGTGCCAGTCTTCAAGGGTTGGCTCCGTTCTCACGTAGTCCGCCAATAGCTTCTCAATGAGAGAGGTTAATGACCGATGATCGTTAACCGCGGCCGCCTCGGCCGCTCGCTTCAAAGCGGGCTGAAGCCTCAGATTTATCTGCGATGTCTTTGTTTCGTCAGCCATTTTTTTGTATCGCAATTGTGTAGCGAAAGCGTATAGCATATCGCTTTGCGAGGAGCAAGGGCCTTGTATCACTCAATTTGATATTCTTCAGGAAGCCAGTATTTTGGTTACGATAAGACGGGTGGCGGTAACCGCACACGGTGACGAGGCCAGTGCGCCGATCACAGCTCCGCCAAGCTGGCCGGCATCGTTAAGGCCGCTCTCGACCGACGCGGCCTTAACGGCCCTCCCACGGATACCCCCCACAGGCGAAGGAGGCGCGTGGGAAAGCTAAGCGGGTTCGCCAAATGCGACCGGCGAGATCGCGCTAGACCCGGTGCCAGATCACGCGCGTCAGATCACGACCCTTCCGCAGTTCGATCTCGATTTGGCTAGCTCTGTCGGCGCCAACATCCAAGCGAGTGTAGACATCCGCCTGCTGCGCGTTGGGCTTCCCTGGCTGCGGATCGGCAGACAAGGCGACGTTATCAACTTCTGGGAAGTGATGAACTAAAGTCATTTCAAAAATCTCCTTATATCGCTCGCGCGGCGAGAATCGCCGCCCGACAGAAGTAGGTTCGTCGCTCCTCTAGTCAACCCCCGAACACGTCATGCCATCTAGGTATTGGCGCGTTTATCAAATAGGTAATCATCGGACTTTGGCGGATAGTGTTGTCAGAATCGTTCAAGTCCGCCGCGATCATCTCTCCCCTCTCCCGCTTGCGAGGGCTTTGCAAATTGTCTCGATTTGCGATTCTCTGATGTCGATGTCAGGGAGGCGGGCATGGCGCATCGCAAGTTGGGAC
>JBKQRV010000177.1:0-28807 GCA_052143835.1 Alphaproteobacteria bacterium
TCATGGCCGTGCTTGTCACGGCCATCCACGCCTTTCTCTGCGTCCGTCGCAAGACGTGGATGGCCGGGACTCGGCCTGCGGCCGGCCCGGCCATGACGATCAGCGAGGGTGTATCAGGCATTTGTAATTCCAGGTACTAATCTCACCTGCGGCGTCCATCAAACATGGCAGGACGATGCCCGGCTCCGATGCCTCCGCCCCGAGCCTTCCCCAAGCGGCCAAGCGCGTCGGCCGCAGCGAGCTCTTCCTCGGCTTTCTCAAGATCGGGGTGCTCGGCTTCGGCGGGGTCGCACCCTGGGCGCGCCGCGTCATCGTCGAGGAGCGGGCGTGGCTCAGCGAGGAGGAGTACGCCTCGCTCTTGGGCTTCGGCCAAATCCTGCCGGGACCGAACACGTTGAATTTGGCGGTGATGGTCGGCGACCGCTTCCAGGGCACGCTCGGCGCGCTCATCGCCGTGGCGGCGCTCATGACCATGCCGCTTGCGATCCTCATGGCGGTGGCGTCACTCTACGAGCGCTTCGCGGCACTTCCCGAAGTCGCCTCCGCGATGAGCGGCACCGCCGCCGCCGCGGCCGGCCTCGTCGTCGGCACCGCGCTCAAGATGGCGCGGCGGCTCCGGCCGACCCGCATCGCGATCCTCTTCGGGCTGGTCGCCTTCGTCGCCATCGGCGTGCTGCGCTTCCCGCTCATCGCCGCCGTCGTCGTGCTGGCGCCGCTCAGCATCGCGGCCGCAGCCCTGGAGCGCCGCGCGTGAAGCCCGCATCCCTTTGGCAGATCGCCGGAACCTTCGCCTCGCTCTCCCTCGTCGCCATCGGGGGCGCCAATGCGGTGGTGCCCGACCTCCAGCGCCAGGTCGTGCAAGTGCTGGGCTGGATGAACGATACGACCTTCGCGAGCCTCTTCGCCATCGCGCAGGCCGCACCGGGGCCGAACGTGCTCATCGTCAGCCTGATCGGCTGGCACGTCGCAGGTCTGGCCGGCCTCGCCGTGGCGACCTTGGCCATGATCCTGCCCTCCTCGATTCTGGCCTTCGGCGCCGGCCGGGTGGTGACGCGGCTCGCGCGCGCGCGCGCGATCCGCGCCATCCAGCGCGGCCTGGTGCCGGTCACGGTGGGCCTCATCCTGGCGAGCGGCGTGGTCATGGCCACGACCGCCGATCACGCCGCCCTTTCCGTCCTCTTGACCGCGGGCACGGCACTCTACGTCTTCGTGAGCGACTGGAATCCGCTGTGGGCGCTCTCGATCGCGGCCGCCGTCAGCTTGCTGGGAAGTTGGCTCGGCTTGCCGGCCTGAGGTGGCGGCCTCAGGTCAAGCGGCCGAGCACGACATCGACGAGCGGGTTGAGCGTATCGTGATGGGCGACGAGCTTGGGCGCTTCCGGAGGTACCGCCATGCCGGTGCGATCGTGCCAATAGCCCGCAAGCCCGACCTTGACGATGCCGAAGAGATCGAACGGCGAGCCTGCGACGAAGAGGCAGCGCTCCGCCGTCAGCCCGAGCTCCTCGAGCGCCATGCGGTAAGGCCGCGGGTCCGGCTTGTAGACGCCGGCCCGCTCGGCCGTGACGACGACGTCGAACTCGATCCCTGTCGCGGCAATCGCCTTCGCCGCCAGCGCTTCCGAGCAATTGGTGACCACGGCGAGCGGAACGTGCTGCTTGAGCGTCGTCAGCACCTCGTGCACTTCCGGCCAAGGCTTGACCTCGCCGTAACGCGCCGCAAGCTCGCGCGCGTGCTCGGCCGAGAGCCCGGCCTCCTCGGCCGCTTCGGCGACGAGGGTCTCGTAGGGCCGATAGGCGCCGCTGCGGTAGGTGCGCCGGAGATAGGCGGCGCGCCATCTGCGGCCCTCCGCCTCGCCCCCCGCGACCTTGTTCCACAGTGAAGCTGAGTCGAGGAGTGCGGTCAGAAGATCGAAGATCACGGCATCATAAGCGGGCTTCATCATGAGCCTCGAGCGGCCGGCGCGCTCCGGCGGACTTGGGTCGATCGTCTATCGGTAATCCAGCACGGCACGCGAAAGCAACCGTCATCGCGGCGCTGCTGCGCGTTTGCGCATTTGTGCTTGCGTTCAAGTGGCGAATTGTCTTCGCACCTATCCGCGCGCGCGCGCGCGGCCGAGGTGCCGTAGCGCACTCACGACCTCCCGCAGCGCGCGATTGACGGGCTTATCGCGGCGCAATACCACGCCGAGGTGGCGATGGAGCGGCGGAGACAACGGGCGGACGAGGAGCCGGTCGCGCTTGCCGCGTCCCTTGAGGGCCAAGCGCGGCAGCACGCCGCAGCCGAGCCCGGCCGCGACGAGCTCCTTGATCGCCTCGACACTGCCCAGCTCCATCACCGGCCTGAGCGACAAGCCGGCGCGCGCGAACCAATCGTCGATGAGACGCCGCGAATAGCCGCCCGGCTCATAGACGACCACGGGCAGCTTTGCGAGCTCGGACGCGCTCACGAGCCGCGGCACGCTGCCGCCGGCGGCGGGGAAGATGGCGACGAGCTCGTCCTTGACGACCGGCGTCACCTGGAAGATGCGCCCCGGCGCCGGCAGGGTCACGAGCGCCACGTCGAGCACGTTCTCCTCGAGCGATCTCAGAATGTCCGGCGTGTTGCCGGTGCTCACCGCGATCTCCAAGGAGGGAAAGCGCCGGCGCAGCTCGCGCAGCACCGCGGGCAGAAGATAGATGCAGGCAGTCGCACCCGTGCCCAGGCGGACCCGGCCCACCGTTCCCGTTGCGTGGTAGGCGACCGCTTCCACGGCGTCGGCCACGGCCTCGTCGATCTTGCTTATATGGCGGAGGAGATCGCGACCGGCCGCGGTCGGCTGGGCGCGCTTGCCGACGCGCTCGATGAGGCGCACGCCGAGACGCCGCTCGAGCTGCCGTACCTGCAAGCTGACCGCGGGCTGCGTGAGGTTGAGCCGCGCCGCGGCGGCAGAGAAGCTGCCAAGCGCGCTCACGTCGGCAAAGGTCCGCAGCTGATCGAGATTGAGGCCGCGCATGTCAAAGATTCCCTTATGGATCGGATAATAACATTAAATTTTCCTTTGGTCTCGCGCGGCCTCAAGCTGTGTTGGCCGGCGGAGCGCCCGCTTGCGCGGGCGGAGGGTCGCCCCATGGCGGACGGCAACGAAGAGGGCGCAGCGATCGCCCGCGCGGACGCGTTGCCCGGCGGGGCGGCTGGCCCGCGCCCGCGCGGACGCGTTGCCCGACGGGGCGGCGGGCCCGCGTGCGCGCTCGCGGACGTGGCTCGTGTGGACGCTCGCCGCGGCGCAGCTCGTCTCCTGGGGCTCGCTCTATTACAGCTTCTCCCTCTTCGTCATTCCGATGCAGCGCGAGCTCGGCTGGTCCAAGACCGAGCTCAATGGCGCGCTTTCGCTCGGGCTCCTCATCACCGGCTTGAGCGGATTGCCGGTCGGCGCCTGGATCGACCGGCGCGGCGGCCGCGCCTTGATGACGCTCGGCTCGTTGAGCGCCGCCGCGCTGCTCTTCGCCTGGTCACGCGTCGAGAGCCTGGCGGCTTTCTACGTCATCTGGGCGCTTCTGGGAGCGGTGCTCGCGAGCGTGCTTTACGACCCGGCCTTTGCGGTGCTCACGCGCGACTTCGGCCCCGGCTTCCGCAAGGCGATCCTGACGCTGACGCTGGTCGCCGGCTTCGCCAGCACCGTCTTCATTCCGCTCACCGAGCTCCTCGTGGAGGAGCTCGGCTGGCGCGCAGCGCTCGCAGCGCTCGCGCTCTGCAACCTCGTTCCGGCAACCCTCCATGCGCTTTTCCTGCCCGGCGCAGGGAGAAAAGTGCGAAAGAGCGCGCCGCCCGCGGTCCAAGACGCTGCCGCCGGCCTCTCGCCGCTCAGGAGGGCGATGGGCAGGGCGACCTTCTGGTGCCTGCTCGCCTCCTTCGCGGCCGCAGCGGCCACCTCATCCTCGGTCACCTTCCATCTTGTCCCGCTCTTGAGCGAGCGCGGCGTCGATGCGGCCACCATCGTGTCGTGCATCGCGGTCATCGGCCCCATGCAGGTCGCCGGCCGCCTCGTCCTCTTCGGCCTCGGCGCCAAGCTCGGCGCCGAGGTTCTCGGCAGCCTCAATGTGCTGGCGATCCCCCTCTCCCTCTTGGCCCTCCTCCTCTTGCCTTCGAGCCTCGCGGCACTCGTCGCTTTTGCACGGTATTAGGTAGCTGTCTCACCAAAAATTGGGCACTCGGCAGCCAAGGCTGGCATATCGTAAAGTACCGGGCATATTCAGCAATATTGTTGCGTCTTTTAGTGCGATCTCTTCGCAACACTCTTACTTTCCCCTTGTTGTTTCCGTAAAAGTGTGCCCCCATACCCCCTGTCAGTCATCAAGTGCCTCAATGAAGAGGAGCGCTCGGTGACCGACCTAGACCCCACCTATCTGGCCTCCGGCATCATCTACCTTATTTTCTGCGTCGTTTATGGACGCCGGCGTCACGGCCGTTCATCGCGAAGAATCCTTGCCCTAGCCGCAATGCTCATGGCGGGGCTCTGCTTTATAAGGTCATGCCAATTTCAAATTGATGCGCCGCGCCCTGTGATCTTCCCACCATACCAAGTGGCGAGCGAAATCCGCGCTTCGTCGCAGGATCCGCCAGTTATCCACAGAACTATCCACATATAACAAGGACTTGTGGACAACCCGGCATTGACTGCCGCTATTTTGTGTGCTTCTTTCTTTGCGGCGAATGAAGCCGTTGCCCTCCGTCTAAGGACGGCGCCCCCGCCCTGGGTCGGCGGGGCGCATCGGGCGCTCCGAGGTCGGCAGGCCGAAACCTGCCCACCATGGCGGAGCAGCACATGGCTGCATTCGCTTTCGGACTGCCCTGGGGCAGGATAGTCTCCGTAAGGAGTTACCTCAGGTGCAGGTTCGGCCGGTGGGAAACTATCCGTGCCCACCTGAAGAAATGGCCCCGCTCGCGACGGGGCCACTTCTGATCCTTAGCCAGGAGGGGCGGGCGCTTTCGGGCGCCCGTCCTGTTTTTGTATCCTGCCCCTCCCGCGTAGGCACGTCAAGGACTATTATCGGACCGCAGTCCGATTCCTGCCGGACTAAAGTCCGGCGATGGTCAGACATAGAGGGGGCAGCAAATGACAGACGAATCGCCGCAGACAGCACCGCCGCCCTCGCCGGATAAGCCGTCGCACTCATTTCAAGTGACGTTGCCGATGCATCACTATCGCTACCTAACCCACCTCGTGCGGCTGCGGCGAGGGAGCAAGGAAAGTGACATCGCGGCCCATATTCTTATCCGCGAGTTGGATTCGATGTTTGAGCGGGGCTACCACGAAAAGCGAATCCCTGCGGATTAGCGCACGATCTCCCACAGCCCCGCTTGCCCGACCTCGCGCGCGAGCCGGATCAATCCCTTGCGCCGCAGGTTCCTCAAACAAGCGCCGACACGACGCGCGAGCACCCGCGTAAAGGGCTTGTCGTCCGCATTGAGCCCGCGCCCGGCTAGGACGTGAAGCGTGATCTCCGACACGGGCAGTGGCCTGTCGGCTTTCCGCAGGGTGTTGAGCACGATCCGCGAGACCTCGCCGCGAAAGGCCGAATGACGCGGCGGCATCTTCGGCTTGATGTCGTCAAGGTCCGCGTTCGGATCGAAAATGCGGATGGCCGCGTCGATATGGTCGATCGCCATGACGAGCTGGCGCATCTCGCGTCGCATCGTCTCGATCTGACCAGAAATCTCGGCGCGCTTCGCCATGAGGCCGCTCAGTACGTGCTCGTTAGCCATTATGCCGCCTTCCCTCTCTGCCAATAGCCGCGCCATTCTTCGGACAGCGGGTGCCGCGCGGCGAGTGCAGCGACCGCATGGAATCGCTCGCCGTTGCTCACGCGGCGGTTATCCTCACGCCAACTCATTTCGGATGCGTAGCGGCCCAACAGCCGGCCGCAGACCCGATGATGGACGCCAATCTCGGAACGGCGAAGGCGCGAGAAATAGCTTTCCGCCTGATTGGTGCAAGCGCCGTCGAGGCTATAGGCGATCGAGTGATTGATCCGCCGCATGTCGTACGAGGCGTGCAGCACGTCCCATCCGCCCCCTTCGTCGGCATGAACGATCGTGCCCGATGCGACGCGGTCGCGGATCATCGGAACCGCGTCACTCTCTTTGCCGACCACGACGGGAAGCGACCGGCCCCCACGCTCACGCATGACCACAACGACTTGGCGTTTCCCGGTTTGCACGGTCGCGAGCCGATGGTCCGCGCGCTCCGCCCTGACATTCGGGTGGCGAACCGTCGAGCCAAAATATGCGCCGTCGATCTCGACCTCGCCCGATAGCTCGCGCGGCTGCCGCTGCTCGGCTTCGATCACCTCCCGCAATTTGTGGGCTAGGACGAAGGCCGTCTTGTACTGGCAATCAAGGTCGCGGGAGAGTTGGAGCGCGCTGTAGCCCTTCACGCCGTTGACGAAGATCGCGATGGCGAGAAGGTAATGGCGTACGGGCCGCTTGCGGTCCGCGAAGATGGTTCCCGATGTGACGGAGAACTGATAGGCGCACGCGCTGCACTTCCAAACCGGGCGCGTGGCGAAGGCGTAGACCTTGAGGCACCCGCACTTCGGGCAGTAAGGCTCCCCGCCGTTGGCGGTCCAGCGGACGCGCTGGAAGGCCCCCCTAGCCTCCTCATCCGACATGCGCGCCACCGCGCTCAGCGAGAGCGTCCGGGCGGCTTTGGAAAGGAGGAAGTGCTGGGCCATGAAAACACCATATTCGATGCTGTTGAGCATCAAATCTAGTGCTTAACGGCACCCTTGTCAATGACAAAAACATCGATTATGATGTTTTTTCGCATCGAATGGGATGTTTTAGAAATGGTATTAAAATCAAGGGACTGGCAGGCCCGCGTCAAGGGCATGCTCAAGGCCGAGCTGAAGCGGCGGAACCTCAGCTATGCCGATCTAGCCGGGAAGCTCGCTGATATCGGCGTGAAGGACAACGAGCGGAACATCTCGAACAAGATCGCCCGCGGTAGCTTCACAGCCGTGTTCTTCATCCAATGCTTAGAGGCGATTGGGTGCCACACTGTGCATCTGAGCGATCAGTAGCATCCGAGGTGGGCGTAATTGCGTAGTGTGCCTACCGAGGATCACGGAAATTCGCGACGCCCAGCAAGATCATGTTTACAATGCCGGCCATGCCAATCGCCGCTATGGCGATCGCATTTGACCCGCTTGATGCATCAATGGGGGAGTGAAGCAACCTAGTTACCGTATTGGACACTTCAGATAAAAGCACAATGCCGAACCCGAACAGTGTCACAATTGCCACGATGGCTAAAGAAAAAAATCCAGGACTTGTTTTAAATTCTTTCTTCGCACCCATGCGCAATATTTTCATCAAAATGGCTGCCTTCTTACCAACTGCCCAGGTAAAGGCAATGAGTACAACAAGAAAGAGTAGGATCATTACGCCCGCGACAATAAAGTCATGAACGCCAATCATCGCGTTTTACCGAACCTCGCCATCATCCAGAATCCTGCGGACGCAATAGAGCACAAGATTGCGAACAAAGGATTGACCAAGTGAATATCCAAAAAAATCGAGCAAAGTATACTAAATATCATTAGTGAAAGAAAAAACATGCATATAATCTTAATATTTTCCCACGGATTTTCTCTTATGCAATCGAAAATGGTCATTCTCGCGTTACGCTGGATTAAATCCGCAACGCGGACAACCGCTTCGGTAGTGTGAATTATTTTATCCCGTGTCTTTTCTCCCTCTCCTGTCGTTGCGGCAACAATGCGGCTCTCTGCTGCCTCTATCTTGGCCGAGATGTCTTCGTATAGACGCTCGTACACAATAGCAGGTAGCAATGCGGAAGGATCGGTCCGCGCCCATGCTTTCAACCTAAATGCCGATTCAGTCGGTTGTTCAGTTTCAGCTAACCATGCGCGGGCTGCGGCATAACGGCGTTCCTCGGCACTTTCCGATGTCAAAAGAATTTGGCCAATAAATTCATATTCTTCAGAAGCCCGAACAGGCTTAGGCAGCCGCCTAGGACGCGGCCACACATTTGTATACCTATTTTCGTTTTGTGCCATAAGACCTCATTTCCCGAGACGCGTTTTGAGCTGCTCTAGTTTCCGCCTTGCGATCTCTAATTCCCTGATCATGTTGACCGTCTCGACTTCGGTGAGTACAAAACTTACACCGTCATCTCTTTCCAATGTTGTCGTAACATTAACCAAAATTACCGGCTGTAGCGCAGCTATTTTGTATTCGTCTTTCTGATCTTTTGCCGTTTTATCGGGGTTAGCTGTGAAGGTTGGCAATATTAAACACTCAATTTCCATTGTTATCATGAGCGGGAGGGAACCCCGAAATTGAAATTCAAAACTGGGAGTGACAACGCCCAATTCAGCTATTGTCTTGAGTGTTTGTAAATATTTGTCGCCAGCTTCTTTAGATAAATGCTTAGACTCGATTAGGTCATCGACAAGATCGTCGACCTTGTCATTAAATCTGGCAAGCATGAAATTCCCAAAATAAACGGCGGATAGAAAGCTATTAAAGACACTTCCACTGATGCCGCTTTCACTTAGACGCAATGCTAATGTATTCGTGTCTTTTTGGCCGGATTTTTCAATTTCTACGAAAACTGGCGTCAGTTTCTGGATTGTATCATCGCTAATATTCTCAAATACGGCGAGATCTTTTGTAAACCGTTCCGGAAGCGTCGTAACGGAAAGCGCCTTTGACTTCATCGCAGGTGTCCTTTTGAGCCACAGTCGAACGCGCAGCCAACAAAATAGCTGCCGATAGCCCTCTTGGCAATGGGTTGTCATGGCTATCCCCTATGCCCTAGTCGGTTGACGGAGGGGCATATCGCGGGAGTGCCGCGAGACACAAAATATGCTGGTGAGACAGCTACATAAGGCCGCTTTTGCAGCACTCTACGGCTTGGGCAACGGCATCATGACGATCGTGCGCGGCACGGCGGTGTCCGACCTCATCGGGAGGGAGGGCTATGGCGCCATCAACGGCACGCTCGCCTTGCCCAACAATTTCGCGATGGCCGCGGCCCCGTTCGCGGTAGCGACGCTGTGGGCCGCCTGGGGCGGCTATCAGCCCGTGCTGTGGGCGATCTTCGCGGCGTCGTGCCTCTCCGCCCTCGCCTTCTGGCTCGCGGTGGCGACGGCAAGGGGACGCGGGGGGGTGCCTCGAGGCGGGCCGTGAGCGCAGACGCAGCTCTGCCCCCTCTTGGCCAGCGCCTGACGACGACCTATTGTTTTCGCGTCTTCGACGAGGGAGCGAGCTGCACGATGCGCGGCATTCTTGCGATGCGGGCCTCTATTCTCGCCGCTTTCCTCCTCGCACCGTCGCTTGCGGCTGCCGATGCCGTCCCCGTCTTCTCCGACACCGGTCCCGATGCCGCGGCCTACGGCGCCGCGGAGAATTACCCCGTCGGCAAGCCCGGCACTTTCCGCGAGCAGCGCTTCCTCGTAGGCTCCTTCAGTCACTTCGACAGCGTGCTTGCCGCGCATCCGGTCGGCCGCGCCGCGACACCCTCGATCCTGTGGCGCGCGCCCGAGGAGATCTCGCTCAGCTATCGTTACCAGGGCGAGCGCCATACGCTCGCCGACTATCTCGAGCGCCATCCGGTGACCGGTCTCTTGATCCTCAAGGGCGACACCATCCTCTTCGAGCATTACCGCTACGCCCGCAGCGACAAGGACCGCTTTACCTCGCAGTCCATGGCCAAGACCATCACCGCCATGCTGGTCGGCATCGCGATCTCGGAGGGCGCGATCCGCTCCATCGACGATCCGGCCTCGGCCTACGTGCCCGAGCTCAAAGACAGCGAGTTCGGCCGTACGCCGATCAAGGCGCTTCTGCACATGGCCTCGGGCATCGCCTACAGCGAGACTTATGACGGCACCGACGACGCGGCGAAGCTCAATCGCGAGCTCTGGCGCCCGGGCGGCCCCGGCGACGTCGCCGCGATCATGAAGTTCAATAGCCGCATCGCAGCACCGGACAGCTTCTGGTATTACGCCAGCATCGACACCGAGCTCTTGGGCCTCATCCTCACGCGCGCGGTCAAGATGCCGCTCGCGGACTATCTCGCCTCGCGCATTTGGCAGCGCATCGGGACCGAGGCCGACGCCTCCTGGATCGTCGACGCCTCGGGGCAGGAGGCGACCTTCTGCTGTTTCAACGCGGTCTTGCGCGACTGGGGCCGGCTCGGGCTGCTCCTTGCCAACGACGGGGCCTGGCGCGGCGAGCAGGTGATCCCGCGCCAATGGGTGATCGACGCCACCACGGCGGCAGCACCGGGAAACTTCCTGGCCCCCGGCACGATGACGCGCTTTTACGGCTACGGCTATCAGGTATGGATCATGCCGGGGCCGCGGCGCGACTTCGCGCTCCTCGGCATCCACGGCCAGGCGACCTTCGTCGATCCGGCCGCGAAACTCGTCCTCGTGCACACCGCCGTGCGCCCGAAGCCAACCGGCAATCCCGGGCAGAACGAGCTCATCGCGCTGTGGAAAGGGCTGGTCGAGCAATACGGAACGACGGAGGAGGGCGAGGCGAGCCGGTCCCAGCCCTAGGCGGTAGTGCCGCCATCATCGGCGGATGATTTGAGGCGGTGGATCTCTTTCAGCGCGCTCTCGCAGAGACGCGGGATATCCGTCGCGATGCTCGCCCAGATGAGATCGTCGACGATCTCGTCGTATTTATGGCGCAGAATGTTTCCGATGCCGCGCGCCTCTTTCCAGGGCGCATCGCGATAACGCCCGTCGAGCTCGGGCCCCAGTTTCACGGCCGCCTCGCTGATGCGCTCGAGGCAGCGATCGACCGCGTCGATCGTCTTCTCGTCGGCGAAATAAGCCTCGCGCGACATGCCGGCCGTGTGACGCGCGATGCGCTCGCAGTTCGTCACGATGTCCTCGAGCCGGTCGAGGTGCTTGCTAGAAGGCATGGATCGCGTCGCGCTCCACCTCGGCGGCCGCACCTGGACGCAGGCGCTCCTTGCCGGCGAGATCGACCGGCCGGCCGATCCAATCCTCGAGCGACTGCTGGATACCGCCATAGGCGAAGAGGCTGTGCACGACCGCGGGATCGGTTTCGATGAGAATGTCCACGTCGCTCTCCGGCCGCTCCTCACCGCGCGCGAGCGAGCCGAACACCGCCGCGTGGCGCACGCCCATGCGCTCGAGCCCGGGCCGGTGCGCCTTAAGCGTACGGATGACGTGGATGAGCAGCGCCCCCGGCGCGCGCTCGCTCCCCTCCTCTTTCTCTCTCTCGCGTGGGCGGAAATCGCCTTCGATCAGCCCCTCGACATAATTCGTCAAGGTGCGGCGGCGCTGCCGCGCGCGCGCCTTGGCCGCGGCGAGCATGCCCTCATCGAGACGGATGGAAACGACCTTGCGCATTGGGCTAGATCCAATCGACATTCGGGTCGTCGTCATTCCCGAAGCTTAGGCGAGCCCCGGAAAAGCTGGCTTTTCCGGGTTGCGAGCCTTGCTATCCGGAATCCATGGTGACGCCGATCCCGGCCCGGCCATGGATTCCGGATCGCGCAAATCCTTGTTACACAAGGATTTGCTTGTCCGGAATGACGACCCAGAAAATGCATATCGATTCGTTCTGGCCCGCTCGGTGTGTATTACAACGTAATACGGTATCGTCGTCGTGTCAAGCCAGTGGCCCATTCGCACGCTGCGGGCTGCGCCGCACTACACGTCCAGATTCGCCACCTTGAGCGCGTTCTGCTGGATGAAGTCGCGGCGCGGCTCGACCACGTCGCCCATGAGGGTAGAGAACACCTCCTCCGCCTCGTCGGTGTGCTCGACCCTGACCTGGAGCAAGGTGCGCGCCTGGGGATCGAGGGTGGTCTGCCAGAGCTGCTCCGGGTTCATCTCGCCGAGCCCCTTGTAGCGCTGGATCGTGACACCCTTGCGGCCGAGCTCCATCACCGCATCCACGAGGCCAATGGGCCCCGCGATGAGGACCTCGCGCTCCTTCGCGGTGAACTTGCCGCGCTTGACGTAGAGCTGCTGCAGCTTGCCCGCGAAGGCGTCGACGCGCCGGGCCTCGGCCGAGCGGATCACCGAGCCGTCGATCACGTGGCGCTCGGCGACCCCGCGGAGGGTGCGGGTGAACTCGAGCCCGCCGTCGGCGAGCGGGACGGCCTTCCAGCCGCGCGCGTGCTCGGCCGAGAGCCGGTCGAGGCGCGAGGCGATGTAGGCGGCGGCCTTCTCGGCCTGGGTGCGGTTCGAGAGGATCTCGGGGTTGAAGGCACCCGCGATCGCCACCTGCTCGACCACGGCGGCATTGCCGATGTGGCGGATGAGCGGCTGGAGGAGCGCCTTCACCTTGCGCGCCTCCTCGACGATCTGGCGCAAGTCCGCACCCGCGTGCTGCACGCCGTCGTGGGTGGTGAAGAGCGCCTCCTCGAGGGCGGCACCCATGAGGTAGTCCTCGAGCGCGCGGTCGTCCTTGAGATAGACCTCGGAGGCCCCGCGCTTGGCGCGATAGAGCGGCGGCTGGGCGATGAAGAGGTGGCCGTGGCCGATGAGCTCGGGCATCTGGCGGTAGAAGAAGGTGAGGAGGAGGGTGCGGATGTGGCTGCCGTCCACGTCCGCGTCTGTCATGATGATGATCTTGTGGTAGCGCAGCTTGGAGGCGTCGAAGTCCTCGCGCCCGATGCCGGTGCCGAGCGCCGAGATGAGGGTGCCGATCTCGGCCGAGCCCAGCATCTTGTCGAAGCGCGCGCGCTCGACGTTGAGGATCTTGCCGCGCAAGGGGAGGATCGCCTGGCGCGCGCGGTCGCGGCCCTGCTTGGCGGAGCCGCCCGCTGAATCGCCCTCGACGATGAAGAGCTCCGACTTGGCGGGGTCGCGCTCCTGGCAGTCGGCGAGCTTGCCGGGGAGCGAGGCCATGTCGAGAGCGCCCTTGCGCCGCGTGAGCTCGCGCGCCTTGCGCGCGGCCTCGCGCGCCGCCGCCGCCTCGACCACCTTGCCCACGATGCGCTTGGCGTCCGTGGGGTGCTCCTCGAACCACGCTTTGAGCTTGTCGCCCACGATGCCCTCGACCACGGGGCGCACCTCCGAGGAGACGAGCTTGTCCTTGGTCTGCGAGGAGAACTTCGGGTCCGGCACCTTGCAGGAGAGCACGCAGGTGAGCCCCTCGCGCATGTCGTCGCCGGTGAGCTGCACCTTCTCCTTCTTGGCGATGCCCTGCTCGTTGGCGTAGCTGTTGACGGTGCGCGTGAGGGCTGCGCGGAAGGCGGCGAGATGGGTGCCGCCGTCGCGTTGCGGGATGGTGTTGGTGAAGCACAGCATGGTCTCGTGGTAACTGTCGTTCCACTGCAGCGCAGCACCGACCGTGACCCCGTCGCGCGTGCCTTCGAGCACGATCGGGCCCTGATGGAGCACCGTCTTGGAGCGGTCGAGCCACTTAACGAAGGCCTCGATGCCGCCCTCGTAGTGGAGCTCGACCGACTTCGGCTGCAGCCCGCGCGCGTCGGTGAGCTTGAGGTAGACGCCGGAATTGAGGAAGGCGAGCTCGCGCATGCGGTGCTCGAGGGTGGCGTAGTCGAACTCGGTCTTGGTGAAGACCTTCCTCGAGGGATGGAAGGTGATCTCGGTGCCGGAGCGGCCGGCGTGCGGGCCGACGACCGCAAGCGGGGCCTCGGGCACGCCGTCGCGGAAGCGCATGACGTGCTCGGCACCGTCGCGCCATATGCGCATCTCGAGGAGCTCGGAGAGCGCGTTCACCACCGACACGCCGACGCCGTGCAGCCCGCCCGAGACCTTGTAGGCGTTCTGGTCGAACTTACCGCCGGCATGGAGCTGGGTCATGATGACCTCGGCGGCGGAGACACGCTCCTCCGCGTGGATGTCGACGGGAATGCCGCGCCCGTTGTCCTTGACGGTGACCGAGCCGTCGGCATTGAGCGTCACCTCGATGCGGTCGCAATAGCCGGCAAGCGTCTCGTCGACAGAGTTGTCGACCACCTCGTAGACCATGTGATGGAGGCCGGAGCCGTCGTCGGTGTCGCCGATATACATGCCCGGCCGCTTGCGCACGGCGTCGAGCCCGCGCAGAACCTTGATCGAGTGGGCGTCGTAGGTCTCCTCGCCGCTCGCTTGCGCTTGGGCGCGTTTCCTCTCGACCGGCTTCTTCTCTCTCTCTTTCTCCGTCATCGCCTTGCCTTGTCCTTCACCGCGGCACGACGTTGCCGTCGACCACGCGGAAATGCTGGGCGCCGGCCCCCAGGCTCTCGAACATCGCCTCGTCCGTGCCGCTGAGCCAGGCCTGGCTGCCGAGGGCGGCCAGCTCCTCGTAGAGCGCCGTGCGCCGCACCCGGTCGAGGTGGGCCGCAACCTCATCCAGCAGGAGGAGCGGTGCGCTCCCGCGCTCGAGCGTCTCGAGACGCGCGTGCGCCAGCACCAGCGAGAGCAGGAGGGCCTTCTGCTCGCCGGTCGAGGAGAGTGCTGCCGGCATGCCGCTCGCGCGGTGGCTGACCGCGAGATCGCTTCGGTGCGGCCCGTCCTTGGCACTCCCCGCGACGGCGTCCTCGGCGCGCGAAGCGGCGAGGAGGGCGCGGAAGCGCTCTTCGGCGGCGAGCGCCGGGCCCTCGTCGAGCCAACCCTCGAGCGTGCCTTGAAGCGATATCGAGGCGGCGGGGAAGGGTCCGCGGCCGAGCTCGAGCGAGCCTCTGAGCCGCCGCACGAGCCGGCGTCTCGCCGCCGCGATGGCGACGCCGGTCTCCGCCATGGCGTCCTCCAAGGCGTGCAACCAGATGGTATCCCTCGAGCCCTCGCGCAAGAGCCGCGCGCGCTCCCTGAGCGCGTGATCGTAGGCGGCGACGCGCGCGGCATGCTCCGCATCGTGGCCATAGACCATGCGGTCGAGAAAGCGCCGGCGCGCGCTCGAGCCCTCCTGGAAGAGCCGGTCCATCTCGGGCGTCACCCACAGCACGGCCAGGTGGCGCGCGAGCTCCGCGTGACTGCGCGCCGCCTTGCCGTCGATGCGCACGAGCCGGCGCAGCGAAAGAGGCCCCGCCTCGGGATCGCGGCCCGTGCCGATCTCGAGCACGCCCTCGGCCGTCACGACCGTCGCGGCAACCGCCCAAGGGATGCCAGCACCGGCACCGCGCCGGCTCACCTCCTCGAGCCGCGCGCGCCGCAAGCCGCGGCCAGGTGCCATGAACGAGAGGGCCTCGAGAAGATTGGTCTTGCCGGCACCATTGGGTCCGGTCAGCACCACGGGCCGCGCGTCGACCTCGAGACGTAACGCTCCGTAAGAGCGGAAATCGCCGAGCACAAGGCGCCGCAGCCAAAGCCGCCCCGCCGGCGCCGCGGCACTCGCAGGTGCGGGAGCGCTCTCCTCGAAGCTATGGCGCGCTGAGTCCCTCACACCCGCATCGGCATCAGGACATAAAGAGCGCTCTGGTCCGCCACGTCGCGAACCACGGTGGGCGATGCCGCATCCGACATCTCGAACCTGGCGCCCTCGCCCTCGATCTGCTTGGTGATGTCCAGGAGATAGCGGGAGTTGAAGCCGATCTCGATGGCGCCCGCGTTGTACTTCACCTCGAGCTCCTCGGTGGCGCTGCCCGCCTCCGGGCTGCTGGCGGAGAGCGTCAGCGTGCCGTCCGCGAGCGAGAGCTTCACCGCGCGGGACTTTTCCGTCGAGATGGTCGAGACGCGGTCGACCGCATTGGCGAACTCCGTGCGATCGACCTCGAGCACCTTGTCGTTGTGCTGCGGGATGACCCGCTCATAGTCCGGGAAGGTGCCGTCGATCAGCTTGGAGGTGAGCACCGTGTCGTCGAAACCGAAGCGGATGCGCGTCTCGGAGAGCCCGATCGCGACCGGCGCCTCGGTGGTGTCGATCAGCTTGCGCACCTCGATGACCGTCTTGCGCGGCACGATCACGCCCGGCATGCCCTCGCCCCCCGCGGGCAGCGCCATCTCGACTCGCGCCAGGCGATGGCCGTCGGTCGCCGCCGCACGCAGGAACTTGACCTTGTCCTGCTCGGCGCCGTGAAGGTAGATGCCGTTCAGGTAATAGCGCGTCTCCTCGGTCGAGATCGCGAAGGAGGTGCGGTCGATGAGGCTCCTCAGCTCGCCGGCCGCAAGGCTGAATTCGGTCGGCAGCTCGCCCCCGGTCATCACCGGGAAGTCCTCGGGCGGCAGCGTCTGCAGGGTGAACTGGGAGCGCCCGCATTTGATGAGGAGCTGGGAGCGCTCGCCCTGCGCCTCGAGGCGCACCTGGGCGCCCTCGGGCAGCTTGCGCACGATATCGTAGAAGGTGTGCGCGGGTGCCGTGGTGGAGCCCTCCTGCGCGATCTCGGCGGGTGCGGACTCGACGATCTCGAGGTCCATATCGGTCGCGGTCAGCCCGACCGAGCCCGCCTTCGCCTGCATGAGCACGTTGGCGAGGATCGGGATCGTGTTGCGCCGCTCCACCACGCTCTGCACATGGGCGAGCGAGCGCAGAAGGGCCGCACGTTCGATGGTGAGTTTCATGACGGATCGGAGCCGAGCAATTGACCCAAGGAACGCTCATCCAAGAGGCGGCGATCGCATCGCCAGAGGCCCCGCCCGGCGGCGCCCGAAGGGCGCCCATGAGCGGGGCAGCACTATAGCATAAGTTTTGGGCTCAGAAGCAATTTTGGCGCGGGCGGAGGGCCGTCCTCTAACCCGTTATGCCAATTCGATCGGTTAAGCCTCGAGCATGCGGCGCAACAGCTCCACGTCGTCGGAGAAGCTCGCGTCGGTGGTGCGCAGCTCGTCCACCTTGCGTACCGCGTGCATGACGGTCGTGTGGTCGCGGCCGCCGAATTTGCGGCCGATCTCGGGGAGCGAGCGCGCGGTGAGCTGCTTGGCGAGATACATGGCGACTTGGCGCGGCCGCGCCACGGCGCGCGCGCGGCGCGCCGAGTGCATGTCGGAGACGCGGATGTTGAAGTGCTCGGCGACGCGCTTCT
Source organism: Alphaproteobacteria bacterium (assembly GCA_052143835.1). Classification (GTDB taxonomy): domain Bacteria; phylum Pseudomonadota; class Alphaproteobacteria; order JACZXZ01; family JACZXZ01; genus DASPPM01. The sequence continues at coordinate 16,961 of JBKQRV010000177.1, forward strand.
GGATCTCCTCGATGGTGACCCGGCGGTCGTTGGCGCGCAAGAGGTCGTGCAGCACCTCCTGCGTGGTCTCGAGCGTGATCGGACGGCCCACGAGGGTCAAATGCGCCACGATGCGGTTCAAGGCGCCCTCGAGCTCGCGCACGTTCGAGGTGATCTTGTGGGCGAGGAACTCCATCACCTTGCCGGGGATCTGGGCGCCCATCGATTCGGCCTTGGATTGGAGGATGCCGAGGCGCAGCTCGTAGCTCGTGGGATGGATGTCGGCGACGAGGCCCCAGCCGAGGCGCGAGCGCAGGCGCTCCTCCAGGCCCTCGAGATCGGACGGCGATTTGTCGGCCGAGATGATGATCTGGCGGTTCTGGTCGACGAGCGCGTTGAAGGTGTGGAAGAACTCCTCCTGGGTCGAGTCCTTGCCGCTGATGAACTGCACATCGTCGATCATCAGCACGTCCACCGAGCGGAATTGGTCCTTGAAGGCGACGGTGTCCTTGTAGCGCAGCGCGCGGATGAACTGGTACATGAACTTCTCGGCCGAGAGATAGATGACCGGCCGATTGGGGTCGCGCTTGCGGATGTGCCAGGCGATGGCGTGCATGAGGTGGGTCTTGCCGAGGCCGACGCCGCTATAGAGGAAAAGCGGATTGAACGGCACCGTGTTGGACTCGGCGACCCGGCGCGCCGCGGCATGGGCAAGCTCGTTCGGCTTGCCGACCACGAAGTTCTCGAAGGTGAAGCGCGGATCGAGCGGGGCGGAGCGGTTCGCGCGCGCGTCGTGCTCGGGCTCGGCGGCCTCGGGGACCTGCTCGGCATCGGCCTTCCCCTTCGCGCGCGTAGCCGTCTCGCGCACGGTCTCGACCAGGAAGTCGACCGCGCGCACCGCGGCGTTCTCGCCCTGCCAGAAGCTCTTGATGCGGTCGGCATAATGGGTCGCGACCCAGTCGCGCATGAAGCGCGTGGGCGCGCTCAGCCTGACGAGGCCTCCCTCGAACGACTTGAACGTGAGCGGCTTGAGCCAGCTCTTATAGGCCGCCTCGCCGAATTCAGCGCGCAGCCGCCCGCGAACCCGCGCCCATTGCGCATCGACCTTATAAGGATAAGCGCTTTCCGCCATGGCCCGATCCTACCCCGAAGCCACGCCGGCCCCCAACCGGCTCCGTGCCCGACCCCTTGCGCGCTTGCCCGATCGCGTCCCGTCGTCACCGGCCGAGGCAAATCGCAAGCACAAACGCCTCGCCGCTCCGGCGCTCGAAGAGATGCAGGAATTCCACCCCGACGGCCTCCCCGTAACGGCCGAAGAATCTCGCTCGATCCATAACCTTCGACGGCCTTTCTTGTTCTCAGATCGGCGGTTTTTGCTGCCACCCCGAACTTTTCCGCAGCGAGGTCTCAAATCGGGCGAGACATCCCACCTCGGCTGCCCGCGAGCTCCTCCTGCATGGAAAATTTGACTGCGATTGCGATCACCTGTGCGGCGACGGTCGATCACCGCGCGCGAAGCGAATCTACTCGCGGCCGACGCGGCGCGCAATAAGACGAAAAGGGAACGGAGGGAATTTTTGATGATTTGATAACAATTGGGAGTCCCTTGTGCGACGGTTCGGCGAAAAAGCGATGGCAGCACCGCGACATTGCGGCTGCGGTTTCAAGCGCTACGTCAGGTTCGCCGCTCAAGCGCCTTGATGCGCACGGAGAGACGCGAGAGCTTGCGCGCCACCGTGTTGCGGTGAATGGCACCCTTGGTGATCGCGCTTTGCAGCACCGGCTGCATCGCGCGGAAGGCCGTCTCCGCGGCGCTCTTGTCGCCGCTTGCGATCGCAGCCTCGGTCTTGCGGGTGAAGCTGCGCAGCCGGCTCAGGCGCGCGCGATTGATCTCGTGCCGTGCTTCGTTCCGCCGAATGCGCTTCTTCGCCGACTTATGATGCGCCATGTCTCACCTGGTGTGTCTACTCTCGCGCGCTCGGGAAATAAAAGGGGCTCGGGTGGAAGGCTCACGCGCGCACGAGCGGCGGGTTATAGCGGCGGAGCCGGGCTCCGTCAAGCGCCGCCACGCTCGCGGAGGAAGCGCCTTCGCCCGCCCGCAGAGGGTGCTTGATGCCGTCGGCTCTTTAAGAAGCTATCGGTTCTTGAAGTTGGGCGGACGCTTGTCGATGAAGGCCTGCATGCCCTCCTTCTGGTCGGCAAGCGCAAAAGTCGAGTGGAAGAGCCGGCGCTCGTAGCGGATGCCCTCGGCGAGCGTGCTCTCGAAGGCGCGGTTCACCGCCTCCTTCGCCATGAAGACCGAAGGGCGGGAGAGCTTGGCGATCGCCTCGGCAACCTTCATCGCCTCGGGCAGGAGCTCGGCGAGCGGCACGACCCGGCTCACCAGGCCCGCCCGCTCGGCTTCGGCCGCGTCCATCATGCGCCCGGTCAGCACCATCTCCATCGCCTTCGCCTTGCCGACGAAGCGGGGCAGGCGCTGCGTGCCGCCGGCACCGGGGATGGTGCCGAGCCTGATCTCGGGCTGGCCGAAGCGGGCGTTGTCGGCGGCGATGATGAAATCGCACCTCATCGCCATCTCGCAGCCCCCACCTAGCGCAAAGCCGGCGACGGCGGCGATGATCGGCTTGCGGCAGCCGGTGACGCGCTCCCAACCTCTGGTGATGAAGTCGCCCAGATAGACGTCGACGAAGCTCTGCGGCTGCATCTCCTTGATGTCGGCGCCGGCGGCAAAGGCCTTCTCGCTGCCCGTGATGACCACGGCGCCGATCGCGTCGTCGCCCTCGAAGCCGTCGAGTGCCGTGCCCAGCTCGCGGATCAGCGGCGTGCACAGCGCGTTGAGCGCCTGCGGGCGATTGAGGGTGATGAGGCCCACAGGGCCGCGGGTCTCGACGATGATGTGCTCGTAGGCCATCGCTTGTTCCTTCCCTGAGACGGACGGTGGGGTCGGCGGCAGGGCTGCGCGTCGTCAGCTCGGCGAGAGGTAGAAGCGGAGCGTGAGCCCGCCGCCCTCCTCATAGAGCTCGAGGCGCAAGGTCTCGCCCTCGCGCCGGTAGGAGGTGCGGCTCAGCGCCTGCCAGCCGAGCTGCGGCAGCGTCGCCGCATAGAAGTCGAGCACGGCGTCCCGCTGGGCCTTGCCCTTGGCATAGGCCTCGACGATCCGGCCCTGCGGGGTGTCGAACACGAGACCTGCGCCGTCCACGATGGCGAGGCCGGGCATGAGCGGCACATCCTCGGTGCCGGTGACGAAAGCGTCCGCCGCGTAGGTAGCGATGCTTGCGGGAACGAGCGCCAGGAGGGCCAAACAAAGCCCCAACGCGCGCATGGCGCGCGCCCTTCTCGGACCCGGCATGAATAAGAATGAAGGCATCGGATTCGGCTTTTACCTCAGCGCTGCCGGCGAGAACAGAAAAAGCTTGAGCGGCCGGACTGCTGGATGCGCTTGATGCGGCAAGCCTCGCCCGCGGCGGCGCAGCGCGGGCAGGCCTCGCCCTCGCGCCCGTAGACCGCCCAGCGATGCTGGAAGTAGCCGAGCTCGCCCGAGGGCTGCACGTGGTCGCGCAAGGAGGAGCCGCCGGCCGCGATCGCCTCCTCGAGCACGGCGCGGATGGCGGCCACGAGCCGCTCGGCACGCGCGCCGACGCAGGAGCCGGCGAGCCGGCGCGGCGACACGCCGGCGCGATAGAGGCTTTCGCACACATATATGTTGCCTAATCCGGCGACCACGCGCTGGTCGAGGAGGGCCGCCTTGATCGACGTTGCCTTTCCGCCAAGGGCAGCCGAGAGCACAGCACCATTGAAGCCATTGCCCAGCGGCTCAGGCCCCAGGCCCCTGAGCAAGGGATGCTTCCGCCAAGCCGCCTCCGAGGTGAGCGTCATGAGGCCGAAGCGGCGGTGATCGCAGAAACGCACCTCGGTGCCGTCGTCGGTCACGAAGATGACGTGGTCGTGGGGGCCCGGCGGGGCGTGATCGGCGATCACCATGCGGCCCGACATGCCGAGGTGGGCGAGCAGCACGACCCCGCCCTCGAGACGGATGAGGATGTATTTGGCGCGCCGATCGATGCCCTCGACCTTGCGCCCCTCGAGCTTTTCGGCAAAGCGCGCGGGCAGCGGGGCACGCAGGTCGCGGCGCCGTGCGATGACGCGCGCGAGGCGCCGGCCCACGAGCTTGGCGGCCAGACCGCGGCAGACCGTCTCGACTTCGGGCAGCTCGGGCATAAGACCAATCTCCTTGGCCAAGCTAGCCTATAGGGGGAGGCTGCGCTATGGTCCGCTGCATGTCGCAAGACGGACGCGAGAACGAGCGCGAAGATAGGGCCGAGGAAGCCGATTTCGGCTTCCGCCGGGTGCCCCATGGCGTCAAGGGGCGGCTCGTGCGCGAAGTGTTCGACCGGGTCGCCTTGCGCTACGACCTGATGAACGACCTGATGAGCGGCGGCATCCATCGGCTGTGGAAGGACGCCATGGTCGAGCTTGTGGCGCCGCGCGCAGGCGAGCTCCTGCTCGACGTGGCCGGCGGCACGGGCGACATCGCCCTTCGCCTGTTGGAGCGCACGCGGGGAGAGGCGCGCGTCGCGGTCTGCGACGTGAGCGAGGCGATGGTGCGCCGCGGCCGCGACCGGGCGCTCGACCGCGGCAAGCTCGGCGGCATCGACTGGCTCGTCGGCGACGCCGAGGCGCTTCCCATCGCCGATCACAGCATCGACGCCTACACGATCGCGTTCGGGCTGCGCAACGTGACCGACATCGACGCGGCGCTCAAGGAGGTGCGGCGCGTGCTCAAGCCCGGCGGGCGCTTCTTCTGCCTCGAATTCAGCCGCGTCACCGTCCCGCTCTTGGCCGAGCTCTACGAGCGCTACTCCTTCGCGCTCGTCCCCTGGCTCGGCGAGCGGGTCACGGGAAACCGCGAGGCCTACCAGTATCTTGTCGAGAGCATCCGCCGCTTCCCGCCGCAGAAGGAGCTCGCCAAGCGCGTCGCGAGCGCCGGGCTCGGCCTCGTGCGCTTTCGCAATTTCTCGGGCGGCATCGCGGCCCTCCACTCCGCCTGGCGGCTCTAAGCCAAGGCGGCGATGATCGCCACACTCCGCCACGTGGCTCGTCTCCTTGTGATCGCGCGCACGCTTGCGCGCCATGCGGCACTCTTCCCGCTCGAGGAGGCCGGGCTCGCGCCGCCCATCGTCCTCCTCGCGCGCGTCGTCGCGCGACGGACGAAAGAGGCCGGCCGGCCGGGCGAGCGCCTCGCGCTTGCGCTGCAGGAGCTCGGCCCCAGCTTCATCAAGCTCGGCCAAGCGCTCTCCGTGCGCTCGGATATCCTGGGCGAGCGCATGGCGGAGGATCTCTCCGCACTCCAGGACCGGCTCCCGCCGTTTGCGCCCGAGGAAGCGCGCGCCACGATCGAGGCCGAGCTCGGCAAGCCGCTCGCAGAGCTCTTCGCGAGCTTCGAGGACGAGCCGGTGGCCGCCGCCTCGATCGCCCAGGTGCATTATGCCGTCACCAGCGAGGGGGCTGCCGTCGCGGTCAAGGTGCTGCGGCCCGGCATCGAGGAAGCCTTCGCGCGCGATCTCGAGCTTCTCGAGTGGCTCGCGGCACTCGTGGAGGAAAGGCGGCCGGCGCTCCGCCGGCTCAAGCCGCGAGAGGTGGTCGCTTTCTTTCGCGAGATGGTCTCGCTGGAGATGGACTTGAGGCTCGAGGCCGCCGCCGCTTGCGAGTTTGCGGAATCGCTCGCCGACGATCCGCGCGTGCGCATCCCCAAGGTCGACTGGCAACGCACCGCCAGACGAGTCCTGACGCTCGAGCGCATCGCCGGTATTCCGGTGGACGAGCGGGAAGCGCTAATCGCGGCGGGGCACGAGCCGCTCGCCGTCATCACCCACGCGGCGGAGAGCTTCTTCCACCAGGTCTTCCGCAACGGCTTCTTCCACGGCGACATGCATCCGGGGAACCTCTCGGTCGATGCGGACGGCCGTCTCGTCATGGTCGACTTCGGCATCATGGGACGCATCGACCGCAAGACGCGAGACTATCTCGCGGAGATGCTGATCGGCTTCCTCGAGGGCGACTATCTGCGGGTCGCGGACGTGCATTTCCGCGCGGGCTACGTGCCGGCGCGAAAATCGCGCGATGCCTTCATGCAGGCCTGCCGCGCGATCGGCGAGCCGATCCTCAACAAACCGCTCCACGAGATCTCGCTGGCGCGTCTCCTGGGCCAGCTCTTCGCCGTGACCGAGACCTTCGAGATGGAGACGCAGCCCCAGCTCCTCCTCCTGCAGAAATCCATGCTGCTCGCGGAAGGGGTGGGGCGCAAGCTCGCCCCGGAGGTCAACATGTGGACACTCGCGCGCCCCCTCGTCGAGGCTTGGGTGCGGGAGAACCGCACTCCCGAGGCCGTGCTCGGCGAGATGGCACAGACCGTTGCCGAGGCCGTGCAAGGTCTGCCCGAGTTGGCGCGCCAGACGCGGTCGCTCTTAAGCGAGCTCGCCGACGGCGGCTTGAGATTGCATCCCGACACACTCGAAGCACTCGCCGCGAGGGGCAGGGGAAGCCGGGCGCTGCTCTGGCCGCTTTGGCTCGCCGTTGCCCTTCTCTTCTTGATCCTCTTGGCGCTCCTCGGCCTCTCATAGCCGAAAAGGCGCCCTCTCCTGCCCACAATGCGGTTGCTTCTCAAATACGACGCTTGTAGGCTATTCACAGCAAGTGCGCGTAAATTGAGGAAACTTTTACAGTGCTGACCGGCAAGCGGATTTTGCTGATCGTCTCGGGCGGGATCGCCGCCTATAAGAGCCTGGAGCTGATCCGCCGCCTACGCGAGCGCGGCGCTCAGGTGCGCACGATCCTGACCAGGAGCGGAGCCCAGTTCGTGACGCCGCTCTCCCTCGCCGTCCTCTCCGAGGACAAGGTCTATCAGGATCTCTTCTCGCTTACCGACGAGAGCGAGATGGGTCACATCGAGCTCTCGCGCGCGGCCGACCTTTTGGTGGTGGCGCCGGCGAGCGCCGATCTCATGGCCAAGATGGCCGCCGGGCTTGCCGACGATCTCGCCTCGACCGCATTGCTCGCGACCGACAAGCCCGTCTTGCTCGCGCCGGCGATGAACGTGCGCATGTGGCTCCATCCGGCCACGCAAGCGAACCTCGCATCGCTTCTCGCGCGCGGCGTCTCGTGCGTGGGTCCGGGCGAGGGCGATATGGCGTGCGGAGAGTATGGCCCCGGACGCATGGCCGAGCCCATGGAGATCCTCGCCGCGATCGAGGCCCGGTTTCGCGACCGCTCGCCTTTGAGCGGCCGCAAGGCGCTGGTGACGAGCGGGCCGACACATGAGGCGCTCGATCCGGTGCGCTATCTCGCCAACCGCTCCTCGGGCAAGCAGGGCCACGCGATCGCCGCGGCGCTGGCCCGGCTGGGGGCTGCCACTACGCTCGTGACCGGCCCGAGCCATGAGCCCGATCCGGCGGGGGTCAAGGTGGTACGTATCGAATCGGCACGCGACATGCTCGCCGCCTCGCTCGCCGCCTTGCCCGCCGACGCGGTCGTCTGCGCCGCGGCCGTGAGCGACTGGCGCCCGGCCGATGCGGCCGCGCAGAAGTTGAAGAAGAACGGCAGGTCGCCAAGCCTCAAGCTGGTCGAGAACCCGGATATTCTCGCCACTCTCAGCCGCGCCGGGAATCAGCGCCCGCGCCTCGTCGTAGGCTTCGCCGCCGAGACCGAGAACGTCATCGCTCATGCCCGCGAGAAGCGCGAGAAAAAGGGCTGCGACTGGATCCTGGCCAACGACGTCTCGCCCCCAAGCGGCACCTTCGGGGGCGAGAAGAACACCATCCACCTGGTCTCGGCGGAAGGGGTCGAGGACTGGCCGACGCTCAGCAAGGCAGAGGTCGCCGAGCGTCTGGCCGAGCGGATCGCCCGCTTCTTCGCGGAGCCGGGCTGATGCCGCCGCTCGAGGTCGCGGTTCTGCGCCTTCCTCACGGCGCCGGCCTGCCGCTGCCGCGCTACGCCACCTCCGGCAGCGCGGGGCTCGACCTCGCGGCGGCGGTGGAGACCCCGCTCGAGCTCGAGCCCGGCGGACGCGCCTTGATCCCCACCGGCTTCGCCTTGGCGCTGCCGTCCGGTTACGAAGCGCAGGTGCGGCCGCGTTCGGGGTTGGCGCTCAAGGAAGGCGTCACCATTCTCAATGCGCCCGGCACCATCGACGCGGACTACCGCGGCGAGGTCGGCATCATCCTCGTCAACCTCGGCAGGCGCCGCGTGACCATCACGCGCGGCATGCGCATCGCCCAGCTCGTGATCGCACCCACGGCACAGGCCCGCCTGGCCGAGGTGGCGGCCCTCCCGGAGAGCGCGCGTGGCGACGGCGGCTTCGGCTCGACAGGCTCGGAGGCTATTGCCGGATCCTCTGCGCGCCCCAAGCTTGCGGGAGACGGCTAGGCATGCTGCGCCTCTCGAAGAAGCTCATGTTCGCGATCGAGGCGGTGCTCGACATCGCGTACAACGCCGGCAGCGAGCCCGTGCAATCGCGCGAGATCACGCGGCGCCAGGGCATACCGCGGCGCTACCTCGAGCAGGTGCTCCAGCAGCTCGTGCGCGCCGGCATTCTCGCGGGCGTGCGCGGCCCGCGCGGGGGCTACCGCCTCGCACGCGAGCGCCGCAAGATCACCATCGGCGAGATCGTACGCATCGTGCGCGCCATGGAGAGTGCGGAGGATCCGATCTCCGATCCCGCGGGCTCGGAGCTCGGCCACAAAGTGGTCCGTCCGCTCTGGCAGGACCTGCAGACCGAGGTGATGGAGCGGCTCGATCTCGTCACCATCGAGGAGCTTTGCCTGCGCGCGCGCCAGGCAAACCTCGAGAGCGAAGCGTTCCACAAGCTGGATTATGTGATATGACATCCGCCCTTCCCAGCGCGAACGCGAGCGAACAAGCAGGACGTACGGCCGAGCCCGCACTTCGCGGCCGTATCCACGACAGCATTCTCGACACCATTGGAGCCACGCCTCTCGTACGCGTACGCGGCCTCGCGGAAGACGCCGGCTGCCGCGCCGAGATCCTCGCCAAGCTCGAGTTCTTCAACCCGCTCGGCTCGGTGAAGGACCGCATCGGGCTTGCCATGATCGAGGCCGCCGAGCGCCAAGGCAGGCTCGGCCCCAAGACCGTGATCGTCGAGCCCACCTCCGGCAACACCGGCATCGCCCTTGCTTTCGTCTGCGCGGCCAAGGGCCGCCGCCTCATCCTCACCATGCCGGAGAGCATGTCGCTCGAGCGGCGCAAGATGCTGATGCTCTTGGGCGCCGAGCTCGAGCTCACGGCGGCCGCGAGCGGCATGAATGGCGCCATCCGGCGCGCCGAGGAGCTCGTCGCGGAAATCGGCGACGCCCTCATGCTGCAGCAGTTCAACAACCCGGCAAATCCCGAGATTCACCGCCGCACCACGGCCGAGGAGATCTGGCGCGATACGGGAGGCGCCCTCGACGCCTTCGTGTCCGCGGTCGGCACCGGCGGAACGCTCACCGGCGTGGCGCAGGTGCTCAAGGGGCGCTTACCCCATTTGCGCATCGTGGCGGTCGAGCCGGAGGACAGTCCCGTGCTTTCGGGCGGCCTTCCCGGTCCCCACAAGATCCAAGGCATCGGCGCCGGCTTCATTCCCGAGATTCTCGATGTCTCGCTGATCGACGAGATCATCCGCATCGGCAACGACACCGCTTTCCAGACGGCGCGCAAGGCAGCCCGGCGCGATGGCCTGCCGGTCGGCATCTCCTCGGGTGCCGCCCTCGCCGCCGCCCTCGAGCTCGGTCAGCGCGCGGAGATGGCGGGAAAGCGCATCGTGGTGATCATCCCCTCTTTCGCCGAGCGCTATCTCTCGACCGCCCTCTTCGAGGGGCTCTAGTGTTCCGGTTCCAACATTTGATTCCGAACCGGCGTCAAGGTCATTGCGAGCCGAAGGCGAAGCAATCCAGCTTGCGGCAAGGAGCCCTGGATTGCTTCGCCTGCCTCCGCCGAAGCGAAGCCGCTTCGGCTTCGCGCAGGCAGGTCGGCTTCGCCTCCTCGCAATGACGAACCGCGCCATCGGGGCTTTAGGCGGACCATGACGATCTCGGACGCAGAGCTCGAGCGCTACGCGCGCCACATCATTCTTCCCGAGGTGGGCGAGGCGGGGCAGGAGAAGCTCCTACGCTCGAAGGTCCTCGTCGTGGGCGCGGGCGGGCTCGGAGCACCCGTGCTCCTCTATCTCGCGGCCGCCGGCGTGGGCACGCTCGGCGTCGTCGACGATGACGAGGTCGAGCTCAGCAATCTCCAGCGCCAGATCGTGCATGCGAGCGACCGCATCGGCAGCGCCAAGGTCGAGAGTGCCGCGCGAACACTCGCGGCCCTCAATCCCGAGATCCGCGTCATTGCCAAGAAGACGAGGCTCAAAGCGGAGAACGTGATGGCGCTCATCACCGGATACGACCTCGTGGTCGACGGCAGCGACAACTTCGCGACGCGCTATCTCGTGAACGACGCTTGCTATTTCGCCCGCATCCCGCTCGTCTCGGGGGCCCTCCTCAGCTTCGACGGCCAGCTTTCCACCTTCAAGGCCTATCTCCCAGGCGAGCACCCCTGCTACCGCTGTCTCTTCCCTGCCCCGCCGCCGGCCGATCTCATCCCGCGTTGCGAGGAGGCCGGCATCTTCGGCGCCGTCGCCGGTGTGGTGGGCTCGCTTCAGGCGGTCGAGACGCTCAAGGAGCTGCTCGGCCTCGGCACGGGCCTCTCGGGCCAGCTCCTCATCTATGACGGTCTCAGCGCCACGGTGCACAAGCTCAAAGTGCCGAAGGCGCCCGATTGCGCGCTCTGCGGCCCGCACGCGACCCTCACCAGCCTCGCCCATCACAAGGCGGCGTGACGGACTTTCCCTCGCCCGCAAGCGCGAGAGGGGGAGCACCGTGTCCTTTCAATACATCGTCTCGATGACGCGGTCGGGCGGCGCGTGGCCGTCGACGAAGGTCTTGATGTTGATGATGACCTTCTCGCCCATGTCGACGCGGCCCTCCATGGTGGCCGAGCCCATATGCGGCAGGAGCACCACGTTCGTCAGCTGGAGCAGCTTGGGGTTGACCGCGGGCTCGCGCTCGAAGACGTCGAGCCCGGCGCCGCCGATCTCCTTGGCGGCGAGCATGCGGGCGAGCGCGTTCTCGTCGATCACCTCGCCGCGCGAGGTGTTGACGATGTAGGCGTGCGGCCGGATGAGCTTGAGCCGGCGCGCGGAGAGCAGATGGTAGGTGGCCGGCGTATGCGGACAATTGATCGAGATGATGTCCACATGCGCCAGCATCTGGTCGAGGCTCTCCCAAAAGGTCGCCTCGAGCTCGGACTCGAGCTCGGGGCGCACGCGGCGACGGTTGTGGTAATGGATCGACAGCCCGAAGCCCCGCGCGCGGCGCGCCACCGCGGAGCCGATGCGGCCCATGCCGATGATGCCCAGGCGCTTGCCCCAGATGCGGTGTCCGAGCATGAAGGTCGGACCCCAGCCCTCCCATTTGCCCGAGCGCAGCAGGCGCTCGCCCTCGGTGAGCCGCCGCGGCACCGCGAGGATGAGCGCCATGGTCATGTCGGCCGTGTCCTCGGTGAGCACGCCGGGCGTGTTGGTGACGGTGATGCCGCGCTGGCGCGCGGTGGCGAGATCGATGTGGTCGACGCCGGTGCCGAAGGAGGCGATCAGCTTGAGGCGCGGGCCGGCATGGGCAAGCACGCTCTTGTCGATGCGGTCGGTGACCGTCGGCACGAGCACGTCGGCCGTCGCGACCGCCTCGGTGAGAGCGGCCTCAGCTAGCGGCTTATCGTCGCGATTGAGCCGCGTCTCGAAGAGCTCCATCATGCGCGTCTCGATCACGTCGGGCA
>JBKQRV010000178.1:0-7988 GCA_052143835.1 Alphaproteobacteria bacterium
TTTGGCCCTGATCGTCTGCCTAAATAATAGGCAACCCGCGAGGGCGCCTTGGGGCGCCATCGCGGCTGTTTTATTGATTGACCGGTGATGCGCCGCCCTAATCCCGAGGACGCACCCGCGAGCCGGACCTGGATACCGAGGCTGAGCTCGCTCGCCCGCTTTACTTTCGTCGACGTCATCCTCTGGGCGTTGCGCATCGGCGTGGTCTTCGTTGTCGTCGGCGGCACCATCGGGACCCTGCTCAAGGGCCGCTACAACGTCGCCCAATGGTTCGACTTCCTCGTCTTCGGGCTCACCATCGGCAGCGTCTACGCGCTGATCGCGCTCGGCTACACGATGGTCTACGGCGTCTTGCGCCTGATCAATTTCGCCCATGGCGACATCATGATGACGGGGGCGTTCGCCGGCTATTACGTGGCTTCCGAATTCGCGGAGGACGGGCTGCTCGACCGCAGTCCGGTGCTGGCGATGGTCATCATCCTGGCCACCGCCGTCGCCGTCTCCACGACCATCGCGGTGCTCACCGAGCGGATCGCCTACCGACCCTTCCGCCACGTGCGCGGCTTCGCACCCCTCATTTGCGCGATCGGCGTGTCGTTCTTTCTCGAGCAGACCTTCCGCGGCGCCTTGGGTGCCAGCATCCGGGCCTACCCGGATCCGAAATGGCAGCACGAGATGATCAAGGTCTTCGGCTTCGGCGTGCCTCGGGTCGAGGCCCTGGTGGTGGTCGCGGCCATCGTCTCGATGATCGCGCTCTACCTCGTGGTCCAGCGCACGCGGATGGGGACGGCCATGCGCGCCGTCTCCGAGGACACGGATGCGGCGGCCATGATGGGCATCGACGTGAACAAGGTGGTGGTCTTCACCTTCGCCCTCGGCGGCATCATGGCCGGCATCGCCGGCGTGTGCTACGCCTTCGTCTTCAAGCAAGTGTACTTCTTCATGGGCTTCACGCCGGGGATCAAGGCCTTCGGTGCGGCCGTGCTCGGCGGCATCGGCAGCGTGCCCGGTGCGATGCTCGGCGGCTTTTTCCTCGGCCTCGTCGAGTCGATCGGGCCCGCCCTCTTCCTCGACGGGATCGGCATCACGGCACCCTATCAGCTGCGCGATCTCATCGCCTTCACCCTCCTCATCATGGTCCTCATCTTCCGGCCCTCCGGCATACTCGGTGAGCGCATGGCGAAGAAGCGGGCATAGCCATGACGGCCGCGGCGACCAGTCCCGCAGCCGGCAGCGAGCGAAGGGCGCCGTCGCCTCTCCGGCGGGCGGTGACCCTGGGGCTCGTCTTCGGCGCCGTCGCCGTCTATATGGCCGTCGTCGGCATCCTGCCGATGATGAACGCGCGCTGGATTGTCGTCGGCGTGGTGTCGCTCGGCCATGCGGTCCTGCTCGCGATCGGGCTCGGGGCCGGCGCCGCCGTGGCCAAGCGCCGCGGCGCGAGCGCCTTCGGCCCGCTCGCGCTCGAGAGCGCCGTCGCCGGCGTCATCACCGGCGGCCTTTTGGCGGCGCTCGTGCTGGCGATACAGCTTTTCGACCTCCGGGCGATCTTCGTCGCACTCTCGCCGGCCCTCTTCCAGGCGCTCACTTTCGGGCTCGGCCTGCCGCTCGGCATCCTCCTCCTGGCCGGTGCCGGAGCCTTGCTCGGCGTGCTGGGCGCCGCCCTCTCGCTGGCGCCCGCGACCCTCCGCCGACCGGTCCTTGTCGGCTTTGCCTTCGTTGTCTTCTTCGGCGTCTTCCAGGAACTCATCCAAATCATGATGCAGTACGGCGCCTTCGTCGGCGTGCTGCGCGACGCGATCTACACCTGGGAAGGCCTCAGCCCAGAGGGTGCGGTCGCGATCTTCGTGGTGACGGCACTCGCGGCATACATATGGACGAAGACGCTGCACGACGCTGTGCGCCGGCGGACGGCGCGATTTACCCCGACCCAGCACGCTTATGCCAAGGCCGCGAAGATCGCGGGCGGGGTGCTGCTTCTCGTGCTTTTCCCGATCGTGGCCGGCTCCTACATCGGCCAGGTCATGATGCTGGTCGGGCTCTATACCCTGATGGGCATGGGCCTCAATCTCGAAGTCGGGCTCGCCGGCCTGCTCGACCTCGGTTTCGTCGCCTTCTTCGCCGTCGGCGCCTATACGACGGCCATTCTGACCGCCGACAGCTCCCATGCGCTCGCAAGCTACACGGTGCTGCCGAGCCTTACCTATTGGGAGGCGATGCCGATCGCGGTCATCTTCTCGGTGATCGGCGGCGTTCTCTTCGGCATCCCCGTGCTCGGCGTGCGCGGCGACTATCTCGCCGTCGCCACGATGGGGCTCGGCGAGATCGTGCGGGTCACCGTGCAGTCCGACATGGCGGCCCCCCTCCTCGCGGGCGCCCAAGGCATCCTGCAGATTCCCAAGCCGCGGCTCTTCGGCTTCGAGCTGGGCGATCCGGTCGACCTCTTCTTCGTGACCCTTGCGGCCTCCGCGCTTGCGGCCTACTGCGCCTGGCGCCTCGAGAACTCGCGCCTGGGGCGGGCCTGGATGGCCGTGCGCGACGACGAGGACGTGGCCCAGGCGCTCGGCATCAACCTCGTCAAGGTCAAGCTCCTCGCCTACGGGCTAGGGGCCGCCTTCGCCGGGCTTTCCGGCTCGATCTTCGCGACCATGCTGACCTCGATCTATCCGAGCAGCTTTCAGCTCCTCATCTCGATCAACGTGCTGGCGCTGATCATCGTCGGCGGCATGGGCAGCCTGCCCGGCGTCGTCCTGGGTGCCGTCGCCCTCGTCGGCCTGCCCGAGCTCCTACGCGAGTTCGGCGAGTACCGCTATCTCTTCTATGGAGCGGCCCTCATCATCATGATGCGCATCAGGCCCGAAGGCCTGTGGCCGTCGGCGGCCCGCCGGCGCGAGCTGCGCGACGCCGCGGGCGAGACGGCGGTCGACAGCGGGGATGCGCCCGCGGGCGAGGATGCGACGACGACCGGCGACACGAGCGTGCCGCGCGTCGAGACAGCGGTGAGATAGGAGGCCGCGGTGACGGCAGCGGCGACCCTCGTCACCAATCGACTGACGATGCGCTTCGGCGGCCTCACCGCCGTAGGAGAGCTCGACCTCCGGGTGCGCGATCGCGCCATCCACAGCATCATCGGCCCCAACGGCGCGGGAAAGACCACCGTGTTCAACTGCATCATGCAGATCCTGCGGCTCACCGAAGGGCAGATCTGGTTCTGCGGCGAGCGCATCGACGGCCTGACGCCGGACCGGGTCGCCGCGGCCGGAATCAGCCGCACCTATCAGAACATCCGGCTATTCCGCAACATCACGGCAATCGAGAATCTGCTCGTCGGCATGCACCTCCACCTCAAGTCGAGCTGGTGGGGCGCGCTCTTGAACACGCGGCACACGCGGCGCGACGAGCGCGAGGCGTACGAGGAGGCATTGAAGCTCCTCCATTTCATCGGCTTGCGCGGCCGCGGCGACGTGCTCGCGCGCAATCTTGCCTATGGCGATCAGCGGCGCCTCGAGGTCGGGCGCGCGCTCGCAACCCGCCCCAAGCTCCTCATGCTCGACGAGCCGACCGCCGGGATGAACCCGCACGAGACTTTGGAGATGATGGCGTTCATCAAAAAAGTGCGCGACCAGTTCGGATTGACCATCCTCCTCATCGAGCACCAGATGCGCGTCGTCATGGGGATGTCGGACGTGGTGACGGTGCTCGACCATGGCGTGAAGATCGCCGAGGGACTCCCGGCGGAGATCCAAATGGACGCGAAGGTGATCGAGGCCTACCTCGGCAGCCCCAAGGCGGCTCCCGCCGCCGTGCGTCGGCACGCGGCCGAGCACCTGACCGACATGCCTGACGCGCCCAAGGAGCTGCCTTAGCTCCGGCCGGCGCAAAGCGAGACAGTCATGGCTCTTCTCGAGATCGACGACATCCACGTCTTCTACGACAGCATCGAGGCCCTCAAGGGGATTTCGATCGCCGTGGAGTCGAAGCAGATCGTGACCCTCGTCGGCGCCAACGGCGCCGGCAAGACGACGACCTTGCACGCGATCAGCGGCTTGCTCCGTCCGCGCAGCGGCCAGATCCGCCTCGCCGGCGAGAGCCTCGGCGAAATGCCGCCCCATGAGATCGCCGGGAGGGGCGTGATGCAGGTCCCGGAGGGGCGCCGCATCTTCGCGCGCCTCACGGTCGATGAGAACCTGGCCATGGGCGCCTTCACCCGATCCGATCGGCAGGGCATCGCGGAGGACAAGGAGCGCATGCTCACCCTCTTTCCCCGTCTGCGCGAACGGCTGAAGCAAGTCGCAGGCACGCTGTCGGGCGGGGAGCAGCAGATGGTGGCGACGGCGCGCGCGCTCATGGGGCGGCCGCGCGTGCTGCTCATGGACGAGCCGAGCATGGGGCTTTCGCCGGTCTTGGTCGATCAGGTGTTCGAGACCATCCGCACGATCAACGAGCAGGGTGTGACCATCCTCCTCGTCGAGCAGAACGCGCTGATGGCGCTCGGAATTGCGGATTACGGCTACGTCATGGAAAGCGGCCGCATCGTGCTGACCGGGCGCGGTCAGGATCTGCTCGCCGACGAGAATGTGCAGCGCGCCTACCTCGGGTAGTACAAGGGATCATGGGCGCCTGGCACACCCCCCCTCCCTTTCGGCAGGTCATTCCGGACAAGCAAATCATCGTGCCAACGATGATTTGCGCGATCCGGAATCCATGTCTGGGACAACGCGGGCCCAGCCATGGATTCCGGATAGCAAGGCTCGCAACCGGGAAAAGCTCCGCTTTCCCCGGGCTCGCCTAAGCTTCCGGAATGACGCCAAACTTGAATGTCTACAGGCCTTAGTCCCCGGCGCCGCTGATCCGCGCCAAGCGCGCCCTTCGGCCTTCGCTCAGACCTTCTCGAAATCGATGCGCTCGGTCACGGGCAAGCCACGGAGATGGCGGCGCAGGCAGTCGAGGCCCAACTCGACCGCTCCCAAGCGCACCCAGTCGCGGCCGCCGACGATGCGCGCGCGCCGCGAGGCGGTCGCCTCCGCGGTCGCGATCGCGAGCGAGATCGTCCCGCCGAGGTCGATGCGGTCGGCCCCCTCGTCGAGCTCGATCAGCACCGCGAGCGCGTGGCTCGAGCCGGTATCGCGCAGCTGGGCGCGCGCCACCATCGCCGCCGTCTCGGGCGTGAGCGCTGCGAGCGATGAAAGCTCGTTGAGGCCGACGGCGGCGGCGATCTGGCCCAGATCGCGGGCGACGACGCCGCGGCGAAACACCTTGTCGGCACCCGGAAGATGAGCGATGCGCGCGGCGATCCCGCCGCCCGTGAAGGTCTCGGCGACGGAGAGCGAGCCCGCCCGGCTCGCGAGTGCGGCCAGAATGATACCCTCGAGCGTCTCGTCGTCCTCCGCCAGGATGAAATTGCCGAGCCGCCTGCGCACTTCCGCCTGGATGGGCTCGAGCTTGCGCCGGACATCCTCCATGTCGCGGCCGCGCACCGTGAGCTTCGTCTCGAGCTGGGGATAGTGGGCGCGGAAGCCGAGCTTGATGCTGCCGTCGGGCGCGAGAGCCTCGACGCCTTCGAGGAGCGCGTCGACGTGGGATTCGCCGAGCCCGTAGGAATGGAAGCGCTTGAGATAGATCGCCGTGGCGCTGCCGCTCTTCGCAAGCAGGCGCGGAATGACCTGCTCCTCGATCATGCGTCGGAGCTCGCGCGGCACGCCGGGCGTGAAGAAGAAGCGCGCTTTGCCGATGTCGAGCGCGAAGCCGCAGGCGGTGCCGATCGGATTGTCGAGGATCTCGGCGCCCGCGGGCAGCATGGCCTGTTTCTTGTTGTTGGGCGGCATCACGCGGCTGCGCCTCTGGAAATACGCCTCCATGCGCGCGAGCCACTCCTCGCTCAGGACGAGATCGACCCCGGCGGCGCGCGCGGCCATCTCCTGGGAGAGGTCGTCGACGGTCGGTCCCAGCCCGCCGTTGACGATGACCGCGTCCGCGCGCGCACCCGCCTGGCCAAAGGCGCTTAAGAGGCTTTCCCGATCATCGCCGACGATCGTCCCCCAGCCGACCGAGAGCCCGAAGTCCTCGAGCTTCTGGCTCATGTAGCTGAAGTTGCTGTTGACGATCTTGCCGGAGAGCACCTCGTCGCCCGTTGAGATGATCTCGATCCGCATGCCCACACCTTGAGCCCGGCGGCACCCCTCTCTATTCGCCCGCTCGGCGCTTGGCCGCCGGCGGCGCCGCGAGCTCGTCGATCGCCGACGCCCAGGCGTCGCAGGTATGCCGGATGTCCTCCGCCGTGTGGGCGAGCGACACGTAGTATTTCGCCTCGCCCTTGAGCACGCCGCGCTCGCGCAGGAGCGCGTTGAAGCGCCGCTGCATCTCCGCGTCGCCGCGCAAGACGCCGCGATAGTCGCGGATCTCCTCGGCGGTGAAGACCACGTCGAAGAGCGGCGGCTCGCCGATCACCTGCGCCGCGATGCGCGCGCGCTTGAGCAGCCGGGCGAGCTCGGCCATGAGCTCGCGGCCCGTGGCGAAAATGCGCTCGTAGGTCCCCGGCCGCTTCAGGATAGCGAGGCTCGCGAGGCCCGCCGCCGCGGCGATCGGATTGCCGCTGAGCGTGCCGAGCTGCTTAAGGAAGCCCTCGTCGCCGACGGCCTTGTGGTCGAAATGCGCCATGATCTCCTCGCGACCCGCGATCGCCGCCAGCGGGAAGCCTCCGCCGATGACCTTGCCGAGGGTGCAGATGTCGGGCTCGACGCCGTAGTACTCCTGGGCACCCCCGTAGGCGAGGCGGAAGCCGGTGACCACCTCGTCGAAGATCAAGGGGATGCCGTGCTCGGCCGTGATCTTGCGCAGCGCCTCGAGGAAGCCGGGCGCGGGCGGGATGATGCGCTGGAAGGGCTCGACGATGACGCCGGCGAGCTCGTCGCGGTGCTCGCGGACGAGGCTGGCCACCATCTCCGCGTCATTGAAGGGGGCGACCAGCATTTCGTCGCGCACGCTTTGCGGGATGCCCGCCGAATCCGGGACGGCGCTGGGGAAGTTGCCGGGCCGCTTGGGCGCGAGGCTCATGAGCGCGTAGTCGCTCATGCCGTGGTAGCCGCCCTCGAACTTCAGGATTTTGTCCCGCTTGCGGTAGGCCCGGGCCAGGCGCATGGCGTAGAGGTCCGCTTCCGTGCCGGTCGAGACGAAGCGCACCTTCTCGGCGCAGGGCACCGCCTCGACGATCGCCTCCGCGAGCTCGATGCCGCGGCGGTTGTTGGCGAAGAAGGTGGTGCCGTGGGGCAGCTGCGCCTCGACGGCGGCGGTGACCTCGGGATGCGCGTGGCCTAAGAGCATGGGGCCGGAGCCGAGCAGGAAGTCGACGTACTCGTTCCCGCTCTCGTCCCACACGCGCCCGCCGCGGCCCTCGCGAATCACCAGGTCCGAAGCGACGTTCCCGAAGCTTCCGCCGGGAAGCACGCGCTTCGCCGTCTCGATGAGCCCAAGCTCCTCATCGCCATGAGTCTGCGTCGTCATTTGACCCTCGTCTTTAAATCCCACGGGTCGGATACTAGCGGAGAGCGGCGGAGCTGTCGCGATGGATGTGCATCTCTCAGAGCGGGCCGAGCTCCCCTAGTACCGGCTATCGCAAATACGTGATTCGGGTTGCCCTCTCCACCCGTCATGGCCGTGCTTGTCACGGCCATCCACGCCTTTTTGCGTACGTCGCAAGACGTGGATGGCCGGGACTCGGCCTGCGGCCGGCCCGGCCATGACGATCAGCGCGGGTGTCTCAGGCGTTTGTGATTCCGGGTACTAAGCCGCCTCATTCGGTGAAGCGCTGCCACCAGCCGCGCTTCTTCGGCCGCACTTCCTCGCGCTTGGTGCCGACCTGAATGACCGGAATGACCGGTGCCTCCGGCTCGGGTGCCGGATGAGCGCTCGCTGCCGGCTCTGCCGGCTCGCCTGCGGGCGGCTCGCTCGGCGCGGGGTTGGCCGCGCCCTCTTCCCTATGGCGTCGGGGACGT
>JBKQRV010000179.1:0-10371 GCA_052143835.1 Alphaproteobacteria bacterium
CCGGCGTCCGCCATCTCTTCTGTAACAACGAAACCGGAACCCCGAGCTAGGTTTTTACGAGCCTTGCGAGTATCCCATGGGCAAACCATGGGAATACATACGCTGCTTTGTCAACTTGATAAGTGCCTTTTATATCGACTGTCCTTACTGCGGAAACTTTGCGCTCGATTACATTTCCTTTAATCATTTGCAGTCGCTAATCCATGGTGTTCCTGATGTCAATCCGGTCTCGAAGCGTGAGGCCCAACGTCGCAAAGCTGTTCTCGCATATTCGATCCGTAAGATGAATCATGGCCAAAACATACCCGCTCTCGATGACGATTTGATTCGACGCATTCTCAGCGAGGACAGGCTCCCCAATCTATCAGAACAGGCCGACAATCTTCTGCGATGATTTTATGAGAATTGCGAGGTAGGCAGCCAATATAGCGTAGCTTACGATGAGGTCGGAGCCATCATAGGATCGAGATCGGAGGGTGAATACCGCACTCTCTTAGATGGAATGATAGAGCGGGGTTTACTCCGCGGTGAGCCAGGGGCATTTAGCGTATCATTTGGCGGCCTAAACCGGTTTGACGAATTAGAACGATCGGCCCCATCAGGCAATAATGCCTTCATGGCAATGAAGTTTGGGGACTCGCAACTTGATCAACTTGTAGATAAGTACTTTAAGCCCGCCGTTCTGCGGACGGGCTTTTCTTTATATCGACTCAGTGATCGACCTCAAGCCGGGCTGATTGATACTCGTCTGCGCAATGAGATTAGGAACGCACGTTTCCTGATCGTCGACCTGAGCCATGCGAATGCCGGTGCGTATTGGGAATCAGGTTATGCTGAGGGGTTAGGCAAGCCTGTGATCTATACGTGTGAGCGTGCCGTTTTTGACGGAAAGTCTGAGATTCCCAAGCCGCATTTCGACACAAACCACCACACCACGATTATATGGGAAGCGACTGCATTCGAAAAAGCGGCGGATGAATTGGTAGAAACGATTCGATTCACGATGCCCGAAGCGCGTCAGCGTGACATATAGTCCAATGTGCGCCGCTCAGTCAGCCCAGCCCAAGGGGCGCACTGTGACGCCGGGGCCTCGTCGACCCAGAGGACATAATTGCAATGTTGGCGCCAAATCTTGAGCAAACCCTTCACCGCTCGTTAGCCTATGCTAATGAGCGTCGCCATGACCACGCAACGCTCGAACACCTTCTTCTCGCGTTGACCGAGGACCCGGATGCGATAGCGACCTTAGTCGCCTGCCGTGTCGATATCCCCCGGCTCCGCCGCAGCCTCATCGAATACATCGACAACGACCTTAAGAGCCTGATCGTGAACCGCCAGGAGGACGCAAGACCGACCCCCCAGTTCCAGCTCGTGCTCCAGCGCTCAGCGATCCATGTTCAGTCTTCGGGGCGTAAGGAACTCACCGGTGCCAACGTGCTCGTCGCCATGTTCTCGCAGCGCGAAAGCCCTGCTGTGCTCATGCTCGAGGAGCAGGACATGACGCGCCTCGATGCGGTCAACCACATCGCCCACGGTTTCGCCAAGACATCCAAAACAGACGCAAGCCGGCGGATCCGGAGCGCGATAAGGGCCAGGGAGCGCGCCGACAAGCAGCCGAAGCACGAAAAAACGATCGCAATATTTAGACGGGACATCGAAGGTAGCGCATCGAATGCGCCGACTTTTGAACCTATTCGCGGGCGAATTCGATTCCGTGAAAGATCAACGAAATCGTCCTCTTTCCGAGAAAGAAAGGACCTCACATCTGAACGCTGTGCAGAACTTCAAAATTTATGCGCAAAGCGCGGCAATGAACTGCCGGAA
The DNA here is from genome assembly GCA_052143835.1 of Alphaproteobacteria bacterium. Taxonomy (GTDB): domain Bacteria; phylum Pseudomonadota; class Alphaproteobacteria; order JACZXZ01; family JACZXZ01; genus DASPPM01. Next base: position 1,825 of record JBKQRV010000179.1, read on the forward strand.
TTCAAGCGGTTAGTCGACCTATATTCAAGTTGCCTCAAAGCGTTACGAAGAGACAGGGGCGCGTACAGAGTACACCTTGCTGCACTAGATATAGAAACGTTCATGAACATTCAGGCGCGGATAACTCCTGACGACGATCGAAACAGGCCACTAGATAGCGATGTCCTGTTTTCTGCCCAATCATTGGTCATTGCGCATGCAACATTGATCACACTATTTCCAGACATTGGCAGACTTTCGGAGGAATTAGATCGATATCTCCAACAAGCCGAGCCGATCGATGCTCTGCGGGATCGGGTCTTGGAACCAGTGCTCGATCGACTCGCGGATGCATCTAGGATATTTGATGAAGAGACACTGCAAATTACTCAACAGATTAAGCGGCTCCACGATCAAGATACCGCCACGGTGAAGTCGTCACCGTCTCGCGCAGTCACCGCGTTGAAACACAGCTGGTTGCGAGGAAGCCTCGCGGCGATTGGTAAATTCATTCTTGAACACACAAGAGAGGTCGGGAAATTTATTTCCGAAACCGCGGCAAAAAAGACGGCTGAGGTAATCACTCACCCCGCAACACTGTCTGGCGCGATCGCTGCATTCCTGGTGATCGCACAACCATACCTTCTTGAGATTTCTGCAAAGTTGCACGCAGCATTTGGATGGATACAACCTCTCCTGGCGTATGTGGGTCTTGGTGGGTGACATGCCGGCCATGCTTGGCAGCGGCGCCTGAGGGAGCAAGCACTGACGACGCCGTCGCGCGCGCAACCGCCGCGCGATTATGGTTCGCTTTGCCAGGCCGTCCTGATAAGTCTTGTATCGTGTTCGCGCCGATGCGAAGACGCCGGGCGCATACGCCGGCTCAGGAGTAGGAGACGATGGCCACCACCAAGACGCGGGCCGAAGAGCTCGCGGCGCGCGCGCCTGCGGCACCCGAGGGATCCGACCGGCCGCCCTCTGCCGAGCAGATCCTCTATGGCGCCAAGGAGCCGCCACCCTTCCCCGCCGACAACATCTTCCCGATCGAGTGGCACACCGACACGCCCAAGCTTCTGAAGCTTTACGACTCGGCCCGCGAGCAGAGCTGGTACCCCAACAAGCTCGCGTGGGACACGCTCGATCCCGCCGCTTTCACGCTCGATGAGCGCTATGCCATCGCCTATTGGTTCGGGCTGCTCTCGGTCTTCGACAGCTCCGGCCCCGCCGTCTTCGCGCGCGCCATGATCCACACCTACGAGACCCACGCCGAGGACCCGGTGCGCAAGTGCTTCTTCCTGATCACGCGCGACGAGGTCAACCATGAGGAAGTGTGCCAGCGCGTGATCGAGACCCTGACGCCCGGAGGGCCGCTCGGCTTCGTGCCCGAGACCGCACTCGGCCGCCTGGCACAGAACAACGTGAAATGGTACTTCCACAACGGTGCCCGCTATTGGCAGGGCTTCAAGAGCGGCATCGGCCGCCACCCGCTGCCGATCCTCTTCACCTCCTTTCTCATGGGCGAGATCGCCTCCTCGACGCTTTTCCAAGAGATGCACCAGAAGACGACGATTGCGGTGCTCAAGGATGCGTTCCGCCGCGTCGGCCAGGACGAATCGCGCCATCTGCGCATCTGCCTGACCTTGCTCGAGAACATCCTCCCCGAGCTGGCACCCGAGCAGAAGGCGACCATCACCAAGCAGATCCGCGCCGGATTCATCTTCCTCTCGGGCATCCTCTACGAGCCGCCCGAGGAGTTCTGGGAGCTGCCCGAGAGCTGGCGTCCGGCGCATCGCCTGCTCGAGGAGGTCGCGCGCGGCGCCGGCCTCGGCATCCTCTCGATCGAGGAGCGCCGCGAGAACTGGCGCGCGGCCCTTCTGCGCATGAAGGGCCTGGTCGAGCCCTATGGCATCGCCTTTCCCGCCATCCCCGAGATCGGCATCTCGGGCGAGACGGTCGCCTTCGACCCGGCCGACATCGTCCCGGTGTTCTGAGGAGGCTTCACCACGGAGGCACGGAGGACACGGAGAAGCGAGCGCCTTGACCTCCGTGTCCTCCGTGCCTCCGTGGTAAAATCCTTCTTAGCCGCCGACCCTCGCAAGCTGAATGAGTTCGCCCGCGATTTCCGCTATGATCTCGCCGAAGCGAGAGGGAGGCGGTGACATGCGCGTTGGCGTGGTCTATTTCCCGACCGACTACGGCATCGACGTGCGCGAGCTTGCGCAGGCGCTCGAGGCGCGCGGCTACGAGTCGCTCTTCTTTCCGGAGCACACCCACATCCCGACCAGCCGGCGCACGCCGCTCCCCTCGGGCGGCGAGCTGCCGGAGCGCTACAAACACTCCCACGACCCCTTCGTGGCCCTCTCCTTTGCCGCGGCGGCGACGCGGAAGCTCGTGCTCGGCACCGGCATCTGCCTCATCCCGCAGCGCGACCCCATCGTCACCGCCAAGTGCGTGGCCAGCCTCGACCAGCTCTCGGGCGGCCGCTTCGTCTTCGGCATCGGCGGCGGGTGGAACGTCGACGAGATGGAAAATCACGGGGCGCGCTACGAGACCCGCTTCAAGCTGCTGCGCGAGCGCGTGCTGGCGATGAAGGCGCTGTGGACCGAGGAGGTGGCGCAATTCCACGGCAAGATGGTGAGCTTCGATCCCGTCTGGCTCTATCCCAAGCCGGCGCAGCGCCCGCATCCGCCGATCCTCCTTGGCGGGGAGAGCGATCACACCTTGAAGCGCGTGGTCGAGTTCTGCGACGGCTGGTTCCCGCGCGCGCGCCCGGGCTTCACTGCCAAGGAGTCGGTGGAGCGCTTGCGCCGAGCGGCCGCCGCCGCGGGACGCGACTTCTCGACACTCTCGATCTCCGTCTTTCGCGCGCCGGCCGATGCCGGCGTGCTCGCGGACTACCGCCAAGCCGGAATAACGCGCGCGGTCCTCGAGGTGCCCGATGCGAGCCGCGACGAGATCCTCAGCTTGCTCGACAAGCACGCGGCCCTGGCCGCGTGAGCGGCCGCGTCCGCCTAGCGAAGCTTGCCCTGGCAAGGACGCGGCGCTATCATGCCAAGCATGATGAGCGAGCGTCCGGGCGAATCCGTCTTAGCGTGCGCGTCGCGCCGCCCCTTGCGGCGGGCGGGCCCGCGCCCGTGCCCGGCGGCTCAAAGCCGACAACGAAAGCGCTCCCGCTAGAGCGCAAGAACGGTGCCGCGAGCGCCGGCTGAGCCGCGTCCGCCGCGCCTTCTCCCTCCTCGTCTCACGCATCGCTCGTTGTCGGTGTCCCATGCCTGACATATTCATCTTGCTGAAGGGCCTCTTGATCGGCCTTTCGATCGCGGCCCCGGTCGGGCCGATCGGCGTTCTCTGCATCAAGCGCAGCCTCGGCCACGGCATGGCCGCGGGGCTCGCGACCGGCCTCGGCGCCGCCACGGCGGACGGCTTCTACGGCGCCGTCGCGGGCTTCGGGCTTGCCACCATCTCGGGCTTCCTCATGGCCCAGCAGACTCCGCTCAGGCTCGTGGGCGGAGTAGTGCTCCTCTGGCTCGGCGCCGCCAGCTTCCGCGAGCGGCCGGCCAGGGAAAAGCAGGTCAAGGAGGGGCGCAGCCTCCTCGCCGACTATGCGACGACCGTCTTCCTGACGCTCACCAACCCCTCCACGATCATTTCCTTCGCCGCCGTCTTCGCGAGCGTGGGACTCGCGGAGACGGCAGGGAGCTACGGCAAGGCGGCGAGCTTCGTGGCCGCGGTCTTTACCGGCTCCGCACTCTGGTGGGTCGTGCTCTCGGGCGCTGTGAGCCTCGCGCGCGCGCGGGTGACGCCTGGTGCGGTGCGCTGGATCAATCGCACTTCCGGCCTCGTCCTCATCGGCTTCGGCGTCTCGGCCTGGGCGTCGCTTCTCGTCTGAGCGTAACTTGCCCATGCTCGCCGGGCCATTGCCGAACGCGCACCGGAGCGCATAATAATGCTGTGCAGCACGTGTGCCGCAAGGAACGCGAATGACGAATGGTAAGCCGAGGCAAGCGCCGACGGAGCCGGTCGCCCCCAGTGCCCCCGCCGACGCTCGGCGCCCGAGCTCGCCCGTCTGCTATGCCGACGAGATGGGGTCGCTCAATGCCGGCCATCTTGACGAGGCCGAGCTGGTCGAGCTGCTCAACACGCTGCTCGAGGGCGAGCGCGCGGGCGACAAGCTGGCCCAGGCCTTCCTCAGCGAGAGCCCGAGTGCGGAGGCGACGGTGCTCCTCGCCGCGGTCAAGCGCGACGAGGCGCGTTTCGCCGCCATGCTGGAGCGCCTGATCGAGCGCCTGGGTGCCAAGCCCAGCGCGCGCGTGGGCGACTTCTACGACATGGCGATGGCGATCGGGGGCTTCGCCGCCCGCCTCGCCTTCCTCAACCGCGGCCAGAGCTGGGTCGTGCGCAAGCTCCAGGGGACGCTCCCGCGCATCAAGGACGACCGTATTCACGCGGCCCTCAAGGGCATGCTCGGCGCGCACGAGACCAATATCGCGCGCTGCGCGGCGCTCTTGCGCACCATCCCGCAATAGCCTCATCCTTCAGAACGGCCGCTGCGCGGCCTCCTCAGGATGAGGCCCCACTGATCGCCGTAGCCGGACTCATCATGAGGAGCGTCGTGCAAGCGACGCGTCGCGAAGGATGAGGGTCGCGCATGCTCGAGGCGGGCAAGAGCTACGACGAGGTGTACCAGCGCTTCCGCTGGCGCGTGCCGCCCAGCTTCAACATGGCGGTCGCCTGCTGCGAGCGCCACGCCGCGGCAGCGCGCGATGCCACCGCACTTCTCTTCCTCGAGGAGAGCGGCCGGCTCAAGCGCTACAGCTTCGCCGACATGCGCGCACTTTCGAGCCGGCTCGCCAATGCCCTCGCCGCCCACGGCATCGGACGCGGCGCGCGCCTCGCCATCCTCCTCCCGCAATCGCCCGAGGCCGCGATCGCGCATCTCGCCTGCTACAAGGCGGGAGTGATCGCGCTGCCGCTCTTCACCCTGTTCGGCGAGGAGGCGCTCGAGTACCGTCTCGCCAACTCGGGTGCTGCGGCAGTCTTGACCGACGAAGCCAATCTGCCCAAGATCGCGGCCCTCCGCCAGCGCCTGCCGGAGCTGCGGCTCGTCATCGTAACGCGCGGCGAAGCGAGCGCTGCCGCGCTTCCGGCGGGCTCACTCGATTTCTGGACGGCCCTCGAGGCCGCCTCCGATCGCTTCACCCCGCTCGCGACCGCGGCCGACGATCCCGCCCTCATCATCTACACCTCGGGCACCACCGGCCCGCCCAAGGGAGCGCTCCACGCCCAGCGCGTGCTGCTCGGCCATCTCACGGGCGTCGAGTTCTACCACGAGTTTCTTCCGCAACCGGGCGATCTCTTCTGGACGCCGGCCGACTGGGCGTGGATCGGCGGGCTCCTCGACGTGCTCTTGCCCGCCTGGTTCCACGGCATCCCCGTGCTCGCCTGCCGCATGCGCAAGTTCGATCCCGAGCTCGCCTACCGGCTCATCGCCGAGCACCGCGTGCGCAACCTCTTCCTGCCGCCGACCGCACTCAAGCTGATGCGCCAGGTGCCCGAGCCGCGGGCGCGCTGGCCCTACGCCATCCGCTCGATCTTCACCGGCGGCGAGGCCATGGGCGAGGAGCTCCTCGCCTGGGGCCGCGAGACGCTCGGCGTCACCATCAACGAGGGTTACGGCCAGACCGAGTGCAATCTCGTGCTCGGCAACTGCGCCGCGGTAATGCCGGTGCGCGCGGGCTCGATGGGGCGCCCGGTGCCGGGACATACAGTCGAGATCGTCGACGAGGCGGGCTCCGTGCTGCCGGCCGGCCAAGCGGGCATCGTCGGCGTCAAGCGGCCCGATCCGGTCATGCTGCTCGAGTACTGGCGCAATCCCGAGGCGACGCGCGCGAAATACGCGGGCGACTGGTTGCTCACCGGCGACGTGGCGGTCAAGGACGAGGACGGCTACTTCTGGTTCCAGGGCCGCGCGGACGACATCATCACCTCCGCCGGCTACCGCATCGGGCCGAGCGAGATCGAGGATTGTCTCCTCAAGCACCCCGCGGTCGCCATGGCCGCCGCGATCGGCGTACCGGACGCGCTCCGCACCGAGATCGTCAAGGTCTTCATCGTGCCAGCGCCGGGTGCTGAACCCTCGCTGGCACTCGCCCGCGAGATCCAGGACTTCGTCAAAACGCACCTCGCCGCGCACGAATATCCCCGTCTCGTCGAGTTCACCCAAGCACTTCCCTTGACCGCGACCGGCAAGATCATGCGCCGCGAGCTCCGCGCGCGCGAGGTCGAGAAGCAGAAGGCCGGGCGCGCGTAGCACCAGCTCTCAAGAATTCGAGCGTCACCCCGACCCCATCGGCCGCTCCTCAACGGGCGGCCGATCCCCCTTCGAGGGGGAGGGGGAAGATTCGTGTGTCCCCTCCCCCCTTGAGGGGGAGGGTAGGGAGGGGGGTAAAGAGACGATTCTGGGCACGCGAGTGACGCCCGCGAGCGCGCATGCTAGGATTGTCCCGCCAACAAAGAGAGCTCGACATGGCTGATTTCGACAGCATCCCGATCGTCGATGTCTCCCCGCTCGCCGGCCGAGGCAACGCGCGGCGCGAGTGCGGCAAGAGCATCGGCGAGGCCTGCCGCAACGTCGGCTTCTTCTACGTCGTCAACCACGGCGTCGATCGGGACCTCGTGCGCGAGACCTTCGCGCTCGCCCGGGAGTTCTTCGCGCTCCCGCTCGAGGAGAAGATGGCGGTCGCGATGAAGCGCTCCCCCTGGTTCCGCGGCTATTTTCCGTTGGGCGGAGAGACGACGGACCCGGAGGTGGGTGCGGACCCGAAGGAAGGCTTCGACATCTCGCTCGAGCTTCCGCCTTCCGACCTCGAGAGCGCGCCCTTCGCGCATTTGCGCGGACCCAACCAGTGGCCGGCGCGGCCGACGCGGCTGCGCCCGGTGCTCTCGGCCTATTACGAGGCACTCTCCGATCTCGGACGGCGACTCTCGCTCGCCTTTGCGCTGGCGCTCGATCTGCCGGAGACGTTCTTCGCCGGCCGGCTCGATCATCCGACGGCGATCCTGCGGGTCCTGCACTATCCGCCGCGCACGAACCTCCCCGACATGGCGACACTGCCCGATGTCGGCTGCGGCGCCCATTCCGACTACGGCTATCTCACCATCCTCGCCCAGGACGCAGTCGGCGGCCTTCAGGTGCAGAACCGGGCCGGCAAGTGGATCGACGCGGTTCCGCTGCCCGGCAGCTTCGTCTGCAACATCGGCGAGCTGATGGCGCGCTGGACCAACGACCGCTTCCGCGCGACCCAGCACCGGGTGATCGGCCGCCACGCCGGCTCGCGCTATTCGGTGCCGTTCTTCTTCCATCCCAACCCGGAGGTGATGATCGACTGCCTGCCGGGCTGCCTGGGCGCGGGCGAGGCGCGCAAATATCCCCCGATCCAGAGCGGCGCCCATATCGAGAGCCGGCTACGCGAGGGCTACGGTTGAGCAGTTTCGTGACAGGCTTGGGGGCATTCGAGTTCGGCGTCATTCCGAAAGCTTAGGGGAGCCCGGGAAAAGCCGAGCTTTTCCCGGTCGCGAGCCTTGCTATCCGGAATGACGAACCAGAAGATAAATGTCCACAGTCTTGGACGAATGCCGACGACAGGCGAAGGAGGGCGAAATGCCGGATACCGCAACCGCCGCGGCACCTAGAGTGAGCGAAACGAGCAAGGCGCCGCGCATTCGCGGCCTGCTCTCCCCGGTGGTGACGCCTTTCAAGGCCGATCTCGGCGTGGATGCCGGGCGCCTCATCCGCCACTGCCGCTGGCTCGTCTCGCAGAACTGCGGCCTCGCCGTGTTCGGCACCAACAGCGAGGCGAACTCGCTCAGCCTCGAGGAGCGCCTCGACCTGCTCGCGGCGCTGATCGAGGCCAAGATCGATCCGCGCGTCATGATGCCGGGTACGGGGTGCTCGGCACTTCCGGATTCCGTGAGGCTCAGCAAGCGCGCGGTCGAGCTCGGCGTGGCCGGCGTGCTCATGCTGCCGCCCTTCTACTACAAGGGTGTCACCGACGACGGGCTCTACCGCAATTTCGCGGAAGTGATCGAGCGGGTCGGCGATGCGCGGCTGCGCATCTACCTCTATCACATCCCGCCGGTCTCCCAGGTGCCGATCAGCCTCACCCTCATCGAGCGCCTGCTCAAGGCCTATCCGGGTATCGTCGCGGGCGTCAAGGACAGCTCGGGCGATTGGAAGAACACCGAGGCGATGCTGAAGGCCTTCCCCGGCATCTTCGACGTCTTCGCGGGCTCCGAGGCGTTCCTCCTCGCCAACATGCGCGGCGGCGGGGCCGGCTGCATCAGCGCTACCGCCAACATCAATCCCGCGGCCATCGCCGGCCTCTATGCCCATTGGCAGGACGCCGACGCCGACGCGCGCCAGGCGAAGCTCAACGACCTGCGCTTCGCCATGCAGAAGTTCCCCATGATCCCGGCCTTGAAGCACACCGTGGCGCGCTTCGGCGGAGATGGCGCCTGGAGGACCGTGCGGCCGCCGCTCGTGGCGCTGACCGCAGAGCAAGGGAAAGC
>JBKQRV010000180.1:0-26888 GCA_052143835.1 Alphaproteobacteria bacterium
CCCCACCCTCCCCCTCAAGGGGGGAGGGGATCACTGGGGGACTCCAATAACTTCCCCCTCCCCCTTGAAGGGGGAGGGTGGGGAGGGGGTGACGCTCGGATTTGCGAGAGCGGGCACTAGGGGAACCCGGCACCGCCCGGCGCGGGGCCGTATGCGAGGGCTCAATATGGCTTACCAAAGCGGCCGCCATTTCCTGCAGATACCCGGACCGACGAACGTGCCCGACCGCATCCTCAGGGCCATCGACCAGCCGACCATCGACCACCGGGGACCTGCGTTCCAGCGCCTGGGCAAGGAGCTCCTGGAGGGACTCAAGGCGATCTTCAAGACCAAGGGACCGGTGGTGATCTTCCCGGCCTCGGGCACGGGTGCGTGGGAGGCGGCCCTCGTCAACACGCTTTCTCCCGGCGACAAGGTTCTCATGGTCGAGACTGGGCATTTCGCCACGCTGTGGTCGCGTATGGCGGGAAGGCTCGGGCTTGAGTTCGATTTCATCCCCGGCGACTGGCGCCACGGCGTCGACCCGGGGGCGGTCGAAGCGCGTCTCGCCGACGACCGCGCGCGCAAGATCAAGGCCGTCTGCATCGTGCACAACGAGACCTCGACGGGCGTCGCCTCGCGCGTCGCCGAAGTGCGCAAGGCGATCGACAGCACCCGGCATCCAGCGCTCTTCATGGTCGACACCATCTCCTCGCTCGCCTCGATCGACTATCGCCACGACGAGTGGGGGGTCGATGTGACCGTCGCCGGCTCGCAGAAAGGCCTCATGCTGCCGCCGGGTCTTTCCTTCAACGCGCTCGGCGAAAAGGCGCGCGCGGCGGGCAAGACGGCGCGCCTGCCGCGCTCCTATTGGAGCTGGGAGGAGATGCTGGCGGCGAACGCGGGCGGCTTCTTCCCCTATACGCCGGCGACCAACCTCTTGTTCGGGCTCAGGGAGGCGATCGCCATGCTGCTCGAGGAGGGGCTCGACAACGTCTTCGCGCGCCACGACCGCCATGCGGAGGCGACCCGGCGCGCGGTCAGGACCTGGGGCCTCGAGGTGCTCTGCCTCGATGCGCGCGAGTATTCGAGCTCGCTCACGGCGGTGCTCGTGCCGCCCGGGCACGACGCGGACGCCTTCCGCAAGACGACCCTCGAGCGCTTCAACCTCTCGCTCGGCAACGGGCTCGGCAAGCTGCAGGGCAAGGTATTCCGCATCGGGCACTTGGGCGACTTCAACGACCTCATGCTCGCGGGCACGCTCGCGGGCGTCGAGATGGGCCTGCAGGCTTCGGGCGTGCCGGTCAAGGCAAGCGGAGTCGCGGCGGCACTCGCCTATCTCGGCGGAAACTACGCGGCAGCACCTGCCTCGGCCGCGTGAGCGGCGTGTTCCGGCGCGCGGCGCCCAGCCGATGGAGAAGCGGCGCCGAAACCGGCACCGCCCGCAAGCACCCTCAGGCGGCGCTCACCACCTTGAGCTCGGGCTCCGAGCTGTCGATCAGCCGGTCCGGTCTGCAGTACTGACGCAGCTTGCTCATGTCGGTGAGCCGGATGCGGTGGCCGCGGACCTCGACGCCCATCGTGCGCAAGGAGGAGAAGGCGCGCGACAGGCTCTCGGGCGTCATGCCGAGCCGCGCCGCGATGAGGCGCTTGTCGTGCGGCAGCTCGACCTGGCCATCGGAGCCGTTCTCCGCGGCAAGCGCCAGGAGATAGCAGCCGAGTCGCTGGGTCGAGGTCCTGAGCTTGAGGTCCTTCACTTGGCGCAGGAGTGCGCGGTATTGGCGCGACAGCGAGGCGAGCATGGCGAGCGACAGATTGGGATCATGCGTGATCGCGTGATGTACGGCCGCCGCCGGCACCATCAGGATGCGCGCCGGGTGCACCACCTTCGCCGAGACCAGATAGGGCGTGTTGGTCAAGACCGCCGCGGGCATGAAGGCGTCGATCGGCTTCAGGATTTCCACCACCGTCTCGCGCTCGTCGGGGGCGGTGCCGGTGAACTGCACGCTGCCCTCGAGCAGGACATAGAGGAAGTCCGGCAGGTCGCCCTGGCTGAACAGCACGGTCTGACTCGGGAAGCGTTGCAGGAAGGCGCCCTTCGTCAGCGCGCCGAGGGTTTCCTCGGAAAGCTCCGAAAAGAGCGTGACGTCACGAAGTTTCTCGTAATCCTCAGGCTGCATTGCGCTTACTCCTTGGCAGTCAAATGGTTCCGAACGGGCCCGTACCCCGCCCGCTCCCATCGCATCGACCCCTCGTTGAGCGCATCACCCGCCTTGCGCAGCCGACCGCCGAACGGCCGGCCCGCCCCCTTACGAGCCTTTCCACCTTACTGGCCTATCACAGGAGGCTTTCTGACAAAAGTTAAAATAAGTTGAGATTTCTTCCGTGCGGCCACCTCGGGAGGCGCCGCGCCGGCGGGCCCAGGCGCGCGCCCGGCCGGGCAAAGGGTGCTGTTCGGGCGTCGTCAGTTGGCGACGATCTTCTTGGGCAGATAGCGGCCGTTCTCGATGCCCGAGAACATCTCGCTCAGCTGCGGATGGGAGAGCGGGCGGCCGCTCTCGTCCGAGACGAGATTCTGCTCGGAGACGTAGGCGATATAGCTGGTTTGGGCGTTCTCCGCGAGCAGGTGGTAGAAGGGCTGATTGCGATGCGGCCGCACGTCCTCGGGAATGGACATCAGCCACTCCTCGGTATTGGAGAAAACCGGGTCGACGTCGAAGATCACGCCGCGGAAGGGGTAGATGCGGTGACGCACGATCTGCCCGATATGGAACTTGGCCTGCCTCATGGCCCAATACTCCAAGGTATTGACCCGAAAGGCAACATCAGCCGCGCGGCATGACAATCCGCATTTCCCGCATAGGGATCGTCTTCGAAGTGACATAAAAGTGTCAATATATCGCAGTAGGATCGTCACGTAGTTGCAACTGGCGGCGCCTACCATCCGGCCACCCGTCAGACGACCTCTCGCCCGAGCGGTCGTGGGCGGCCCACTCCGTTCAGGGGAGACATTTCATGATGAATCGCGTTGCCACAGGCGTCCTTGCGGGCGCCGCCCTGCTCTTCGCCATCGGCCAGGCGGAGGCAGCCGAGATATCCGGTGCCGGCGCCACCTTCCCTTATCCGATCTATGCCAAGTGGGCGGATGCCTACAAGACCAAGACCGGGATCGGTCTCAACTACCAGTCGATCGGCTCCGGCGGCGGCATCAAGCAGATCGAGTCCAAGACCGTCGATTTCGGCGCCTCCGACATGCCGCTCGAGCCCAAGGATCTCGACAAGGCGGGGCTCATGCAGTTCCCGATGGTGATGGGTGCCGAGGTCGCCGTGGTGAACCTCAAGGGCATCAACTCGGGCGACATCAAGCTGACCGGCCCGGTGCTCGCCGACATCTATCTCAAAAAGATCACCAACTGGAACGATCCCGCCCTCGCCAAGCTCAATCCGGGCGTCAAGCTGCCCGACGAGGCGATCACGGTCGTGCATCGCTCCGACGGCTCCGGCACCACCTTCATCTTCACCCATTACCTCTCGCAGATCAGCCCGGAATGGAAATCGACGGTGGGCGAGAACACCTCGGTGCAATGGCCGGTGGGCGTGGGCGCCAAAGGCAATGAGGGCGTTGCCAACTACGTGAAGCAGATCGACGGCGGCATCGGCTACGTGGAATACGCCTATGCGCTGCAGAACAAGCTGGTGTGGACCGAGCTCGCAACCTCGACGGGCAAGTTCCTGAAGCCGACGACCGCGAACTTCATGGCGGCGGCCTCGAACGCCGAATGGGAGAAGACGCAGGACTTCTACCTCTTGCTGACCGATCAGCCGGGCGATACCAGCTGGCCGATCACGGGCGCTACCTTCATCCTGATGTATAAGGTCCAGGACAAGCCCGATGTGGCGGCTGCGGTCCTCAAGTTCTTCGACTGGGCCTATCACGACGGCGGCAAGTTGGCCGAGAGCCTCGACTACATCCCGATGCCGGCCAACGTGGTCAAGCTCGTGGAGCAGACTTGGGAAAAAGAGATCAAGTCCAAGGACGGCAAGCCGGTCTTCACGGCGGGCATGGTCACGAACTGAGCTGGCGCTCGTTCGCGGCAGCGGGCGCCTCCCGTTTGGGAGGCGCCCCTCGCCGCGGCGCGTGGCCGCGCAAATTGCCGGCGCCGGCGCCGAGCGCCCGCTCTCCCTCCCCATGGTGAGGAACCCCATGGCAGTCGCCGAAACCGCTTCCGATCGGCCGCGCGTGGAGAGGCTCGCGAAGCCCACCATCGCCTCAGGCACCTTGGGGGACAAGGTCTTCTTCGGGCTGACCTATTCCTTCGCGGCCTTGGTCCTCCTCATCCTCGCCGGCATCCTTCTTTCGCTCCTCATCGGCAGCTGGCCCGCCTTCGAAAGGCTCGGCCTCGGCTTTTTCACGAGCGTCTCCTGGAATCCGGTGACCGAGAAGTTCGGCGCCGTGGCCCCGGTCTACGGGACGCTCGTCACGTCCCTGATCGCGCTCCTGTTCGGCGTCCCGGTCAGCCTCGGCATCGTCATCGTGCTGACCGAGCTCGCCCCGGAGCGCTTGCGCCGGCCGATTTCGACCGCGGTCGAGCTCCTCGCCGCGATCCCGAGCATCATCTACGGCATGTGGGGCCTTTTCGTCTTCGTGCCTTTCTACAAGTCCTATATCCAGCTCGCCCTCGGTGCCACGCTCGGCAAGGTTCCCATCGTCGGCGCGCTCTTCAGCGGCCCGCCCTTCGGCGTCGGCATGCTGACGGCCGGCCTCATCCTCGCGATCATGATTCTGCCCTTCATCGCGGCGGTGATGCGCGACGTGTTCGAGACGGTGCCGCCGCTCTTGCGTGAATCCGCCTACGCGCTGGGGGCCACCACCTGGGAGGTGGTCTGGCACGTCATCCTGCCCTACACGCGCACGGGCGTGGCGGGTGCGGTCATGCTCGGCCTCGGCCGCGCGCTCGGCGAGACCATGGCGGTCACCTTCGTGATCGGCAATTCCAATGAGATCAACGCGTCGCTCTTCATGCCCTCGACGACGATCTCCGCGACCATCGCCAACGAGTTCACCGAGGCGGTGGGCGACGTCTACTACTCCTCGCTCATCGCCCTCGGCCTCACGCTCTTCTTCATCACTTTCGTCGTTCTCGTGCTTGCCAAGCTCATGCTGCGGCAGCTCGCGGGCAAGGTCCGGTGACCATGATCTCGCTCTATCGCCGGCGCCGGCTTTTCAACTACTTCCAGATGACGGCATCCGTGCTGGTGACCGCACTCGGCATCTTCGCCCTCGCCTCGATCCTGTGGACGCTCATCTCCTACGGCTTCCAAGGGTTGAGCCTCAGGATGCTGACCGACATGACGCCGCCGCCGGGGAGCTCGGGCGGCGTGCTCAATGCGATCGCGGGAAGCGTGGTGCTCACCGCACTCGGCATCGCCATCGGAACCCCCATCGGAGTGCTCGCCGGCACCTATCTCGCCGAGTACAGCGAGCGCGGCAAGATCGCGGAGGCGACGCGCTTCATCAACGACATCCTTCTTTCGGCGCCCTCGATCCTTATCGGGTTGTTCGTATACGAGATTGCCGTAGTGCCGACGCATCATTTTTCGGCATGGGCGGGTGCCATCGCGCTCGCCCTCATCGCCATCCCCGTGATCGTGCGCACGAGCGAGGACATGCTGCGCCTCGTGCCGAACGACCTGCGGGAGGCGGCAACGGCACTCGGCGCGCCGCGCTGGAAGATGATCACGCAAGTCTCCTACCGCGCGGCGCGCGCGGGCATCCTGACCGGCATCCTCCTGGCGCTCGCGCGCATCGCCGGCGAGACCGCACCCTTGCTCTTCACCGTGCTCAACAATCAGTTCTGGTCGAGCGACCTCAACGCGCCGATGGCCAACCTGCCGGTCGTCATCTTCCAGTTCGCGCTCAGCCCCTATACGGACTGGCAGCAGCTCGCCTGGGCCAGCGCGCTGCTCGTCACGGCCACCATCCTCGGCCTCAACATTTTCGTGCGCTTGACGCTCGGCAAGCGCGAGAAGCGTTCGTGAAGGGAAAGGATCATGCTCGGAACTTCCGCGTCCCAGACAGGGCAAGAGGGCGATAACAGGATCGAGTTGCGCGCGCCGGCGGCGGCGCCGGCGGCAGCCGCCGTGGATGCCAAGGCGGCGCCACCTGCGGCCAAGATCGAGGTGCGGGATCTCAAATTCTATTACGGCCAGGCGCTCGCGCTGCGCTCGGTCAGCATGCACATCTACGACAGGCACGTGACCGCGCTCATCGGGCCTTCGGGCTGCGGCAAGTCGACGTTCCTGAGGACGCTCAACCGCATCTACGAGCTCTATCCCCATATGCGCGCCGAAGGCGAGGTCATCCTCGACGGCGAGAACATCCTCGGGGCCAATGTCGATCTCAACCGCCTGCGCGCCCGCGTAGGCATGGTGTTCCAGAAGCCGACGCCCTTCCCGATGTCGATCTACGACAACATCGCCTTCGGCATCCGCCTCTATGAGCGGCTCTCCACCGTCGAGATGGACGAGCGCGTCGAGCGGGCGCTCACCAAGGCGGCACTTTGGGGCGAGGTGAAGGACAAGCTGCGCGCCTCCGGCCTCAGCCTCTCCGGCGGCCAGCAGCAGCGCCTCTGCATCGCGCGTGCGATCGCGCTCAACCCCGAGGTGATGCTCCTCGACGAGCCGGCCTCGGCCCTCGACCCGATCTCGACCCAGCGCATCGAGGAGCTCATCAAGGAGCTGCGCGAGGACTTTACGGTGGTGATCGTCACGCACAATCTGCAGCAGGCCGCGCGCGTCGCCGATTATACGGCACTCATGTATTTGGGCGAGCTCGTCGAGTTCGACGATACCGAGACGATCTTCACGCGGCCGAGCAAGAAGCAGACCGAGGACTACGTCACCGGCCGCTTCGGCTGAGGCGGCCTCCACGGATGCGAGCGTCGCTCCCATCCCACGCTCCCCAGGGGGGTATAGGGATGGGGCCATGAGTGACACTTCCGGCCACACACAAAAGCCCATATTGACGCGCTTGACACCGAGCAGGCATTTCCCATCTCGGCCCATAACCGGACAAAATCGCCGGGCGTGGTCCCTTCGTATTTTGGCCCGAGGCGGAAGTGTCAAATGCTAATTGCTCACACAAGATTGCGTCACGGGGAAGCTGAGTTCGATAGTACTCAAACGCAAAGGCATGTACGTGTGTGCAGGTGGAATCGAGCGTCTGCGACCTAGATTCACTCGATAGGGCCACCGTCGGCGCGGCCAATTGTAGTGTTGCGGTACAAGGTCAGCGAGCCGCCACCGCTGAGTCGATCCGCAGCTTGCTAAAATAACGTCGTGGGCACGGTCGAGCCTGTGCCGGGAGCGGCCGATGCGGTGGCCGCATCTACATCGGCTAATTGCTGGTCTGACTTTCTTTCTTGCAAAGTTAATGTTCTTATTGGACCGGCGGGAAGGTAGTTTCCTCTTGATCAAAGTGCGCCATTTTCGGATTTTTCTGTCGTCTCCCGGCGATGTTAGCCTAGAGCGCATACGACTCCGCTCACTGGTTGAAACAGAGCTGGCGAAAGAACGCTTATTTCGGCTTGGTGCCCGACTCGAAGTGGTTAGCTGGGATGATCCGAATGCGCCGGTGCCTCTAGATGCGCATGTGACGCCGCAAGAGGCAGTCGATCGTGGTCTTCCTCTTCCGTCACAGTGCGACGTAGTGATCGTCTTATTATGGTCGCGTTTCGGCACGCCGCTACCTGAGGCCTACAGGAAACCGAACGGCGAGCGCTACTGGTCTGGCACGGAATACGAATACCACGACGCCATCAGCGCGAATGCTAATTCGCGTGTACTGATCTATCGGTGCGTCGCACCTATCGAGGACGCATGGCGCAAAAGTGTGGTCCAAGAAACGGACATGCAACGCCAAGAGCAACGCGCTCGCGTCGAGCATTTTTTCGCCGCCTTTAAAGCGCCCGATGGTTCCCCGACTGGCTCTTATCAGACCTATGAGACCGTCGCCGATCTTGAGAATCTTGTCCGGATGCAGCTACGTGAGGTGCTGCAAGAAAAGATGCTCGGACCCAGCCATGCCGACCTTGGTATTGCGCGAATTTTTCGCGCCCGAACACAGGCCTTCCGCGACGAGTATCTTGTCTCCGAGACTGGGCCGGTGCCTTTTGGCGGTCGTGAAAAGGAATTGGAATTTTTCGATACCTGGTTGCACAACAGTGGCAGTGCACCGCGAATGCTAGTGACGGCGCCGGCCGGGCGGGGCAAGAGTGCGCTGCTCGTGCAATGGATGAAAACACTACAAGATCTAGGCGTGTTCGGACCCGAGGGCTGGCAACTCGTTTTCATGCCGATCAGCATCCGCGTGGGCACGAATCGGCCAGAGGTTTTTTATGAAGGTCTCGCACGCCGACTTGCTGAAATCATGGCAGAGCCGCTACCAACAGAGTCCATACGCGATTCTGATGGCTTCCGCTACGCCGTCCGAGATCAACTCGACCGCATCGCTGCGAGCGGTGAGCGCATCATTTTAGTCATTGACGGGCTTGATGAAGCGCTGCATGGCAGCTTTGATCCTGCTATTCTGCCTTCGATCCTGCCGCCAAGTCTAAGGGTCCTGGTATCGGCTCGCTGGCAGGTCGGGGACATCGACTCTCGCGGTTGGCTGAAGCGCCTTGGTTGGGACCGTGGCGTCAAAGTCAATTCTATCGAGCTGGACCCTCTTGATTACGATGGCATCACTGATGTTCTCGTCAGACTCGGAGCGCCAGTCGAGACCTTGGCACGTAATCGCGCCCTGGTTAGACGGCTTCTAGAACTGACCGGCGGCGAGCCCTTGCTCGTTCGCTACTACGCTGAGGATTTGTGGGACACGGCCGGCAGGGGCGTGCCCATCACACAGGCTGCGCTCGACGCATTGCAGCCTGGCTTTGGCAGCTATTTCCAGCGTTGGTTCCAGTTTCAGGATGCACTTTGGAGGGAGGAGAAATCTGGAATCGACGGACGCGAAATTGACAGGGTCTTGTCCGTCTTAGCGTTCGCGCACGGTCCGCTCGAAGAGGCCAATCTTCTTGAACTCATGGAGCAAAACTATGGTCCAAGCCGCGTAATATCTGGAGATCGCTTGCTTGAGCCGCTACGCCGCTTTGTCATCGGGACCGGCGAACCGGGTTCTGGTTACGTCCTGAGTCATCCCAAGATCGGAGAATATCTTCAAAACGATCGGTTTTCTGCCCGTGCCGCCGAGCTTCGGAGCGGTTTCATGGCTTGGGGCAAGATGCATCTAGAATATATCAACGCCGGAAAACTGAGACCAGAGCAGGCATCGCCATACGTTTTGCAATTTCTACCTAGGCATCTCGAAGAGTCGGGCGCGGGGCCTGAAGATTACCTGGGGATGGTAGAAGATGGTTGGCGCCGTGCCTGGGAGCAGTTTGAAGGCGGACAGCGCGGATTTGCGAATGCAGTCCGCATAACATGGGCCATTCTTAAGAAGGATAAAGCGAATTTGTGGCTCGGTGAGCGATGGCGTTGCGCACTCACGCTCTCTTCCATAAGGAGCCGCGGGTGGAATATGCGAGGGAAGTTGGCGTTGGCGGCGGTGAAAAGAGGCGGGCTTACCATTAGGCAGGCAGCACAAATCGCGGAGTTGAAGAATCCCTCCAAAGAGAGTGTCACATTGTTAGCTGAACTTTCCGTCCATGCTAGGAAGAATCACGCTGTCGCTGCAGACTTGGCTCTATTGGCCATCGACACGGCCTGGAAAGTTCCAGACTCAGCGGATTTCTTTGGTAGAGCAGAGGCATTAAGCGCGATAATCAAAACCCTCTTTTCTGTCGATCAAGGATTGTCTGCAGAAATACAGCGGTCTTTGCGCGTCCCCGTGCTCGAAGCCATAAGAGCACTCTCACCACTTTCCCGGGTGCGACTTCTAGCCGAGATTGCTGGCTTATTCGACGGCCAGGACAAATCTTCTATTGTGCAAGAAGCTTGCAAATTAGGTTTCTCCCTTGAATCGTTAAAACCACATGATCAGGCGGAAGCATTCATTAGGCTGTTGCCAATCCTCGATGAACCGCGACGCTCGCATTTTACGCAACGGACTCTTGACCTGTTGTTGACCTTTGATCAGGAAATCGAGTTCTTAAATCCTCTTGGCGCACTGGCGCCTTATCTCTCATCGGAGCAATGGTCCACGATGCTCGCCTCCGTCAAAGCTATCACGAACACGAGTCACCGTTCCCTCGCTTTGGCCGCGCTGGCGCCACATCTTATGACTGAACAGCTCCCTGAGGCCCTCGGCGCTGCGAAGGCCATCGACGGCGGCGACCACCGTTCAAATGCTCTGGCTGCGTTGGCGCTCCGTCTCATACCGGAACTGAAGCATCAAGTGTTGACCGAGGCGCTTGCCGACGCGATCGCCATTGGTAATGAGGTCAGTCGGTCCTTCGCTCTGGCCAAAATGGCGCCGCACCTCGCGCCCGATCAACTTTCGGAAGCGCTCATCGCCGCGAGGGCCATAGGTGACGAGAGTTCCCGCGTCAGGGCTCTGAGGGCGCTGGCACTCTATCTTGCGCCAGAGCTGAGGCAGGAAGTGCTTGCTGAAGCATTCGCCACCGTCAAAATGATGGATAAGGAGTGGGACCGCGGCTTAGCCCTTAGCAGCTTGGCGCCCCACCTGACGCCCGAGCAACTCGCCGAGGCATTCTCCATCGCGAAAACCATCCGAAGTCAGATTTATCGCTCTTTGGCTCTCGCAGCCTTGGCACTCCATTTCGGCCCAAAGCTATTCAGCGATGCTCTCGCAGATGCCATGGCCATCAAGGATGAAGCCGCGCGCTCACGCGCCTTAGTCATGCTGGCCGCTCTCTGCTCGCCGGACCAGAAACATAAGATACTCGCTGAGGCCTTCGCCGCCGCCGACGGATGCGATGACGAGTTCGAGCGCTCAGGCGCTTTGGCCGCGTTAGCGCCACAACTTCCACCGGAGCTAAGAGCGAATGCGCTTGCCAAGGCGTTTGCCGCCGCGAAGGCAGTTTGGGACGAAGGTTACCGCTCCATTGCTCTTACCGCGCGAGCGCGTGATCTGACACCGGAGCAACTCGCTGATGCGCTCATCACTGCCAATAGCATCAGCAACGAGAAGGGCCGGCCGGGCGTTCTGGCGACACTTGCGTCACGCCTCCCGCCGGACCAACAGCAGGACGTTATTGCGGAGGCATTCACTGCCGCTATGTCTATCCGAGACGAATGGCGCCGAGTGAACTCCCTGGGTGCGCTTGTAGCCCACCTCGCGCCCCAGCAGGTCGGCCAAGCGTTCGTTTCTGCAGTGTCTGACAGATCCGAGTATTACCGCTCGAATGCTCTGTACGTGCTCGCGCCCCGCCTCGGGCCGGAACAATTGGCCAAGGCGCTCGCTGCCGCTAGAACCATTGCGGACAGTGAGCACCGCTCACATGCGCTGATTGCGCTGGCACCCCGTCTCGCGTCCGAACTCAGGCACGGCGTGTTCACGGAAGCATTTGCCGCGGCCGTTGACATTAAGAACGAGAGCCGCCGCTCAGTCGCTCTGTGCTCGCTGGCCCCCTATCTCTCGCCGGAGCAGGTCGTCGTGGCACTCGCCGCCGTCAGGCAAATCGGCGTCGTGTCCACCCGCGCGATGGCTCTCTCGGCGCTAGCCCCCTATGTCGCACCAGAACTGAGACAGGAAGTAATCGCGGAGGCACTTGCCGGCGACAAAAATATTACTGACACGGAACATCGTTTAATTGCACTGACCGAGCTTCTGCCAACCCTTCCTCCTGACAAGCAACTTGATACCCTTCTTGCGATGATAGACGCGGCTGAAAATTCACCGCGGGCCCAAGCGTTGTCCGCTGCCGCTTCAGGTGCATACGCAACGCTCAAATTCGGTGGTCAAGAGGCACTACTCACTCTATGGCGCGCCATTAGCGATGTGTGCCGCTGGTACCCGTGAGTGACGCGGGCCGCTACTCGCCCGCACGCGATTCGGCGGCGGGGCGCTTCTTGAAGAGGCGCCGGCCTTCGACATATTGCCAGTGGGCGACCGCGGGGAGGCCGAAGAGCAGCTCGCGCAGGCGCTTGGCGAGCGAGAGCGCCAAGCCCGCCTCGGGCGGCACGCCGAGCATGGCGCCGAACAGCATGTAGCCGCCTTCCTGGACGCCGACCGCACCCGGCACCACGAAGCCGGCGCTGCGCGCGGCCTGGCCCAGACTCTCGAGGATGAAAGCGTCGCGCCAGCCGATCGCCACACCCATGAAATGGAGGGCGAGCCAGACCTCGAGCGAGCCGACCACCCAGGCGAGCAGGTGCCAGGAAGCGCTCTCGGCAAGCGCCAAGGGGTTGCGGTGGATCGCCTGGATCGCCTCGTGCAGTCCCTTGACCCCTCCGAGCGAGAGCCAGCGGGTTTTATCGGCCACGCGCCCAAGCGCCTTCTCGATCAGCTTGAACACTCCCAGACGCTGGGAGGCGACGAAGGCGGCGAGCAGCACCGCCGCACCGGCGAGGCCGAGGGCGAGGCCGGCAATGCCGCTTCCGCCCAGGTCGGCGCGCATGAGGAGGGCGATGCCCGCGAGCGTGAAGAGAAGCTGGGTCGCGACCTCGGTGGTCAGATCGACCACCACGGATGCCCCCGCCCGATCGCCGCTCAAGCCCTTGAACGCGAGCATGCGCGCGCCGATGATCTCGCCGCCGATGTGGCCGAGCGGGAGCAGACCATTGGTGCCTTCGCGGATCCAGCGGATGCGCATGAGGCGGAAGATGGGACGCGCCGTATCGCGGCCGATCAGCGGGCGCCAGCCGAGCGCGCAGAAGAGAAGCTGCGCCGCATGGACGAGAACGAGGGGTAGGAGGCCCCAGCCCAGGGTCGAGAGCGTGCCGAACACCTCTGCAGCACCCTGATAGGCGATAAGGCCCACCGTCAGTGCCAGGCCGGCGAGCAGCGCAAGGCCAAGACCGAGCTTCATGACTCCTCATTCCCGCAGGCGCGGCGGACGCGAGCGCCGGGCCAAGCCGGCGGCGGCTGCGCTCAGGCGTGGTTCTCGCGCTGGCGCAGGAAGTGGAAGAACTCGACCCCCTCGCGCAAGCGGCGCTTCATCATCTCGGCGCTCGTCAGCATTTCCCAGCTCAGCTCGGCGATCTTGCCCGGACGGAAATAGAAGCGCTTGTAGAAGACCTTGAGCGCGTCGAAGATCTCCTCGTTGGAAAGGTGCGGATACTGCAGTGAGCTGATCTGCAGCCCGTCGGAGGCGACGAGGCTGTCGCTGTTGTCGTGCAGCCAGCCCTTCATGACCGCTTCGCGGTAAAGCTCGGTGCCCGGGTAAGGGGCCGCGAGCGAGACCTGGATGGTGTGCGGGTTCACCTCCTGGGCGAAGCGGATCGTCTCCTCGATGGTCTCCTTGGTCTCGCCCGGGAGTCCCACGATGAAGGTGCCGTGGATGGTGATGCCGAGCGCGCGGCAGTCCTGCGAGAACTTGCGCGCAACGTCGATGCGCATGCCCTTCTTGATGTTGTGGAGAATCTGCTGGTTGCCCGTTTCGTAGCCGACGAGGAGCAGGCGCAGCCCGTTCTCGCGCAGGACCTTGAGCGTCTCGTAGGGCACGTTCGCCTTGGCGTTGCACGACCAGGTGACGCCGAGCCGGCCCAGTCCGCGGGCGATCTCCTCGGCGCGGGGGCGGTCGTCGGTGAAGGTGTCGTCGTCGAAGAAGAACTCCTTCACCTGCGGGAATTGGCGTTTGGCGAGGGCGATCTCGCCCAACACGTTGCCGGCGCTGCGCGTGCGATAGCGATGGCCGCCGATCGTCTGGGGCCACAGGCAGAAGGTGCAGCGCGACTTGCAGCCCCGGCCCGTGTAGAGCGACATGTAGGGATGCAGGAGATAGCCGATGAAATAATCCTCGATCCTGAGGTCGCGTTTGTAGACCTCGGTGACCCAGGGAAGGGTGTCCATGTTCTCGATGATGGCGCGCTCGGGATTGTGCACCACCTCGCCCGCGTGCTTGTAGCTCACCCCGTCGACCTCACCGAGCGGGCGCCCTTCAGCGATCTCCTTGATGGTGAAGTCGAACTCGCTGCGGGCGACGAAATCGACGGCGTCGGAGGCCGCAAGCGAGGGGCCGGGCGAGACGGCGACATGGGCACCCACCATGCCGATCATGAGCTTGGGATTGGCGGCCTTGAAGGCTTCCGCGACCTTCACGTCGGAGGAAAAGGAGGGCGTGCTCGTGTGCAGCACGAGGAGCTCGTGCTCGGCGGCGAGCGGCAGCATGTCCGCGAGCGCCAAGCCGCGCGCGGGCGCGTCGATGAGCCGGCTCTCCGGCACGAGTGCCGCCGGCTGGGCGAGCCAGGTCGGGTACCAGAAGGAGCGGATCTCGCGCTTGGCCTGATAGCGCGAGCCGGCGCCGCCGTCGAAGCCCTCGTAGGAGGGCGGATTGAGAAACAGGGTTTTCATCGCGGCACCTTGGACGCCCTCAATTATTGATGACCAGCTGCCCGTCGGCCTGGACCGAGAATTTCTGCTGCCCCCACTCGACCCTGCGGCCGACGAAACTGATCGCGCGAATGGCGAAGGTCAGAAGGTCGCGCAAGGGGACGAGCCATGGCCACGAGAAGCCTTCGCTGCCAAGGGTCGCGCGCGCCGCGAAGTGCATGAGCAAACGCAAGAGAAGCGCCACTCCGATGAGGATGAGCCCGCTCGAATGGAGCCCGGTCGCGATGCCGACGATGATCGAGAGCGGCAGCGCATCCGTCACGAAGCTCAAGGCATAACCCTTCGGCCGCACCGCGCGCATCGTCCGCGCCCAGCGCAGCTCGTGGAGGAAGAGCGACTTCAGGCTCGGCTCGCTGATGGTGACCTCGACGATGTGCCGCGCCAACGCCACCCGGTAGCCGCTCCCCGCCACCAGCCTGCCCAGCATATGGTCATCGGCAAGGTAGGAGGCAAGCGCCTCCATCCCGCCGATCGCCTCGAGCGCCTTGCGGCGCACGGCCATGGTGGCGCCGAAGCAGTACTCGAGCGGCTCCGAGAGGAGGGCCACCAGCACGGAAGGCACGAACCAATCGTTGATGAACATGGCGCCGAGGCGGTCGGCCAGGCGCGTGCCGAGCGGGGCCCCGCGATAGAGGCAGGTCACCGCACCGACCTTGGGATCGGCAAAGACCGCGGCCACGTCGGCGAGATAGCGCGGGCCCACCTTGCAGTCGGCGTCCGCGATCACCAGGATGTCGTGACGGGCGCGGCCGATCATGTTGGCGAGGTTGCTGATCTTGTAGTTGCTGCCGATCACGCGCGGGTCGATGACCAGTGCCGCACCGCGCGCGGGGAATTCCGCGATCAGACGCTTGATCACGGGGATCGCGGGATCGCTGCAATCGCGCACGCCGAAGAGGATCTGGAATTCGGGATAGTCCTGGGCGCAGAAGGAGCGCAGATTCTCGTAAAGCCGGGGCTCGAGCCCGCAGACGGGCTTGAGCACGGTGATCGGCGGCAGGAAGTGGGCGGAGGTCGGGCTCTTGGTGCGGAAGAGGGCGACGCGCAGCAGGGCTATCGCGGAATAGACGAGCGAGGCGACCACGGTCGCATAGCCTGCGAGTGTCGACAGAACCATGACGAAGTGCAGCACAGGCGGGCCTCGCTCCCCTCAGCGGTGTGGCCGTTGCGGACCCGCACCCCATACAAATGGCCGCATGGCCGGCGCCGTCCGCGACAAGGGATCAGGAGTCGGGAGTCGAGAGCCTTCTTACCCCGGCAAATGCCTCAACGGGAAGCGAATCTTTATGAACAAAGCGTGACCATTGCCGGGCCGGCCAGGCCTGACAGGCGCCGGTGCCGGCCCGCAGGGCCGCCTGGAAGCATCGTTAAAACCCCCGCAAAGCTCCCGCTAGGAAAGCAGGGCGAGCGCGGCCATCAGCTCCGGGTAGCGGAGCGCTACCGCGAGCGAAAGAGCGGCGAGGAGCAAAAGGACGAGCACCTCGGGTCTCATGAGGGTGAAAACGAGCCTGGTGGCAAAGGGCGCCCGGATCGCGGCCGCGAAGGATTGCGCGTTCATGGATTTGTCTCCCCAGTTCATGGGCGGCCTTGTAGCGCGCGAAGGGGAGGCGGGTCAGTGACGGCGGTCACGCCCGCGACCGCCGCGGCGACCGCGCGGCAGTACGGCATCTTGGCACCCCGGAGCGACCGCGCGCTTCCGCCCACGGCGCATCCTGTTAAAGTGTGCGGCGCGTTTCCTTGGAGCGGAGAAGGCGATGTCGTCGCCGATCGGGACGGACTACGTTCCGGGCAAGCCGCGGCTCGCCTACGATCACGCGGGCGAGGGTCCGGTCGTCGTCTTCATGCACGGAATCGGCGGCAACCGCACGAACTGGCACGATCAGCTTGCGGCACTGGCGACCGAGTTCCACGCCGTCGCCTGGGATGCGCGGGGCTACGGGCTCTCGGACGATTACGAGGGAGCGCTCGATTTCGCCGATTTCAGCCGCGATCTCGTGCGCCTGCTCGACCACCTCGGGGCCGCGCGCGCGCATGTCTGCGGCCTCTCGATGGGCGGACGGATCGCGCTCGATTTCCATGCGCGCCACGCTACCCGCGTGGCGAGCCTCGTGCTGTGCGACACCTTTGCCGGCTTCGATGCGAGCTTCACGCCGGAGCAGCGCGCCGAGTTCGTGCGCCTGCGCAAGGAGCCGCTCGTCTCGGGCAAGGAGCCGCGCGACATAGCACCCGCGGTCGCCGCCGCGCTCATCGGCCCGCGCGCGCCGCGCGCCGTCTACGAGCGCTTCGTCGCCAGCATGGCGGCACTCCACAAGGAATCCTACCTCAAGGCGATCGAAGCCACGACCGGCTATGACAGGGTGGTTGCGCTTGCGGAGATCAAGGTGCCGGTCCTCCTCGTCTATGGCGCCGACGACCAGCTCACCCCGGTCAAGCTCGGCCGCGACATGGCCGCGCAAATCCCCGATGCGCGTCTCGTCGTGATCGAGGCTGCGGGTCACCTCCCCAACATCGAGCGGCCCGACGCCTTCAACGCCGCCGTGCTCGAGTTCCTTTTGAGCCGCCGTGCGCTCGCGCGCTGATCCGCGCGGCGTCCCCCCCCTTTGCGCCGCTGCTTCTATGGCATCCTTGGCTTCCGCATGCGCCCAAAAAATGCTATCATGCGCAGAAATCGGGAGTCTTGTGGGGATTGTCGGCCAAGGCGGCTCCGAGACCGCCGAGTGGGAGGCCATAACAAGCTCAATCGCATCACTGGCGTTCGCATCCAGCGCGGACGCGCAGTCCGTGTTGGGCTAATGCGCCGTCTCGACGATCGGCATTCGAGGTCGCGGCGATCGGAAGGCGGCGCATAGGAGCAGGAGGAAAGCACCGATGCAAGACCAGACGGTCATTTCCAAGGCATTGACGCGCCGGCGCTTGCTGGGTCAAGCGGGGATCGCGGGATTGACGGCTCTGGCCGCTCCCGCGTGGGCCCAGACGATGGTGACCTTGCCGTTGCCTGGCGGCCCGGGCGAGCGGTCGGTCA
The DNA here is from genome assembly GCA_052143835.1 of Alphaproteobacteria bacterium. Lineage (GTDB taxonomy): Bacteria > Pseudomonadota > Alphaproteobacteria > JACZXZ01 > JACZXZ01 > DASPPM01. The sequence continues at coordinate 17,514 of JBKQRV010000180.1, forward strand.
CGACCGGCTTTCCGCAGAAAGGTGCGATGATCCTCCAGCGCACGCGACCGCCGCTGCTGGAGACCCCGTTCGAGGTCTTCGACAAGGGCGTGTTCACGCCGAACAATCGCTTCTTCGTGCGCTGGCATTGGTCGGTCATCCCGACGAGCGTCGACGTCGACAGCTTCCGGCTGAACGTGCACGGCCATGTGAACCAGACGCTGTCGCTGACGCTCAAGGACATCCTGGCGCTGCCGCGGGTCGAGCTCGCCGCGGTGAACCAGTGCTCGGGCAATTCGCGCGGCTTCTTCCAGCCCCGTGTTCCCGGCGGCGAGTGGGGCAACGGCGCAATGGGCAATGCGCGGTGGACCGGCGTGCGCCTCAAGGACGTGCTTGACCGGGCGGGTGTCAAACCAGGCGCGGTGCAGGTCCGGTTAAAAGGGCTCGATACGCCGCCGGTGCCCGACGGGCCGGACTTCATGAAGTCGCTGGCCGTCGACCACGCACGCGACGGCGAGGTGATGATCGCCTACGCCATGAATGGCGAGCAGCTTCCGCTCCTGAACGGTTTTCCGCTGCGTGTCATCGTGCCGGGCTGGTACGCGACCTACTGGGTCAAGATGCTCAGCGACATCGAGGTCCTGGATGGCCCCGACACCAACTTCTGGATGAAGACGGCCTACACGATTCCGGATACGCCGCATGCCGACATGAAGCCCGGGCAGGCGGACGTGAAGATGATCCCGATCAACCGGCTGAATCCGCGCTCGTTCATCACCAATCTCGCCTCGGGCGCGACCATTCCGGCGGGCAAGCCGATGCCGGTCCGCGGCATCGCCTTCGGCGGCGATGCCGGCGTGAAGCGGGTGGACTTCTCGACCGATGGCGGCAAGACCTGGCATGCCGCGCATCTCGACAAGGACGAAGGCAAATACAGCTTCCGGCGGTGGGAAACACGTTTCACGCCAGCGGCGAAAGGAAATTATACGCTCATGGTCCGGTGCACGAGCACGAGCGGCGAGGCGCAGCCGGCGCAGGCCAACTGGAATCCGGCCGGCTTCATGCGCAACATCATCGAATCAACGCCCGTTTCGGTGGCGTGAGGGGGCTCGGCACATGAAGCGCAAAATTCTTCCGCTCGCGTTCCTTGCCGGCGCCGCCCTGGTCTCGCTGGTGGTGCAAGCGAAGGTCCCTACCAGCCTGAAATCGGTCGATGTGACGCTGCCCGAGAGCACTCGGGCGCTGCCTGCCGGCCCCGGGGTAGACGTGGTGCACGACAACTGCCTCGCCTGTCATTCCGCGGGCATGATCCTGGCCCAGCCGACGATGCCGAAAGCTGCGTGGGAGGCCGAAGTCAACAAGATGCGCAACGTCTTCAAGGCGCCGCTCGACGCCAAAGACGTTCCGGCGATCGTCAACTATCTGACGGCGGTCAAAGGCCCCAAATAGCCGGCGTGGCCCGTACGGTCATGCCGGCGTGGCACCGGGCGCACGGGGCCTACGCTTTGCGCAATCCATTCTTGCGCAAGCCATGCCGCACCCTCGAATTGGAACACTACCTTCAGATCGAGCCGCTTGACGCCTAATGCGCTCTTCGATCAGTCTCATCGGTTCAGGGGAAGGCTTCGAGCCGGACGATCAAAACAACGGGACGGAGGGGCGGAAATGGCTATCCATGGTCTCATTGCTTGGCTGATCATCGGTGCCGTTGCCGGTTGGCTCGCGGGGCTTCTCGTCAAGGGCGGTGGCTTTGGTCTGATCGGCGATATCATCGTCGGGATCATCGGCGCTTTCATCGGCGGCTGGCTGGCCGGTCTGCTTCACATCAACATTGGCGGCGGGCTGATCTCATCCATCATCACGGCGACGGCGGGGGCCGTAATCCTGATCGTGATTCTGCGCTTGGTCAGGCGAGCCTGACGCCGTCGTCGTCGGCCATCCTGCCGAACCCGACGGGTCCGCCAGGCTCCCGGCCGACGCAGCGCCGCAACCCGAGCCTTTCATTGCGGTGCAAGAGAAGGCAAGATGATCCCCGCGTCGAGGTGCCGAGGGTGCTTGGCCAGTGCCTTGCCGCAGTCGCCGCCGGCAATCCTTTCAGGGGGAGATCAAGATGCGTCGATCGGGAGTCTTGAAGGGTCTCGCCTTTGCCGCCCTTGCCGCCGCGGCCTTGTCGCTTTGGGCCTACGTCGGGACGCGCGCCGCCGAGCCGCTCAAGATCGCCTTCGTCTATGTGAGCCCCGTGGGGGACGCGGGCTGGACCTACCAGCACGACTTGGGCCGCAAGGAGATGGAGAAGGCGCTCGACGGCAAGGTGAAGACCAGCTTCGTCGAAAGCGTGAACGAGGGGGCGGATGCCGAGCGCGTCATCCGCGAGCTGGCCCAGGCCGGCAACAAGCTCATCTTCACCACCTCCTTCGGCTTCATGAACCCGACCCTCAAGGTGGCGAAGCAGTTCCCCAACGTCATCTTCGAGCACGCCACGGGCTACAAGCGCGACAAGAACGTCGGGACCTATTCGGCGCGCTTCTACGAGGCGCGCTATCTCACGGGCATGGTCGCCGGCAAGATGACCAAGTCGAACACGCTCGGCTATGTCGCGGCCTTCCCCATCCCCGAGGTCGTGCAGGGCATCGATGCCTTCACCCTCGGCGCGCGCGCGGTCAACCCGAAGGTCCAGGTCAAGGTGATCTGGACGAGCAGCTGGTACGATCCGGGCAAGGAGCGCGAGGCGGCGGAGGCCCTCGTCTCGCAAGGGGCCGATGTGCTGACGCACCACACCGATTCGACCGCCGTCGTGCAGGCCGCCGAGGCGAAGCACGTCTGGGCCATCGCCTACCACTCCGACATGGCGAAGTACGGCCCGCATGCCGAGCTCACCGCCGCGACGCACCACTGGGGCAAGTATTACATCCGAGAGGCGGAGGCGGTCTTGGGCGGCACCTGGAAATCGGGCGACGTGTGGGGCGGCATCAAAGACGGCATGGTCGGGCTCGCCCCCTTCAACGCCGCCGTCCCCAAGGATGTCGTCGCCCTCGTCGATGCCAAGAAGGCCGCGATCGTCGCCGGAAGCTTCCACCCCTTCCAGGGCCCGATCAAGGACAACGAGGGCAAGCTCCGCGTCGCCGAGGGCAAGCACCTGAGCGACCCCGAGATCCTGGCGCTCGCCTGGTACGTGGAGGGGGTGCAGGGCAAGCTGCCGAGCCAATAGCAGACGACGGACGACGGAGGACGGACGACGGAAAGCTCATCTTCTGTCCGTCGTCCGTCATCTGCCTACGGCGTAGCCCTGCATGTTGCGCGGGTTGGCACCTGCCTTGAGGAACGCGCCGTCCTTGCTGCAGGCGCAGATGCGGCCGAGCGACCAGGGGGGCGCAAGCGTCACCTTGTGGCCGCGCGCGCGCAAACCCTCGACGGTTGCCGGGGGAAAGTTCGCCTCGAGCGCCACCTCGCCCGGCTTGGACTCGCGCGGATAGAAGGAGTCCGGCCAGTGGAACGACTGGAAGGCCGGCTGGTCGATCGCCTCCTGCAGATTGAGGCCGTGGTGGAGGTGGCGCAGGAAGAAGTGGAGCGCCCACTGGTCCTGGCCGTCCCCGCCGGGAGAGCCGAACGCCATATAGGGCTCGCCCTCGCGCAGCACGAGGCCCGGGCTCAAGGTCGTGCGCGGCCGCTTTCCTGGTGCTAGGCTCGCGGGAAAACCTTCCTCGAGCCAGAACATCTGCGCGCGCGAGCCTAGGCAGAAGCCGAGCTCGGGGATCACCGGCGAGCTCTGCAGCCAGCCTCCGCTTGGCATGGCCGCGACCATGTTGCCCCAGCGGTCGATCACGTCGACATGCACGGTGTCGTTGGCGACGACGCCGCGTCCGCCGAGGTTCGGCTCGCCCGTCCCCGCCGCGGCGAGCCGGCCCGGCTCGCCCGCGCCCGCCGCGGCGGCAGCAGGGGCAGCGATAGGGATGCCGCGGACCGCACTCGGCAGGCGCGGCGCGCGCGCGCCGGCCGCACCGGGGCGCAGCTCGAGGGAGGCTTCAGCGCCGATAAGCCGGCGGCGCGAGGCGTTGTAGCCCTCGCTGAGCAGTATCGCCATCGGCACTTCGCCGAAGTCGGGGTCGCCGTACCAGGCCTCACGGTCGGCAAAGGCGAGCTTGGCGCACTCGATGACGGTGTGCAGGAACTCCGGGCTCTGCGGCCCCATCGCCGCGAGGTCGAAGCCGGCGAGGAGGGCGAGTTGCTGGAGGAACACCGGGCCTTGGCCCCAGGGCCCGGTCTTGGCCACCCGGTAGCCGTGATAGTCGTAGCCGAGCGGCGCCTCGTAGCTCGCCTCGAAGCGCGCCAAGTCGTGCGCCGCGAGCACGCCCTTGTGGCGGCGTCCGGAGCTGTCGAGCACCTCGTTCGTGCGGCAGAAGCGCTCGATCGCCTCGGCGACGAAGCCGCGATAGTAGGCCGCGCGCGCGGCCTCGATCTGCTTGATGCGATCGCCACCTGCAGCCTCCGCCTCCTTGAGGATGCGCTCGTAGGTGTCGGCAAGGCCCGGGTTCTTGAAGAGGCTGCCGGGCTTTGGCGCCTTGCCGCGCTCGAGATAGACCGCGGCCGAGCTCGGCCAGGCGCGCGTGAAAAGCTCGGCGACCCGCGCGATGGTGTCGCTCATCACCTGCGAGGTCGGATAGCCGTGCCGCGCATAGTAGATGGCCGGCTCGAGCACGTCGCGCAGGTGCAGCGTGCCGTGGTCGCGCAAGAGCAGCATCCAGCCGTCGAAGACGCCCGGCACCACGGCGGCGAGCAGCCCCGCGCCGGGAACGAGCTCGAGACCGAGCGAGCGGTAATGCGCGATGCTAGCACCCGCGGGGGCCGGGCCCTGGCCGCAGATCACCTCGCAGCACTTGCGCTCGGCGCTCCAGAAGATGATCGGCACGTCGCCGCCGAGCCCGTTCTGGTTGGGCTCGATCACCTGCAGCGTGAAGGCCGCGGCAGTCGCCGCGTCGAAGGCGTTGCCGCCCTTCTCGAGGCTTGCCATGGCGACGGAGGCGGCGATCCAGTGCGTCGTGGAGACGACGCCGAAGGTGCCCTTGATCTCGGGCCGGGTGGTGAACATCAGGGAAGCGGATCCTCGGGTTAGCGGGAGGTTCGTGGGCCGGGGGCCGCACTATAGCGGCCGGGGCGGGGGGCGGCAACCGAGCACCTGATGCAACGCCGCCGGCTTTTCGTTATCATCCCGCGCCGCCTGAGCCTGCCCAGATCGAGGTGAGCCGTGAACATCGAGCGACCCTATCTTCTCTTCCTCGGCGACGCCCATGACGATCTCGCCGCCAAGACCGCGAGCGGCATCAAGGACTGGCGGCCCGAGTGGTGCGTGGGCCAATTGCGTTTGGACGGCTGCAAGACGACTCTCGGGCTGCCCGATCTCTCCCTCGAGGACGCCGCGCGCAAGGGTGCGAAGACGCTCGTCATCGGCGTCGCCAACCGCGGCGGGGTGATCGGGCAAGCGTGGGCGAAGAGCCTGCTCGGCGCCGTCGAGGCCGGCTTCGACATTGCAAGCGGCCTCCACAGCCGGCTCCAATCGGTGCCCGGTCTCGTGGAGGCGGCCGCCAAGCGCGGGTGCCGCCTCCACGACGTGCGCCATCCGGCCCAGGAGTTTCCGCTCGGCACGGGCGAGAAGCGGCCGGGCATGCGCCTCCTGACCGTGGGCACCGATGCCTCCGTCGGCAAGATGTACACGACCTTGAGCCTCGAGCGCGAGATGCGGAAACGCGGGTTCAAGGCCGACTTCCGCGCCACGGGCCAGACCGGCATCTTCATCGCCGGCAGCGGCGTGTCGATCGACGCGGTGGTCTCGGACTTCGTCTCGGGTGCGGTCGAGTGGCTGACCCCGGCGAATGACCCCGATCACTGGGACCTGATCGAGGGACAGGGCTCGCTTTGCCATCCCTCCTTCGCAGGCGTGACACTCAGCCTCATCCACGGTGCGCAGCCGGACGCGCTCGTGCTGTGCCACGAGCCGACGCGCCGCCATATGCGAGGGCTGCCGCGGCAGCCCATGCCGAGCCTCGAGGAGACGGTGGAGCTTTGCCTGAAGACGGCGCGGCTCACCAACAAAAAGGCGCGCTTCGTGGGCGCCAGCATCAATACCTCGAAGCTCGCGGCGGACGCGGCCGAGCGCCTGCTGGCGGAGATCGAGAAGAGGCTCGGGCTCCCGGCGATCGATCCGATCAGGATCGGGGTCGCGCGCATCGTCGATCAGCTCCTCGCGGAGTAGGTTCGATGCGCCGGCTCACGGTGCGTCGCGAGCGCTTTCCCATGCGCGGCGTCTTCACCATCTCGCGCGGCTCGCGCACCGAATCCGAGGTCGTCGTCGCCGAGATCGCGGCCGACGGTAATACCGGGCGGGGAGAGTGCGTGCCCTACGCGCGCTACGGCGAATCGGCCGAGAGTGTCATGGCCCAGATCGAGGCGCAGGCGCCGGCACTCGCCGCCGGACTCGGGCGGCGCGAGCTCGAGCAGGCGCTCCCCGCGGGGGCCGCGCGCAACGCGCTCGATTGCGCGCTCTGGGACCTGGAGGCGAAGGAGAAGCGGATCCCCGTCTGGCGCCTTGCCGGCATTCCCGAGCCCAAGCCCGTGGTCACCGCCTATACCCTGAGCCTCGCGAGTGCGGCCATGATGGGCGAGGCGGCGGCGGTCAACGCCCAGCGCCCGCTGCTCAAGATCAAGCTCGGCGGCGAGGGCGATATCGCGCGCGTCGAGGCGGTGCGCGCGGGAGCCCCCCGGGCGCGCCTCATCGTCGATGCCAACGAGGCGTGGACGCCGGAGATGCTGCCCGAGTACCTGCCGGCGCTGGCGCGGCTCGGGGTGGCACTCGTCGAGCAGCCGCTCCCTGCCGGGCGCGATGAGGCGCTCGCCCGTTTGGCACACGCGGTGCCGGTCGCGGCCGACGAATCCTGCCACACGAGTGCCGACGTGGCGGGGCTCGTCGGGCACTACGACGTGGTCAACGTCAAGCTCGACAAGGCGGGCGGCTTGAGCGAGGCGCTTCGGCTCGTGCGCGCCGCCGAGGCGCTCAAGCTCGGCATCATGGTCGGCTGCATGGTGGGCACCTCGCTCGCCATGGCGCCCGCGATGATGATCGCGGGCATGGCCGCCTTCGTCGATCTCGACGGGCCGCTCCTCCTCGCCCGCGACCGCGCCCATGGCCTCGTCTACGAGGATGGCCGCGTCCATCCGCCGGTGCGGGAGCTGTGGGGCTGAGCTATGATCGGGGACTTCTGCCAAGGAGATCGCGATGAGCACGGCTGAGAAGGTGGAGCTCGAAGGCTTCAAGCGCTGGATCGGCCGGCGCGAGGAGACCAAGGACGTGCTCTTGGCCCTCCACGTGGCCGGGCTCGAGGCGATGCTGGACCGCGACGCGGCGCTGCCGCCCAAGGGTGCCGCGGCACCGCCCGGGGCGCACTGGCTCATCCGGCCGCGCTGGCTGCGCCAGTCCGAGCTCGGTCCCGACGGCCATCCGCGCCGCGGCGGCTTCATGCCGCCCGTGCCGCTGCCGCGCCGCATGTGGGCGGGGAGCGAGCTTCGCCTGCTGCAGCCCTTGCGCGTGGGCGAGGAGATCACGCGCCGCTCGGAGATCGTCGATGTCGCGATCAAGGAGGGACGCGGCGGGCAACTCGTCTTCGTCAAGGTGCGCCACGAGTTCCACGGCTCGAGCGGCCTCGCCGAGAGCGAGGAGCAGGACGTGGTCTACCGCGAGGCGGCCGATCCCGCGCGCCCCGCACCTGAGCCGGAGCGGGCACCGGCCGACGGGCCCTGGGTGCGGACGGTGATGCCCGACCCGGTCATGCTGTTCCGCTATTCGGTACTCACCTACAACGGACACCGCATCCATTACGACCAGCCCTATGTGACGAAGGCCGAGGGCTACCCCGGCCTCATCGTGCACGGGCCGCTGCTTGCGACCCTGCTCCTCGACCTCGTGCGGCGCGAGGCCCCGGGCCGCGCGCTCGACCGCTTCACCTTCCGCGCCCTGGCCCCGGTGTTCGACACGGCGCCCTTCACGGTGAGCGGCGGCCCGGAGGGAGACGGAAGCCAGGCGCAGGTGTGGATCAAGCGCCCGGACGGTGGTCTCGCGATGCGCGCGCAGGCGAGCTTCAAGGCGTAGGGCGGCCCGTGAATGCCTACGCGGCACGCGGCGCCACATCGCGCTTGATCGTCTTGCCATGCTTGGTGCGCGCGACCTCCAAATCATGTGCGGCCTGGAGGCTCAACCAGAAGCTTTCCGACTGGCCGAAGTAGCGCGAAAGCCGCAGCGCCGTCTCGGCGGTAATGGAACGCTTGCCGGCCAGGATCGCGGCAACGCGTGTGAGCGGCACCTTGATCTCCTTGGCGAGCCGATAGGCCGTGAGCTCCATGGGGTCGAGGAACTCTTCCCGGAGAATTTCGCCGGGGTGAAGGGGCGGCATGCGGCGCCCCGTCGTCACACCCGAGAAGTCTACGCGGCCGGCGTCGACGTCCTCACGACGAATGGTCATCGGCAGCACCTCCTTCAGCCATGGTAGTCCACAAGCTCGACCTCGGTAGCGTCCTAGCGCGGATTCCGCTCAGGCGGAACCGCCTCCTTCCGTCATTGCCGGGCTTGACCCGGCAATCCATGGACCCCCGGGACAAGCCCGGGGGTGACGAAAAAATTGGCGATTCCATCAAGGCGGAACTTGCCCTAACCGTGCTCGCGCGTCGCGGCTTAAGCGAGCGCCTGTATCGCCGCGAGGAAGCGCGCGAGCTCGGCCTCGCTGTTGTAATAGTGCACGGACGCGCGCACGAGCGCGTCGAGCCCGCGCGCCTCCATGTCGAAACGCGTGCTCGATGCCGTCGAGGCGGTGACGTTGATCGCCTGGCGCGCCAAGCGCTCCTTGATCTCGTCCGCAGGCTTTCCCTCGACGGTGAAGGTCACGATGCCGCAGCGCTCGGCACCGAGATCGCGCACGACGATACCCGGTATGCGCGCGAGCTCCTCGCGCAGGAAATCGGCGAGCGTGCGCACGCGCGCATAAATCTCCTCCAGGCCCCACTCGAGCGCGTAGTCGACGGCGGCGGCGAGACCGAGCTTCGCCGCGACGTTCGTCTCCCAATTCTCGAAGCGCCGTGCGTCCGGGCGCAGCTCATAGTGCCGTGCCGCGTTCCAGCGCGCGGCATGGAGGTCGAGGAAGGGCGGGGTGAGGCGCTCGAGGAGGTTCTTGCGCACGTAAAGGAAGCCGATGCCGCGCGGGCCGCGCAGGAACTTGCGCCCGGTGGCGGAGAGCATGTCGCAGCCGATCGCCTCGACATCGAGCGGCATCTGGCCCGCCGATTGACAGGCATCGAGGAGGAACGGCACGCCCCAGGCCTTGGCCACGCTTCCGATGGCCGCCGCCGGGTTGACCA
>JBKQRV010000181.1:0-4010 GCA_052143835.1 Alphaproteobacteria bacterium
AGCCATCTGGCTCGTGTGGCCATCGTCTACCTGCGCCAGTCCAGCGCCGCTCAGGTTGAGAACAACCGCGAGTCGACCGACCGGCAGTATGCTTTGGTGAACAAGGCCACCGATCTTGGATGGGTCGCCGACAATGTCATGGTCATCGACGAGGATCTTGGTCTGTCGGGATCCGGAGCTGTAGCGCGATCCGGTTTCGCCCGCTTGACCGCCGAGGTCGCGCTCGGACACGTGGGGCTTGTTCTGGGTCTTGAGGTCTCGCGATTGGCCCGCAACAATGCCGACTGGTACCGACTCATCGATCTGTGCGGTCTGTCCAATACGTTGATCGGCGACGCCGACGGGGTTTACCACCCCGCGTTGTTCAATGATCGCCTCCTGCTCGGACTGAAGGGCACGATGAGCGAAGCGGAACTCTATGTCCTTCGGGCCCGTCTCAACGGCGGGATCCGCAACAAGGCGGCCCGCGGCGAGTTGCGGCGCGGCTTGCCTGTCGGACTGGTCTGGGGCGAGGCCGATGGCGAAGTCAGATTTCATCCCGATGAAGCCGTCAGGACGACGATCGCCAGGATCTTTTCCCGTTTTGCCGAGACGGGCTCAGCTCGGCGCGTTTGGTTATGGTTCCGATCCGAGGGGCTGCGCATACCGCTTCGGATGCACCAGGGGTGGGAGATCCTTTGGGTCGACGCCAGCTACCACGCGATCCATCAGGTTTTGAGCAACCCCGCCTACGCGGGCGCTTACGCTTATGGAAGGACGCGGCGGGAGACAAAACTCGACGGATCTGGCGTGCCCCAAAAACGCATGCGACACTTGCCGCAGTCTGAGTGGCAGGTGCTGATCAAGGAGCACCATGAAGGCTACATTGACTGGCGAACCTTTGAAGGCAACCAGGTCAGGCTGGCCGGCAACACGCGCCCAGGGCCGCACAAAGCGGGCGGCGCCGTGAGAGAAGGGTCCGCGCTTTTACAGAGCCTGGGCACATGCGGACACTGTGGCCGGCGCTTGAAGACGCATTATAGCGGGCGCAACGCCGCCCCCGGCTATCACTGCGCCGGTAAGATCATCGTCGAGGGCCGTGGAAGCTACTGTCTCACCGTTGGCGGCGTGCAGATTGACCAGGCGTTCGCCAAGACGTTTCTCGCTGCGCTCGAGCCCGCCAAACTCGCGGCCACGCTCACCGCCGCCGAGCGACTCGAGGCCGACAACGAGGCGACGCTCAAGCACTGGCGGCAAGCCGCAGAGCGGGCCGCCTATGAGGCCAAGCGCGCGGAGCGGCGCTATCGCGCCGTCGACCCAGACAACCGACTTGTCGCCCGCGGGCTCGAACGCGAATGGGAGCAACGCTTAGCCGATCTGGAGATGGCGAATGAAGACCTCGCCTGCCGTCTTGAGCAGCGGCCCCGCCTTCTCAGCCAGGAAGAACGGGACCGCCTCCTCGCCGTTGGGGCCGACCTTGCCTCGGTCTGGGACGCGCCGACAACGACGCCGCGTGATCGAAAGGAGCTCCTGCGAGCGCTCATCGAGGAGGTGATTGTCTCGGTGGATCGCAATGAACCAGCCGCCCATCTCACCGTGCGCTGGAAGGGCGGCGCAATCACCGATGTGGACGTGCCCTTGCCCCGGTCAAGACCAGCGACGATCAAAACTGATGAGGAGACAGTCGATCTCGTCCGACGCTTGGCCTTGCTCTATCCGGACACAGTCATCGCAGGCATCCTTAATCGACAGGGTAGAAAAACGGCGCGCGGCCTTCGGTTCGAAGCCAACAGGGTCGGCAGTCTCAGGACCAACTGGCGTATCCCCTGCTTTGAACCCAAGCCGGATTCCGGCGTCGGCGAAGTCATGACGATCGCATTGGCGGCGGCCGAGTTGAACGTTGCGCCCTCGACTCTGCATCGTTGGCTGAATGAAGGCCTGATCGCCGGCGAGCAGGTGACCCCGGGAGCGCCGTGGCGGATCCGATTGACCGACGAGCTGAAGGCACGCTTCACCGCCTCGGCGGGCGAGGGATTCATCACCATGCAAGAGGCCACCCGTGCTCTCGGCGTCACCCGTCAGACGGTGTTGCAGCGTGTAAAGCGCGGCGAGATTCAAGCCGCCCACGTCACCAAGGGCGGGAAAGTCGGATTGAGACTAAAGCTTCCAGATCGGCAACCCACCCTCTTTGAACCCGCCTGAAGGAGCAACCATCTTCCCTAACCTATCCGAGCTGGAGAACGTGGTCCCACCACGAGGATTTGGACGCGACTGATCTCTTGCACGATGTAACGCGGAATGAGATTCTCGCCGATCCGAACACCAAGCTCGTCATATTCTTTATAGTAAACAGTTAGATAAACCGCTTACTCAGCCTTGGCCGCACCATTTAAAAACCCTGGGGGCATTATGAAACGGCATCCAAGTAGCTTCGCAAGTCGAGGTCTAGGACCCGTGTCTTCTGTTGGACGATGGCTTCAGCCACCCGCTTTACCGCGTCATGCGCTGTCTTTTTGGGGCGGTATCCAAACGAGCCCGGTTGAAAGTCCGCCTCGAAAATAGGCTCCAGTATGAGCTTGAGCGCCCCTTGCACCACCCGATCGCGAATGGCGGGAATCGAAAGGACGCGAACTTTGCCCCCTTCCTTGGGTATTTCCTGCCTTCGCGCCGGAAGCGGTACGTAGGTGCGCCCGATCAATTCGTTCCGTAACTGTTCGATCAGAGCATCCGCCCCTTGCGCCTCAATGGCCTCGAAGGTTACTCCATCGACTCCGGGAGCCCCATCGTTTTCCTTGGCCATCTCATACGCTTCGCGCAGCGTCTCCGTCCTGCAGACGTGAACGTAAAGACCCCAGAAACGCCAGGACGGTTCAGCCTTCGCCTTGACGTATATTCTTCTCCTCAGATCCTGCAAATCAATGGACGCCTTTGTCATCTCGTCCTTGCCTCTCATCTGTTGAAGACATTACAAATGGCAGGGTCCCTTTGCTCCACAGCCGTTACGCCGCTTCATTGCTCATACGGACCCATCCGCCACCCTCTCGTCTTCGACCGATTTCCCGGTTTAGCCGGTTATACGGCCTACCTTGCTCCGACGATTTCGCGCCGGGACGAGGAGGGTTTCTCCAGTTGCTTGGCCTGTCCTTGTCACCGTGCTGTCGCTTTTACCCCGCCGAGGTGAACAGCCGTATCAGTCAGTCTTCGGCTGCTCATATTGCCTTCGCCATACCGTTGGTGGCTCGGCCCTCGGTGATTTTCACTTTCGAGGCCACAATGCGTTCACTTTTGTTACGGCCCGGTGACTCGTAAATCTCCCCGAAGGAGACCTTGTCGATAGGCTTCAGAGTTTCTGTTTCCATCACCTCTGCTATCCACACTACGGGGCTCTAACTTTTACCCCGGCAGGTTTGACCCCTGCTGAACATGCCAGCCTTCGCTGGACACACAACGGAACGTGCAGTTTTCCCGCATTCCGCTTTCATGAATGGCTTCGCGAGATCCGAAGAGAAGGAATCAGTGAGACAAGGTTGACCAGCTTGAACTCACTCAGAAGACGCTTGGTGGGATAGTCCTTCCAGCAGGTGTTCCGCCATCGCTTGGCGCGATGCGACCACAGCCTTCGGACGATCCAGCCATCCAGTTGGTGGAAGCGCTTTCTGACTTGGGAGCGGCAGTAGTAGTTGCCCCATCCTCGGATGATCGGGGTTGATTGTTTCAATCAACTCAGCCATGCGCAGGGGTATTCGCCGCTGCGTCAGGCTTCGGATTTGATCCTTGAATCGGTCCAACGACTTCTGAGTAGGAATGGCGTAGAGATTATGCCGGTTCAACTTGGATGTGATCCGGTCGCGGCTCAGCTTCAATCGGCCTTTGCCGCGTCCGATCTTAAATCCGAGAAACTCGAAGCCCTGAGCGATGTGCACGATCCGGGTTTTTTCCCGGTTGAGCGTCACGCCAAGTTTTTCGAGGATCTTTGTTGCTTGCGCCAGGGCCGATTGCGCCTCGGCCCGAGTGCGACTGGGTAGTGACCT
>JBKQRV010000182.1:0-6207 GCA_052143835.1 Alphaproteobacteria bacterium
CCGCCCGAGTCAAGGGAGGCGCCGAGTCGGCCTCGTCTCAGTTTGAATTTTCCGCCCTGAAACGTGGCGGCCTCCCTCTCCTCCTTCAGGAGGAGAGGGTCGGGGTGAGGAGGCGGCCGTGCTAGACACGCCATCGGCTGCAGAAGCTCGCTGCGCTCGCCCTCCTCACCTTCCCATCGCTACGCGATGGGCCCCTTCCTCTCCTCCTGAAGGAGGAGAGGGGACACGGTGCCTACGCGTCGTCGACCGGCGTGGTGACGACGATGAAGACGAGCTCGCTGAGGCCGCTGTTGTAGATCGCGTGCTCGACCCCCGGCGGAATGAAGATCACGTCGTGTCTGCGCACGACCCGACGCTTGCCGTCGATCTCCATCAGGCCCTCGCCCTCGAGTACGTGGTAGACCTGCTCCTGCACCTTGTGGCGATGCGGCGCCACATAGGCCTTGGGCTGATAGCAGGAGATGCGGTGGTCGATGAGCCGCGAGTCGGCCGTGTTCGGATGAACGAGGAACTTGGAGAGCGCGCCGCCGTGATGGCCGGGCAGCTCCTCCCAGGGGACCTCCGCGATGTTCCTGATCGTCGCCGTGCGAGCGCCCTTCTTCGACATGCGCGTCTCCTTGTTTTCCCTCGTAATTCTCTGGCGCCGAGCTCGGCGCGCCTCGGCCGCGCGCCCGGTCATTGGCCGGGAACGTGCTTCGCTCCGAACACCGGCTCCTTGTGCGGGATGGGCGGCAGCGCCCAGGTGCCGGTCGCGGGCGGCCGGACATTGGCGTCGACATGCACGTCGATCAGGCAGGGCGCTTCGAGCTTGATCGCGTGCTCGAGCGCCCCCTTGAAATCCTGCGACTTGGTGACGCTGAGGCCCTCGACCCCGCAAGCGCGCGCCCAGGCGGCGAAGTCCGGATTATACGGGCGCTGGTTGGGGCCGCTGTAAAAGCCGGTGCCGATCTCGCGGCCGTCGAAGAGGCCGTACTGGATGTCGCGGATGGCCGACCAGGAGAAATTGTTCCACACCACCCACACCGCCGGAATGTCGTACTCGACCGCGGTGCACAGCACGTGCGGCACCATGGTGAAGCCGCCGTCGCCGCAGATCGCGACGCAGGGCCGCTCGGGTGCCGCGAGCTTGGCGCCGAGAATGCCGCTTGGCCCGAAGCCCATGCCGGAGAAGCCCCAGGTATTCAACATGGTCTGCGGCCGCCGCGCGGTCCAGAACTGCATGAACCAATTGTGATGCACGCCGGAGTCGAGCGAGATGATGGCATCGTCCGGCAGCACGGCACGGCAGTCGGCGACGATCCGCTCGGGGCGTATCGGCGAGGTATGCAGCGCGAAGTTGGGACTCACGTACGCATCCCACGCCGCCCGCCATTTGGCGATCTCGGCGCGCCACGATGCGAGTGCGGCCGCGGGCGGCGCATTGCGGCGGTCGAGCTCGGCCAGGAGCTGGCGCAGGAACGTCCGCGCGTCCGCCAAGATGCCGAGCGTCGGCACGTAGTTCCGGCCGAGCTCGCGCTCGTCCAAGTCGACATGGATGAGCCTGGCGTGCGGGAAATTCCACGAGTATCCCGGCAGCCAGGAGGAGGACGAGCGATCGTCGAAGCGCGCGCCGATCGCGATGACGAGATCGCTGAAGCGGCCCGCCTGGTTCGCGGGATAGGCGCCGTTGCGCCCGATGAAGCCGAGCGAGAGCTCGTCCGTCATGTCGAGGCAGCCCATGCCGTTCGGCGAGCTGATCACGGGGATGCCGAGCCGATGCGCGAGATGGGTGAGCTCGGCGCCGGCCTCGGAGAGTGCCACGCCGTGGCCGATAAACAGCACCGGCCGGCGCGCGGAGACGATCATTTCCGCGGCTGCGGCGACGTCCTCGGCTGCGGCACCGCTGCGTCGCTGATTGAAGCCGTCCCACGGCGGCTCGAGCGCGACATCCGCCTCCTCTTGGAACAGGTTGAACGGAACATCGACATGCACCGGTCCCGGCCGGCCGCTCGTCATCGCGGTCGCCGCCTGGCGCAACGCGAGCGGCAGCATCTCGACGCGCGTCGGCTGGAAGCTGTGTTTCACCACCGGGCGCACCACGTTGGGAAAATCGGCCTGGTAGTGGCGATTGATCTCCTGGAACGGCCCGCGGTTGAATTGCGAGGTGGGCACGTTCGCGGTGATCGCCAGGAATGCCGAGGAATCGGTCTGCGCCACGGCGAGCGCCATCACCAGGTTCGACGAGCCGGGGCCGCAAGAGGTAAGCGTCGCGACCGGCCGGTGCTTCACCCGGAAATAAGCGTCGGCCATGTGTCCGGCGGTCTGCTCGTGGCGCGGCGAGACATATTTGATCTTGTCGCGCACATCGTAGAGCGCATCCAAGAGGCCCACATTGCCGTGCCCGCAGAGGCCGAAGACGTAGGGGATCTTCTCCGCGATCAGGAATTCGGCGATGAGCTCCGCGCCCTTCATGCGAGCCATGGCGGCAGCGACCTCTTCAAAAGCGGCGCGCTTCGAGACCTAAGCCATCTCGCCCGAGAGCTCGGGCCTCACGCGCCGACGATGCCGGGCTTGCGCTCGAAATTGTGGATCGCCTCGATGAAGCGCACCGTGCCGGTCTTGGAGCGCATCACGATCGAGTGCGTGCGCCCGCCGCCGTGCCAGCGGCGCACACCGCGCAGGAGCGAGCCGTCGGTGACACCCGTCGCCGCGAACATGACGTCGCCGTTGGCCATGTCGGTCAGCGAATATTTGCGGTTGAGGTCGTTGACGCCGAGGCGGCGGGCGCGCGCCTTCTCATCGTCGTTGCGGAAGATGAGGCGGCCCTGCATCTGGCCGCCGATGCAGCGCAGCGCCGCCGCCGCGAGCACGCCTTCGGGCGCCCCGCCCGAGCCGAGATAGATGTCGACCCCGCTCTCCTCGAGTGCCGTCGCGATGACGCCGCTCACGTCGCCGTCGGAGATGAGCATGATGCGCGCGCCCGCCTCGCGCACCTTGGCGATGAGCTCGGCATGGCGCGGCCGGTCGAGGATGCAGGCCACGAGGTCGCCCACCTCGCAGTTCTTGGCCTTGGCGAGATGGGCAAGGTTGTCCTTGGGTGCCTCGTCGAGGTCGACGAGGCCGTCGGGAAGCCCGCCGCCGATCGCGATCTTGTCCATATAGACGTCGGGCGCGTTGAGGAAGCCGCCGTGATCGGCGACGGAGATGACGGCGAGCGCGTTGGGCCCGCCCTTGGCGGTGATGGTGGTGCCCTCGAGCGGATCGAGCGCTATGTCGACCTTCGGTCCCTCTCCGGTGCCGACCTTCTCGCCGATATAGAGCATCGGCGCCTCGTCGCGCTCGCCCTCGCCGATTACGACGGTGCCCTCGATGCGCAGCCCGTTGAGGGCAGAGCGCATCGCGTCGACGGCGGCCTGGTCGGCGGCCTTCTCGTCGCCGCGCCCCATAAGCCGGGAGGCCGCCAAGGCGGCCCATTCGGTCACGCGGACGACCTCGAGGGCCAGGTTACGGTCCATGCGCTGCACGTTGGCCATGGCGTCCTCTTCTGGGCTCCCGTTGCGGCTCTCGCTAGAGCGGCTCGATGCGTATCATGCGCGGCGGCTCCCGTACCGTGTCAAGCCGGGCGATCTCCGAGAGCGCGCGGGTCATCCTCGCCTCCTCCGTCTCGTGGGTGGTGAGCACGACGGGCACGGGCTCGTCGGGCGCACGCGCGCGCTGGATCATGGCCTCCATCGAGACGGCCTGGTCCCTGAGCGCCGCGGCCACGTCGGCAATGACGCCGGGGCGATCCACCACCATGAGGCGGATGTAATAGGCGCCGGTATGGCGCTCCATGGGCGCCCGCGGCGCGGCCTTGAGCTCGCTTGCCGGCACGCCGAACGTCGGCGTGCGCCGGCCGAGTGCGATATCCATGAGGTCGGCCACGACGGCGGAGGCGGTCGGGCCGGCACCGGCCCCGCGCCCCTCATATTCAGTGGTCTCGACAAAATCGCCCTTGGCGACCACGGCGTTGAGCACGCCCTCGACGTGGGCGAGAGGGGTCTCGAGCGAGATCATGCAGGGATGCAAGCGCTGCTCGAGGCCGTGCGGGGTCAAGCGCGCGCTGCCGATCAGCTTGATGCGATAGCCGAGCTCCTCGGCATAGGCGATGTCGAGGGGGGAGACGTGCCTGATCCCCTCCCTGTAAACCCCGCCGAAATCGACCTTGGTGCCGAAGGCGAGGCTCGCCAGGATCGCCAGCTTATGCGCGGCGTCGATGCCGTCCACATCGATGCCCGGGTCCGCCTCGGCATAGCCGAGACGCTGGGCGTCCGCGAGTGCCGCCGCGAACTCGCGCGCGTGGCGGCGCATGTCGGTCAGGATGTAATTGCAGGTGCCGTTCAAGATGCCGTAGACGCGCTCGATACGGTTGGCGGCGAGACCCTCGCGCAGCGCCTTCACGATCGGGATGCCGCCCGCGACCGCCGCCTCGTAGCTGAGTGCCACGCCGGCGCGCTCCGCCTTGAGCGCAAGCTCGGTGCCGTGAAGCGCGAGGAGCGCCTTGTTCGCGGTCACCACGTGGCGCCGCCGCTCGAGGGCCGCCTCGATCACCGCGCGCGCCACCCCGTCCGAGCCGCCGATGAGCTCGACGACTACCTCGGCATCGGCCTCGCGCGCCATCTTCACGGCGTCGTCGTACCAGGCCATGCCGGCGAGCGGGACGCCGCGATCGCGCCCGCGCTCGCGCGCGCTCACGGCGGTGACCGCAAGCGGCCGGCCGCAGCGCTCCGCGAGCAGGCCGGCATTCCTCGCGAGAAGGGCGAGCGTGCCGGCGCCGACGGTGCCGAGCCCGGCGATGGCGATGCGGAGGGGAGCGCTCAAGAGGCGGCGGTCCGGCGTTGCGGCGTCCCGGCTGCGCGCTCGGCGCTGCCGAGGAACGCCTTGATGTTCCTCACGGCCTGGCGAATGCGGTGCTCGTTCTCGACAAGGGCGATGCGGACGAAGCCGTCGCCGTACTCGCCGAAGCCGAGCCCGGGCGAGACCGCCACCTCTGCCTCGGCGAGCAGGCTGAGCGAGAACTCCATCGAGCCCAGCTCGGCGAAGGCGGGCGGGATCGGCGCCCAGGCGAACATGGAGGCGGCCGGCGGCGGCACTGTCCAGCCGGCGGCGGCAAAGCCCTCCACCAGGATGTCGCGGCGGCGGCGGTAACGGCGGCGCATCTCGGCGACGCAGTCCTGCGGACCGTTGAGTGCTGCCGTCGCGGCAACCTGGATGGGGGTGAAGGCGCCGTAGTCCGTGTAGGATTTGACGCGCGCAAGGGCGGCCACGAGCCCGCGGTTGCCGGTCATGAAGCCGATGCGCCAGCCGGCCATGGAGTAGGTCTTGGAGGTCGAGGTGAATTCGATGGCGATGTCCTTCGCCCCCTTCACTTGCAAAACGGAGGGCGGCGGATTGCCGTCGAAATAGACCTCCGCATAGGCGAGGTCGGAGATGAGCCAGAGGCCCTCGTGCCGGCAGAACGCGACGAGCTCCTCGTAGAAGTCGAGCGTCGTCGTGCGCGCGGTCGGGTTGGAGGGATAGTTGACGAGCACGGCGAGGGGCTTGGGCACCGAATGCTGCACGGCGCGCTTCAGCTCGCTGAGATACTGGCGCTCCGAGGCGAAGGGAATGTGCCGCACGGCACCCCCCGCCAGGATGAAGGCATAGGAATGGATCGGGTAGCTCGGGTTCGGCACCAGCACCACGTCGCCCGGGCTGGTGATCGCCATGGCCAGGTTGACGAGCCCCTCCTTCGAGCCGATGGTCACGATGGTCTCGCTCTCGGGATCGACCTCGACGCCGAAGCGGCGCGCGTAATAGGCCGCGTTCGCCTTGCGCAGGCCCGGGATGCCGCGCGAGGTCGAATAGCGGTGGGTCTTCGGGTTGCGCACGGTCTCGACCAGCTTGTCGACGATGTGCGCGGGCGTGGCCGCGTCCGGATTGCCCATGCCGAGATCGATGATGTCGCGCCCTTGCGCCCGGGCGCGCGCCTTCATCGCGTTCACCTCGGCGAAGAGGTACGGCGGCAGCCGCTTGATGCGATAGAAATCCTGCTCCATGACCTCAACTGCTGAAAATGCTCGCTCCACCGGCCGAAATCACGGGTACGTGAACCCCCCACCCTCCCCTCCCCCTCAAGGGGGGAGGGATGATCGTGACTCGCTTCGTTATTTTCCCCCTCCCCCTCGAAGGGGGATCGGCCGCCCGTTG
>JBKQRV010000183.1:0-10364 GCA_052143835.1 Alphaproteobacteria bacterium
ATCTGCTCCGGGAGCATGATGGCATAGACGAGAGAAACAACGGCGAGTAGGACGAGAACAATCACCTCGGGCGTCAACAGTCGGGTAACAGATCCTGCGGTAACAGCTGCGCGAGAGGCGAACGCAAGAATCTGCGCTGTCATGGCTTTGCCCCTCCCCAGGGTAAAATTATTATAACTCAGCCCGGTGCCGCTGCCTAGACGCCTTTTCTCCCCGATCTTTTTTGCAGCACGAGAGTCTGTTGATGGCACATTTGCGACGTATGAAGCTGGCTAGCGTGAGTCCGGTTTCGACCTCTTAACGGATATGGTGCGGCCGGCTGGTCACTTCGCGCTTTGTGAAGGGTTTCGGATGCCGGCCGCCCTTTCCGCGCACCGCCAGGTGCTGACAGCCTTCTCGACAGATTATTGCTCTCTGGTACATCGACGCTGAAACGTCGGCCGTCGGGCTGGAGCGCTGGGCATAACCGTAGGAGGCGGTGTTCATAAAACGAGGGCGGCCACCTGAAACCGGAACACCAGAGTCACAGATCGAACTTGCCCTGCTTGGTTTCACGTTGCTTGGAGGCATGGGGCCGCCGCCGCGCCCCGACATGGGATCCCTCCTTCAAAGTCCGGCTCGGCTTGTTGTTCTGCGGTGAGATTGCCGCGAGGGCCGCAGCCGTTAGGACCCCAAGCCAGTCGATGGAGCCTTTATAGTCATCGGATGCCGGGCTGGCGGCAGGCGTGATGGCGCACATCGATGGAACCAGTATAACCGCGTAGAGCTGGCTTGGCGAAAGACGCGCGATGCTCTTCGGGACCAGCGGCTCGGCCCAGCCGGCCAATACCTGCGCGAGACGGTCCTGCACCCTCTTCGGGATTTGTACCTGCTCCGACGAGTAGGCTTCCAGCATGCCGATCAGGCGCCAATGGTGCGGAAACCTCTCGACCCATTTGAGACAGGCCGACAGCAGCGCGCGGATGGCCGCCTCCACGTTGTTTCCGTGACCTCGGAGCGCCGCCTTGGCATCGGCTACCAGGCGATCAGCCACATCATCATGGACCGCGGCGGCAAGCTGGGCCTTATTTCCGAAAAAGTTGGTGATGCTGCCGACGGCGGCACGCGAGGCCTTGCCCACCATCACGAGCGTGGTGCCGTCACGGCCGTTTTTGATGAACAGCGCGGCGGCAGCCTGCAGGATCCGTTTGCGCTTGGCAGGACTGTCTCGCATGTGAAGGACCTCATCAACCAATTGGAATTTCGTTCCAATTTCACGTTCTAGAATTTTATTCCAGCAGATTCGCCGGCTATCTCCACATCTTTTGTCGCCTCGCTTCGTGAGCGCCATCCAGATGCAAGCGCTCCTCCGGCCCGTGTGAAATCGCCCAGCATGGCGCCGATCGCAAAGGAACGCATACCATTGATTGTTCTAGCGAATTCACGCCCAATGCGGGGGTCAAAGTTGCGCGCAAATTCATGCCCAGAATCTAGGGCGCTGTGGGCGCCCTAATCGCTTGCATGACGAGATGGTTTCCACGCCGGCCGTCGTGACAGGACCATTGAGACCGTTCACCGAGCGAGGACGGCGACATGAAGCCGAGCATCAAGCACCAGCGCGCACCCGCCCTTCGGCCGACGGCGACCAGTTTCCTTCCTCCGCCCGCTATGGCTTTAGAGGTTGACCGACGCACGCCGCGGTCAATCCATGCCTCCGCCCCGCTCACCCGAGCTGTGCATGCGCTGATCGCTCGCGCGGATGAAATTTCTCCCGCTCCGGCCGTCGTGACAGGACCATTGAGACCGTTCACCGAGCGAGGACGGCGACATGAAACCGAGCACCATGCACCAGCGCGCAGACGCCCATCGACCGGCGGCGGCCGGTTCGCCGCCTCCGCCCGATATGGCTCGAGAGGGTGACCGGCGCCCGCCGCCCGTTGCTTCCGCCCTGCTGACCCTCAGCAAGCTGCTGGCGCAGAAGGCAGCGGCCGAGTTCTTGCTCTCGGTCGCCTCGCCGATGGCTCCCGTTCTGGCCGGAGCCGCGGCGTGACGCCCCATACCCGCCTTCGCCGCCTATTAAGCATCGACCGGCTCGCGGAACAGCTCGTGGTCTCGAGCAGGCGACCCGCCGGTGGATCACGCGGCGCGAGCTGCATGTCCGTCGTCTCGGCCGCCGGCTCGTTATCTCGGAGGAAGGTCGCATTGCCTACGCCGTGCTGTATCGCCGGCGATTGTCGCCAGGAGAATGTCAATGTCCAACTGCATCAACATAGTATTCGGGACGAGTTATTACTTTACGTCGGTATTGACATCCTTTTCTGACCTTGCCTTTTCACCATTTCACCTTAAACTAGACTTTGGCCAATGGAGCCTGTCATGACCCCCTCAGAGCCTTCACAAGAGCAATGCCTTCCCCCCACCCTGGCGACCCTCGCCGACGTGATGACGTTGATCGAGCGCGATCCGGGTCTGAGGGCACCGCGCCGTAAAGCCATGCTCTCCGCGCTACGGACCGTCGCTCGTCTCCTCAATGGCGCCCCGGCTTCGATTGCGGCTGACCCGTCCGCCTTGCGTTGCCGACTCGCAGGTGTGTCGCACGCCGCCGTGGGATTGAGTCGGGGGCGTTGGAACAACGTGCGGTGCTTGACGCTGGCCGCCCTCAAGACCGCCGGCTTCCGGATCATGTCGCAACGTGCTTCCGCGCCATCAGCTCCGGCCTGGAAGAAGCTGGAGGCGTCCCTGCCCGACTTCCAATCCCGCTGCAGTATGTCCCGCTTCATCACCTATTGCAGGGGCCACGCGATAGAGCCATCAGCGGTCGATGCAGCCGTTTTCGAGCGTTTTCGCGAGGCCCTCCTCACCGAGACCTTCGCCCGCCGGCCCATTACCGTTTACCGGCACGCCTGCGCCACTTGGAACGCCGCAGCCGATAGCATCCCCGCCTGGCCGAAGGTCCAGATTCCCGTGCCGAACCTGAGCCGCCGGTTCGCCTTGCCTTGGAGTGCGTTCCCTGATTCCTTCCGGGAGACCGCGGATGCCTACCTGAACCGGCTCTCCAATCGAGACCCGTTCAGCGACGATTATGCCGTGTCTGCCAGGCCGAGCACGGTCAAGCTGCAACGTACCCAGATCCTGCAGATCGCCACCGCCCTGGTCCGCTCCGGCGTGCCTACGGAAAAGATCACCGGCCTCACGATTCTGGCGGAGCCGGAAAATGCGAAGCTGGCCCTGCGCTTCCTGTATAAACGTGCCGGTGGCACCTCGACGCGCTCGATCCACGCCAGGGCCGTCCTGCTCCACACCATCGCTCGGCATTGGCTCAAGGCAGGCGCCGAGCAGCTTAAGCTACTCGCAGACCTGAGCCACCGCCTGTCAATGAAGAAGACAGGCATGACCGACAAGAACCGCGCGCGACTGCGGCAGTTCGACGACAAGGCCAATCTTGATGCATTGCTCGGCCTGCCCTATCGCGTGCTGCGGCAGGTCAAACTTGCGAATAGCGGCACACGGCGTGATGCCTTGCGGATCATGTTTGCGGTCGCGGTCGAGCTCTTCATCGTTGCCGCCATCCGCGTCACGAATATGGCCTCCCTGGAGATCGGCCGCCATCTCGTGCACACTCGCCTCGGCGCCAACG
This sequence comes from Alphaproteobacteria bacterium, assembly GCA_052143835.1. GTDB lineage: Bacteria > Pseudomonadota > Alphaproteobacteria > JACZXZ01 > JACZXZ01 > DASPPM01. Next base: position 3,617 of record JBKQRV010000183.1, read on the forward strand.
CCGTCGTCCATCTCGTCATCCCTGAGGACGAGATCAAGAACAGCGTACCCTGCGAGTTGCCACTGCCCGCAGAGAACGCCGAGCTTATCGCCATATACCTGGCCGCCTTTCGCCCTCGTCTGAGTGCCGTGCCCTCGATCTGGCTGTTTCCCAATCACAAGGGCCAGCGGCGGGCCACTACCCGTTTTTCCACGCAGATCGCCGAGTTCATCCATGACGAGACCGGCATCAAGATGAATGCACATCTGTTCCGACACTTGGCGATGAAGCTCCACTTCGACGCCCATCCCGAGGACGGCGAGACGGGCCGGCGGGTGCTCGGGCACAAGAACCTCAGCACCACTCTCCGGTACTACGCCGACCTGAGGTCGCCCGCGGCATTCCGGCGCTACGACGCAATGATCGCGGAGTTGCGCGAAGCTGCCGAGACCAGCGCCCAATCGCCGCGTCGCCGGGTCGCGGCGCTATGAGCCCGGCGCTGCACATGACGGTCTGGTCCGGTCGGTGCCCTCCCGTCACCGAGTGGCCGGCCCCCGATCAAGCGGCTTGGGCCACGGCACATGTCGCCGGCAACCCGTTCGAGCCCGGTGGCCTCGCGGTACGCTGGGCCCTGGCGACGCGCTGGATGGTCGCCAATGGCTATGGTCTGTGGCTGACCTGGCTCAAGGGGCGAGGCTGGCTCGACCTGCAGCAGCTGCCCGGGGCCCGAATCACAAAGGAGCGCGTCGCCGCCTATGTTGCGGACTTGCAGCCCGGAAGAAGCCCTTTCACCGTCCAGGCTCGCGTCCAGCAACTGGGCGACGCGCTGCGGGCGATGTCCCCGAAGGATGACTGGGGCTGGATCCTGCGCGCCGCCGGGCGGCTCCGCAGCTGCGCGGTGTCGGTCCGTAATAAGCGATCGCGTCTGCGAACACCGGCGCAGCTTGCCGAGCTCGGGGACGGGCTGATGGCGCAGGCAAAGGGACCCACCACCGCAGCTGCGAGAGACTACCGCGATGGCCTGATCATCAAGCTGCTGGCGCATCGGCCGATCCGAGCTCGGAATCTCACGGCGATCACCTGCGGCGGACAGCTGGTGTCGCGCGGCGGCGCCTGGTGGCTCTCATTTGGCACCGCCGAGACCAAGGCGACGCAACCGCTCGAATTCCCCTTGCCGGCCAATCTCGCGCCGCAACTTGAGCGCTACCTCGCGCACTGGCGACCGCTGCTGCTGACGCGCGCCGGCCGACAGGCCGCGGCGACCACCTCGGCGCTATGGGTCTCGAGCATCGGCACGCCCATGATATACGCGTCCATCGCGTACCAAGTCAGACGGCACACTCGCGCTGCATTCGGTGCGGCCATAAATCCACACCTGTTTCGCGATTGCGCGGCAACCTCGATCGCGATCGTCGACCCCGAGCACGTTCACATCATCATGGACATCCTGGGCCACTCGACGCTCACCACGTCCGAGCGCCACTACAATCAGGCCCGAGGCCTCGAGGCAGGCCGCCGCTACCAGGGCACGATCAAAGCGCTGCGCGCCCGCGGGGCGGCAGCAAGCGACCGCCGCGGTCGCGCCGCGCCCGGTGTACCAGAACTGAAGCCTCGAGTGCGACGTGAAGGTCGTGACGATATCATCGTCCGATAGACCATAGGAAGGAAAAGCCGATGCGAGCCGTGATTTACGCCCGATATTCCTCGGACCTCCAGCGCGAGGCCTCGATCGAGGATCAGGTGCGGGTCTGTCGTCAGCGCATCGAGCGGGAGGATTGGCAGCTCACCACGACCTATAGTGACGCCGCCAGCAGCGGGGCCAGCCGGCTCAGGCCCGGCTATCAGCGGCTGCTTGAAGACGCCCGCAATGGAGCCTTCGACGTCGTCGTGGCCGAGGCACTCGACCGGCTTTCCCGCGACCAGGAGGATATCGCCGGTCTCTACAAGCAACTTTGCTTCCGTGGCATACGCATCCTGACCTTGGCCGAGGGCGAGATCAGCGAACTCCATGTCGGTCTCAAAGGGACCATGAACGCCCTGTTCTTGAAGGACCTGGCCGCCAAGACCCACCGCGGGCTCGAGGGCCGGGTGCGGCAAGGCCGATCGGGTGGAGGACTCTGTTACGGCTACAATGTTGTCCGCGAGCACGATGCCCTTGGCGAGCCGATCCATGGCGGTCGGCGCATCAACGAGGTCGAGGCCGATATCGTTCGCCGGGTCTTCAAGGAGTTCACGACCGGCAAGTCGCCGCGGAAAATCGCTCACGGCCTGAACGCCGATCGAATCGCCGGCCCTCGCGGCAAGCCTTGGAGCGACACCACTATAAGAGGTCATACGCTCCGCGGCACCGGCATCCTGCACAACGAGCTCTATATCGGCCGGCTCGTCTGGAATCGGCAACGCTATATCAAGGATCCGCAATCCGGCCGGCGGCTTGCACGGCTCAATGCCGACTCGGAGTGGTTGATCACCGAGGTTCCCAATCTGCGCATTGTCCACGATGCACTCTGGCAGAAGACTCAATCTCGGCTCAGCGCCATACGGGAGTCGCCTCGTGTCGCCAAAGCGCGGGCGGCAGAGTTCTGGATCCACCGACGCCCACAGCATCTGCTGACGGGATTGGCGCATTGCGGCGTGTGCGGCTCCCCGCTTGCCGCCGCCAGCAAGGACTACCTCTCCTGCGCTGCGGCCCGCCGGCAGGGCACCTGCAGCAACAAGCGAGGCATTCGTCGCCCTGTCCTCGAGGCCCTGATCCTCGACGGCCTGAAGGGCCAGCTCATGGCGCCCGAGCTGGTCAAGGAGTTCGTCGCCGAGTTTCACCGGGAGGTGAACCGGCTGAGCCGCCATCAGGAGCTGGAACATGGGCGTCAGCGGCACGAGCTCGACGATGTCAACCGCAAGCTCCGCGGACTAATCGACGCCATCGCCGATGGCCTACGCGCGCCGGGCCTGCAGGCCAAGCTCGACGAGCTGGAGCAGCGGAAGATCACGCTCGAGGCCGAGTGTGCTGCCGCACCGCCGCCCCCGCCACTGCTCCATCCTAACTTGGCCGAGGTCTATCGCCGCAAGGTCGCCGACCTGCATACAGCGCTGGCCGATCCCAAAATGCAGAGCGAGGCCCTCGAGATCCTGCGCGGGCTCATCGAGCGCGTGGTAGTGAATCCCGTGGAGAGGGGCTTCGAGATCGAGCTCGTCGGCGAGATCGCCGCCATGGTCGATCTCGGCGCCCAAGGCAAGGCAGCCGGCCCGAAGAGGCCGGCTGTTCCTGAGGCGTATCGCAGTTCGGTAAAGGTGGTTGCGGGGGCCTGCATTGGCCGAAACCGACATCCGGTAGTCGTGGCGATCTAGCTTTGAAAGCCAGATGGATGAGTCCGGCACAAGGCCGAAGTGCCCGAGTAACGAGCATGAGCCGTCGGCTAGGCAAGGTCCGTTCGCTCGTTTCCTTTCCTGCATTGCCGACGTGTTCATTTGGCCGCAGCTCGCCCGACCGCCGCGGCAAAGATGCTTTTTCCAGAAGGAATGAATTCCTTCAACTCCAGCCCAAATGTTCGGCATATGCGCGCCAGTTCCTCCGGATCCTCCCGCCGTTGGTGCGCCGGACCTTCGAATTCCGGCATTTTCGGCTGAAACGTCTCGCTGATCCGATACATGTTGATATTCCAACGGAAGGACCAGTAGCCGAGGTTACAGAGCCATGTAGCTTGAGCGTGAAGATACCAAGCGGCGCGTTTCTCCGGCCCCAAGTTCTCCGGCGGGCATCTGTAGTTCGCTTCGTTCCAAACCCAATCAAAATATCCAAAATCCTTTGCACATCCAAAATCCCAAAGAGACGCCGCGAGATAGAATTCGCCGATATTGACGCCGACGCATCCGCACGTAAAGCTATGTTGAAAATCGAAATGTCCGCGCCCCATCGAAGGTAATATGAATACCGAGCCAGGCGGAGAACGATCAGTCCCCAGTTCCCCATTTTCTGAATAATGCTTGAACAATTCCCGAAAGATTGTGACTTGATGATCGATGACCCTGTAGGGAATGACCGTCCCCGAATTCGGGTCCCTGATATCGGAACGCAGCGACACGTCCCGATACATCAGCCCAATATGTATCTTGAACAGCCACAGATACACTTCCTCCCAAACGAAACGGCCTTGGCTGATTCTGGTTTCAATTTTGCCAAATGCTTCGTTGCATGCTCGGGTCGCCGCGACTCTGGCATGTCGATAATCCAAACCTGAAGCGCTCGGCAATTGATATCTGGCTCGCTGCAATCCAAAGCGAGCTTGAAGCCAATCCGGGATCACGTGCTCGTCAGTATCAGGATCAAGTCCCGAAAACAGACATGAAAGCATCCCTCAAAACCTCACACTTGGAGGCCACCATTCGTACGCGCATCGGGCCGCCCACATATAAGCGACTCCCGTTCAGGTGTCGCGCCAGTGCATCATTGAGTGGAACCAATGCACTCTATCGGTACGGTGAAGTGCTTGGCCGCTTCGGCGATGTCGGCGGGAGATAGGGCGGTGCCAGGCTGTCCCGTTGCGTAATGGACACCGTTGCTATCGAGGAAGGTCGCCACGACCGATGCCTTGATGGCGAAATTGATGTTCTGCGGAACGTCGCCGATGGCCGATGCGATCTTGATGGCATCGAGCTTGCCCTCGACGATACCGACCACGTTGCCGCTGCCGTCGAGGAGCGGGCCGCCGCTGTTGCCCGGCTGGACCGGGGTCGAGATTTGCAGGAGGCGGCTGTCGTCGCCGATACCCGAAAGGGCCGTGATGTTGCCGGTAGTCAGGTTGCCGCCCGAAGCGAGCAAGCCGGGCAGTGGGAAGCCGTAGGCCGCGACTGTCTCGCCCTGACGAACGGAGAGCCGGAGAGTTGCCACCGCCGAGGTACGAGCCGTAGACCGCAGAAGAGCAAGATCGTTCTTACCATCGCGGGCGATTACCCGCGCCGTCATCCCCCGCCCAGGTTGGCCGATCGTGGCTTCCGAGCATCCCTCGACAACGTGGGCATTGGTGAGCACCGTCCCATCCTCGCCGATAAAGAATCCAGTGCCGAGTTGTCCTGTCGGAGGCTCCTCCTTGGCGGCAGCAGCCGGCGGGGCGGCCGGCTGCTGCTCCTCGGAAGGTGCGGGTTTCCATGCGGCTGTTCGCCGTTGAGCCTCGGCGATCTGCTCGGGCGTCATCGAATGTTCGAGGAGCTCGCGGAGTTTGGTGCCGCCATTGTCCCCGCCAGCCGCAGCGAGGTTCGACCACATATAAGCCTGAACATAGTCCCTTGGCACCCCTTGACCACCGGCGTACATGGTCCCAAGCATGCGTTGCCCCCAGGCGTTTCCCTGCTCAGCGCCTTTGCGATACCAGCGGGCGGCTTCTGCGTAGTCCTTGGCGACGCCCTGACCGCCAAGGTACATGCTCCCAAGCTCGGTCTGTGCGAAGGCGTCCCCCTGCTCAGCGCCTTTGCGCAACCAACGGATGGCTTCCGCATAATCCTTTGGAACGCCCTTACCATCGCGGTACATGCCTCCGAGCACGGCCTGCGCCAAGGAGTTTCCCTGCTCCGCCGCTTTGCGATACCAGCGGGCGGCTTCCGCAAAGTTCTTGGCAACGCCCTTACCATCGCGGTACATGTCCCCAAGCTCGCCCTGCGCGAAGTCGTATCCCTGCTCGGCTGCCTTGCGGTACCAGCGGACGGCTTCCACATAATTCTGTGGAACACCCTGACCATCCTGGTACATGGCCCCGAGGAAGGCCTGCGCTTCGGCGTTTCCCCGCTCAGCGGCCTTGCGATACCACATTACCGCTTCAGTGTAGTCTTGAGGTACGCCCAAACCTTTTCCGTAGATCGTTCCGATTTTGAATTGCGCCTTTGCAATGTCAACCGGCGCAGTAGGAACTCTCTGATCGGCCACGATACGAAACTGCTTCATTGCCTCGGCATAGTCATGTGTAACCCCATGCCCGCCGGTGAGAAATATATCTCCGAGTTGTAAATAGGCGTCAGCAAGGTCCTGATCAGCGGCCTTGCTCAGCCACCTCACCGCCTCGGCATAGTCTCGTTGGACGCCCCAGCCATAATGATAAATGCTTCCAAGCCGGTACTGGGCACCGGCGTCGCCACTGTCGGCTGCCTTGCGATACCAGCTTAGCGCTTCAACAGTATCTTGCTTCACCCCCTGGCCGAGGTCGTACATGTCACCAAGACGATATTCGGCTAAAGCGTTACCTTGGCCGGCGGCCTTGCGGTACCACTTCAGCGCCTCAGCATAGTCTTGCTTCACACCCATTCCTTCACTGTACAAGTACCCGAGAGCTACCTCCGCCAAGGCGTTTCCTTGATCAGCCAAAGGTCGCAACAGCTTGAGTACAGTCGCGTAGTCGTGTCGCGCTTCCGCCGCCTGCGCCGCCGCCAGCGTGTCAGCCGTAGCGTCAGCGCGGGCCGGACCCGCGCACGCCATGACCGCTAACATGCCGACGGCGGCGGAGAGGGCAACCATCCGCAAGGCCTGACTTCTCCTGCGTCGGAGATTGGCCAACGACTCTCGCCTTATCAAGCAGCATCGCGCTTGCGAAGCCATCTGTTTTGATCCTTAATCGCGGGTTGGTTCGAACCGGCGTTGCAACGATAGCACGAAAGTCTAAGTGTCCGGTCGGAAAGTTCTTGAGTCTGGGGAATCGGTTGTGATTCATTGTGGGGCACCCGAGTCGCATCAAGGGGGTGCTCCATGTGGACGGCTGAGAATCGCGGCGCCTACGATCGCTCC
>JBKQRV010000184.1:0-28888 GCA_052143835.1 Alphaproteobacteria bacterium
GAGAGCATGTCGCAGCCGATCGCCTCGACATCGAGCGGCATCTGGCCCGCCGATTGACAGGCATCGAGGAGGAACGGCACGCCCCAGGCCTTGGCCACGCTTCCGATGGCCGCCGCCGGGTTGACCAGCCCGCCGTTGGTCGGCACATGGGTGACCGCGATGAGCCTGACGCGCTCGTCCATCAGGCGCTCGAGGGCGGCGAGGGAGAGCTGGCCGGTCTCGTCGTTCGGCACGACCTCGAGCGTGGCACCGGTGCGCTGTGCCACCTGCAGGAAGGGGATCACGTTGCTCGCGTATTCGGCGGCCGCGGTCAGGATGCGGTCGCCCGGACCGAAGGAGAGGGCGTAGAACCCCATGTCCCAGGCCCGCGTCGCGTTCTCCACGACCGCGAGCTCGTCGCGCCCGCAGTTGAGGAGGCGGGCGAGCGCGTCATAGGCGTGCTCGATCCTGGCGCTCTCCCGCTCGGCGGCCTCGTAGCCGCCGATGCGGCTCTCGAGCTCGATATGGTCGACGAGGGCCTTGATCACGGGGCGTGGCATGAGCGCCGCGCCCGCGTTGTTGAGGTGGATCACTTCGGCCGTGCCGGGCGTCTCGCGCCGCGCGCGGGCGAGGTCGATCGTCATGAGCGGGGCCCTCGGCCGCTACGAATGCGGGCGGCTCACTTTGCCGGCCTTTCCTTGCTCCCGGTCCTCAGCGTCCATTCGACGATGCGGCGCATGCAGCGGCCGAGCGTGCTGTTGTAAGCCTCCACGATCGCCTCGAGCGTGTCGTTCGCCGCGGCCTCCGTGTAGTCGCAGGTGTTGTCCGAGACGATGACGCGCTCGGGCAATTTGATGAGCTTGGAGATGAGGCGCACGCGGGCCGAGGGATGGCCCGCGTCAGGCACGACCTCGAAATCGCGGATTTCGCTCTTGAGCTCGAAATCGGCGCGGAAGCTGGCCGATTCGCGGCCGACGCCGACGATCTTGCCGGTATTCTCGAAGGAGGCGACGAGGAGCGCCTGCACCATCGCGGGCACGTGGTCGGCCCAAGCGGCGCGCTCATAGTAATCGAGCTCGAGCGGGGTCTTCTGCACGGCGATGCGCACGGTATCGAGGCTCGCCGGCGCCGACGGCGGATCGATCACGAGCTGCCAACTGGCCTTGGGCAGGTCGCTGTCGAAGGTGGTCTTGGGATGAGGGGTGAAGAGGCGCGGAGGCGGGCCTCCGCCGGTGACGAGCGCGCAGCCGCCGAGGAGGAGGAGTGCTGCGGCGAGGCACGCCCATTGGCCGGCGGGGCTACGCAATAGTGCAGTCTTCATCGCGCTTTCACCCCGTTTTGCTGCTGGCCGCCCAAGAGGAGTTCCGAGGGGTTCTCCTCGAGCTTGTTGGCGAGCCGCGTTATGGCCTCGGCCGCTATGCGTGCCTGGGCGATGAATTCGGTCAGCTCATACAGGCCCTGCGCGCTGAAGTCCTTGAGCGGCCCGCGATTCTCCTCCACCACCGCATTGAGATCGGTGGCGAGCGTGCCAAACGACTCGCTCGTCTTGCGCAGCTCGGCGATCGTCGGCTTGAGCTCGCCCGTGAGCTGCGCGCTCTCGCTATTGAGGTTCTTGGCGAGCGTATCGAGCGAATGCACGGCCGCGGCACTGTCGTCGATGAGGCTCGCGATCTGCTTGCTTTTGCCGGCGAATGTCGCCGTCATCGTGTCGAGGTTGGCGAGGGAATCGTCGAAGGCCTTGATGTTCTCGTCGCTCAAGAGCTTGCTCGTGCGATCGACCAGCCCATTGATCTTGTCGAGGAGCTCGGGTGCCGAGTTGAATACGCGCTGGAGCGGCGAGGCGCGCGACTTGATCGTGGCGATCTTCCTGCCGGGCTTGGGCTCAAGCGGGGGAGCTTCCTGGGTGCCGCCCTCGAGCTGGACATAGGCGACGAAGGTCAGTCCCTGGAACCCGAGCGAGGCAACCGTGTCCTCCTTGATCGGAGTGTCGGCATCGACCTCGATGGTCACCTGGATCTCCTCGACGTCCTCGGGATCGATCCCGATGTGCGTGACCGAGCCCACCGGAATGCCGCGGTAGAGCACGCGGGCCGCTTCCTGGAGCCCGGTCACCGCGTCGCGGAAGTCGATATGGTAGATCTTGGTCTTATGGGGGCTTGGAGTCGCGGTAAGCCAGATCGCGAAGAGGAATATCCCGCCGACGAGCGCAAGCACGAAGCTGCCGACGATCAGATAGCTGGCTCTGGTTTCCATCCAAGTCCCTTATTCGTGAAGTGCCGCGCGGCCTCGCGGCCCGTGAAAATAGCTTTGCACCCAGGGATGGGTATTCTCGAGCAGCTCATCGAGGCTGCCCACGAGCACCTTCTTGTCGACGAGCACGGCTATACGGTCGCAGATCGCCACAAGGCTGTCCAGATCGTGGGTGACCAGGAAGACCGTGAGTTTGAGGCTTTGCTGGAGCGCGCGCACGAGCTGGTCGAAGCCAGCCGCGGCGATGGGGTCGAGGCCGGAGGTCGGCTCGTCGAGGAAGAGTATCTCGGGATCGAGGGCCAAGGCCCGTGCCAGGCCCGCGCGCTTGCGCATGCCGCCCGAGAGCTGGGAGGGAAACTTGGCCCCTGCGTCCTGCGGCAGCCCCACCATGTCGATCTTGACGGCCGCGATCTCCTCGATGAGCCGAGGCGGCAACTCGGTGTGCTCCTTGAGCGGAACGGCGATGTTCTGCGTGACGGTGAGCGAGCTGAAAAGCGCGCCGTCCTGGAAGAGCACGCCCCAACGCTGCTCGAGCGCGTGCTTGGCGGCATCGTCGAGCTTCGCCGGCTCCTCGCCGAGCACCTCGATGCGCCCGGCCGCCGGCCGGTTGAGGCCGATGATGGTGCGCAGCAGGACGGACTTGCCGGCCCCCGAGCCGCCCACCACGCCCAGCACCTCGCCGCGCCGGACCTCGAGGTCGAGATGGTCGTGGACGATCTGGCTGCCGAAGCGGTTGACGAGGCCCTGAACGCGGATGACCGGTGCTTCCGTCCGGGACCGGGCGCTCTCCCGCGGCGGCGCCGCGTGCCTCTCTCTTTGCGGATCGGACGAGGGGGATGCATGCGTCATGCGATCGCGGCTCAATATTGGATCTTGGTGAAGAAGATCGAGAAGACCGCATCCAGCACGATGACGAGAAAGATCGCCTCGACCACCGACTTGGTCGTCTGCCGCCCGACGCTCTCGGCGCTGCGTTCGACGTTGAGGCCCTCATAACAGCCGACCATGGCGATCACGAAGGCGAACACGGGGGACTTGTACATGCCCACCCAGAAATGCTCGATCGCGACGGAGGTCTGCAGCTGCTTGAGGAACTGGGCGATAGTGAGGTCGAGGGTGGAGATGGCCATGAGGCAGCCGCCGGCGAGGCCCATGATGTCGGCGTAGAAAGTGAGCAGCGGCAGGGTCAACACGAGCGCAAGCGTGCGCGGCAGCACCAGCACCTCGATGGGATCGAGGCCGAGCGTGATCATCGCGTCGACCTCCTCGTTCACCCTCATTGTGCCGATCTCGGCGGTGAACGCGCTGCCCGAGCGGCCGGCCACGATGATCGCGGTCAGCAGAATGCCCATCTCGCGCAAGATCGAGATGCCGAGGAGGTTGACGACGAAGACCTCGGCGCCGAATTTTTTCAGCTGGTCCGCCCCCTGATAGGCGATCACCACGCCGATGAGGAAGCTCAAGAGGCCGACGATCGGCATGGCGTCGAGGCCGGTGCGCTCCATGTGGCTCACTACGGAGACGAAGCGGATGCGCGCCGGCTTCACCATGCTGCGCGCGATCGAGAGCCAAAGCAGCCCGAAGAAGTTGAGCAGGCCGGCCGCGATGTCCCGCACGGCGTAGGCCCCTTTGCCCAAGCGGATGAGCAGATTGATGAAGGGATGGCCGGCGGGCTCTTTGGGGGGGCGCGGGCGGTCGGCATGCGCCGCCTGCTCGAGGAGCGTCGCGTATTCCGGCCGCGTACGCGCGAAGCTGGCGGCGATCCCCTCGCGGGCGAGCTGCTTGAGCGTGCGGTGGAGCAGCCAGGCGCCGGCGGTATCGAGAGCCTCGATCTCGCCAAGGTCGATCGCGACCGCGTGCGCCGCCCCGGCTTCGAGCGCCCTCAGCGGCGCGTCGAGTGCCGCGAGCGTGGCCGTCGTCCAGCGGCCGCCGGCCGCGACCAGGAAGCGGTCGTCCTCGCGCTCCGCCCTGAACCAGCCGCCCCCTTCCGCCATGGCGGCCTCCGTCAGCGGCCGAGACGCCGCTCGCTCGCGCGGGAATCGGCGAGCAAGCAGAGCATCTCGAACATCATGGTGGCACCCACGATCGGCTGATTGTAACTCGCATCGTTGCCCATCGGGCTCCCCCGGCCGCCGTTCCGCGCTTCTACCATAGCATGTCTCCTTCCGCCGAAGGAAAACTGGGCGCTCCTCGCTAACGCTGCTCCAGCATCGGCAGGTCGAGCCCGGCCTCGCGCGCACACGCGATGGCCTCCTCGTAGCCCGCGTCCGCGTGGCGCATGACGCCGGAGGCGGGATCGTTGGTGAGCACGCGCTGGAGCCGCCGCGCCGCGGCGGGACTGCCGTCGCACACGATCACCATGCCGGCATGCTGCGAGTAGCCGATCCCGGTGCCGCCGCCGTTGTGGATCGAGACCCAGGTGGCCCCGCTCGCGCAATTGAGCAGCGCATTCAGGAGCGGCCAATCGGCGACCGCGTCCGAGCCGTCGCGCATCGCCTCGGTCTCTCGGTTGGGGCTGGCGACCGAGCCCGAGTCGAGATGGTCGCGCCCGATCACGATGGGGGCCTTGAGCTCGCCCCGTGCCACCATCTCGTTGAAGGCGAGGCCGACCTTGGCGCGCGCGCCGAGGCCGAGCCAGCAGATGCGCGCCGGCAGCCCCTGGAAACGCACCCGCGAGGCCGCCATGTCGAGCCAATTGTGGAGATGGCGGTCGTCCGGGAGCAGCTCCTTCACCCTGGCATCGGTCCTGAAGATGTCCTCGGCCTCGCCCGAGAGGGCGGCCCAGCGGAAGGGGCCCACCCCCCGGCAAAAGAGCGGCCTGATGAAGGCCGGCACGAAGCCGGGATAGTCGAAGGCCTGGGCGACCCCTTCCTCCTTCGCCATCTGGCGCAGATTGTTGCCGTAGTCGAAGGTGGGAACGCCCATGCGGTGGAACTCGAGCATGCCGCGCACGTGGACGGCCATCGAGCGGCGCGCCGCCTGCTCGACCGCCGCGGGGTCGCTTTTGCGCTTCTCCTCCCATTCGGCGAGCGTCCAGCCGAGCGGGAGATAGCCGTTCAGCGGATCATGGGCGCTCGTCTGGTCGGTGACCGCGGCGGGCCGGGCGCGCGCGTCGCCTGCGGCCGCCCGGCGCGCAAGTTCCGGGATGACTTCGGCGGCGTTGCCGAGGAGGCCGACCGAGACGGCTTTGCCTCCGGCCGAGGCGTCGGCCATGATGGCGAGCGCCTCGTCGAGGTCCTTGGTCCAGCGGTCGAGATAGCGGGTCTCGATGCGCTTCTCGATGCGGCTCGGCTGGCACTCGACGGCGAGAAGCGAGGCGCCGGCCATGGTGGCGGCGAGCGGCTGCGCGCCGCCCATGCCGCCGAGCCCGGCGGTGAGGAGCCATTTTCCCGCGAGCTCGCCGCCGTAATGCTGGCGCGCGAGTGCCACGAAGGTCTCGTAAGTGCCCTGCACGATCCCTTGGCTGCCGATGTAGATCCACGAGCCCGCGGTCATCTGGCCGTACATCATGAGCCCCGAGCGGTCGAGCTCGTTGAAGTGCGCCCAGTCGTTCCAATGCCCGACCAGGTTGGAGTTCGCGATCAGCACGCGGGGCGCATCGGGATGCGTGGCGAACACGCCCACCGGCTTTCCCGACTGCACGAGGAGCGTCTCGTCGTCCTTGAGCGACTTGAGCACCTCGACGATGCGGTCGAAGCAGCGCCAATCGCGCGCCGCGCGGCCGATGCCGCCGTAGACGACGAGCTCCTCGGGCTTCTCGGCCACCTCGGGATCGAGGTTGTTCATCAGCATGCGCAGCGCGGCCTCGGTCTGCCACGACCGCGCAGTGAGCAGCGGACCGCGCGGGGCGCGGATGCGGCGGGTGTTGTCGACGCGGGCGGCTTCATTCATCGCTCTCTCCATAAGGAAGCAAGGCCTAGCGCCGAGGACGCAGGGGATGCGCAGAGGACGCTGAGGATAATATTCCTCCGTGTCCTCTGCGAAACCTCCGCGCCCTCTGCGTTAATAACTTGCTTGCTTCTAAAGACCACGGTCACGCGCTCGTCAGCCGCTCGGCGGTGCGGCGATAGGCGCGCGCGATGCGCTTCTCCTCCGTATGGCGTCCCTCGCGCACCAGCCAGCGCCCGCCGACCATGACGTCGCGCACGGCTCCCTTGGCACTCGCGAAGACGAAGCTGTCGAGAGCCGCGGCCTCGCGGCGGCCGACGAGTGCCGGGTTGTTCTCGTCGAGCACGATGAGGTCGGCCGCTCGCCCGACCGCGATGGCCCCCGTCGCCTGCGCGAGCGCTTGCGCGCCGCCCGAAAGCGCCTGGCGCCAAAGCCGCGTGCCGAGCGAGGTGCCGGGCTCGTCGAGCTCGAGGCTGCGCCGCTCGCGCAGAAGGCGCTGGCCGTAATGAAGCCAGCGCAGCTCCTCGCTCGGATCGACCGCGATGTTGCTGTCGGTGCCGATGCCGAAGCGGCCGCCCGCGCTCAGATAGTCGCGCAAGGGGAAGAGCCCGTCGCCGAGATTGCCCTCGGTCGAGGGACAAAGGCCGGCGACGGCACCCGAGCGCGCGAGACGCGCGGTCTCGTCCGCCTCCATGTGGGTCGCGTGCACGAGCGTCCAGCGCTCGCCGATGGGCAGGTTGTCGAGGAGCCAGCGCACCGGGCGCGTGTTGGCCCAAGCGAGGCAGTCGCGCACCTCGCGCTGCTGCTCGGCGGCATGGATGTGGATGGGGGCGCCGGCATCGAGGCGATCGAGCGCGCGCACGGCTTCCGCGAGCGCCGCCGGCTGGACGGCGCGCAGCGAGTGCGGGGCCAAGCCGAGGCGGAAGCTGCCGCGCGCCGCAGCAATGCCGTGGAGCCGCTCGAGGAGGGCTGCGAACTCCTCGCTCGTGGTGACGAAGCGCCGTTGCCCCTCGCTCGGCGGGACGCCGCCGAAATTGCCGCTCTGGTAAAGCACGGGAAGAAGGGTGAGCCGGATGCCGGTCGCCTCCGCCGCCGCGACGATGCGCTCGGCGAGCTCGGCCAAGTTGGCATAGGCCCTGCCGGCCGCATCCTTGTGCAGGTAATGGAACTCGACCACGGCCGTGTAGCCGGCCTTCAGCATCTCGAGATAGAGCTCGGCCGCGATCGCCTCGACGTCGTCGGGCGAGAGCCGGGCCAAGAAGCCGTACATGACCTCGCGCCAGCTCCAGAAATCGTCGCCCTCGGGTCCGGCGCGCTCGGCGAGGCCCGCGAGCGCGCGCTGGAAGGCATGGCAATGAAGATTGGGCATGCCGGGGAGGACGAGGCCGTCGATCCGTTCGGCGCCGTCGGCCGCAGCGCGCTCGCCGAGGGCTGCGATGCGCCCGCTTGCATCGATCTCGATCACGAGCTCGGCGCTCCAGCCCGTCGGCAGGAGGGCGCTCTTGGCGAGGAGACGCTTGGCTGCGGCCATCGCGGAATGGGCTCATCTCTGCGGGTCACGCGTTCGCGAGCGCTAACTTATCCGCTCGCCCCAGAAGGGGAAAGTGCCGCCTGCCCAAAACGAGGGCAGCCTTGCAGGCAAGCGGTCGCGGCGCCGCGGCTTGTCCCGGGCGCGAGGGTACAATAGTATGCGGCTGATTGCGGCACCAAGGTCTCGCGCGCAGGCCAGTCATCTCCCGCGGGGGATGAGGGGGCCGGCGTCACGTGAGGGGCTCTGCGGAGGAGACCCGGGCGTGCTGCTCACGTCCCGAAACTCCGCGACAGGCGCCGTCGGCGCACCGAACGGCTTCGTCCGCCGGGCGGCAGTTCAAGCTCAGGGAGGCATCGAGAATGGGTAAATTTCTAAGCGCTTTGCTGGCGCTCGCCGCCGGCATCGTTATCGGCAGCTTGGCGGGGTCGGCGCCGGCCGCCGCCGAGACGATCAAGATCGCGCACTCGACCTGGGTCGGCTACGGCCCGCTCTACATCGCGCGCGACAAGGGCATCTTCAAGAAGAACGGCGTCGACGTCGAGCTCGTGCTGATGGAGGACCCGAAGGAACGCTTTCCGACCCTCATGGCGGACAAGATCCAGATGATCTCCAGCACGGTCGATACGGCGCTCCTCTACCTCAAGAACCGCGACGATTTCCAATACGTGGTCGCGATCGACGATTCGAACGGCGGCGACGGCATCGTCGCCAACAAGGACATCACGTCGATCAAGGACCTCAAGGGCAAGAAGGTCGCCGTCAACGAGGGCTCGGTCTCGGAATTCTATTTGAACGTGCTGCTCGACCGCGCCGGGCTCAAGGAGTCCGACCTCAACATCGTCAACATGACCGCGATGGACGCCGGTACCGCCTTCGTCACCAAGCGGGTTGATGCGGCGGTCACCTGGGAGCCCGCGCTCACCAAGGGCAAGACCGCCCCGCACGGCCATCTCCTCGTCGACAGCTCGTCGACACCCGGCCTCATCACCGACGTGGTCATCGTCAAGTCGAGCTGGGTCAAGGCGCATCCGAAGGAGGTCGCGGCGATCGTGAAGTCATGGGAGGAGGCGGTCGCGTACTATGAGGCGCACCCCGACGAATCGATCGAGATCATGGCCAAGGGCGTGGGCGGCTGGCTCAAGGACCCCAAGGAGTTCAAGGAGACGCTCTCCGGCATCAAGTTCTACGACGGGCCCGCGAATAAGACGTTCTTCGGCACCGCCAGCAAGCCCGGACCGCTCTTCCAGACCACCGAGGACGCGATCAAGATCTGGACGGACCACGGCAAGCTGCAGGTCAAGGTCACGCCGAGTGACTTGATCAATTACAGCTTCGTCAACGGTTGATGCTGCCGTTCATCGAAGCCTACTTCGCACCGAAGAAGGACATCCCACAGCGTGTTTACCTTTCGGTAAGCACGCTCGTGGGGTTCCTGGGCCTGGCATTCTGGTGCGCGCTTGCCTATGGCGGGCTGGTGCGGCCCGATTTCCTGCCGACTCCCGTGGCCGTAGCCAAGGCGGGGATCGCGGGGATCGAGGACGGCTCGCTCTTGGTGAACACGGTGGCGAGCCTCACGGAGATCATGACGGGCTTCGTCCTCGCCTCGATCTTCGCGGTGCCGATCGGCATCCTCATGGGCAGCTTCAAGATCGTCGAGGCCGGAATCGAGCCCGTCACCAACTTCGTGCGCTACCTGCCGGTGAGCGCCCTCATCCCGCTCCTCATCCTCTGGGTCGGCATCGACATCGAGGAGAAGGTCGCGGTCATCTTCATCGGAACCTTCTTCCAGCAGCTCATCCTCATCGCCGACGTCTCGCGCAGCGTCTCCCACGACCTTCTCGACGTCTCCTACACATTGGGGGCGGACCGGCGCACGGTGGTCACCCGCGTGTTGATACCCGCGACCATGCCGGGCGTCATGGACACGCTCAGGGTGACGCTCGGCTGGGCCTGGACCTATCTCGTGGTGGCCGAGCTCGTTGCCGCGAACAAGGGGCTCGGCTACTTCATCCTCAACTCGATGCGCGGCCTCTTCACCGACCAGATTTTCCTCGGCATCATGGTGATCGGCCTCTTGGGCCTGATCGCCGACCAGATCTTCAAGCTCGCGCGCAATTGGCTGCTCCCCTGGGCCGCGAACCCTTGAGCTAGGGTCCTGGTTTTGAAATTCGCCACGTCATGAAAACACTTGTCATTGCGAGGCGCCCGAAGGGCAACGAAGCAATCCAGAAAGGATATCGCAGCCAGCGCCCTGGATTGCTTCGCTGCGCTCGCAATGACGGTTATCGCCGGCTGAGACGAACTTCTGCATCGCGACACTAGGGTATCGCGATCATGGCGAAGTTGCACATCGACAACGTGGCCCTTCGTTTCCTGCCCAAGGGCGGCAGTCCGGTCACCGCACTCGAGAACATCTCGCTCGATGTCGGGGAGGAGGAATTCTCCGTCATCGTCGGGCCGTCCGGCTGCGGCAAGACGAGCCTCCTGCGTCTCGTGGCCGGCCTTATCCGGCCGAGCGAGGGGGCGATCTATCTCGACGGCCATGCGGTCACTAGGCCCGGCAAGGACCGCGGCATGGTGTTCCAGTCCTACACGCTCTTTCCCTGGCTCAGGGTCGAGGAGAACGTCGAGTTCGGTCTCAAGATCGCCGGCATCGAGCAGGCGGAGCGCAAGCGGATCGCGCAGCGCTACATCGCCGAGGTGGGCCTCGAGGGCTTCGAGCGCGCCTATCCCAAACAGCTCTCCGGCGGCATGATGCAGCGCGTGGCGCTCGCGCGGGCGCTCGCCAATGATCCCGAGATCCTCCTCATGGACGAGCCCTTCGGCGCGCTCGACAGCCAGACCCGTTCGCTCATGCAGGAGCTTCTCCTCAAGATCTGGGAGCACGCCCACAAGACCGTGCTCTTCATCACCCACGACATCGACGAGGCCATCCTGCTCGGCGACCGGGTCTACGTGATGACGGCGCGGCCCGGACGCATCAAGGAGAAGATCGAGGTCGACATCGCGCGGCCGCGCTCGGTCGAGGTGCTCACCTCCGACCGCTTCATCGCCATCAAGCGCCGCATCATGGCACTCATCCACGAGGAGGCCGTGCGCGCCATGGCCTGAGTCGGGCCTTTATGGTGCGCTGCGGCAGCCGAGGTCCGACCGGACCGTCCACGGCGCTGTTCTCGGAAGAAAATACCGTCTTCTCAAGGTCTTAAAATTTTCGTTTGAATTGTCTTCGGACATCTGGTTTATTGTGCATTGCGGCATGGCGCTCTGCCGCCTCGGCAGGGCGCGTCGCATGCCCTTATTGGGCGTTTCCTCCCTACACTTGGGCCGCGCCTCGGCGCGGCCCCTTTTTTGCCCGCGTTTTCGCAAGGCCCCCGCGCCCGCCCGGCTCAGCGCTCACGCGCGCTCGGGCGGCGTGCGGCTGCCGGGGCCGAGCGCGCGCTGCATGATCACGCAGTCGACCCAGCGCCCGAGCTTGTAGCCGACCGCGGGAAGCAGTCCCACCTCGCTGAAGCCGAGCGCCTGGTGGGCGGCGATCGAGCTCTCGTTGTCGGAGTCGCCGATGACCGCCACCATCTGGCGGTAGCCGAGTGCGGTGCAGCGCTCGACGAGGGCGGCGAGCAGCGCGCGCCCGATGCCCTGGCGCAGCGCGCGGTGGTCGACATAGACGGAGTCCTCGACCGTATGGCGATAGGCCGTGCGCGTGCGGTAGGGCGCGGCATAGGCGAAGCCGACGATGCGGCCGCGGCGCTCGGCGACGAGATAAGGCAGCCCGCGCTTCAGCGCCTCGCCGCGGCGGCGCATGAGCTCGTCCACGTCCGGCGCCACCTCCTCGAAGGAGGCGAGCCCGCGCCTCACGTGGTAGCCGTAGATTTGCTCGACGGCCGTCATGTCCTCCTCGCGCGCCTCACGCACAAGGAGATCGGGCGCCGGCTGCGGGAGCGGCTGGGAGGTGCTCATTCCTCTTTCCTCAGCCGCCGGGCAACAGCGCCGGCAAGCGCTCGCGCAAATGAGCGGCGAGGGCGGTCATGTGCGCGCCCACTTGGGCGAGCCCCCGGCCGCGCTCGATCGTCGCCTCGTTCATGTAGAGCGCGCGGTTGATCTCGATCTGCAAGGCGTGCACATGCGCCTCGGGAGCTCCGTAGTGGCGCGTGGTGAAGCCTCCCGCGTAAGGATTGTTGAGCACGACCTGATAGCCGCGCTCGGAGAGGAAGTTCTCGACGAGCCCGGTGAGTGCCGGCGCGCATGAGGTCCCGTGGCAGTCGCCGAGCACGATGTCGAGGCGACGGCGGCCGGCGTCCTCGTCCATGGGTCCGCCGATCGACGGCATGGAGTGGCAATCGATCAGGACCGCGAGGCCGAAACGGCGCTCGGTCGCCTTGACGAGGCCCTCGAGCGCCTCGTGATAGGGCCGATAGAGGCGATTGACGCGCTCGAGCGCCTCGGCGAAGCGGAGCTTCTCTCGGTAGATCTCCTCGCCGTTGGCGACCACCCGCGCGATGGTGCCAAGCCCGGCCGCGATCCGCGGCGAGCGGGTATTGGCGTAGTCGGGGAGCGGGTCGGCGAACATGGCGGGATCGAGCTCGAAGGGCTCCCGGTTGGGGTCGACGTAGGCGCGCGGAAAGAGGGCGCGAATGAGCGGCGCGCCTTGCGCGATCACGCCCGCGAAAATCTCGTCGACGAAGGAGTCCTCGGATTTGCGCAGCGCCACCGCATCGAGGCGCGAGCGCGCGACGAAATCGGCGGGATAGTTGCTCCCGCTGTGGGGCGAGGCAAAGATGACGGGCATGGTCTGCTGGCGCGGCGCCTGCAGATCGCAGGCGCCGTCGAGGTCGGCGACCGGTACGGCAAGGCTGTCCATGGCTTTGTAACTAACCTATTCGCGCCTGCCTGTCACGAGCGCGCGCGCTCTCGGCCAAGGACGGCCAGGAGGCGGGCTTCGGGCGCGAGCGCAGGCTTGCAAAGCGCCGCCTTCGGCGATATAGGACGCTTTCCCGAAGAGAATGACCTTGCCGGACGGGCGCGTAGCTCAGCGGGAGAGCACTACGTTGACATCGTAGGGGTCGCAAGTTCAATCCTTGCCGCGCCCACCATCCCCCGCTTGGCGAATTCAGCGCGTTGCTCAAGGCCCCGCCGTCGCGGAGCTCCGCAAGTGCCATGCGCTCACGGTTTTCCCACAGCGAGGCCCGCGTGCGCGACGGCGCGGAGCCCACAGCGAACCATAGAGGCAATGTCATCGCGCGCGGCAGCCTCACTTCGCCGCAAACCGGCCCTGCGTTGCTCCATAGGCCGAAAAGGCGCATTCTGACGCGGCTAAGACCGGCCATCGGGGAATGTCGGATAAGCTGACGCGCTGATCCTGTTTCCGGAGCGGATCATGCTTTGGCGGCTGAGGCGGCTGATTACCGCCGATCTCCTGGTGCTCTCGGCGCTTTCGGTTGTCTTGCAGATTCTGTACTTGGTTGTCCTGCCGATCTCGTTGGAGGGGGACGGGGTGGGTTATTACCTGTTCGCCCGTTTTCTCGCGAACGATCCGGGCGGACTTTTCATCTCTCAGCGCCCTCCGGGCTATCCGGTTTTTCTTCTGGCCACGGGCGCCACCTGGCTCAAGAGCCTCTACCTCACCATCGCGGTGCAAGCCCTCATGGGCGCGCTGGCTCCGCTTCTGGTCTACGGGACCTTGCGCGGCATGGGCCGCCGCGCCGCGTTCGCCGCCGCGTTGGCCTACGCACTTTCCGGCGTTCCCTATTCTTATGCCAAGCTGCTGGTGACCGAGCAGCTCTTCGTATTTTGCCTGCTGACGGCGATCTTCGCCGTCGCACGCTTCATCGACGCCAGGCGGCCGCAAGCAGCGGCGCTGGCGATCGGCGCCGCCGTGGCACCGCTCATGGTACGCAACGAGGCCCTCTATTTCGCCATCTTCGTCTTCGCCGTCCTGCTTTTCCTGGCTTGGCCGGTCGGGCGCCGGCTGTTGACAGTGGCACTCTTCGGCGCTGCGGCGCTTGCCGTCGTCATGGCGTGGTCGGCTGAGCGCGCGATCATCATGGGTAATCCCGCCTTGGTCGGCTCCCTTCACAATCTCTTCGGTCATCAGCTCTTTTGGCGCGTCTATGCCTCGCTCCCGGGGCCGGTCCGCTTCTGGCAATGCGTCGTGGTGCTGCCGCGCGATCCGAGCTGCAATGACGGGTCGACGCCGCTCGCCCTCCTGGTTCAGCCGAAGAACGGTCCCGCGACGCGCCGCCTTGCCGACTTGGTGGCCGACTGGGCCGTGGAGAATCACCAGGACCCGAAGGCGACCGTCGCCGCCTTTGTCGGCAAGCCAAGCGACGAACTGCCGGTCGACTGGAACGGTTTGGCGGCGAACGTCGCCGTCAACCGCTTGGGGCCGGTTGAGGGCGACGAGCTCTTGCGCCAGGCCGCAGTCGAGGCGATCAAGGCGCACCCCGAGATCCTCTACATGATGGCCGCCAGCATCAGTCCCTATTTTGGCATCTCGTTCGAAAATTTCTGGTATGCCTTGAGGTATCCCCGCAACGCCGGCCCGATCCTCTTCGCGAACTGGGGAGAGGATGCCATGGAGGCGCTGCCGTTCAACATCCACGATCTGGCGCGACAAGACTTGCAGAGCAAGCTTTGGTCGGAATATCGCAAAAGCAACGAGGCCCCGGCGACTTCGTTCGACAAGGCGTTGCTTCACCTGAGCCGCACGGGGCGTAACCTCGTGCGCGATCTGGCCGGCCTCGTTTTCCTGGTGACGTTGCCGGCCTTGCTTTGGGCGCGGCCACGCGCGCTGGCCGTTTTTCTATTGGGCTCTTTCGCCCTGATGTTGGGCGCTTATGCGGTCGCCTTCGGCTACAGCATGCGCTTCGAGCACGTGATCTTGCCGCTCATGCTGATGCTCACGGTCGTCGCGATCGAGACGCTTGTTCGAGGCATCGCGGGCCGATTGCGCCGCCGGCGGCAGAGCGCCGCTTATGCGGGCCGGTTAAGCTGCGTGCCGACGGACCGCGGCATCCCGTAATGGGCTCGGACCGGGGTGTATCGGGCATGGCATGATCTGGATCAATGCGCCGGGCCTCAGGCAGGCGCGCACTATTCTCGGGAATGTTTGTGCCGGGATGAGAGAGCATGGATTACGCTGACCCTGCCTGCGCCTATTGCCCAAGCACCGTTCGCGCCTGCCGCCAGGGGGAAGCGGGAACGAAGGGGCCGGGATATTGTCCGTCGAAGGTCGACCCTGGGACGCAGCGGGCCGCGCGCGCGCTCTACGGCGATCCGGAGACGCTGAAGGTGGCGCGCGAGTCCGCCATCGTCGAGGCCGAGGGCTACTGCAAGTGGACGCGCGTCGAGGAGATCGTGCAGTTCGCCAAGCGCATGGGCTTCCGCAAGATCGGCATCGCCAATTGCATTAGTTTCGTCGACCACGCCTATGTGCTGACCGGCATCCTCGAGAGCCACGGGTTCGAGGTCGTATCGGTCGCCTGCAAGAACGGCAGCATCCCGAAGGAGGAGATCGGTCTGGAGGACCGGCAGAAGGTCCGCCCCGGCAGTTTCGAGCCATTGTGCAACCCTATCGCCCAGGCGGAGCTTCTCGCGAAGCATGGCTGCGAATTCAATGTGGTCATGGGCTTGTGCGTCGGCCACGACAGCCTCTTCTTCAAGCATGCGAGGGGGCTATCGACGGTGCTGGTGGCGAAGGATCGCGTGCTGGGCCACAACCCGCTCGCCGCACTTCAGCTTGCCGACACCTACTATGCCAAACTCTGGGGACCGGACCGGCCGGCAAAACCGGCGAAGATACCGCCGGCCGGACGCCGCCGGACGAAGTAGCGATCGCGTCCCCGCATCCCGCACTTCTTGACGGCTTTGCACCTCCCGTCACGCGGCCCTCGGCCGGCTCTCAACCCCTACCTCATCACGCCCATGAAGCGGCTGATGCCGATCGCGCGCTCGGCCGCGAAGACGAGCAGCACGACGACGAGGACCTGCACGGTCGAGGCCGCGGCCACGGTCGGATCGAACACCCACTGGATGTAGGAATAGATCTGCAGCGGCAGCGTCACGGAAGAGGGATCGGAGAGGAAGAGGGCGAGCGGCAGGTTCTCGAAGGAGACGATGAAGGAGAACAGCACCGCCGCCACCATGCTGTTGGTGAGCATCGGCAGCGTCACCTGCCGGATCGCCTGCAGCCGCGTGGCGCCGAGGCTGACGGCCGCGTGCTCGGCGAGCATGTCCACACTAGCTAAGCCCGCCACCATGGTGCGCACCACGTAAGGAAGCGTGATCACCGTGTGGCCGAGAAGGAGGGCGGGAAAAGAGGGCACGTCGAGGGCCGCGAAATACTCGAGGAAGCCCATGGCCAAGACGAGCTGCGGCACCATGAGCGGCGTCTGCAAGAGGTTGAGGACGGCGCCCCGGCCGCGGAAGCTGCCGCGCGCGAGGCCGAACGCCGCGAGACCGCCGAGCACAAGCGAAATCGCGCAACTGACGGCCGCGAGTGCCAGGCTCGTGCCGAGTGCTGACATGAGCTCGGCTTGCGAGAGGAACTTCGCGAACCAGCGCAAGGAGAGCGAGCTCGGCGGGAAGGCCAGCGACTCCGTGCCGGAGAAGGCGAGGGCCACGACAACGATCACCGGGGCCAGGATGAAGAGGTAGATCGCGGCATTGACGAAAGCGAGGAGGGAGCCCGGCGCGCGCATGGCCTCAGGCCACCCCGAGATGGCGGTAGCGCGCGAGAAGGATGCGGTTGACCAGCGCCACGCTTCCCAAGGTGAGCACCAGCATGAGCCCCGCCACCGCCGAGCCGAAGGGTAGGTTGCCCACCTCGCCCACTTGCTGATAAGCGAGCGTCGCCAGCACGAGAAAGCGCGGGCCGCCGACGATGCGCGGCACCACGAAGATGTTGAGTGCCAGGCTGAAGACGATGACGCCGCCTGCGGTGACGCCTGCCAGGCTCAAGGGGAGCGTCACGCCGAGGAAGGTCCGGAGCCGGCTCGCGCCCAGGCCGCGCGCTGCGCTCTCGAGGAGCGGATCGATGCGCGAGAGCGAGCCCATGAGCGGAAGGATGAAGAAGGGGATCAGCACCTCGACCATCGCGGCCACCACGCCCGCGAAATTGAAGAGCAGCTGGAGCGGATGCTCGACGAGACCCGTGGCAAGAAGAGCGCGGTTCAACAGCCCGCGCTCGTCGAGGATGAGTATCCAGCCGTAGCTGCGCACCACGCCGCCGATGAGGAGCGGCGTGAGCACGAGGGTCAAGAGAATCGGGCGCCGGCTCGGCCTGGCGCGCACGATGCCGAGGGCCACGGGATAGCCGAGGAGCATGCACAGCGCCGTGGTCGCAAGCGCCACGAGCAGGGTGCGCAGCACGATGCGCTGATAGAGCGGGTCGCCGAGGAGGACCGCGTATTGGGCGAGCGTGGCGCGGGCGACGATCTCGCCGTTGGCGTAGCCGAGGAAGCTGTAGCCGAGGAGAAGGGCGAGGGGTGCCAGGAAGAAGACGAGGGCGAATGCCAAGGCCGGGCCGGTGAGGGCGAGGAGTGCGAGCTCGCTCCGCGTTGCCGGCCGCAGCTTCATGGCGATCTTAGCACCCTCAGGCCTCGATCATCTGGTTCCACAGCTTGGTCCACTCGTCGAGCCGGGGCAGCACCTCGCCATAGTCGAGCTCGATCTGTTTGGCGCCGGGCGGGCGGGCGACGAGCTTCGCGGCCTCGGGGGTCGCATAGCCGAGGGCGTCCGGGTGCGTGGGCGTCGTCGGGAAGGGGCCCGAGACGAATTTGCCCTGGAGGCGGGGATCGGCCGTGAAGTCGATGAAGGCCTCGCCCCACTCCTTATACCCAGCGCCCTTGACCACGGCGTTGCCGTAGCTCACCGCCACGTCGCCCGTCTCGGGCACCGCGTACTCGAGCGGCTTGCCCTTGCGCTTGAGGATGAAGGCACGCGAGCTCTGCCACATGGCGACGTCGACCTCGCCGTCGCCCAGGAGCTTCATGCCTTCCTGGGAGGTCGAGATGAAGCGCGGGTTCAAGCGGTCCTTGATCTCCTTGATCACCTTGAGCCCGGGCCTGATGTCCTGATAGCCCCCGCCTTCTGCCATCGCGATCGCGAGGGTGATGTGGAGGCCGAAGTGGTTGAAGTCGTCGATGAAGATGCGGCCCTTGTAGCGCTCGTCGACGAGGTCGGTCCACTGGCGCGGCGGCATGGCGACGCGCTCGCGGTTGTAGATGATGCCGATCGAGAGCACGCTGTAGCCGAGCCAGGTCTTCTTGCGGTAGATGGGCGGGATGGGTGCGGCGTGGGGCAGCTTCGCGTAGTCGATCTCCTCGAGCAGCCCGTCGCGCGTCGCTTCGTAGAGGAAGCGATCCTGCAGCTGGATGAGGTTGACCTTCGGCCGCTCGCGGTAGGTCTTGAGCTTGGCGTAGCGCTGCGGGTTCTCGCCGATGTCGTGGATGAGCCTGATGCCGGTGGCCGCGGTGAAGGGGTCCTCGAAGTCCTCCTTGACCCACTGGCCGTAATCGCCGCCGTAGGTGCTGTAGACGAGGCTCTCGGGTTTCTCCTCGGCCCGGGCCCGCCGTGCCAACGCAAGCGAAGTTGCGGCGGCACCAGCACTCGCCAGGAACGCGCGCCGGCTCAGGTTCCTCGTCATCGTCAAGCGAGCCTCCCTCCAATCTCATGCCGCCATTCCAGCACCGCCGGCCAGGCCGTGGCAACGGCTTTCCCGGAGCTGCCGCGCGCGAGAGGACGAGACCCTGTTTTAATATCCGCCCCAGGCGCTAGACTGGGCGCGCTGAGGCGATGAGGGGGAGACGACAGTGAAGACACATGCGCGCGTGGCGGTGATCGGCGGTGGCAACGTCGGCTGCTCGATCCTCTATCACCTGTCGGCCGCGGGTTGGAGCGATGCGGTGCTGCTCGAGCAATACGAGCTGACCTCGGGCTCGACCTGGCACGCCGCGGGACTTTTGCCGCTCTTCAACATGTCCTACGCGACCGGCCAGATGCATAAATACTCGATCGAGCTCTACGAGCGCCTCGCGGCCGAGTGGCGGCGCGACGTCGGCTTCAAGCGCGTCGGCAATCTGCGCATGGCGCGCACGCGCGAGCGCATGGAGGAGTTCGAGACCTATGCCTCGACCGCCGATTCGATCGGCGTGGCCTACGAATGGTGGCGGCCCGCGGATATCAAGGAGCGCTTCCCGCTCGTCAACGTGGAGGGGCTGATAGGCGCCCTCTTTCACCCGACCGATGGCTATATCAACCCGGCCGACATCACCATGCTGCTGGCCGATGCGGCGCGCAAGGGCGGTGCGGAGATCTACCGCGAGACCGAGGTGCGCGCGATCGAGCGCACGGCGGGTGGGGAGTGGCGTCTTCGCACGGACAAGGGCGACATCCTCTGCGAGACGGTGGTGGCCGCGACCGGCAATCACGCCCAGCGCACGGCGGCCATGGTCGGGCGCACCATTCCGGCGATCCCGGTCGAGCACCAGTACATCGTGACGGACGAGATCCCCGAGATCGTCGAATGGCGCAAGGCGGGCCGGCCCGAGCACCCCATACTGCGCGACGCGGACGCGCGCTGGTACATGCGCGAGGAGCGCGGCGGCCTCATCCTCGGTCCTTACGAGAAGGGAGCGCCCTCCTGGGCCGTCCACGGCGTGCCGGAGGGATTCAAGGCCGAGCTCCTCCCCCCCGACCTCGATCGCCTCGAATGGCACATCGAGGAGGCCTTCTTCCGCATGCCCTGCTTCGCCAAGGGTGGTGTGAAGACGGTCTACAACGGACCCATCTGCTACACCCCCGACGGCAATCCCCTCCTCGGCCCGGCCCCCGGGCTCGCCAATTTCTACTTCGCCGAGGGCTTCTCCTTCGGCATCACGGCCGCGGGCGGGGCGGGGAAGTATCTCGTGCAGATCATCAGCGAAGGCGAAGCCGAGATCGACATGCTCGCCCTCGATCCGCGCCGCTTCGGCGCCTACGCGACACGGCCCTACGCGGTCAAGAAGAACGAGGAGGCCTACGACCACGTCTTCGTGCCGCATTTCCCCGACGAGGAGCGTCCCGCCTGCCGCCCCTTGCGCACCACGCCGGCCTATGAGCGCCTGAAAGCGCGGGGTGCGGTCTTCGGCCAGCGCTTCGGCTGGGAGCGCGCCAACTTCTTCGGACCCAAGCCGTCCGAGGACGCGGATTTCACGGAGCGCTGGTCGTTCCGGCGCGGCAACTGGTGGCCTTACGTGAAGGCGGAAGCGGACGCGATCCGTACCGGCGTCGGCCTCATCGAGGCCTCCACCTTCGCGAAATACAGCGCGCGCGGCCCGGGTGCCGAGGGGTGGCTGGAAGGCCTCGTCGCCAACCGGCTGCCGCAGAAGGTGGGGCGCATCCACTTGACCCACGCCTGCACGAAGAAGGGCGGGGTGCGCTCCGAGTTCACGATCATGCGCGATGGCATGGATGCGTTCTACCTGGTCGGCGCGGGGGCGGCCGAGAGCTACGACTGGGATTATCTTTGCCGCACCGTGCCGAAGGACGGCTCGGTCGCCCTCGAGCGGATCACCACGCAAGGCGGCGTCTTCGTGCTCGCGGGGCCCCGGAGCCGCGAGGTGCTGGCGAAGCTCGTCGACGGTGTCGATCTCGGCAACGCGGCCTTCCCCTGGCTCACCGGCCGGACGGCGACGGTCGGCCTCGCGCCGGTGCGGCTCATGCGCGTCAATTACGTGGGCGAGCTCGGCTGGGAGATCCATCACGGCATCGAGTATCAGAACCACCTCTTCGATGTTCTCGAGGAGGCCGGCCGCGAGTTCGACATGCGGCTCGTCGGCATGCGCGCGATGAATTGGCTCAGGCTCGAGAAGAGCTACCGCGCCTGGGGGGCGGAGCTCTCGAAGGAGGTGACCGCACTCGAGAGCGGCCTCGAGCGCTTCGTGCGCCTCGACAAGAACAGCGACTTCGTCGGCCGCGCCGCACTCGAGAAGCAGAAGGCATCGGGTGCGCTGCGTTGGGCGCTCGTGACCCTCCTGATCGACGGGCCGGCGGATGCCGACCCTTGGGGTGTGGAGTCGATCTGGGCCGACGGCAAGGTGGTGGGCCGCGCCACGGGCGGGGGCTACTCCGTCCACTTCAAGAAGCAGATTGCACTCGCCTTCGTGCGGCCCGAGTTCACTTCCGAAGGCCGGGCGCTCGAGATCAAGATGCTGAACGAGCGCTATCCCGCGCGCGTGGTGCGCGACAGCCCCTACGACCCGGCGAACGCGCGCGCGCGGATGTAGGGCACGTGGCCTTGGGTGCGGATTATTGACGTCGACGCCAGAGCCGGCTATATGACCGGTTAGGAGGAGGGCCTGCGATGACGAAAGCATCCCAGCGCCGTGCGGTCGCCGCGCACCGACGCCGGCTCGCGGAACGCGGCCTGAGCCGTTACGAGGTACGCGGCCTGGAAGCTGACAAGGAGCTCATCCGGGGTCTCGCCAGGCGCTTGGGCGCGGGCGATGCAAAGGCGGCGCGCTTGCGGGCGGAGCTGGCAGAGAAGACAGATGCCGAGCCGCCGCCGCGGGGCGGAATTCTTGCGGCACTGCGCCGCTCGCCCCTCGTCGGCGCCGAGCTCAACCTCGAGCGCGCGGCCGGCCACGGGCGCGACAGCGGGCTGTGACGCGCTACCTCCTCGACACCGCCATCATCAGCGACGCGACCCGGGTCGAGCCGTCGCCGGGCTTGGTCCGCTGGCTCGGTCGTCAAGCGGACACGGATCTTTTCATCTCGGCCCTCACGGTCGCCGAGATCAGGCGCGGCATTCTGGAAAAGGCCGCGGGGCGCAAACGGCGCGAGCTGGAAGCTTGGTTCGCCGGGCGGGAGGGGCCGCAGGCGCTCTTCCGCGGCCGCGTGCTTGCGTTCGATGAGCGCGCGGCCCTCGAGTGGGCGAGACTCATGGCCGAAGGAACGGCGGCGGGGCGTCCGCGGAGTGCGCTTGACATGGTGATTGCCTCGACCGCCGTGGCGCAGGGCTGCATCGTCGTCAGCTTCAACGAGCGCCACTTCCAAGGCGTGGTCGAGTTCATCAATCCCGCGCGCGCAGCGCCGTGACGCGTGCCGAGGTGCTGAAGATCCCCGAGGGAGCCTCATGAGCGACGCCTTCCCAAGCCAGGCCCGCGTCGTCGTCATTGGCGGCGGCATCTTGGGCTGCAGCGTGCTTTATCACCTGACGCGGCTCGGCTGGTCGGACGTCGTCCTCCTTGAGAAGGGCGAGCTCACCCAGGGCTCGACCTGGCACGCGGCGGGGAACACGCCCCATTTCAGCACGAGCCTCGCGATCTCCCGCATCCATATGGAGAGTGTCGAGCTTTACCAACGCCTAGAGGCCGAAACCGGCCAGGCCACGGGCTTCCACAAGACCGGCAGCCTGCGGCTTGCGACCAGGCCGGAGCGCATGGACGAGTGGCGCCACCATCAGGGCAAGGCCCGTTATCTCGGGCTCCCCTACGAGCTCGTCGGGCCGAGCGAGATCAAGAAGCTTCATCCTCTGGTCGAGACGCGCGGCGTGCTCGGCGCCATATGGAACCCCGAGGACGGTCACCTCGATCCCTCGAGCGTGACCCAGGCGCTCGCCAAAGGGGCCAGGGATCGCGGGGCCAAGGTGTTGCGTCGGTGCGAGGTCATCGGGCTCGCGCGCGCGCAGGGCGGCGAGTGGCAGGTCGAGACCCCGCGAGGCCGCATCCGCGCCGAGACGGTGGTGAATGCGGCCGGCCTGTGGGCGCGCGAGGCGGGGGAGCTCTCGGGGCTCGCTCTGCCGATCGTGCCGATGGAGCATCAGTATCTGGTGACCGAGGCCGTCCCCGAGGTGGCCGCACTCGCGCGCGAGCTGCCGATCCTGCGCGACGTGGATGTGTCCTACTACCTGCGCCAGGAGCGGGGCGGGCTCCTCATCGGTCCCTACGAGCGGTCGGCCAAGGCGTGGGGGGTGGGGCGCATTCCGCCCGGCTTCGGCATGGAGCTCCTGCCGCAGGAGCTAGACCGCTTGCAGCTCATCATCGAGCAGGCGATCGCGCGCGTGCCCGCGCTCGGTAGTACCGGCATCAAGCGCGTGGTCAACGGCGCCATCACCTACACGCCCGACGGCAATCCCATGCTCGGCCCCGTGCGCGGCTTGCGCAATTATTTCCTCGCCGTCGGCTTCAGCTTCGGCATCACCCAGGCGGGAGGGGCGGGCAAGCATCTCGCGGAGTGGATCGCGGAGGGCGAGCCGGGCATCGATCTCTGGGAGATCGACCCGCGGCGCTACGGCGCTTACGCCACGCTCGACTACGCGGTCGCGCGCGCGGTCGACATGTACGAGGACGAGTACGCGATCGCCTACCCGGCGCTCGAGCGCGCGGCCGGCCGCCCGTCGAGGACGAGCCCGCTCCATGGCCGCCTCGCCAAGGCCGGCGCCAGCTTCGGCGCGCGCAACGGCTGGGAGCGCGCGAACTGGTTCGCCTGCTCGGGCGAGGAACCCGTCGACCGGCCGGGCTTCCGGCGCGCCAACTGGTTCGAGACGGTTGGGCGCGAATGCCGCGCCGTGCGGGAGCGGGCAGGCGTGCTCGACATGACGAGCTTCGCCAAGTTCGAGGCGAGCGGGGCAGGGGCCGAGGCCTTCCTCGACCGCCTCATCGCCAATCGCCTGCCGCGCAAGGTGGGGGGCGTGGTGCTGGCGCATTTCCTCAGCGAGAAGGGTGGCCTTTATTCAGAGATGGTGGTGACGCGCACGGCGCCGGAGCGCTTCTATCTCGTCTCGGCCGCGGCCGCGGAGCTCCACGACCTCGACTGGCTCGAGCGTCACCTCCCGGAAGACAACAGCGTGGCGCTCGAGAACGTGACGGAGGCGAGAGGTGCGCTTCTCGTGAGCGGGCCGCGCGCGCGCGATCTCCTGGCGAAGCTCACCAACGCATCCCTCGACAACGCGCATTTCCCCTGGCGCACGGCGCAGGCGATTGTGCTCGCCGGCACCCGCGCGCTCGCGCTCAGGATCAGCTATGCGGGCGAGCTCGGCTGGGAGCTCCACGCGCCGATTGCAGGGCTGCCGGCGCTTTATGACGCGATCATGGCCGAAGGTGCCGCGCTGGGCATCGTCCCCTTCGGCTTCCGCGCCCTCGACTCGCTGAGACTCGAGAAGGCCTATCGCGGCTGGGGTGCCGAGCTCTCGAGCGAGGTGACCCCGCTCGCCGCCGGGCTCGAGCGCTTCCTCCGCCTCGACAAGGGCGACTTCATCGGCCGCGCAGCACTCTTGGCCGAGCGCGCGCGCGGGCCCCGGGAGCATCTGGCCTATCTCGCCGTCGAGGTAGTGGATGCCGATGCCTTGGGCGGCCAGGCGGTTCTCAAGGACGGCCGCGCCGTCGGGATCGTCACTTCCGGCGGCTACGGCCACACGGTCGGCCGCAGCATCGCCTGGGCCTATGTGGAGCCAGCACTCGCGGCCTCGGGCACCGCCCTCGAGGTCGAGATTCTCGGCGAGCGCCGGCCGGCGCAGGTGTGCGCCGAAGCGCTCTACGACCCCGAGAACCGCCGCCTAAGCGGATAGTCCGCCGCGCGCCTGCGGCAGGCCGTCGTCGATCGCGTAATAGTCGCCCTTGTCGGCGGTGAAGATGTGCTGCGCGATCTTGAGCCCGCTCGGCATGTCGAGCGTGCCGGCGGCAATCGCGATGTAGTCGTGGCCGCGGCCGTCCCAGAAGAGCGTCGAGCCGCAGTTGGCGCAGAAGCCGCGCCGCGCCTTGGCCGAGGAGACGTACCACTTGAGCCCGTCCGTGCGCGTAAGCGCGAAATGCGCGCGCGCGGCCGCCGTCGACGCCATGAAATGGCCGGTCTGCCGCCGGCACTGCGAGCAGTGGCAGGCGATGACGGGGCGAAGCGGGCCCGTGACCTCGTAGCGGACCTGGCCGCAGAGGCAGCCCCCGCTTGCGTGCTGCGGCTGAGTCTTCTTCTTGGTCATGGCGTCTCCTCCTCCCAAGCGTGATGGCGCGCGCCGGATATGCCAATATGAGCGTAGCGGCTGCTCGCCCGCAAGCAAACGGGGCAAAACGGCGATGCGTTGGATCGGCGCGGACGCGGTTGACCGGGCGCTCGACTACCGGGCCCTCATCGAGGCCCTGCGTGCCTGCCATATTCCGCTCGAGGAGCTCAGCCGCGTGGAGTCGGTCCTCGCCACTTCTGAGAGTGCCGCCGCGAAGCCGTGAGAAGGTGCCGGGAACCATAGGGGAGGACGTTGCCATGCCATCAGCCGAGCCGCGGAAACCAGTTCCGCTCGCGTTCGACGTGGCCGCGCGGATCGCCGCCATCGATCAGCGCAAGCTGCGCGCCTATTGCCTCGCGCGCGTGCGCGCCGAGCTCAAGAAGCGCGACTACATGGGCTGCCTGCTCTCCGATCCCATGAACATCCGCTATGCGACGGGCAGTCGCAACATGCAGGTCTGGACCATGCATTCGCCGGGGCGCTGGGCCTTCGTGCCGAGCGAGGGGCCCGTCGTGCTTTACGAGTACACGAGCTCGACGCACTTGAGCGAGGGCCTCGAGACCATTCAGGAGGTGCGGCCGGCGATACCGTGGTTCTATTTCCTCGCGGGCCCGCGCTCCGGGGAGAAGGTCCTCCTTTGGGCGGACGAGATCGCCGCCCTGGTGGCGAAGCACGGCGGGGGCAACCGGCGCCTCGCGGTCGACCGTTGCGAGCCGATGGGCGCCTTTGCGCTCGCCGCGCGCGGCGTCGAGCTCTTCGATGCGCAGGAGCCCCTCGAGCTCGCGCGCCTCATCAAATCCCCCGAGGAAATCGCCGCCCTCGAGCTCTCGATGGAGGTGTGCGACGCGGCGATCGCCCGTATGCGCGAGACCATTTGCCCGGGGATCACCGAGAACCAATTGTGGGCGGTGCTGCACGACGTGAACATCGCCCACGACGGTGAATGGATCGAATGCCGCCTGCTCGCCTCGGGCGAGCGCACGAACCCCTGGTTCCAGGAATCGGGCAACCGGGTGCTGCAGGCGGGCGACGTCGTCGCCTTCGACACCGACATGGTGGGCCCGCTCGGCTATTTGGCCGACATCTCGCGCAGCTGGATATGCCCCGGGCGACGGCCGACCAACGGGCAGCGCCGCCTCTATGGTCTCGCCGAGGAGCAGGTGTTGACCAACATGGCGCTCATTAAGCCCGGCCTCTCGTTCCGCGAGTTCGCCGAGCGCTGTTGGCCCGTGCCCGAGGCCTTCGTGCCCAACCGCTATATGATGATGGTGCACGGCGTCGGCCTCGTCGACGAGTATCCGAGCATCGCCTATGCCCGCGACTTCGCGGAGTGGGGCTATGACGGCGAGTTCCAGGAGAACATGGTGGTCGCGGTCGAGAGCTATATCGGCGAGGTGGGCGGGAAGGAGGGCATCAAGCTCGAGGAGCAGGTGCTGATCACCGCGCGCGGCGCCCGCAATCTCTCGCGAACGCCGTTCGCGGACGCCCTCGTGGTGTGAGCGGGACGGCGTGCTTTCGCGGGACCATCCTCGCTCTGTCGCGCCCGCGCTCGTCCTCGTCGGATTTGCATTTGCGCCGCGCGGGGGGCGGGTTCATGATCATGCCGGCTCTCGGAACGGAGGAACTCCTCGCCATGCGCGCGGAAGAGAGGGGCGGCGCTTTACGCGCGGGCGAGATCGAGACCGTCTGCCCGCGCTGCGGCCGCTCCTTTGCCTGCTGCCCGGAGGGGCCTTGCTGGTGCGGCAAGGAGGCCTTCAAGCTGCCGCGCGAGGTCCTTGAGCCGGCCCTCGGCTGCTATTGCCCGGATTGTCTTGCCGTGGTCGCGGCAGAGGCGCTCGGTCGTCCCGCCCCTTAGGCGGTTTCCTTATCCAAAACCGGCATTTACGAGAGAATTTGTCGTATTTACGCAAGTCTGCGTCTCGCCAGCGTCAGTCGGAGATGGCAAAGACTTTAAAGTGCAGGCAACGGTTGGACGGCAGCAGCTCAGGTGACGAGATGGCCGAGAACGCGGAGAGCGGCGACGAGCTCGATCTCAATAGCCTCGATGACAAGGAGCTCGTCGAGCAGATGCACGACGATCTCTACAACGGCCTCAAGGCGGAGATCGAGGAGGGCACGCGCATCCTGCTCGCGCGCGGCTGGCCCGCCGAGAGGGTGCTGAACGAGGCCCTCGTCGAGGGCATGCGCATCGTCGGCATCGACTTCCGCGACGGCATCCTCTTCGTGCCGGAAGTGTTGCTCGCCGCCAACGCGATGAAGGGCGGCATGGCGATCCTGCGCCCGATCCTCGCCAAGTCCGACGTCCCGCCGATCGGCAAGATCGTGATCGGCACCGTGAAGGGCGACGTGCACGACATCGGCAAGAATCTCGTCGCCATGATGCTCGAGGGTGCGGGCTTCGAGGTCGTCGACCTCGGCATCAACAATCCGGTCGAGAACTATCTCAAGGCGCTCGAGACGCACAAGCCGGACATTCTCGGCATGTCGGCGCTGCTTACCACCACCATGCCCTATATGAAGGTCGTGATCGACACGCTCAAGGAGAAGGGCATCCGCGAGGACTACATCGTGCTCGTCGGAGGCGCCCCCTTGAACGAGACCTTCGGCAAGGCGGTGGGGGCGGACGCCTACTGCCGCGACGCGGCGATGGCGGTCGAGACCGCCAAGCAGCTCATCGCCGAGCGCCGCCAGGCGCCGAGCCTGCGCCAGACGGGGACTTGAGCCGTGCGCGGCGGGGCCCCCGTCCTTCTCATCGCCTGCGGAGCGCTCGCCCGCGAGATCACGGCCGTCGTCCGCGCCAATCGCCTTGAGCAGATGACCGTCGAATGTCTCCCCGCCAAGCTCCACAACACGCCGGCGCTCATCACGGAGGCGGTGCGCGCCAAGATCCGCAAGGGCCGCGCGCGCTTCGCGCGCGTCTTCGTGCTCTACGGCGACTGCGGAACGGGCGGAGCGCTCGACGCGATGCTCGCCGAGGAGGGGGTCGAGCGCATCCGAGGCGCGCATTGCTACGAGTTCTTCGCCGGCAGCCCTCTTTTCGCCGAGCTCTCGGAGGAGGAGCCCTGCAGCTTCTATTTGACCGATTTTCTCGTGCGGCATTTCGAGCGGCTCGTCATCGAGGGTCTCGGCATTGACCGCCATCCCGAGCTGCTGCCGCTCTACTTCGGCAATTACAAGCGGCTCGTCTATCTGGCGCAAGTTCGCTCGCCCGAGCTCGAGGAGGCGGCGCGCGCGGCTGCGGCCCGGCTCGGCCTTGCCTTCGAGCTGCGCGCGACCGGCTACGGCGATCTCGAGCGCGCGCTCATGTCGGCTGACGAACGCGAGCGCACGCCTGCTGACCTCAGCCTCCCACCCCGCGGAGACGAAGTGCCTCGGGTCCATCCCTGAGGGATGGGAGGGAGAGGGCAGGGCCTGCGACGGCGAGTTTCAGGAGATCTATGGTCATGTACGCGCTTCGGCTGTGGTCGACGCGGCATGCGCGCGGGCTCGAGACGGCCTACCGCCTCTTCGAGGGCCTGCTCGTGGCATCGGCGCCGCTTCTTCGCGCCGTCGGCCTCCGCCGCCTGGAGCGGCCGACCGCCGCCGTCGAGAAGGCGGTGAAAGGCCTCCTCTTCGACTGCCGCATGTGCGGCCAATGCGTCTTGAGCTCGACCGGCATGACCTGCCCGATGAACTGTCCCAAGGAGCTGCGCAACGGACCGTGCGGCGGCGTGCGTGCGGACGGCGCTTGCGAGATCTTCCCCGCGATGCGCTGCGTCTGGGTCGAGGCCTGGGAGGGCAGCCGGCGCATGCGCGCGGGAGCTGCCGCGTTCGCGGCGGTGGCCGCACCGCTTGACCGCCGCCTCAAGGGCTCCTCGACCTGGCTCGGGCTCGTGCGCGAGCGGGCGGGAGTGCGGCCATGATCTTTGCCGACGAGCCCGAGCCGGGCCAGCCGCTTCCCATCCTCCCCGGCCATTCCTCGCCGGGCCGGCTCGAGCGCGTGCTGCGCGCGGGGGCGTTCGCGGTCACCGCGGAGCTCGCCCCGCCCGACTCCGCCGATGCAAAGGAGGTCTACGCGCGGGCGCGCATCTTCGACGGCCAGGTCGACGCCATCAACGCGACCGACGGCAGCGGGGCCAACTGCCACATGTCGAGCGTTGCGGTCTGCGCCTTGCTCACGCGCGTCGGCTATTCGCCGGTGATGCAGATCTCCTGCCGCGACCGCAATCGCATCGCGATCCAAGGCGACATCCTGGGGGCCGCCGCCATGGGGGTGTGCAGCCTCCTCT
>JBKQRV010000185.1:0-8311 GCA_052143835.1 Alphaproteobacteria bacterium
TACTCCACCACGCATGCAAAACCGCAAAGGTTCACAAGCTCTCAGGATGAGGAAAATTCGTGTGCGGCAGAAAGATTTTAACCTCAGCCTGAGGAGCCGCCGGAGGCGGCGTCTCGAAGGCCGCACGGCACCTGATCCGAGGCGCCCTCACTTCGCCACCACGCCGTGATTGCGCAGGAAAGCGAGGAGCGGCAGGAGCGGCAGGCCGAAAATGGTGAAATAGTCGCCCTCGACGCGCTCGAAAAGTTGCGCGCCCAGGCCCTCGAGCTGATAGGCGCCGACCGAGCCGCAAGCGCGCGGGCCGAGTGCCGCGAGATAGCTCTCGATGAAGGCGTCGCCGAAGGCGCGCATCTTTAGGCGGGCCCGGTCGACATGGTGCCACAGGTGCGCGCCGTCGCGCACCACCGCGACAGCGGAGACGAGCTCATGCTCGCGGCCGCGCAAGGCCTTGAGGTGCGCCCTTGCCTCATCGAGTCCGGCGGGCTTGTCGAACCAGCTCCCGGCGCACTCGAGGATCTGGTCGGCGCCGACCACCAAGGCGCCGCTGTGCCGCCGCGACACCTTTTGCGCCTTGAGCTCGGCGAGCGCCTCCGCTGCCGAGCCGGTCTCGGCACCCGTGGCCTTGAGCGCGCGCTTCGCCTCCTCTTCATCGATCGCGGCCGCGTCGGCAAGGCAAGAGACGCCGGCATTGCGCAAAAGCATTACGCGGGTGCTGCTCGCGGAAGCCAGCACCACGGCCGGCGCTCTCTCGCCTGGCGCGCGCTCGCCTCCGGCCGCGGTCGTCGCAATGCTGCTCACTGCAGCTGCTTTCGCCGGTCGCCGTAGAGCTGCATGATCGCTGCGGCGGTCTCCTCGATCGAGCGCCGCGTCACGTCGATCACCGGCCAGCCCTGCTCAACGAAGACTCGGCGTGCCGCGGCAAGCTCGCGCTTGACCGTCTCCAGGTCCGTATAGTCGGTGTCCTCCGCCTGGTTGAGCGTGCGCAGACGGTTGCGCCGGATCTGCACGAGGCGAACCGGGTCCTTGGTGAGGCCGATGATGAGAGGATGCCGTGCGTCGAGCAGCTCGTGGGGAATGGGGACCCCGGGCACGATGGGAACGTTCGCCGCCTTGATGCCGCGGTTCGCGAGATAGATGCAGGTGGGCGTCTTCGAGGTACGCGACACGCCGACCAGGACCACGTCGGCGTGGTCGAGATTCCAGGCTGCTTGCCCGTCGTCATGAGTCAGGACGAACTGCATGGCGTCGATGCGGCTGAAGTACTCGGCGTCGAGCTCGTGCTGGCGGCCCGGCAGATTGCGGCTTTGCAGGCCCAGATAGCTTGCCAAGGAGCCCATGATCGGATCGAGCACAGAGATATGCGGGACTTTGAGTTTCCTCAGGCCGGTGACGAGAACATGATGGAGCGTCTTGTCGACGATGGTGTAGACCACCAGCCCCGGCTGCTCCGCGATCTCGGAGAGGACCTTCTCGAGCTGACCCTTGGTACGCACGAGCGGCCACATGTGCTCGTCCACGTCGATGCCCTCGAACTGGACCAGGCAGGCGCGCACGACGCTATGCACCGTCTCGCCGGTCGCGTCCGAAACCAGATGGAGATGCTGCTTCTTCACGACTTTGAACTGGCTCCCGCATCATTCCGTGAGTTGGGGGAAAAGGGCGCTCACCGGGGATAACTCGCCCTTTGGCCCCTCATGCGCTAAAAGCGTGCCCGCTGCCTTAGCACACCGCGGCCCACTTGTGCTCCAAGCGCTCGAGCATGCCCACAAGCGTGAATCCCGTGCTGGAGAGCGTCGAGAAATCCTTTATCCTCCTTTTTCGCCCTCTTTCAAACTGGCCGTTCGATCAGCAATCTTGCCATGTCCCAAGTGATAATCACAGATAGTCCACAGACGGTAGCCACTCGGGCACTGAGCAAGCCGAGAAGGGGGTGGAACCGGGGGTAAGTTTTAATCCCCACCCTTCACAGCCATCCACTACTACCTCTAGAGTCTTCTAGAAGAGTCTTTAAGGAAGAGGAGAAGAATGGCTCAGAGCTCCACAAGCCAGAAGCACAGCAGCAAAGAGAGCCAGCGAAAGCCTCTCTTGCGTGTGCTTGCGCGTGAGGCGCTCGAACGGCCGCCGCTCTGGCTCATGCGGCAAGCGGGACGCTATCTGCCGGAGTATCGTGCCTTGCGCGCCCGCGCCGGCGGATTCCTCGAGCTTTGTCTCACGCCGGAGCTTGCTGCGGAGGCGACGCTTCAGCCGGTACAGCGCTTTGCGCTCGATGCGGCGATCCTCTTCTCCGATATCCTGATGGTGCCCTTTGCGCTCGGTCAGGGCGTGCGCTTCTCGGAGAACGAGGGGCCGATCCTGGAGCCCGTCGGCGGCGGGGTGACTGGAAAACTTGCCTTGGAGCGGCTTCCTGAGCGCTTGGCACCGGTCTACGAGGCGATCGAGCGCGTCAGGCTTTCCCTTGGGCCGGAGACGGCATTGATCGGCTTCGTAGGCGGCCCGTGGACGCTGGCAAGCTATATGGTCGAAGGCCAGACGAGCCGGGATTTCGCCGCGGTCAAGCTCCTCGCCTTCAGCGAGCCGAGCGAGTTCGCAGGTCTGCTCGAGCTACTCGTAGAGGCGTGTGCGAGCCATCTCATCCGCCAAGTCGCGGCGGGCGTGGAAGTGCTGCAGATTTTCGACAGCTGGGCGGGCGCACTCGCCGAGAGCGAGTTCGACGCGTGGTGCATCGAGCCGACCCGGCGCATAGTCCTCAAGGTCAAGGCAGCTTGCCCGCAGGTGCCGATCATCGGCTTTCCGCGCGGAGCCGGTCTCGGCTACAAGCGCTTTGTCGAGCGCACGGGGGTAGATGCCGTCGGCCTCGATCCTGCCGTGCCGCTCGACTGGGCCGCGCGGGAGCTCCAACCATATGCGGCATTGCAAGGAAACCTGGACCCCTTGCTTCTGGTGGCGGGAGGCGAGGCCATGCGGCGGGCGTCCGAGCGCATCCTCAGAAGCTGGGGCGGCGGGCCCTTCATCTTCAATCTCGGGCATGGCGTGGCGCAGACAACCCCACCCGAGCATGTGGCGACACTCGTCGAGATCGTGCGAGGCTGGCGGGCATGACGGTCTCGCTCCCGCCGCAGGCAAGCGACCATGGCTGAGCCCAAACGGACTGCCATCGTGCTCTTCAATCTCGGCGGTCCCGACACGCTGGAGGCTGTCCAGCCTTTCCTGTTCAATCTGTTCAATGACGGGGCCATCATCGCGCTGCCGATGCTGATTCGCCGGCCGGTCGCCAAGATGATCTCGCGGCGTCGCGCGCCGGTGGCGCGCGAGATCTACCGCAAGATGGGCGGAGGCTCGCCGCTTCTCCCAAACACGGAGGCGCAAGCGCAGGCGCTTGAGGCAGCGCTCCGCGATTTCGGATCGGTGAAAGCCTTCATCGCGATGCGCTATTGGGCACCCTTCTCCGACGAGGCGGCGGCGGCCGTCAAATCGTGGGATGCCGAGCGCATCGTGCTACTGCCGCTCTATCCGCAGTTCTCGACGACCACGACGGCGTCCTCCTGGACGGCTTGGCGCCGGGCGGCGGCGCGCGTCAAGCTGCAAGTACCCACCACGCTCGTGTGCTGCTATCCGCGGCAGGCGGGCTTCGTTGAGGCCGTAGCCGAGCTGGTGAGCGCCGGCCTGGAACAGGCAGAGCAGATCGGCAAGGCCCGCGCGCGGCCACGCGTTCTCTTCTCGGCGCATGGTCTGCCGCAGACGGTCGTGGCGGGCGGCGATCCCTATCAATGGCAGGTCGAGCAAACCTGTGCCGCCGTGATAGGGGCGCTCGGCGAGCGGGTCCTCGACTGGCAGGTGTGTTATCAGAGCCGAGTGGGACCGCTCCAGTGGATCGGACCGTCGACTGAGAAGGAGATCGAGCG
Organism: Alphaproteobacteria bacterium; assembly: GCA_052143835.1. Taxonomy (GTDB): domain Bacteria; phylum Pseudomonadota; class Alphaproteobacteria; order JACZXZ01; family JACZXZ01; genus DASPPM01. Next base: position 3,903 of record JBKQRV010000185.1, read on the forward strand.
CGCCGCGCGCGAAAGGGTACGTGTCGTGGTGGTGCCGATCGCCTTCGTCTCGGAGCATTCGGAGACGCTCGTGGAGCTCGATATCGAGTACGAGGGGCTGGCGCGGCGGCTGGGCGTGCCGGGCTATGTTCGCGTGCCGACGGTGTCGATTTCGCCGCACTTCATCGCGGGCCTCGCGACCCTCGTGCGCGAGGCGCTCGAGAGTGGGGGTGGCATCTGTCCCGACGGCGGGGCGCGGCTTTGCCCGGCGACATGGGGCAAGTGCCCGATGGCAACGGGAGGGCCGGAGCGGTGAGCTGGATGGTGCCGCTTTATCTCTGGGTGAAGGCGCTCCACGTCATCGCCGTGATTGCGTGGATGGCGGGGCTCTTGTACCTGCCGCGCCTCTTCGTCTATCACTGCGAGACGAAGCCGGGCAGCGAGGGAGACCGGCGCTTCCAGCTCATGGAGCAGCGGCTCCTGCGCCAGATCATGAACCCGGCCATGATCGCCACTTACGTCTTAGGCGGGCTCTTGGTCGGGACGCCGGGGCTGGTGGACTGGTCGCGAGGCTGGGTCTACGTGAAGCTCGCGGGAATCCTCGTGCTCACGGCGGCGCACCATGCCATGGGGCTCTGGCGCAAGGACTTCGCGGCCGGGCGCAACAAGCGGCCGCAGCGCTTTTATCGCGTGATGAACGAGGTGCCGACGCTGGCCATGATCGCTATCGTGATCATGGTGGTGGTGAAGCCGTTTTGAGCTATCCGCAAGCCGGCACTGGCTTTTTCGGCCCGGCAGCCTATTTTTCTTGACGACAGGGCGCGTTTGAGCAATCTATCAGGTAGATTTCCTTCAGCGACTCAGGCCTGAGTTCCTCCAAGAGTCTGCCCTTGTTGGCTCCGCCGCCTCGGCGGCCCTTGCACCGTTTATCTGGCCTGACGCAAGGCGCTTGAGCGCCCCCCCTTTTTCCCGCTTTGACGCGAAGTAGGCGTGCATGAATCTCCAAGAGCTCAAGTCCAAGACTCCCGCCGATCTCTTGACCTATGCCGAGGAACTGCAGGTCGAGAACGCGAGCAACCTGCGCAAGCAGGAGCTCATGTTCGCGATCCTCAAGGTGCTCGCCGAGCGCGACATCGCCATCTTCGGCGACGGCGTGCTCGAGGTCCTCCAGGACGGCTTCGGCTTCCTGCGCTCGCCCGAGGCGAATTACCTGCCGGGCCCGGACGACATCTACGTCTCGCCAAGCCAGGTGCGCCGTTTCGGCTTGCGCACCGGCGACACGGTCCAGGGACAGATCAGGGCGCCCAAGGACGGCGAGCGCTATTTCGCCCTCCTCAAGGTCAACGAGATCAATTTCGAGGATCCCGAGAAGGTCCGCCACCGCATCAACTTCGACAACCTGACCCCGCTTTATCCGGACGAGCGCTTCGTGCTCGAGCTCGAGCCCGAGGCGGCCGCGGCGGGTGCCGCCGCCGCACCGCCGCCGCGCCGCGGGGCGAGTGCCAGGGAAGGCGACACGCGCGACGTGTCGCGGCGCGACTACACGACCCGCGTCATCGATCTCATCAGCCCGCTCGGCAAGGGCCAGCGCGGTCTCATCGTATCGCCGCCGCGCACCGGCAAGACGGTGATGCTGCAGAACATCGCCCACTCGGTCGCGGCGAACCACCCGGAGGCCTACCTCATCGTGCTGCTCATCGACGAGCGGCCGGAGGAGGTGACGGACATGCAGCGCTCGGTCAAGGGCGAGGTGATCAGCTCGACCTTCGACGAGCCGGCGGCGCGCCACGTGCAGGTGGCGGAGATGGTGATCGAGAAGGCGAAGCGCCTCGTCGAGTACAAGCGCGACGTGGTGATCCTCTTGGATTCGATCACGCGTCTCGCGCGCGCCTACAACACCGTGGTGCCGTCCTCGGGCAAGGTGCTCACGGGTGGTGTGGACGCTAACGCGCTGCAGCGCCCGAAGCGCTTCTTCGGCGCCGCGCGCAACATCGAGGAGGGTGGCTCGCTCACCATCATCGCGACCGCACTCATCGATACCGGCTCGCGCATGGACGAGGTCATCTTCGAGGAGTTCAAGGGCACCGGCAACTCCGAGATCATTCTCGACCGCAAGCTCTCCGACAAGCGGGTCTTCCCGTCGATCGACATCACCCGCTCGGGCACGCGCAAGGAGGAGCTCCTCGTCGAGCGCGACGTGTTGGCGAAGATGTGGGTGCTGCGCCGCATCCTGATGCCCATGGGCATGAACGACGCCATGGAGTTCCTCCTCGACAAGCTGCGCCACACCAAGTCGAACGCCGAGTTCTTCGCCTCGATGAATCAGTAAGGCGCGGCGAAGGGCGCCCCCTCACCCTCTCCCCCTAAAGGGGGAGAGGGATGCGGAGGCTTAGCGAGGCAAAGCCGAGCTTAGCCGAAGCTGGGTGAGGGGATGATTCGTCGCGTTCGAGAGTTTCACTTACGGAATCAGCACCGTCGAGCCGGTCGTCTTGCGCGCCTCGAGATCGCGGTGCGCCTGGGCCGCGTGCGCGAGCGGATAGGTCTGGTTGACGCGGATCTTGACCTTGCCAGAGCGCACCACGCTGAAGAGATCGCGCGCGGTCGCGAGCAGGTCCGCGTGCTTGGCCACGTAGGTGCCGAGGGTGGGGCGCGTGATGTAGAGCGAGCCCTTGGCGGCGAGCGTGCCGAGCTCGAAGGGGGGCACGGGGCCCGAGGCGTTGCCGAAGGTGACCATCAGGCCGCGCGGGCTCAAGCAGTTGAGCGAGCGCTCGAAGGTGTCCTTGCCGATCGAATCATAGACGACCGGGACACCCGCGCCCTTGGTGATCTTCTTCACCGCCGCCACGAAATCGTCGCGGGTATAGACGGTCGGATATTTGCAGCCGTGCGCCTTGGCGAGCTTCGCCTTCTCGTCCGAGCCGACCGTGCCGATCACGTTGACGCCGAGCGACTTGGCCCATTGGCAGAGGATGAGCCCGACGCCGCCCGCGGCCGCGTGGAGCAGGATGGTCTCGCCCTTCTTGATGCGATAGGTGCGGCGGATGAGGTACTGCACGGTCATGCCCTGCAGCATCATCGCGGCCCCGGTCTTGAAGTCGATCTCCTTGGGCAGCTTGACCAGGCGCTCGGCCGGCATGACGCGCGCCTCGGCGTAGGCGCCGAGCGGGCTTTGGCCGTAGGCGACCCGGTCGCCCGGCTTGATCTCCTTGACCTTGGGGCCGACCTTCTCGACCACGCCTGCACCTTCGAAACCGATGCCGCAGGGATAGCTCGGCTGCTTGTAGAGGCCGATACGGTAATAGACGTCGACGTAGTTGAGGCCGACCGCGTGATGGCGGACGAGGGCCTCGCCGGGACCGGGCTCGGGCAACGACACATTGTCCATGCGTAGGACTTCGGGCCCGCCGGGCTGGCTGATGCATATGGCTTTGACCATGGCTTTTTCCTCTCTTTTTAGGTCGCGTGCTCAGTCGAGGTTCTTCTTGAAGAACTCGGCGCTGCGCTTGTTGGCGAGATCGGCGGCTTGCTTGTTGTAGTGCTCGCCGCCCGGCCGGGCGAAGGCGTGCTCCTGGCCTTCGTAAACGTGAAGCGTCACCCTGGCATTGCCGCCGAGCCCGCTTTTGATCTTGGCTTGCGCCTCGGGCGGGCAATAGGAATCCTTGGCCGCAATGTGGAGCATGAGCGGTTTCTTGATGTTCTTGGCCTCGTCGAGTGCCCCCTCGATGCCGACGCCGTAATAACCGACATTGGCGTCGGCGTCGCTGCGGGTCGCCATGAGATAGGCGAGCTTGCCGCCGAGGCAGAAGCCGACCGAGCCGGCCTTGCCGGAGGCACCGGGAATCTTGCGCGCATAGGCGAGGGTGGCCTTGAGGTCGTCTGTCCCCTTCTTCTCGTCGAAGCCCTTGTAGAGCTCGAAGGCCCTCTGCCATTCGGCCTCGCTCTGGTCGGTGAGCTGGATACCCGGGGACTGGCGCCAGAAGATGTCGGGGCAGATGGCGAACGCGCCCTCGGCGGCGAGGCGGTCGCACACGTCGCGCATCACCTTGTTGACGCCGAAAATCTCCTGGCACACGACGATGGCGGGGCCTTTGCCGGAGGCGGGCTTGGCAAGATAGGCGGAAAACTGACCGCCGTCGGTGGCGGAAATTCTTACGTCGGGCATGACGCTCTCCTCTCTGAAACCGTTTCTTCGGGATTTCGCGGGCAATGCTCGGGAGCCGAGAGTAGCGCGGGAGAGAGGCCTTGTCATCACCGCGCGGCGAAGGGTGGTGGGTCAGTTTCAATGTCCGCAAGCGGAGGCGAGCCTCGCTTCCCCTCTCCTCCTTCAGGAGGAGAGATGCTATGGGGCGGGCGGCGAGGTATGGCACCATCGTCGTTGCAAACAACCGATGGAGCGTCCCATGCCAAAGCCTAACGACTTGAGCAGGTCC
>JBKQRV010000186.1:0-3163 GCA_052143835.1 Alphaproteobacteria bacterium
AGGACTTCCGCCGCCGGGCGGGCGTGTTCGAAGCCCGGTCAAGCCCAGGGATCGAATTCGTGGTTATGCAAATATCTGCATAACCACGAATATGATTCCTGAGAGATTATGTGCACTTGACCCGAACGGCGCGGGCAAGCGGCCGACGCATCGGGCGTTCCGTCCGACGCGCTCCGATTGAACTGCACATAATCCTGATGTCCCGTTCGATCTTCCACCAACGGGAGATCAAACATGTCCATGCCTCTCCGACTTCAGCTGCGCACATCCGACCCCGGCAACGTGGTTGCGCCCTACATCAAGAACTACGAGGAATATCTCGAAACGGCTCGATTTAAGCTCAAGTATCATCGGCGCTACGTCGCGTGCGTTATCCACTTCGGGCAATGGCTCCGTGCGGAAGGGCTCACGCCTGAGGGGATCAACGAAGCAGTCGTCCGTCGGTTCTTGTCGGAACACCTGCCGCGTTGCGCATGTGCTCGTCCCGTGCCACTCAGCCTCAACAGGAATCGAGCGGCCCTTAATCACTTGGTTCGCATCTTACGTTCTTTGGGCGTTGTCGCTCAGCCGATTGGCGACGCGGTCGCCCGCGAACTGGCGGGCTTCGATGGCAAGATGACCGAGGTCTGGGGCCTGTCGAAGGGCACGCGCGATTGTCGTTGCCGGATCATTCGGCGTTTGCTCAGGGCTCAGTTCGGCTCGGGGCCGATCGACCTTGCGGCGATTAGCCCGTTGGCGATTCGGAAGTTCGTCCTGGGTGATCCTGCGTGGAGCGCAAGCACGATCCGCGTCGCCGGGGGCGCGGTTCGCTGCTATCTCCGCTACCGTGAACTGCTCGGCGACAAGGTCGCCGATCTCCTACGCGCCGTGCCGCGGCCAGCATACTGGCGACACACATCATTGCCCGACACCCTCTCCGCCGACGAGGTGGGGCAACTCCTCCGATCGTTTGACGTTGCTTGTCCGTCTCGCCGGCGCGGCTACGCCATCGTCCGCTGCCTCACCGATCTGGGGCTGAGGAGCAGCGAGGTCGCGAGTCTGCGTCTCGACGACATCGACTGGCGGGCGGGCGTCGTTCGTGTTGCCGCCGGAAAGGCGCGACGGGCCGACGTGCTGCCCCTGCCGGCGGCGACCGGCGAGGCCATCGCCGATTATCTCCTGCATGAGCGACCGAAGACACCGTGCCGCGCGATCTTCGTTCGGCACATCGCACCCCTTGGCGAGCCGGTGGGTCGACGCGTGGTCCAGCGCGCCGTTCATGCCGCCTATCTGCGATGCGGCTGGAGTCGCACCCGCGTCCACATTCTGCGACACACCCTGGCGAGCCGGCTGATCAATGCCGGGACGCCAATCAAGCAGATTGCCGATGTCTTGCGCCACCGCAGCATTGTGACCTCGGCCACCTACACCCGCATCGACGTCACGCGTCTCTCGGCGGTGGCGTTGCCCTGGCCGGGGAGCGTGGCATGAGCGCGCTGCACACCATGCTCTCGCAGGCGGAGGCCTATCTCGCCGATCGGCGCCGCCTCGGCTTCGCGCTGGATCGACCGGGCAGCCAGACGCTGGCCTTTGCCCGCTTTGCGGACGCGAGCGGCCACGATGGACATTTGACCGCCGCTATCGTGCTCCTATGGGCAAGGCAAGAAGCGCAATTCGCGGAGCCCTTTACCTGGGCTAGGCGAGTCAACGTCCTGAGGCCGTTCGCCCGCTATCTCGCCGACCTCGATCCGGAGACCGAGTTTCCGAGCGGGTCACCTTTCGGCCGCTCGCATCGCCGGCTGGCCCCACACATTTACACGCCCGCGGAAGTCGAGGCGTTGGTCGCGGCAGCAGGGCGCCTGACGCCGAAAGGCGGGTTGACGCCGACGACCTTCACGACGCTGTTTGGCTTGCTGGCGGCGACAGGCCTGCGGATATCCGAAGCGCTCCACCTGCGCTGCGGCGACCTGGATGACGCGCAGGAGCAACTCACCATCAGGCACGCGAAGTTCCAGCGAAGCCGCCTCGTCCCCCTGCATCCGACCGCGACCAAGGCCTTGCGCATCTATCTGCGCGTGCGCGCCAGATATGGTCCGACTGACGCGGCGGCGCCGCTCTTCCTGTGCGAGAAGACCGGCAATGCACTTCATTATAGCAGCGCGAGGAAGGTATTCCTCCGCATTTCGGCCGAACTCGGCATTGTCGCTCGTGGCGGCCACCAGGTGATACGGGTCCACGATCTACGACACAGCTTTATCTGTCGGCGCCTGATGCTGTGGCAGGAGAAAGGCGCTGACCTCGGCAACGCCATGATGGCGCTCTCCACTTACGTCGGGCACGTCAACGTCGGAGACACCTATTGGTACCTGCAGGCCGTGCCGGAGTTGATGGCGATCGCCGGTGATCGCTTCGAGGTATTCAGCGCCAAGCTCGGGGAGGCGGATCATGGCTGACCCGAGTCCACACCCATCGTTCCCGACCTTGCTGCAACGCTTCTTCGTCGATCATTTGCGGCAGCAACGGGCCGTCAGCGCAAACACGATCGCGTCATACCGCGACACATTCCGGCTGCTGCTCGCCTTCGCCCAGAAGACGACGCGCAAGTCGCCTACCGATCTTGCGCTCGATGACCTGAACGCGACGTTGATCCTTGGTTTCCTCGATCATCTGGAACGGGATCGGAGCAACAGCGTGCGAAGCCGTAACGCCCGTCTGTCGGCGATCAGATCGTTCCTTAAATACGCCGCCCATCAGGATCTCACGGCGCTCGCCACCATCGAGCACAGCTTGGCGATCCCGACGAAGCGGCACGACAAAGCCGTGCTCGGCTTTCTGACACGACCGGAGATGGAAGCGATCATCGCCGCGCCCGATCGACGGAGCTGGGTCGGGCAGCGGGATTGCACACTTTTCAGTGTACTCTACAATACTGGCGCGCGCGTGTCGGAGGCCATCAACCTGCGCGTTGGCGACGTCGTGCTTGACGTGTCGCCGGTGGCGCATTTGCACGGAAAGGGCCGGAAACGGCGAAGTGTTCCGCTTTGGAAGACGACGGCGACAACCATCCAGCAATGGATAAGCCAGCTTCCTAAAGCAAGCGAAACGGACTTACTGTTCCCGAGCGGCTCGGGCGGAAAGCTGTCGCGGTCCAGCGTTACGCAACGCCTTGCACTGTCCGTCGACC
>JBKQRV010000187.1:0-73106 GCA_052143835.1 Alphaproteobacteria bacterium
CGAGCGTGTGCGGACCCGGCCCTCTCAGCTTGGTTGTTTGGCGTTTTTCTGGCATTTCCGCAGCCCTCTCCAATTCCTAGACAAAAGCCTAGCATAGAAGGGCTGCTTTGTCAACTTGATAATTGCCCTTTTTTTGGGCGCGCGCCCGCGCGCCGCTTCGCCCGCACCACGCCCTCCGGGGCGAGCGCATCCACGCCGGTCTCCATGCCAAGCTCGGGACGCGCAAGCCCGCCCAAGATGAGCCCCGTCGAGCAAGGATAAACGCCTTTCCCCCACTTGCCTATCCGCTGATGCGCAAGGGGTAGCGGGCGTAGCGCTCCAAGAGGAGGGCGAAAAACCCGTCCGCGTCGACGGCTTCGACGACGGTCGCATTGGGCGCCTCGCCGGCGAGCTCGACGCTGCGGCCCAAGTCGGTCTCGCCCCAGGCGATAACGCGGATATGCGCGGGCCGCGCGGTGAAGAGCGCCGGCGCCAGAAGATAGGCAGGGACGAGCGCGTCGTGCACCGGCGGACCGGGCTCGCCTCTCTCTTTCGCGCGCGCGAGGCCGTGGCGCAACATGCCGGCCACCGCAGCCGCTACCGGATTGGCGAGCGCCTCGAGCTCGGCGATGCGCTCGGCCGTTGCGCGAGCCTGGCGCGTCACGTCGAGGCCGAGCATGGTGAGCTTGAGCCCGGCCGAGAAGACGATCGCCGCCGCATCGGGATCCACGTGAAAGTTGAACTCGGCGGAAGGGGTCGTATTGCCGCGCCCGAGCGCACCCCCCATGAGCACGATCTCGGCGATCCCGGCGGCGATCCAAGGCGCGGCCACGAGCGCACTCGCGACATTGGTAAGCGGTCCCGTGGCGACAAGCGTCACCGGCAGCTCCGGCTCGGTGAGCGCCTCGATCAGATAAGCGACGGCGTGCCCCTCCTCGGGGTGGAGCCAGGCGGGCGGCAGGCCCGAGCCGTCGAGCCCGCTCTCGCCGTGGACGTGGCGCGCGTCGACGAGCGCACGCTTCAAGGGTCGCGGGCAGCCGGGATGGACCGGCAAATCGGAATGGCCGGCGAGCTCGACGATGCGGCGCGCGTTCTCCGTGGTGCGCTCGAGCGATACGTTGCCCGCGACCGTTGTCACGGCAAGGAGCTCGAAGGCCTCCGGCGAGGCCAGCTCCAAGAGGAGTGCCATGGCGTCGTCCTGGCCCGGATCGCAGTCGTGGATGATCTTGCGCGGCGCCATGCTCCCTCGGCCGGGACAGCCTAAGCGCGGCCGGAACCGCGATCAAGAGAGGGCAATTGCGTCCGCCCGACGGATCGGGCCACAATCGAGCGGCCGCAAGCGCCTAATGGGATGGGGGAAGCGATGACCGGCAAGCTCGACATCGACACGCTCAAGCGCCTCGTCGAGGCCAAGGAGATCGACACGGTCGTCACGGCCTTCGTCGACATGCAGGGCCGCCTCTTGGGCAAGCGCATGACCGGCCACTTCTTCCTCGAGAGCCTCGCGCACGGCACCCACGCCTGCAATTACCTCCTCGCCCTCGACATGGAGATGGAGCCGGTGCCCGGCTTCAAGGCGGCCTCCTGGGACAAGGGCTACGGCGACTTCGTGATCGTGCCGGACCTTAAGACCCTGCGCCGCATTCCCTGGCTGCCGGGCACGGCACTCGTGATCGGAGACGTGGCCGACCACGAGGGCGAGCTCGTGCCCCACGCACCGCGCAGCATCTTGAAGCGCCAGCTCGAGCGCCTCGCGCGCAAGGGTTATGTCGCCAAGGCGGCGTCCGAGCTCGAGTTCTACATCTTCGAGGACAGCTTCGACGGCGCGCGCCAGAAGGCCTACAAGGGCGTCAAGCCGGCGGGCTGGTACTTCGAGGACTACCACATCTTCCAGACCTCGAAGGAGGAGGCGCTGGTGCGCGCCATCCGCAACGGCATGGACGCGGCCGGCATTCCCGTCGAATCCTCCAAGGGCGAGTGGGGTCCGGGACAGGCCGAGATCAACCTAGTCTACGCGGACGCCCTTGAGATGGCCGACCGCCACGCGATCTACAAGAACGGCGTCAAGGAGATCGCGCACGGGCAAGGCAAGTCGGTCACCTTCATGGCGAAGTGGGATCACGCCCTTGCCGGCAGCAGCTGCCATCTCCATAGCTCGCTTTGGCATGCGGCCAAGGGCAGGCCGCTCTTCTACGACGCGAAGGCGCCGCACGGCATGTCGGCCCTCTTCCGCCACTATCTCGCCGGCCAGCTCGCACTCGCCCGCGAGATGACCTATTTTCTCGCCCCGACCATCAATTCCTACAAGCGCTTCCAGTCGGGCTCGTTTGCCCCCACCAAGGCGGTATGGAGCTTCGACAACCGCACGGCCGGCTTCCGCGTGCTCGGCGAGGGGAGCGCCATGCGGGTCGAATGCCGCATTCCGGGTGCCGACGTGAACCCCTATCTCGCCTTTGCCGCCACCATCGCGGCGGGCCTCCACGGCATCGAGGGCAAGTTGCCGCTCGAGCTGCCGTTCGCCGGCAATGCCTACGCGGCTGAGCACATCCGCGAGGTGCCCAAGACGTTGCGCGACGCGATCGAGACGCTCAAGCATTCGAAGGCGCTGCGCAAGGCCTTCGGCGACGAGGTGATCGACCACTACGTCCATGCCGCGAGCTGGGAGCAGGCCGAGTACGACCGCCGCGTCACCGACTGGGAGCTCCTGCGCTATTTCGAGCGCGCGTGAGCCAGGAATGAGAGCGTTGTTTTCAGTTCATCCTCCACCGCCCGCATTTGCTCCCTCTCCCGCAAGCGGGAGAGGGAAGGGGCCCATCGCGCAGCGATGGGAAGGGTGAGGGATTGCCGGATGGCGGTGTCGTCCCTCACCCTCCCACGGCCTTTCGGCCGCGGGTCCCTCCCTCTCCCGCAAGCGGGAGAGGGGCAAAGTTGAACGACTTCCTCCGAGAGAAAGAGAGAAACGTCGATGTGCCCTGCCTCCACCTGCCCGAGCGCCAATTGGAGCTATCCCACGAGCGTGCGCTTCGGCCCGGGACGGCTCAAGGAGCTGCCCGAGGCCTGCGCCACGGCAGGGATCAGGCGCCCCCTCCTCGTCACCGACCCCGGCCTTGCCGCACTTCCCATGGTGAAGCGCGCGCGCGAGCTCCTCGCCTCAGCCGGCCTCGAGCCCGCCCTCTTCTCTGATCTCAAGCCCAATCCCGTTTACCGCAACGTCGAGGACGGCATCAGCACCTTCCGCGCCGGAGGCCACGACGGAGTGGTGGCGATGGGTGGGGGGAGCGCCCTCGATGCCGGCAAGGCGATCGCCTTCCAGGTCGGGCAGAGGCGTCCGATCTGGGACTTCGAGGACGTGAGCGACTGGTGGACGCGTGCCGATGCGGACGCGATCCGCCCCGTCGTGGCGATCCCGACCACGGCGGGCACGGGCTCCGAGGTAGGGCGCGCCGCCGTCATCCTCAACGAGGCGACGAAACGCAAATACATCATCTTCCACCCGAGGATGATGCCGCGCGTCGTCATTGCCGACGCCGAGCTCACGGTGGCGCTCCCGCCTCACCTCACGGCCGCGACCGGCATGGACGCGCTCGCCCACAATCTCGAGGCCTACTGCTCGCCCTCCTATCATCCGCTCGCGGAAGGAATAGCGCTCGAGGGCATGCGGCTCATCAAGGAGTGGCTGCCGCTCGCTTACCGGGACGGGCGCAACCTCGCGGCACGCGGCCACATGATGAGCGCCGCCAGCATGGGGGCCGCGGCCTTCCAGAAGGGCCTCGGCGCCATCCACGCCATGAGCCATCCGATCGGCGCGCTCTACGACACCCATCACGGGCTCACCAACGCGGTGGTCATGCCTTACGTGCTCGCGCGCAACCGCGCCGCGATCGCCGAGAAGATGGCGCGCACGGCGCGCTACCTCGCACTCGAGGGCGGCTCCTTCGAGGCGATGCTCGCGTGGGTGGTGGCGCTGAGACGCGAGCTCAAGATCCCGCATACGCTCGCCGAGCTCGGCGTCGAGGATAAGCGCATCCCCGAGCTCGCCCGCATGGCGGCCGAGGACCCCAACAACGGGGGCAATCCGCCCCCGCTCACGGCCAAGGATTACGAGGCTCTCTTCGCCGATGCGGTCCGCGGACGGCTCGGCTGAGGGATAAAGGCCATGGTGCTCGAGCGCGCCCCGCGGCCGCATCCGCGCTTTCGCGACATCGTCGGGGCGCTGGACCGTCACATGGCGGCGAACGCCGCGGTCGCGTGGCTCTTCGCGGTCACGGGACCGCTCGTCATCCTGTTGGCGGTGGCGAGCAAGGCCGGGCTCTCACGCGAGGACACCGCGTCATGGATCTTCGGCGGTTACGCGCTCGGAGGCGTCTTCTCGATTCTGCTGAGCTATCTCTACCGCCAGCCGATCGGGATCGCGTGGACGATCCCGGGTGCCGTTCTCGTCGGCCCGGCCCTCGGCCATCTGAGCTTTCCCGAGGTGATCGGCGCCTATCTGGCGACGGGCGCGCTCCTGCTCGTGCTTGGGCTGAGCGGCTTGGTGCGCAAGGTCATGGCGCTCGTTCCCATGCCGATCGTGATGGGCATGGTGAGCGGCATCTTTCTCCCCTTCGCGCTCAAGATCGTCGCGGGCTTCGCCGACGACCCGGCAATCGCCTTCGCGGTGGTCGCCGCCTTCTTCGCGGCAAGTGCGGTGCCTCAGCTCGGCCGCTTCCTGCCGCCGGTGCTCGCAGCCCTCGTGGTCGGCGTCATCGCGGTGACCGCGAGCGGTCACATGGCGCTCCAGGAGCCGGCTCACTTTGAATTCGCCCATCCCAGGATCTTCATGCCGGTCTTCTCGGCGCGCGCGCTACTCGAGCTCGTCGTCCCCCTCGCGGTGACCGTGATCGGCATCCAGAACGCGCAAGGCTGCGCCATCCTCGCCGCCGCCGGCTACGAGCCCCCCGTCAACATGCTCGCCCTCGTTTGCGGCGTCGGCAGCATCCTTTACGGACTCGTCGGCTCGGTCTCGGCCTGCGTCACGGGGCCGTCCAATGCGATCATGTGCGCGAGCGGGAGCAAGGAGCGGCGCTTCGCCGCCGGCATCCTCTACGGCCTGCTGATGCTGGGCTTCGGCCTTCTCGCCCCCCTCGCCGCCCAGTTGGGCCTGGCGCTGCCCGGGGCCTTCATCGGCGTGCTCGGCGGGCTCGCCATGGTGCGCGTGCTGCAGGGCTCGCTCGCGACCGCCTTCGGCGGCGAGCTGGCCCTGGGCGCGCTCGCCACGTTCCTCGTCACCGTCTCGGGCGTCACCATCCTCAACATCGGCGCCGCCTTCTGGGGGCTCGTCCTCGGCGTGGCGACGAGCTGGTTCCTCGAGCGCCCGGCCTTGCGCAAGGTCTGGCACGGATAGGGCTTGCATGCGCGCGCTCATCGTCCATGCCAGCGTCACCCTGCTCGTCATCCTCGATCCGGTGGGACTGGCGGCGGGCTCGTAGCGTCGCGCCGGGCCGCGTGCAGCCTATTTCATATTGCCGCGCGTCTCGGGGATGACGAGGGCGCCCGCGAGGAAGAGGACCGAGATGCCGAAGAGGAAGATCGCGAGCATGTTCGGCAGCTCCTGCGTGGTCCCGGCGGCGAGCGAGACAAAGGTCGGCATCAGGCCGCCGATCGCGAAGCCGATGTTCCAGGAGAGCCCGGTCCCGGTCGAGCGCAGCGCTGTCGGGAAACGCTCGTTGAGGAAGATCAGGAGCGGCGCGTATCCGGCGTTGCCGAAGAAGGTCAGCACCATCGCATAGGTGGCGATGAGGGCGAGGCTCTCTGTCCCGGCCATGCCGAGGAAGCAGAGCGGCAGCACGACGATGCGGATGAGGGCGAGTGCTAAGAGCGCCTTTTCCGCCACGTTACGCCGCCATGCGCGGCCTCCCACCCTGCGACGCGGTCCGCGGCGCCCGAGCCGGCGCGCCCCTCGCCCCGAAATTGCACAGGACGAGCAGCCTATGCACAGCCATGACCGTCGCGACGATCAAGGCCGGCAAGACGATGTGCTCGTATCGCGGGTCGAAATTTACGGCAAGCGCATAGCCGCCGATCATGATGGCGAGCGATCCCAGGAGGTAGAACGACAGCACGCCATGCCGCCCGCGGCGGCCCACAAAGAACAGAGACCACGCCAGCAGAAAGACGATGCCGACGGCGTTTCTGATCAGGTTGCGCAAGGCGTCTCCAAGCCGATGCAACTTTACTTTGAAAGCGCTAATGGGTTTGGCTCGCTGCTCCTTATAGAGCCGAAGCAGATCAGGCGGCAGAACCTGTCGCGCGATCCGGTCGTCGTCTCCGGGCAAAGCCTCGTAGGGATCCACAATATGGTTTGCGAAAAACGAAGTGGACGCCGGCAGGGAAAGTCCGGTGCCTGAAAGCGGATCCGTGGACGCGAATGCGGCGCTGATCTGATATGTCAGATTTTGCAACGAGACGCCGAAATACCAGGCGACGTCCGTCGCCACAGAGAAAAGATATGCGGGATGCGCCTTGACCGCCTCGAAATAGGCCCGCAGCAGCAACTTGTTCGCCTCGATCAGACCAAGGCGGTCGGCCGCCTCGGTATAGGGCAACCAGAACTTCTCGCCATGGGTCGTAGCGAGTGGCTTGGCGAAATATTCGGCGACGTACTGATCGGGATCGTAGCCGCTCGCGGCAGCCCACCCGCGCACCAACGCCGCAATTCGGCGCGTGGCCGGCCCGTTCTCCGGCCGCACCAGGATGATGTCGTCGCCGCTCTTGCACTCGGGAAGCTCGAGCCGGATGACGACGCAATCCCAGAACTTGGCGCCCATGTTCCTGGGGTTGCGTTGGCTGTGCGTGTAAACCTGGACGTAGAGCTGATGACCCATCTTGTTGTTAAGCGTGCCGATGAGCGCGGGGTCTCCCATGATCCTCGCCCTCTCGGCCGACCAGGCCAGAAGAAGGACGAGCGCCACGCCGGCCGATAGCACCAAGGCACGAAGCGGGCGCCGGTTCGGCCAAGCCGTCCAAAGCATGACAAAGAAGGCAAAGACCAATAAAAATAACCCCTCATTGCGCATCATGATGCCGGTGGCGCCTGCCGCGGTCGCAAGCACGGCGTAGCCCGGCCTCCGCGTCGCGACGAAGCGCGCGACCGCTGCGGCGGCAATCAGCCACAAAAGCAGAAAAACATGCTCGGCCAGCAACTCCTTGGCGTAGACGTACGGAACCCCGGAGAGTACCACCAGCATACCGGCGACAAAAGCCGCGCCCCTGTTCACGTCGCGCAGGCAGCAATAGGCCGCCGCCGGGCAGAGAATTCCGATCAGCGCTTGCAACGCGATCAGAAAGTCGAACGACTTAGGCCAAAGCACCGTGACGAGAATCAGGAACGCGTAGCCGGGCGGATGGTCAGAGTAGAAAACCCCGTGCGGATCACCTGCGAAGAAGCGGGCGCCAAGGAGGTACGCCCCGGAGTCAGCGCCGATACTGATTGGCAATACAAATAGGTAGAGTAACTGCGAGGCGATCGAGAACAGCAACAAAAAAACCAAATCCCGGCGGATCACTTTTCGCAAAAATCTATGTGCTGAGCGAAGTCTTTGTCGAGCGTACGGAGGCCGCACCGATCGCTGGTGATCTGGCCATAACCCCAGGACCATAATTTGCGACCATAGCAGAGATGAGAGCGACGCGCCGGTCGTCTCGGAGAATCAACCATAGGTCACTATCGGACGCAACAAATTATCCCGTCCGAGCAATGAGGCGCGCGCCACGCGCGCGCAGCGGGCAGCAAAGCAGGCAATTGCCGTTCCTGCCGAGGCGATGGCGACGCAGCAGGACGCGGTTCGATCGCCGGCGCGGCCGCGGGCACGCGGCGAGCGGCTCGTCTCACGCGGAGAGGGACCTATTTCATATTGCCGCGCGTCTCGGGGATGACGAGGGCGCCCAAGAGAAAGAGGACCGAGATGCCGAGGAGGAAGATCGCGAGCATGTTCGGCAGCTCCTGCGTGGTCCCGGCGGCGAGCGATACGAAGGTCGGCATCAGGCCGCCGATCGCGAAGCCGATGTTCCACGAGAGCCCGGTCCCGGTCGAGCGCAGCGCTGTCGGAAAACGCTCGTTGAGGAAGATCAGGAGCGGCGCGTAGCCGGCGTTGCCGAAGAAGGTCAGCACCATCGCATAGGTGGCGATGAGGGCGAGGCTCTGCGTCCCGGCCATGCCGAGGAAGCAGAGCGGCAGCACGACGATGCGGATGAGGGCGAGCGTTAAGAGCGCCTTCTTCCGCCCGAAGATGGTGCTGCAATGACCGGCGGCGACCGAGGCGACGAGAGCGACGAGGCTACCGGCGATCAGGATGAACGAGGTCGACTCGCTCGGCATCTTGCTCACCACCTTGAGGAAGGTCGGGAGATAGCCCGAGGTCAGGTAATAGCCCGCACCGCCGCCGATCGTCATCATCAGGTTGACGAGGAGGATCGGCAGATATTCGCGCGAGAAGAGCGTCCGCACCGGCGCCTTCATCACGCCGGCCTCGCCGCGCTTGGCCTTGAGCTCGGCCCAGATCGGCGATTCCTCGAGGCGGTTGAAGATGAAGAAGCCGAGCACCGAGCTGATGATCCCCGAGAAGAACATGCAGCGCCAGCCCCACACCGCATAGGCGTCGCCTGGAAAGGCCTCGGTGGTGACGAAATAGGCGATCGAGGCCAGGAGTGCGCCGATGCCCGCTCCCCCGCCGCCCACCAGCCCCGACATGGCGCCGCGCCAATAGGGCGGCACGGTCTCGGTGCCGATGGTGTGGGTGGAGGCCACCACCCCGCCCACGAAGAGGCCCTGCACCAGCCGCAGCATGAGGAAGATGATGGGGGCGAGCACGCCGACCTGGGCGATGGTCGGCAGTGCTCCGAAGAGTGCGGTGCTGATGCCGACGCCGATCACCGCAACGATCATCGTGCCGCGCCGCCCGTAGCGGTCGGCGTAGGAGCCGAAGAGCGCCGAGCCGAAGGGCCGCATCAGCAAGGTGACGGCAAAGGATGCATAGACCGCGGCGAGCGAGAGCGTGGGATGTTCGGAGGGGAAGAAGAGCCTGCCGATGACCGGGGCCACGTAGAGCAGGATGAAGAGATCGAAGAGGTCGAGCGCCCAGCCCAAGGAGGAGGCGATGATCGCCGTAAGCATCTGCCGCCTGCCGATCGGCCAAGCCTCGCCGGAGCCTTTCGCGGTCGTCGTCATGTCGTCCCCCCTTGCTGTTGTTTCCCCAGCTTGCGCTGGTGCTACGGTTCCAACAGATGATTCCCAAACGCCAACGAGGTCATTGCGAGCCGAAGGTGAAGCAATCCAGATCTCGCCGCGTGATCCTGGATTGCTTCGCCTGCCTCCGCCGAAGCGAAGCCGCTGCGGCTTCGCGCAGGCAGGTCGGCTTCGCCTCCTCGCAATGACGATTTGCCGCTACATACCGCGCGTTGCCTGCCTCGACTGAGCGAGCAACGCCCGATCTTGCGTAAGTTCGCATTACGTCTCCCGCCGGGCGCGCCAGTTGCCGCCGGCGGCCGCGTCGATGACCGCCGCAGGATCGACGGCCTCCTCGCCGGGGACATGGATACGCTTGAATTTCCCCGCCGGGGCCGCGAGCGGCACGGTCGCGTCGATCCCCATCTTCGCACCGACCCCGTTGCGTGAGGAGGGATCGAGCTTCGAGCCCTGGCTGTTGGCGACGACGACGAGGTCCTGGTCGGGCTGGGCGCGCGTGGCCACCGCCCATTCCACCTCGCGCGCATTATGGATGTCGACGTCCTCGTCGACCACGATCACGTGCTTCACGTCGTAGTGCCCCGCGAAGGCGCCCATGATCACGTTCTTGGCCTCGCCCTCCTCGCGCTTCTTGAGCTTGACGTAGAGGACATAGCGCCCGACCCCGCCCATGGAGAGATGCACGTCCGTCACCCCCGGGAAGGTGCGGCGGAGATGACCCAAGAGCGTCGCCTCGCGCGGGATGGCGCCGAGCAGGAGATGCTCGTTGGCGCCGCCGACGATGGTATGGAAGATGGCGTCGCGCCTGTGGGTGACGCGATCGATCTTCGCCACGTGGCGCTCGGCGCGCTCGCCGTAATATTGCGGGAACTCGCCGAATGGCCCCTCGGGCGCGCGCTTTCCCGGCAGGATGCGGCCCTCCAGCACGATCTCCGCCGCCGCCGGCACGCGCACTTCATTGCTCAGGCATTTCACCACCTCGAGCGCTTCGCCGTGGAGCGCGCCGGCGATCTCGAGCTCGTCGTGATCGATCGGCACGATCGCCTGCGAGGCGAGGGCGGTGAGCGGGTCGACGCCGATGACGATGGCGATCTCGAGCGCCTCCCCTGCCTGCTCGGCCGCCTGGTAGAAGGCGAGCGTGTGGCGCGGCAGGAGGAGGACGCCGAGCTCGTCCGGCCCGCTCAGTTGGCAGCGGTGGATGGCGACGTTCTGCGCGCCGGTGCGCGGGTTGCGCGAGATCATCAGGCCCGCGCTGATATAGGGGCCGCTGTCGAGCTCGTTGTGCGTCGGGATGGGCAGGAGGTGCGAGAGATCGACCTTCTCGTGCACCACCTCCTGCGCCGGTGCCGAGGAGACCTCGCGCCAAGGCAGCGGGTTGGCCGCGGCCTCGCTGAAGCGCGCGAGGATGGCGTCGGCTTTAACCCCCATGGCGTCGGCGATCCAGCCGCGCTCGCCGAGCAGGCCCGAGACGATCGGGATGGGATGGCCACCGGGGCGCGGGAAAAAGGTCGCCTTCTGCCCGTCGAGGCGCTTGGAGATGGCGGCGAGCTCGAAGCGCAGGCCGACGCCGGGGCGGATGATCGCCAGGCGGTCGTGCTCCGCCAGATGATCGAGCCAGCCGCGCAACGTGGTCACCGGTGCTGGGACGGGAGCGTTCTCGCGGGTGCGCTTCGCCATTCCCCTCTCCTCTATCCTCTCACAAGCCGCGGAACTTGGGCGCGCGCTTCTCGTGGAAGGCGGCGACGCCCTCGCGGAAATCCTCCGAGGCGCGCAGGCGGCTGTAGCAATGGCCTTCGAGCTCGATCGCGATCGCGAGCGAGGCATCCTCGGTGTCGTTGAGCAGCTTCTTCGCGGTGCGTTGGGCGAGCGGCGAGAAGCCGATGAGCTCTCTGACGAGTGCCTCGGTCGCCGCCTCCAGCTTGTCGTCGGCCACCACCTCGGTCGCGATCCCCCACTCATAGGCGAGCCTCGCCGGAATGCGCCTCGAGCGCATGACGATGTCCTTGGTGCGGGTGATGCCGACGATCTTCTGCAGCCGCGCCGCGCCGCCCGAGCCGGGGATCTGGCCGAGCTTCTGCTCCGGCAGCGCATATTGGCAGGTCTCGGAGACGAGGCGGAAATCGCAGGCGAGCGAGAGCTCGAAGCCGACGCCGAAGCAGAAGCCGCGATTGGCGGCGATCACGGGCTTGCTGCAGCGCGCGGGCGAGGCGACGTTCCAGGCGAGCTTGGAGACGTGCTCGGGCGTGGCCTCGATGAAGCCCTTGATGTAGCCGCCCGAGGAGAAGTGCTCGCCCGCCGCGCGCAACACGATCACGCGCACGCGCGCGTCCCCGTCGAGCGCCTCGAAGGTGCTCCGGATCTGGTCGCGCTGCGGCATGGTGATCACGTTCAGCGGCGGCCGATCGAGGATGACGTCGGCCCGCTGCCGCTCGGGGTCGACCTCCACGCGGAAGCCGTCGAGATCGTCGCTACGCTTGTCCTTGTCGCTCATCTTTTCGCTTCCTCCGCAGGGTGCTGTGCGGCATCGGCGAGCTGATACTCGCCCTCCACCAGCTTGCGCCGCAATAGCTTGCCGACCGGCGATTTCGGAATCTCGCGCACGAACAGGATGCGGCGCGGGCGCTTGAAGTTGGCGAGCCCCGATTTGCGGCAGAATTCGTCGAGCTCGTCTGCCTCGAGCGGGGCCGCGCGCTTGACGAAGGCGGCGACCACCTGGCCCAGGCGCGCATCACGCAGCCCGACGACGGCCACTTCGGAAACCGCCGGATGCAAGGAGAGACAGCTCTCGATCTCGACGGGCGAGACGTTCTCGCCGCCGGTGATGATCATGTCGTCGACGCGGCCGGTGACGAAGAGGTCGCCCGCGGCGTCGAAATAGCCGGTATCGCCGGTGAAGTACCAGCCGCCGCAGAGCGCCTTGGCATCGGCGTCGGGATGGCGCCAATAGCCCTCGAAGGCTTCGTCGCCGGCCAAAAGTGCGATGATCTCGCCCTCCTCGCCCGGGGCGGCCAAGTCACCCGGCGCCTTAGCCCCCAGTTTCACCACGCGGATCAACTGGTTCAAACCGGCGCGGCCGGCCGAGCCCGGCTTCGCCACCGCGTCCTGGTCGATCGTGCAGGTATAGACCTCGGAGCTGCCGTAGTGGTTGACGAAGAGATCGGGCTTGAAGGCGGCATCGAGCCTCTGCAGCAGCGCCGCCGTCATCGGCGCGCCGGCGAAGCCGAGCTTGCGCACCGAGCCGATCTCCGCGGCGGCGAAATCCGCATGATGGATGAGGTCGTGGTAGAGGGTCGGCACCAGATAGAGGTTGGTGATGCGCTCCCGCGCGATGAGCGCAAGCGCCGCCTTCACCTCGAATCGCGGCAGGCAGACGAAGCTGCCGCCGACGAGCGACATGGCGAGCAGCGAGCGCACGCCCATCGTGTGGTAGAGCGGCATGACGCCCAAGGTGCGCTCGCCGCGGGCATAGAGATTCTGCGCCACGTGCGCCAAGGCCGCGGCGCGCTCGGCGCGGTGGCGGCGCGGCACGCCCTTCGGCCGCGAGGTGGTGCCCGAGGTATAGAGCATGAGCGACCACGCCTCGGCGCCGACGCGGGGGCTCGCCTCCGGCGCCTCGCTCGCCAGCATGGCCGCAAAGGCGGTCTCGCCCGCGCAGGCAGTGCCGAGGCTGATACGCGGGAGTGCTGCGGCCCTTTGCGACTGCGCCACCGCCGCGGCCGAGACCTCCTCATAGACGAGCGCGCGCGCCTCCGCGTTCTCGAGGCAAAAATCGACCTCCTCTGCTTTGACCCGCCAATTGAGCGGGGTCAGGATGATGCCGGCGAATTGGCAGGCCCAATGCAAGGTCGCCGCCTCCCAGCGGTTTTGAAGGATGCTGACGAGATGGTCGCCGACCTTGAGCCCCATTGCATCGAGGGCGGCGATGAGCGCGGAGATCTTCTTGAGCCATGCCGCGTAGCTGAGCCGCAGCTCGCCGTCGACGATCGCGATGGCGTTGGGGTCGCGCGCCACGCTCGCAAGAAAGCTGGTGCCGAGATCAAGCATCTGTCTTCTTCCCTGGCTTCTTCCCTAGGCGCTTCTGCGCGGCGAGCGCTGCCGCCATGATGGAGACGTAGCCGGTGCAGCGGCAGAGATGACCGGAGAGTGTGGTGCGAATCTCCTCCTCCGTCGCCTCCGGCCGCTCGCGCAGCAAGGCGTTCAGCGAGACGAGGATGCCGGCCGTGCAGAAGCCGCATTGCAGGGCGAAATGCTCGCGGAAGCATTCCTGCAGCGGCGAGAGCCGGTCGGGTGCGGGGGCTAAGCCTTCGACCGTGCGGATATCCGCACCCTCGACCTGCACGGCGAGCGTCACGCAGGCGCGGCTCGGCCTGCCGTCGATTTCGACCGTGCAGGCGCCGCACAGGCCGTGCTCGCAGCCGACATGGGTGCCGGTCGAGCCGAGCACGTGGCGCAGGAAATCGCTCAGCAAGAGACGCGGCTCGGCCTCGCCCGAGACGGCAACTCCGTTGAGCGTGAAGCTCACAAGGTGGCGGCCAAGGGCGCTCAGGCGCGGCATCGCGCGGCCTCCTCGAGCGTGGCGCGGCCGAGGCGACGCACCAGTTCCCGGCGATAGCGCGCGGTGGCGTGGAGATCGTCGCGGGCCTCCATGTCCCAGGCGAAGGCGTCGAGTGCCTCGTCGAGCTCCTTGGCATGCGGTTGGGGAAGCGCCCGCACCACGGGGCGATCGGCGACGCCGCCGACGGCGAGCCGCGCGCCCTCGCTCGAGACCACCGCGGCGCAGGCAATGATGGCGAAATCGCCATGGCGCCGGGCGACCTCGCGGAAGGCATAGCCGGTACCCGGCCGCACCTTGGGCAGCGAGACGGCCTCGATGAGCTCATCGTCGTTACGCGCCGTCGCCATCATGCCGGTGAAGAATTCCCCGGCCGGCACGGCGCGGCTGCGACGGCGCGAGCGCAGGTGCACGGAGCCGCCGAGGGCGACCAGCACCAAAGGCAGCTCGGCACTGGGATCGGCATGCGCGATCGAGCCGCAGACGGTGCCGCGGTTTCGCGTCTGCGGATGGCCGACCCAGGGGAGGGCGGCGGCGAGGAGCGGCTGGAGGCGTGCGAGGCGCGGCAGCGCCTCGACCTGCCATTGCCGCACGGCGGCACCGATGCGCAAGCTGCCGTTCTCCTCCTTGATCTCCCGCCATTCGGCGACGCCCATGATGTCGACCAGCACGCCTGGCCGCGCCAAGCGCATGTTCAGCATCGGCAGCAGGGACTGGCCGCCGGCGAGCACCCGTGCTGTAGCCCCCTCCTGGTGGAGCGTCTCGAGCGCCTCCTCGCGGCTCGCGGCGGACACGTAATCGAAGCGCGCGGGCTTCATCGGCCCCTCCACCAGCGGCAGAGGCGGGCCCAGAGGCCGCCTCGCGGCCGGCCGCCGGCATGGCGGGCCAAGGCGGCGAAGAATTGTCCGATGATGACGCGCGCAGCACCGTCGAGGAGACGGCCGCCGATGGAGGCGACCTTGCCGCCGATCGCCGCCTCGTAGCGATAGGCAATGACCGTGCGGCCCGGCATCTCCTCGCTCAGCCTCACCTGGCCGACGCCGCGGCCGAAGCCGAGCGCCCCCTCGACAATACCGGTCAAGGTCACGGAGCGCGGCGGCTCGAGCTCGGAAAGCGAGATTTCGGCGCGATAAAGGCCCTTCACCGGGCCGATGCCGAGGGTGACCTCGGCCTTATACGCCGTGTCCGAGACCTTCTCGATCGCATGGGCGCCGGGGACGAGGGCGAGAAGTGCATTGGGGTCGAGCAGCGTGGCCCAGATTTTGGCCGCGGGGGCCGCGACACTCGCCTCGCCCTCGCCGAAGAGCCGGCGCTCGCCGGGGGCGGGTTCTCGCCGCGGGATGGCCGAGGCTTTCCGCGCGGGCTCGCGCTCCGGACCGTAAAGATGCTCCGCCAGGCGCGCCGGCAGGAGCGGCAGTGCCACATCGGCGACGCCGAGCGCATCGGCCACGGCATTGGCGATGCAGACGGGGGTCGACATGCAATTGCCCTCGCCCACGCCCTTGGCGCCGAGCGGCGTTAAGGGCGAGGGCGTCTCGTAATGGAGGACGAGGGGTGCCGGCACCTCCATCACCGTGGGGATCAGATAATCGGCGAGCGTGCCCGAGAGGAAGCTGCCGTCCGAGCCATAGACGTGCTCTTCCAGGAGGGCCGCACCCAAGGCTTGGGCGAAGCCGCCATTGACCTGGCCCGCGACCATGGCCGGATGCAGGATGCGGCCGCAATCATGCAGGCTGACATAGCGCTCGATCCTCACCTCGGCCGTGACCCGGTCGACCTCGACGGCGCATATGTCGAAGATGAAGCCGTGACAAAGCGAGCTGTTGATCTCGTCGGCCTCACTCGGTGCCGTCAGCTCGGGCGGCGTCCAGAACACGGTCTCGCGGATCGCGGCATCGCTCTCGGACGGGAGCGTCCCCGGCGCCCAATGGCTGACGGCGGCGAGCCGGGTGAAGGAGACCGCATTGTCGGGATTGGCGCGCGCGCGCACGCGCCCCTCGGCGAAGACGACTTCGGCCGCCGGCACGTTGAGCTGGGCCGCAGCGATGCGCGCCAGGCGCTCGCGCAGCCGCGTCGCGGCCAAGTGGGTGGCGCCGGCGACGGCGGGCGCGAAGCGGCTCGAGTAATTGCCCGACGCGATCGACCAGGCATCCTTGGCGGTGTCGACGTCGGTCACGACGCGGATGTCGTCGGGCCGCAGGCCGAGCGCGTCGGCCGCGACCTGCGACAGCACGGTGCGGTGGCCTTGGCCTTGCGGCACCGAGGCGACGTGGACGCTCACCGAGCCGAGCGGGTCGAGACTGACTGTAGCGGTCGCTTGCGCGCCGTTCTTGGGGCCGGCGCGGCGGCGTTCGGCGGCACTCAGGACCGTGGTGATATAGCCCATGTTGGATACGCTCGGCTCCACCACCGCGGCGTAGCCGATGCCGTAGAGCCGCCCTTCTGCCCGCGCCTCCTCGCGGCGCTGGAGGAGCTCCTCGATGCCGCCCTCGGCGAGCGCCTTGGCCATAGCCGCGGGATAATCGCCCGAATCGAGGAGCGCCCCGGTCGCGGTGCGGTAGGGAAAATCCTCGGGGCGTACGAGATTGCGGCGGATCACCGCGAGGGGGTCGAGATGGAGCTCGGCCGCGATGCGCTGCACCAGCCGCTCCAGCGGGAAATAGACCTGCGGCCCGCCGAAGCCGCGGTTGAGCCCGCTCGGCATCTTGTTGGTGAGCACGACGCGGTTCTTGATCGAGACATGGCGGATGTCGTAGGCGCCGGTCATGTTGCCGTGCATGCGGTAGAGCGTCGCCGGCTCGGGTGCCCTCAAATGCGCGCCGCAATCCTCGATCTGGTCCCAGGCGAGCGCCAGGATGCGGCCGTCGTCGGCGAAGGCGGCCTCGAGCCGCGTGAAGCGGTTGGTGGCAGAGGTCGAGGCCGCGAGATGCTCGAGCCGATCCTCGATCCATTTGACCGGCCGGCCGGCCACGCGCGCGGCGAGTGCGATCAGCACGATATAGGGGAAGACACCCTGCTTGACCCCGAAGCTGCCTCCCGAGTCGGGCGGCGTGCGCAACCGCAGGCGATTGCCAGGCACCTTGAGCGCGCGCGCGATGACCGCGTGAATGCTGAAGGGGCCCTGGAAATTGGCCGTCACGTCATAGGCGTCGAGGCCGGGGTCGTATTCCGCGATCACGCCATAGGTCTCGATCGGCGTGCAGGCGTTGCGCGGATAATTAACCTCGATCGCGAGCCGGCGCGGCGCCGCCCTGAAGGTGCGGTCCGGATCGCCGTAGCGGAAGGAGCGCTCGCTCGCGAGGTTGCCGCCGAGGCCCGGATGCAGCACCGGCGCCTCCGGCGCCAAGGCCGCGCGCGGATCGACGACCGCGGCGAGCGGCCGGTAGTGCGGCTCGATGAGATCGAGCGCGTCCTCCGCCACGTAGCGGTCGCGCGCCACCACCACCGCGACAGGCTCGCCGACATAGCGCACCCGGTCGGTGGCGATCGGCCAGCATTCGATCGGCGCCTTCACGCCGACGACGAGGCTGGCGCTTCTCGCCTGCACGTCAGCGCCGGTGAGCACGGCGGCGACGCCGGGCAAGGCCCGCGCGCGCGCCGTCTCGATGGTGGCGATCTCGGCATGGGCATGAGGCGAGCGCAGGATCGCGGCATGGAGCGTGCCGGGCGGGACGCCGAGATCGTCGATGAAGCGGCCGCGCCCGCTCAAAAGCGCCGCGTCCTCCACGCGCGGAAGCGAGCGCCCGATCCAAGGTGCGCCCTCCATGCGCTCAGCCCGCCGCGCCGGAGCCGCGCGCGCTCAGGCGCGCGATGGTGCGCGCCCGGCTCGGGTCATGGCCTTGGACATCGCGCATCTCGCGCTTTCCGCAGCGGTTCGGGCAAGCTGCCGAGATCATGCCGAAGCGTCCCGCTCCCTCGTTTTGCACGGCCGCCGGTCCGGGCCGGCGCTCAAGACGCCAGTCTAGCAAAAGCCTAGGGCGAAGATAGGCCAAGCGATGCGGGCTGCCTTACCTTAGCGTCTCATTTTGCCGCCTGGTGCCTAGGCGGGGCCGGCACCGACCGCCCTCAAAGCTGCTCCAGGAAGGCGATGAGCGCCGCGCGCTCCTCCCGGCTCATGCGGCGGAAGGCCTCGCGTGCGGCGGCGGCCTCGCCGCCATGCCAGAGGATCGCCTCGGCCGGCCCCCGCGCGCGGCCGTCGTGGAGCAGGAACTCGTGGTCGCTGACGCTCTTGGTAAGACCGAGGCCCCAAAGCGGTGCCGTGCGCCAGCTGCTGCCGCTGGCCTCATATTCCGGCCGCTTGTCGGCGAGACCAGCACCCATGTCGTGGACGAGCAAATCCGTATAGGGGTGGATGAGCTGGTGCGCGAGTGCTGGATCGGGATCGTCTCCCGTCTCGAGCGTGGGGCGATGGCAGGCGCCGCAGGCGGCCGCTTCGAAGAGCGCCTCGCCGCGCTTCACTTCCGGCTCCTCCGGCCGGCGCGGCGCCGGGGGCGCCAAGCGGGCGACGAAGAACGTCACGGCTGCGAGGAAATCCTCGCCGATCTTGGGATGGCGCGGTGCCGCCGCGGCCGCGGCGCGGCAGGCACGCTCGATCTCGGTGCAGTCGTTCTCGGGGTAGAAGGGGTTGGTGATGCCGATGTCGCGGTTGAAGGCGTTGGCGACCTGTTGCTCGAGGCTGGGCAAACCCGCCTTCCAGCCGAAGCGGCCGAGGCGCACGCCTTTTGCGGCGATGTCGAAGACGCGGTTCGGGCGGCCGCGCACTTGGCCCTTCGACTTTTCTTCGGCCGCGAGCGCCTCGATCGTCGCATCAGGGACCGCCTCGAGCAGCCCGAGGCCCACGAGCGGGGGTGCGGCGCGCACCGAGAAGAGGGCGTTCTTGCCGAGCGGGCCGAAGGCGAGATCGGCGAAGCGGTAGCGCGGCGCGCGCAAACGATAGGGCTCGCCGTCGGCGAAGCGGCCCTTGATCTCGCGATAGCTCACCACCACGCGCCCCTCGCTCGGAACCCCGGGCACGGCATTGCGATCGAGCTGGTCGCCGTAGAGGGGGTGCGGCAAGGGTGCGCCGAAAGCGCCGCGTCCCGGCACGCTCAGGCGCACCGTCATCGAGATCATCGGGTAGGCCGGCTTCCTCGGCGGCTCGCCGCGGCCGGCGTTGCTGTGGCAGCCGTCGCAGGAAAGACGGTCGAAGAGCGGCCCGATGCCGTCGAGGCCGGGCACGGGTCCGGGAGCGATCGCCCAATCATGCTCGAAGAGCCGGTGTCCAAGGGCGAAGCGCTCGGCCGCCGCACCCTCGAGGCTGCCGAGCGCGTGCTCGAAGGCACCCCGTGCCGGCTCGACGTCTTGGGCAAGGCCCGCCGCCTCCGACAAGGCGAGAAGGACAAGCGCCAAGGGGAGGAGTGCCCTGCGGATGGTCTCAGTCCTCCTCCTTGAGCGACATCAGCGTGGCGTTCCCCCCTTGCGCCGTGGTGTTGACGCTGAGCGTGCGCTCGACCGCGAAGCGGTGGAGATAATAAGGCCCCCCGGCCTTGGGCCCCGTGCCCGAGAGTCCCTCGCCGCCGAAAGGCTGCACGCCGACCACCGCACCGATCATGTTGCGGTTGACGTAGGCGTTGCCGACGCGCGCGCGCCGGGCGACGCGCTCGACCGTGCTGTCGATGCGGCTGTGGACGCCGAGCGTCAAACCGTAGCCCGTGCGGTTGATCGCGTCGATCGTCTCGTCAAGCCGCTCCGCCTTGTAGCGCACCACGTGGAGGATGGGACCGAACACCTCGCGCTCGAGGCGTGCGATGCCGTCGATCTCGAAGGCTGCGGGCGCGACGAAGCTCCCGTGCGCGCAAGCCTCGCCGAGGGCGGCGCGGCCGATGAGCCGGCCTTCGCGTTCCATGCGCGCGGCGTGCGCCTCGAGCATCGCCTTGGCGTCCTCGTCGATCACCGGGCCCACGTCGGTCGAGAGCAGTGCCGGGTCGCCGACGGCAAGCTCGGCGATGGCGCCCGCGAGCATGTCGAGAAGCTTCGGCGCCAGCTCCTCCTGCACGAAGAGCACGCGCAGCGCCGAGCAGCGCTGGCCTGCACTCTGGAAGGCGGATGCCAAAACGTCCGCCACCACCTGCTCGGCGAGGGCCGAGCTGTCGACGATCATGGCATTCTGCCCGCCCGTCTCCGCGATGAGGGGCAGAATCGGACCGCGCCGCGCCGCGAGTGCGCGTTGGATCGCGCGCGCGGTCTCGGTCGAGCCGGTGAAAACCACGCCCGCGGTGCGCGCATCCGCCACGAGCGCAGCACCGACCGCCTCGCCCGTGCCCGGGAGGAGCTGGAGCGCATCGGCCGGAACGCCCGCCTGATGGAAGAGCTCGACCGCGCGCGCGGCGATGAGCGGGGTCTGCTCCGCCGGCTTGGCGACGACGGCATTGCCGGCGGCGAGTGCCGCCGCGATCTGGCCGGTGAAGATGGCGAGCGGGAAATTCCACGGGCTGATGCAGACGAAGACGCCGCGACCGTGGAGCGAGAGCTCGTTGCGCTCGCCGGTCGGGCCGGGCAGGGGGTGCGGAAGTGCAAACTCGAGCCGCGCGCGGTGCGCGTAGTAGCGGCAGAAATCGGCGGCCTCGCGCACCTCGGCCACGGCGTCGGGAATCGTCTTCCCGGCCTCACGCACGGCAAGCGCCATGAGCTCGGCCATGTGCCGCTCGTAGAGCTCGGCCACGCGCTCGAGGAGCGCCGCACGCTCGCCGGCCGGCGTGTCGTTCCACAAGGGGAAGCTGACCTGTGCCCGCGCGAGCGCGTCCTCGATGTCCGCCCCTTCCGCCTCGCGCACGTGGCCGACGATGCGGCGCCGGTCGGCCGGATCCTGCACGGCCCGGCTCTGGCCCCGGCGCTTGACTCCGCCGATGAGGGGAGCCGACTGCCAGCCCGCCGCCGCCGCGCGCGCCATCGCGTCCGCCAGCGGCGCGAGCACGCTCGCATCGGAGAGGTCGGGACCCGCCGAGTTGAGCCGCTCGGGAAGATAGAGCGCGCGCGGGAGCGGGATATGCGGATGCGGCTTTTGAGCGAGCTTGCGCAGGCGCGCCGCGGGGTCGGCGACGATCTCGTCGATGGGGGCGGCCTCGTCCACGATGCGATTCACGAAGGAGGTGTTGGCGCCGTTCTCGAGCAGGCGGCGCACGAGATAGGGCAGCAGATCCTCGTGGCTCCCCACGGGGGCGTAGATTCGGCACGGAACATTGAGCCCGCCCGTGCCCACCACCTGCTCGTAGAGCGCCTCGCCCATGCCGTGGAGGCGCTGGAACTCGAAATCGCGATCGTTGCCGGCGAACTCGAGGACGGCAGCAAGCGTGTGCGCATTGTGCGTGGCGAACTGGGGATAGAACGCGTGCCTGTCGGCGAGGAGCCGCCGCGCCGCCGCGAGGTAGGAGACGTCGGTCGCGACCTTGCGCGTGAAGACGGGATAGCCGTCGAGCCCACGCTCCTGGGCGCGCTTGATCTCGCTGTCCCAATAGGCGCCCTTGACGAGGCGCACCATGAGCCGGCGCTTGGCCCCGCGCGCAAGCGCTGCGAGCCAGTCGATGACGGCGAGCGTGCGCTTCTGATAGGCCTGCACGGCGAGCCCGAGGCCGTCCCAGCCGGCGAGGCTCGCCTCGCGCGCCAGTGCCTCGAAGACCTCGAGCGAAAGCTCGAGCCGGTCCATTTCCTCGGCGTCGATGGTCATGCCGATGCCGGCCGCGCGCGCGTGGCGCGAGAGCGCCAGCACGCGCGGGACGAGCTCGCCCAGCACGCGCTCGCGCTGCGCCAGCTCATAGCGCGGATGGAGGGCCGAGAGCTTGACCGAGATGCCGGGCGCTGCGATCGGGCCGCGGCCGGCGGCGGCCTGGCCAAGGGCCGCGATCGCGCGGTCGTAGGACTCGAGATAGCGCTCCGCATCGCGTGCCGTGCGCGCCGCCTCGCCCAGCATGTCGTAGGAATGGCGGTAGCCGAGCCCCTCCTCCGCCTTGGCGCGCTCGAGCGCCTCTTGGATGGTGCGGCCCATGACGAACTGGCCGCCCAGGATGCGCATCGCCTGAAACATGGCCTGGCGGATGAGGGGCTCGCCGCTCCGCGCCACGAGGCGGCCGAAGATCGCACCCAGCTCGCGCTCGCGATGATCGGCGAGCCGGACGACGCGCCCCGTGAGCATGAGGGCCCAGGTCGAGGCGTTCACGAAGATCGACTCGCTCTTGCCGAGGTGGCGCTCCCAATCGGCGATGCGCAGCTTGTCGTGGATGAGCCGGTCCGCCGTCTCGGCGTCGGGAATGCGCAGGAGCGCCTCGGCAAGGCACATGAGCACCACGCCCTCCTGGCTCGAGAGCGCGTACTCGTGCAGGAAGGCATCGAGCCCGCCGCGCCCCACCCGCCGGCGCCGCACCTCGGCGACGAGCACCCGCGCCCGCGCCGCGATGCGGTCGAGCGCATCCGGCGCCAGCTCGAGCTCGGCCAAGAGGCGCTCGTCCACCGCGGTCTCGTCGGCCCGGTAATCGGCCGCGAGCGCCGCCCAAAGCGGATCGGCGCGCGCGGGCGGTTCGCGGAAGATCATCGGCGGCGGGGTGAGGTCGTTGGGCATGGACGTCTCTCGGCGCTGAGGCGGCCCCATTCATACTCCGGACGAGGCCCAACGCCAACCGGCGCAAATCGCCCTTGGTGCTTGCCTAAACCAATGCGATGCCCGTTGTTCCGAAATCTGGAACATGCTAGGCTGACCGATGATCATCGTCGGGTTCGATCTGATCACCGCGCTGATCGCCCGAGAGAGACGCAATCGGCCTCAACAAGGCAAGACCCTTGATCGCAGAATCGCAGCATGGAAGCGCGAGGTGGAGCACGCGGTATGGACAAATCCAATGGACATCAAAGCAGTCTTCGGAAGCGCAGACGTCGTGGGCAATAACCGCGTCGTCTTCGATATTTGCGGCAATAACTACCGCTTGGTCGTGCACTTCAACTACGTCGCCGGCGTTGCACGCATCCGGTTCGCAGGTACGCACATGGAATATGACAGGATCGACGCCACAAATGTGTAAATCATGCTGAAACCGATCAAGACGCGCAAACAGCATAAAGCCGCTCTCAAGCGCATCGACCGGCTTATGGGCGCGGCTGCCGGCACAGCCGACGCGACAGAGCTGGAAGTCTTGGCGATACTCGTCGAGAAATTTGAGCGCGAAGCCTTTCCGATCGATCCGCCGACGCCGATCGATGCCATACGCTTCCGTATGGAGCAGATGGGCTATAGCCAAGCCGACTTGGCGCGCGTCCTTAGCAGCCGGAGTCGGGCGTCGGAGATCATGACCGGCTCGATCAAGCGTCTTTCGATCGGCATGATCCGCCGACTGCACGATGAGTGGCACATTCCTGCCGACGTGTTGATCCGCGATGCCGCGTGAGCCGGCGAGGAGATCCAAGTCGTCGGCTATCATTGTGGAGAAGCTCATGCCCGAGATGAGGGCTTTCCATGGCGTGCGCCCGGGCGTCGTGCTGAAGGACGAGTTGGAGGCACGCGGGCTCAGCGCCACCGCGTTCGGCTTGAGATTGCGTGTGCCGCCGCAGCGCATCCAGGAGATCGTCGCCGGGCGTCGCGCCATCACGCCTGAGACCGCTTTGCGCATCGGTCGTGCGCTCGGCACTGGCGCGCGGCTGTGGCTTGCCATGCAGCAGGCCTACAATCTGTGGAAGGCGGAGCAGGAGCACGGCGATCTTGTCCGCAAGGAGGTCGAGGCGGGCGAGCCGCTTGGACAAGGCACGAGGCGCTCCGCGACATAACAGCCAAGTGGGGTTTCGCCTGCCGACGTGGCTTGCCCTACAGCAACCCCAGTTCCCTGAGCGCCGCGGCGAGGCGGGGCGGCAGGTCGTCGTCGCCCTTGGCGCGTGGCGGCAGATCCGGGGGTGCCTCCTCGGGCGAGAGGTAGCGCCAACCCTGGAACGGGCGCCAGGCGACGAGCTGGGTCTTGATCAGGCGCGGCGCCAGCTCGATCGCGCAGGCGCTCTCGCCCTCCTCGTTCCGCACGGCGCGGAGCCCGATGATGCGCTGGCGCACGCGCACATAGCCCTTGATCACCCAATAGAGCGAGCCGCCGTCGAGCACGTCTGGGCCGCGCTTCGGCATCATGCGCGTGACGTGACGCAGCCTCGCCTTGGGACTGCGCCGGCGCATCTGCGCGAGGCGCGCCCGCTGCCATTGGCCGAGATCCTCGACCGAATCGCAGCCGACGCAGAGCTTGATGATGTGGAGCGTCACGATGGGCTTCTGCTGGCTTCTGCTTTTGGATTTCAGGCGGCGGCCTTGGCTGCGAGAGCCTGGGAGACCTTGGAGACGGGCGCCTTGCCGAGCTCGGCGCAGATGAAGCGGCCGGCCTCGATGAGCTTCCCGAGGTCGACGCCGGTCTCGACCCCAAGGCCGTCCAGCATATAGAGGACGTCCTCGCTCGCGACATTGCCCGAGGCCCCCTTGGCATAGGGGCAGCCGCCGAGACCCGCGACCGAGCTGTCGATCACGGCCACGCCGCGCTCGAGGCAGGCGAGAATGTTCGCGAGCGCCTGGCCGTAGGTGTCATGGAAATGGACGGCGAGCCTCTCGCGCGGGAGCTGCTCCGCAACCTTGTCGATCAGTGCCTGCGCCTTCCCCGGCGTACCGACACCGATGGTGTCGCCCAAGGAGATCTCATAGCAGCCGAGGGCTGCGAGCTTGGCCGAGACCTCGGCGACCGCTGCGGGGGCGATCTCGCCCTCATAGGGACAGCCGAGCACGCAGGAGACATAGCCGCGCACGCGCACGCCGTCGCGTTTCGCCGCCTCGGCCACGGGCGCGAAGCGCGCCAGGCTTTCGGCGATCGAGCAATTGATATTGCGCCGGGAGAAGCTCTCGGAGGCGGCGCCGAAAATGGCGATCTCCTCGACCCCCGCCTTGCGCGCCGCAACATAGCCCGTCATGTTCGGGACGAGCACGGGGTATGAGACGCCGGGTCGGCGCCTGAGGGCGGCCAAGACCTCGGCCGTATCCGCCATCTGCGGAACCCACTTGGGCGAGACGAAGCTCCCCGCCTCGACGACTGCGAGCCCGGCCTCGGCTAGACGCTCGATGAGTGCGCACTTGAGCGCGGCCGGCACGATCTTGGCCTCGTTCTGCAGGCCGTCGCGCGGGCCCACCTCGACGATCTTCACTTTTTTCGCCGCCGTCATGCGCGTTCCGTTTCGCTCGCTGCTTCGGCAGCCGGCTGAAAGGCGATGAGCTCGACCCCTTCCTCGACCTGATCGCCGGCCTTGAATTTCACCCGCTCGATGCGTCCGTCGGCGGGTGCCGCAATGGTATGCTCCATCTTCATTGCTTCCAAGACGAGAAGTGGCGTGCCGCGCTTGACGTCGCTGCCGTCGGCGACCAGCACTTCGACGATCTTGCCGGGCATGGGTGCGGTAAGGCTGCCGCCCACCGCCTCGAGCCCGGCAAGGGCTGCGAGCGGATCGACGAGCTTGAGCCGGTGGCTCGTGCCGTCGACGAAGAGATTGAGCTCGCGCCCCATGCGCGCGACACTCGCGCGGCAGCGCTCACCGCCCAAATCCGCGAAAAGCGCGCTTTCGCCCTCGAGCTCGCCGCGCACCGCGCACGAGCCGCCCGGCAGGTCCATGACGTAGCCCTCGGAACGGTAATGCACGGTGACCGCGACCCGCCGCTCGCCATCCTCGAAGCGCAGCACATGGTGGTTGTCGTCGTTCATGCGCCAGCCGTCGCTGATCGCCCACGGCGAGTGCGGTTCGCCCGAGTGAAGCGCGGCCGCTTGCGCCGCGCGCGCGCGCTCGAGAAAGACGGCAAGGGCCGCGAGCGCGAGCACGCGGTCGGAGGCGGGCTTGGCCTCGGGCACGAGTGCCGCGCGATGGCGCGCGATGAAGCCTGTATCGAGCTCGGCCGCGGCGAAGGCTGGGTGCGCGGCAAGGGCCGAGAGGAAGGCGATGTTGGTGGCGATCCCCGCCACCTCGCAGGCGCCGAGCGCCGCCGCGAGCCGCCTCAGCGCCCCTTCCCGGTCGCGGTCCCAGACGATGAGCTTGGCAAGCATGGGGTCGTAATGGATGGTCACCTGGTCGCCTTCGGCGACGCCCGCATCGACGCGCACGTGCGGTCCCTCGGCGGGAAAGCGCAAATGCCTGAGCCGGCCGGTCGCGGGCAGGAAGTCGCGCTCCGGATCCTCCGCATAGAGGCGCGCCTCGAAGGCGTGGCCGGAGATCGCGAGATCGCCCTGGGCAAGCGGCAACGGCTCGCCCGCCGCCACTCTCAGCTGCCACTCGACGAGGTCCTGGCCCGTGATCATCTCGGTCACCGGATGCTCGACCTGCAGGCGCGTATTCATCTCCATGAAGTGGAAGCTGCCGTCCTCATCCACGATGAACTCGACCGTGCCGGCGCCGCGATAGCCGATGGCGGCGGCGGCGGCCACGGCCGCAGCCCCCATTTGGGCGCGGCGTTTCTCCGTCATGCCCGGCGCCGGCGCCTCCTCGATCACCTTCTGGTGGCGGCGCTGGATCGAGCAGTCGCGCTCGAAGAGGTGAACGGCATTGCCGTGGGCGTCGGCGAAGAGCTGGATCTCGATATGGCGCGGCCGGGCGAGATACTTCTCGAGGAGCACGCGGTCGTCACCGAAAGCGGACGCCGCCTCGCGCTTGGCGGACGCGAGCGCCGAGGGTAGCGCCTCGGCGCGCTCGACCACGCGCATGCCCTTCCCGCCGCCGCCGGCGGAAGCCTTGATCAGCACCGGGAAGCCGATGCGCTCGGCCGCGGCGCGCAACCGCGCCAGCCCCTGGTCCGCGCCGTGATAGCCGGGGACGACCGGCAGTCCCGCCTTCTCCATGAGCCGCTTCGCCTCGCTTTTCGAGCCCATGGCGCGAATGGCGGAGGCCGGCGGGCCGATGAAGACGAAGCCCGCCTTCTCGCAGGCTTCGGCGAAGGCGGCATTCTCGGAGAGAAAGCCGTAGCCGGGGTGGACCGCCTCGGCCCCCGTCGCCGCGGCGGCCGCGAGGATCGCCTCGATGTTCAAATAGCTCTCGCGCGCCGACGCCGGACCGATGAGCCGCGCCATATCGGCGAGCACCACATGACGCGCGTGCCGGTCGGCCTCGGAATAGACGGCGACGGTCTTTATCCCGAGCCGGCGCGCGGTGCGGATGATGCGGCAGGCGATCTCGCCGCGATTGGCGATGAGGAGCTTCGTGAACATGGCGTCCGTTCGCTGATATCCCTCCCTCTCCTCCTTCAGGAGGAGAGGGTCGGGGTGAGGAGGCGCCGGAGCAAGGCGCCACGCATTGAGGGCATTCGAGCCGTCTTCAACACGCCGTTCGGACTCAGCGCTCCTTGTGTGATCACTTCCGACACCTATCGCCCCAACGACCTCCTCACCCTACCCTCTCCTCCTGAAGGAGGAGAGGGATTTCTTTGGAAATCGGTCGGCTACATCCGGAACACGCCGAAGCGCGTGCGCTCGACGGGCGCATTCAAGGCGGCGGAGAGGGCCAGACCGAGGACGCGGCGGGTATCCTTGGGATCGATGACGCCGTCGTCCCACAGCCTCGCACTCGCGTAGTAGGGATGCCCACCCTCCTCGTACTGCGCGCGGATCGGCGCCTTGAAGGCTTCCTCCTCCTCCTGGGGCCAGCTGCCGCCGCGCGCCTCGATGTTGTCGCGGCGCACGGTCGCGAGCACGCTCGCCGCCTGCTCGCCGCCCATCACCGAGATGCGCGCGTTGGGCCACATCCAGAGGAAGCGCGGGCCGTAGGCGCGCCCGCACATGGCGTAATTGCCGGCGCCGAAGCTGCCGCCGATGATGACGGTGAACTTCGGCACGCGCGCGCAGGCGACCGCGGTCACCATCTTGGCGCCGTCCTTGGCGATCCCGCCCGCCTCGTATTTGCGGCCGACCATGAAGCCCGTGATGTTCTGGAGGAAGACGAGCGGGACGCCGCGCTGGGCGCAGAGCTCGATGAAGTGCGCCGCCTTGAGTGCCGATTCGGAGAAGAGGATGCCGTTGTTCGCGACGATGCCGACGGGATAGCCGTAGATGTGCGCGAAGCCGCACACGACGGTCGAGCCATAGAGCTGCTTGAATTCGTCGAGGACGGAGCCGTCCACGAGGCGCGCCACCACCTCGCGCACGTCGTAGGGCTTGCGCACGTCGCTCGGCACCACGCCGTAGAGCTCGTCCGCGTCGTAAAGCGGCTCGGCCGGCTCGCCGAGCGCGAGCTCGATGCGCTTCGTGCGGTTGAGATTGGCCACGATCTGCCGCGCGATCGAGAGCGCATGGAGGTCGTTCTGGGCGTAATGGTCGGCCACACCGGAGGTGCGCGCGTGCACGTCGGCGCCGCCGAGCTCCTCCGCACTCACCACCTCGCCGGTCGCCGCCTTCACGAGCGGCGGTCCGCCGAGGAAGATGGTGCCCTGGTTGCGCACGATGATGCTCTCGTCCGACATCGCCGGCACATAGGCCCCGCCCGCGGTGCAGGAGCCCATGACCACGGCGATCTGCGGGATGCCGGCAGCCGACATGGTGGCCTGGTTGTAGAAGATGCGGCCGAAGTGGTCGCGGTCCGGGAAGACCTCCTCCCAGGTCGGCAGGTTGGCGCCGCCCGAATCGACGAGATAGATGCAGGGGAGATTGTTCTCGCGCGCGATCTCCTGGGCCCGCACGTGCTTCTTGACCGTGAGCGGGAAGTAGGTGCCGCCCTTGACCGTGGCATCGTTGGCGACGACGACGCACTCACTGCCCGAGACGCGGCCGATGCCGGTGATGATGCCCGCGGCCGGGACCTCGCCGCCGTACATGCCGTAAGCCGCGAGCTGGCTCAGCTCGAGGAAGGGCGAGCCCACGTCGAGAAGCGCGCGGACGCGCTCGCGCGGGAGTAGCTTGCCGCGCGCAAGATGCTTGCGCCGTGGCTCCTCGCCCCCGCCTTCCTTGATCGCGGCGACCTTGGCGCGCAAGTCGGCGACTGCGGCGCGCATCGCCTCCGCATTGCGGCGGAACTCCTCCGCCTGCGTGTCGAGCGCTGTCTTCAGCACGGCCATGCGCACCTCATGCCTCTTGTCGGCAGGCAGCGAAACCCGCCGGGCTCTTATAGCCCAGCCCCCCCCCGCTTGGCACGCGGGGAGATCGCGAAGCCGCACCCCGGACCCGCAGGCAGGTCCTCGTTGACGCCGCTCGCCTTTTAATGCAAAGTAATAAAAGGTAATACTCGGTAATAGGCCGAACATGCCGCGCACGACCGCCCTTCTATCCGTGTCCCTGCCGCCCGCGATGGCGGAGGAGCTCGACCGCGTCCGCCGAAGCGAGCACCGCACGCGCTCCGAGCTCGTGCGGGAGGCGCTCAGGAAATACATCCGCGAGGCCGATATGGAGCGGGCGCGAGCGCGCGCCGCCGCTCTCTCCGAGGACAGGCCGCATGCGGAGGAGATGGTGGCGATCGAGGCGGGGAAGCGAGAGCTGCGCGCGGGCATGCACCGCCCTTTCCAACAACTGCGCCACGAGCTTGGCACTTCACCTCGCCCGCCGCGCCGAAAGAAGCCTTAGGCGCATCCCCCCTGGCCGCCGCGACCAAATCATGGCGGCGCTCGACGCGATGCAGAAGGACCCTTTGGCGGGCGACGTCGTGAAGCTCAAGGGCACGGACGCCTTTCGCCGCCGCGTGGGAGACTATCGCATCATATTCACGATCGACTTCGATCATGCGGCCGTCGGCATCATCGACGTCCTGCGCCGCACGACGACGACCTATCGCTGAGCGCGGCGAGATCGATTTCTCCGCGATGGCGCTTCACAAAAACCGTAGCCGAGCGTCTTAGGGACGAGGCCGATGGGAAGAATTGCCGGAGTGGCTTGGCGGGGTCGGGCTCTGCCCGGCCGGCCGCGGGGGTGGAAGGAGTGCGGTAGCCGCGCTCGAGCCCCCGCTGCTGGCAGATGACGCACCCGCGTGCGTGGCGGCACCCGGGTGCGGTGCGAGTCCCCGAGTTAGGCCGCGGCGTGGCCGGTGCCGCTCTTCGCGGCGCCGCTGCCCCCGGCCGCGGTGGCGCCGGGCATCACGCCGAATATGCCGAGCACGCCGAGCAGCGTCGCCGCTTGCGCGACGCACGCGAGTCGCTGTTGGGCCTGGACGGCGTTCTCGTAGAGCAGCCCCGTCGAGTGGGCATAGCTCTGATAGAGCGCCGCCATGGCGAACTCCGGCGCACACACGAGGCCGGCAGCGCAAGCGGGCGTGGCACCATCCTTGGAGGAGGCCTGCGATGCAGCAGTAGTTTTAACGCCTGAAGTCGATTTATCGGGCATGGAACACTCCCTTGGTTGTGCTGGTGCTGGAACGCGCCATACTACCACCACGGGTGCCATGCCGTCTAAACGCACGATTTGAGATAGAAGAATGGCCCGCTCGCGCCCGGCGCTCACCCGGCCGCGATCTCGCGCGCGATCACCATGTGCTGCACGTCGCTCGTGCCCTCGTAGATCTTGGTGACGCGCACGTCGCGATAGATGCGCTCGACCGGGAAGTCCTTGAGGTAGCCGTAGCCGCCGTGAATCTGGATGGCATCGGAGCACACGCGCTCGGCCATCTCGCTCGCGAACAGCTTGGCCATGGAGGCCTCCTTTAGGCAGCGCTCGCCGCGCTCGCGCAGCTCGGCCGCGTGGAGGACGAGCTGGCGCGCCGCCTCGATCTCGGTCGCCATCGCCGCCAGGCGGAAGGCGACCGCCTGGTGCCCCATGAGCGGCTTGCCGAAGCTCGTGCGCTCCTTGGCGTAAGCGAGCGCCGCCTCATAGGCCGCGCGCGCCATGCCGAGGGCCTGGGCGCCGATGCCGATGCGCCCGCCCTCGAGATTGGCGAGCGCGATGCGGTAGCCCTCGCCTTCCTCGCCGAGCAGGAGGTCGGGCGTGAGCCGGCACTCCGCGAAGACGATCTGGCAGGTGTCGGAGGCGCGCTGGCCCATCTTCTCCTCCTTGCGCGCCACCTGGTAGCCCGGCGTGTCGGTCGGCACGATGAAGGCGGAAATCCCCTTCTTGCCCTTGGCGGGATCGGTCACCGCGAAGACGATCGCGACCTTGGCCGTGCTGCCGCTGGTGATGAACTGCTTGGTGCCGTTGAGCACGTACTGGTTGCCCTCGCGGCGCGCGCGCGTCTTGAGATTGGAGGCATCCGAGCCCGCCTGCGGCTCGGTCAGGCAGAACGCGGCGAGCCACTCCCCGCTCGCCATGCGCGGCAGGAAGCGCTTCTTCTGCTCCTCCGAGCCGAAGCGGTAGATCGGCATGTAGCCGACCGAGTTGTGCACGCTCATGATGCCGGCGCACGAGCCGTCCCCGGCCGAGATCTCCTCGAGCGCCAGCGCATAGGCGACCGGACCGGCGGCGGCCCCGCCCCACTCCTCGGGCAAAAGCATGCCCATGAAGCCGAGCCGGCCCATCTCCGCGATCGCGTCCGCGGGGAAGCGCGCATCGCGGTCCCACGCCGCCGCATGGGGTGCCAGCTTCTCGCGCGCGAAGGCGCGCGCGGTGTCCCTGACCATCGTCTGCGCTTCATTGAGCAACATGAGCCTCCTCTCCCTACCAGGGGATCTCGGCGCCGTCGTAATTGAGGAACCGTCCGTTGTCGGAGGGCTTTAGCCTGGCGATCACCCCGCGCATGCCGGCAATGCTGGTCGCGGGGTCGAGGGCACCTCCCGGGCCGCCCATGTCGGTGCGCACCCAGCCGGGATGCAATACCACGCAGGTGATGCCGCGTCCCGCGAGCTCGAGGGAGAGCACGCGCACGCCGGCGTTGAGTGCGGCCTTGCTCATGCGGTAGGGATGCCACCCGGCAGCCGCGCGCGCGATCGAGCCCAACTGGCTCGAGATGAAGACCATCAGCCGCATCTTGCTCTTCGCCACGTTGTCGGCGAGGGCGGAAGCGATGCGGAGCGGTGCTATCGCATTGACACGCAAGACCTCGAGCCACTCCTCGTCGCGGATATCCGCGATCGGCTGCCCGCGCGGACCGGGGACACCGGCGTTATTGAGCAGCACGTCGATCGGCTCGCCGGCAAGGGCCGCCTGCAACAGGGCGATCTCCTTGGCGTCGCGCACGTCGAGGCGATGTGTGATCACCTCGCCGGCGAGCTTCTTGAGTGCTGTCGCCTTCTCCGGCTGCCGCGCACAGGCGTGCACGCGCCAGCCGTCGGCCGCGCATTGGCGGGCGAACTCGAGGCCGAGGCCGCGTCCTGCACCGGTGATGAGCACTGTTGCCACGAGGGGGCGTCCTCCTACGGGAGAATCTGGAACTGGGCGTCCATCGGCGTGCAGGCGAGGCCGTTGATCGGCACGATGTCCTGCGGGCAGGCCGAGAAGGCGACGACGCAATCCATCTCGGCGCGCAAGGTCACGTAGTCGCCGGGCTTGGAGACCGCGGGCTCGAAGCTCAGGCTGCCGTCGGCCGCGACCGGGATGTTCATGAAAAGATTGAGCGGGCTCGGGGTCTCGGGGGGCGCCATGCCGAGCTCGCCGAGTGCTGCCGCGAGGTTGTCCGTGCAGCTGTCG
The DNA here is from genome assembly GCA_052143835.1 of Alphaproteobacteria bacterium. Lineage (GTDB taxonomy): Bacteria > Pseudomonadota > Alphaproteobacteria > JACZXZ01 > JACZXZ01 > DASPPM01. The sequence continues at coordinate 32,306 of JBKQRV010000187.1, forward strand.
TGATGGCCCTTGCAGCCGAGCTGCTCATAGCGGTAGCGGTCGCAGGCCGCGAGCACCGTGTCATGGATGCCCGGCGAGGTGTCCTCGACGAGGGTGAGGATGGGGCGGCGCCGGTTGGTGACGAGGCTGTCGCCACGCTTGGGAAAGAGCTTCAGGAGATGGGTGCGCGTGTGCTCCATCGACATGAACTCGCGCGGGTCGCGCATGCCGAAGGCCCAGGTATCGACGACCTGGCTGCCGTGGATGTTGATGACGCGCACGCTTTGGCCCTTGCGCACGATCGCGGCCTTGCCCTTGCGTGCCGGAATGGTGACGCGCTCGCCTTCCGCCATGATCATCCTCCCCAGTCATCTCGTTCTAAGAATCGCGAAATCAGGCAAATCCCCGTCATTGCGAGGCGCCCAAGGGGCGCCGAAGCAATCCAGTGAATTTTTGTCGCGCGGCAGCCTGCCCCGGCGTCCGCCGGGGTTCGCTGCGCTCGCAATGACGACTTCCTCCAGTCATGGCGAAAGTACGAATCATGACATTGGCCCTCTCACAGCAACGCCTCGATCGCCTCGCGGGTCTCGGCCGAGGGCACCACGGGGACGATCTCGAACTCGATCAGGTCGCCCCAGAACGCCACCCACTGCTGCAGGAGGCGCGCGTCCTCGCATTCCATGAGCTGGAAGCAACGCTCGAAATTGGCCTCGATCCAGCTGTTGACGTACTTGAGGCCCTCGGGGGCGCCACGCCCTTGCGCGCGAAAGCGGCGATACACCGCCTTGGCATCGCGTCCCTTGAAGCGCTCGATCACCATGAACAGCATGGCTCGCCCCTCTCTATTTCGCAGGCCTAGGCCGTCTCCTCGAAGAGCTCGCGCCCGATGAGCCAGCGCCGAATCTCGGAGGTGCCGGCGCCGATCTCGTAGAGCTTGGCATCGCGCAGGAGCCGTCCCGTGGGAAAGTCGTTGATGTAGCCGTTGCCGCCCAAAAGCTGGATGGCATCGAGCGCCACTTGGGTCGCCTTCTCGGAGGCGAAGAGGATGGCGCCGGCCGCGTCCTTGCGCGTGGTCTCGCCGCGGTCGCACGCCTTGGCCACGGCATAGACGTAGGCCTTGCAGGCGTTCATGGTCGTATACATGTCGGCGAGCTTGCCCTGCACGAGTTGGAAGTTGCCGATGGGCTGGCCGAACTGCTGGCGCTCGTGCACGTAGGGCACCGCCACGTCCAGGCACGCCTGCATGATGCCGCAGGGGCCGGCCGCGAGCACCGCGCGCTCGTAGTCGAGCCCGCTCATCAGCACGTTGACACCCTTGCCGAGCTCTCCGAGCACGTTCTCGGCCGGAACCTCGCAGTCCTGGAAGACGAGCTCGCCCGTGTCGGAGCCGCGCATGCCGAGCTTGTCGAGCTTCTGCGCCGTGGAGAAGCCCTTGAAGCCGCGCTCGACGAGGAAGGCCGTGATGCCGCGGGGGCCCGCTTGGGGATCGGTCTTGGCGTAGACCACGATCACGTCGGCGCAAGGGCCGTTGGTGATCCACATCTTGCTGCCGTTGAAGACATAGCGTTCGCCCTTGCGCTCCGCGCGCAGCCTCATGCCGACGACGTCGGAGCCCGCCCCCGGCTCGCTCATGGCGAGCGCTCCCACGTGCTCGCCCGAGATCAGCTTCGGCAGATAGCGGCGCTTCTGCTCGGCGTTGCCGTTGCGGCGGATCTGATTGACGCAGAGGTTCGAGTGGGCGCCGTAGGAGAGGCCGATCGAGGCGGAGGCGCGGCTGATCTCCTCCATGGCGACGCAATGCTCGAGATAGCCCATGCCGGCGCCGCCCCACTCCTCCTCGACGGTGACGCCCAAGAGGCCGAGGCGGCCGAGCTCGGGCCAGAGCTCGCGCGGGAAACTGTTGGAGCGATCGATCTCGTCCGCGCGCGGGGCGATCCTGTCGGAAGCGAAATCGCGCACCGTGGCGCGCAGCATCTCGGCGGTCTCGCCCAAGCCGAAATCGAGGCCCTGCGGCTGGTTTGGGATCATGGCTCGGCTCCTCCCGGCGCGTCGTCGCGCGACTCTAGCGGGAACCGCACGCCCTGCGAAGGGCGGGGATCAACGGCCGCCTCTCCCCCGCTCCCCGCCCGCGGTGCATCGGACCTGCCGGGGAGCGTCATGAGGGTCGAGAGCGACGCCGCAATCTCGACCTCCTTGCCCCCTTTGAGGGCCGCAACCCGCGCCTCGGCGACGACGAGGGTACGCCCCGGCCGCAGCACGCGCCCGCGCGCGACAAGCGCCTCGCCCTCCGCCGGTGCCAGCAGATTGAGCTTGTACTCGACCGTGAGCACGCTCGCATCCGCCGGCATCAAGCTGAAGGCGGCGTAGCCGGAGGCGCTGTCCGCGATCATGCCGACGATGCCGCCGTGGATGAAGCCGTGCTGCTGGGTGAGGTCCTCGCGATAGGCGAGCTCGATCTCGACCTCGCCGGGACGCACCGTGCCGAGCCTGGCGCCGACGAGCGCCATGGCACGCTGCCGCGCGAAGCTTGCGCGCACGCGCGCCTCGAACGCGGGGTCCAAAGGCTCGAAGCGGGCCATGCTCCCTCATCCAGTAGAGGAGATCGAGTTTACTTTACGTTTACGTAAACGTCAACACGGTCGTCTTGCTCTTCGCTCGCTCGTTGAGGACGGGGAGTCGGGCAGATGCGCACACCCTCTAGCGGGCTTTGCCGGCGGCGCGGGCCTTCTTGGGCTTGCTCCGGCCGGCGAGCTCGGCGAGGCGCGCGTGGCAGCGCGCCTCGACGCTCGCGAGCTCGGCAAGCGTCACCTCGATGTCCTCGCGCTGCCGCTCGAGCAGCTGGCGGCGCTCGGCGATCTTGCCGAGGAAGTGGCGCAGCTGGCCGGCCTCGCCGGGCGCGCCGTCGTAGAGATCGAAGATCTCCTTGATCTCGGCCAGGCTGAAGCCGAGGCGCTTGCCGCGCAGGATGAGCTTGAGCCGCACGCGCTCGCGCGGGCTGTAGAGCCGCATCTGCCCGCGCCGCTCGGGTGCGAGCAGCCCCTCGTCCTCGTAGAAGCGGATGGTGCGCGTGGTCACGTCGAACTCGCGCGCGAGCTCGCTGATGGTGTGGTGCCGACCGCCCGCCGCGGCACTTGCCTCCATAGGCACCGTCAGCCCGCGTAGAGCCGTGCCACGAGGCGCCGGGCGAGCACGCCGGCGACGCGGCGGCGGTAATGGCCCGGCGTGAAGGTGGTCTTCATCGCCATGACCTGGTCGCGGATGAGCCCGTCCAATCCAGCCTCGACGCGCGCGTCGAGCGGGCCGCCGCAAAGCGCCTCGGTGCCCGCGAGCAGCACCGGCCGCGGATTCGTTCCGGTCAGTGCGACGCGGAGGCCTGTGAGCCGGTCGCCCTCGCGGCGAAGGGCGACCGCGACACCCGCGACCGGATACTCGATCGAGCGGCGGATGCGGATCTTGTCATAGGCGGAGCGCAGGCCCGGGATCGCGCGCGCGCGCACGCCGGTCACGAACTCGCCGGGCAGAAGGGCCAGATAGCGCTTGCCGTCCCCACTCGAGCCGTCCTGTCGGGCATGGCCGATGTAGAGCTCGGCCAAGGGAAGCGTGCGACGGCCCGCGGGTCCGAGGAGCTCGACCTCGGCGCCGAGGACCATGAGGGCGGGTGCCAGATCGCCGCTGAAGGTGGCGAAGCAGACGCCGCGGCTCTTGGGCGCCACGTGGCACATCTTGCCCGTGGTCTTGAGGCAATGATCGTTGGCGCTCCTCCACCATTCGCTTTGGTTATAGTAGATGCAGCGCGTGTCGAGGCAGAGGTTGCCGCCGACCGTCCCCATGTTGCGCTGGGTCGGTCCAGCGATCGATGCCGCGGCCTGGGCCACGACGGGATAATGCTCGGCGGTCGCCGGATGCGCCGCGAGCTCCGCGATGGTGAGCGAGGCGCCGAGTGCTAACCCCTTGCCGTCCGCCTTGAGCTTACGCAGCTCGGCCACGCCGTTCATGTCGATGAGCGTTGCGGGCGCCTCGATGCCGCGCCGGATGTTGACGACGAGATCGGTACCGCCGCCCAAGAGCCGGCTCTCGGGATGGGCTAGAAGTGCCGCCGCCACCTCGGCGACGTTCGCCGGGCGGATGAGCTGGAAGTGGGGCAGCGCCTCCATCAACTCCTCGTTGCGCCCCCCGCGGCCGGCACGGCCGCGGCTTTGCGTGACGCAGAAGAAGGCGCGCCTGCGGCGCCCTCCGCGGCCGGCACGGCCGCGACTTTGCGTGACGCAGAAGAAGGCGCGCCTGCGGCGCGCCGGCGCTTCTCGACGAGCGCGAACACGCGGTCCGGTGTCGCGGGAAGCTCGTGAAGCCGCAGTCCGACCGCGTCGGCGACCGCGTTCGCGAGTGCCGGCAGGAAGCCCGAGAGCGAGCCCTCGCCCGCCTCCTTCGCGCCGAAGGGGCCGTAGGGGTCGTTGCTCTCGACGATATGGACCTCGATCGGCGGCGAGTCCTGGATCGTCGGCACCCGGTAGTCGAGCATGTTGGCGGTCACCATCAGGCCGTCGTGGTAGCCTGACTCCTCCGAGAGCGCCTGGCCCATGCCCATCCACACCGAGCCCTGCACCTGGCCCTCGACGGTCAGCCGGTTGAGCGCCTTGCCGCAGTCATGCGCGACCCAGACCTTGTCGACGGTGATGACCCCGGTCTCCTCGTCCACGCTCACCTCGACGACCTGGGCCGCGTAGCTGAAACCCATGGTGCCGCCGATGGCGGCACCGCGGTATTTCTTGCCGCCGTGCGAGGCGGGAATGGTCGAGAAGTTTCCCGTGACCGTGATGGTGCCGCTCTCGTTGAGCGCCTCCGTCACCACCTCGTTGAAAGAGACGCCCTTGTCCTGGGCGCCCGCGCGATAGAGCTCGCCCAGGCACTCGATGTCCTCCGGCCGCGCCTCGAGCTTCCTCGCCGCCGCGGCCATGAGAATCTTCTTGAGGTTCTCGGCCGCCTCGATCGCCGCATTGCCGACCATGAAGGTCACGCGCGAGGAATAGGAGCCGTTGTCCTTAGGCACCACGTCGCTGTCGCCGCTCACGATGCGGATGCGCGCCATCTCGAGCCCGAGCACGTCGGCGACGGTCTGCACCAGCACGGTCGAGGAGCCCTGGCCGATCTCGGCGGCTCCCGTCAAGAGCACGATCGAGCCGTCGAAGTCGAGCTTGAGCTTGACCGTGGCATGGGGCTCGCCGGTCCAGTTGACGGGCCGGGAGGCGCCGCTGACGTAGTGGGAGCAGGCGAGCCCGAGCCCCTTGCCGCGCGCGAGACGGCCCTTGCGCTCCTTCCAGCCGCTCGCCTGCTCGACCCAGTCGAGGCATTCGGCCAGGCCGTAGCTGTTGATCATGAGATCGTTGTCGGAGAAGGTGGGTGCCGTGAGCAGATTGGCGCGGCGCACGGCGAAGGGATCGAGGCCGAGCTCGCCCGCCATCTCGTCGAGGAGCGCCTCGAAGGCGAAGCGGACGTCGACCGTGCCGTGGCCGCGCATGGCGCCGCAGGGCGGGGTGTTGGTCAGCACGCGCGCGCCGATGTACTTCACGTTGTGGATGGCGTAGATGGCGTAGAGCATCGACCCCGAATAGAGGATGGTGACGATGCCGTAGCCGCTATGCGCCCCGCCGCGCTGATGGCACTCGCACTCGACGGCCGTGATGCGGCCTTCCTTCGTCATGCCCATCTTGAGGCGGATTTCGGTCTCGGGCCGCCCGCGATGGGTGATGAAGGTCTCCTCGCGCGTCAGCACCATGCGCACCGCGCGCCCCGCCTTGCGCGCGAGCAAGGCGGCGATAAGCTCGACGTTGAGCGCCTCGGTGCGGCAGCCGAAGCCGCCGCCCACGTGCGGCTTGATCACGCGGATGCGCGAGGCGTCCATGTCGAGGATGCGCGCGAGCATGAGGTGCACGTAATAAGGCACCTGGGTCGAGGCATGGACCGTCATGCGCTCGCGCACGGGATCGTATTCGGCAAGGGCCGCGTGCATCTCCATCTGGTTCTGGCACACTTCGGCGCAGAAATAGCTCTCCTCGCGCACGAGCGCCGCCTCGGCGAAGCCATGATCCACGCTGCCGAGCTCGAAAAGCACGTCGCGCTCGATGTTGTGCGGCCGGTGCGCGTGGAGGTCGACAGCACCTTGCGCCTTCGCGGCGGCGGCGCTGTAGTAGGCGGGGAGCTCGCGCACGCGCATCCTGATGAGGCTCACCGCCTTCTCCGCCACCGCCTCGTCGACGGCCGCGACCGCCGCGACCGGCTCGCCGCGATAGCGCACGCGCTCGCGCGCCATCGGATGCTCGCTGCGTGCTACCGGCAGCACGCCGTGCGTCTTGTCGCAATCCGCCCCGGTGACCACGGCCACCACGCCCGGGAGCCGCAGGGCCGCGGAGACGTCGAGCTCGACGATCTCCGCATGGCTGTAAGGGCTGCGGTACATGCGGCCGACGAGCGCCCCGGGAGTGGCGAAATCGGCGGTGAATTTGGCGCGACCCGAGACCTTGTCGGGGCCGTCGACCATCGGCACGTAGCCGCCGATCGAGCGCTTGGCTGCGATCTCGTTCACGCGGCCTCCCCGCGCGCGCGCAGCTCGGCCGCGTGCTTGACCGCCTCGATGATCTTCACGTAGCCGGTGCAGCGGCAAATGTTGCTGCCGAGTGCTGCGCGGATGTCGGCCTCGCTCGGATGCGCGTTGCGGCGCAGGAGGCCCTCGGACGCCATGATCAGGCCCGGCGTGCAATAGCCGCATTGCGCGCCGAGCTTCTCATGAAAGCCGCGCTGGACCGAGGAGAGGCGCCCGGCTTGGGCGAGGCCTTCGACGGTGTCGACGCGCCTGCCCTCGCAAGTTGGCGCGAGCGTGAGACAGGAGAGTGTCGGGGTATCGTCGATCAGGACCGTGCAGGCGCCGCACTCGCCGCCGTCGCATCCCGTCTTGGTGCCGGTGAGGCCGGCGATCTCGCGCAGATAGTCGAGCAGCAGGACGTTGTCCTCGACCGCATCCGTCCGCCGCCGCCCGTTGAGCGTCACGTTGAGGAGTCTGGCCATCGGCCCCGCCGCTCCTGGCTGTCGCGCGCTGGCGACCCCTCTATTTAGACCTCCGCCGCCCCTGGAACAAGGCGCCCGTGGCGCGCTCGCGACACTTCAGCGCACCCAGCCGGCGCGCGCCACGCGGGTGGAGGGACTCGGGATGCCCGGCAGCCGGCCTGCGGCGTAGAGCTGGGCGTCGACGACCGCGACCGCGGTCATGTTCAGCACCCCGCGCGCCGTGACCGAGGGCGTCAGGATATGGGCCGGCAGCGCAGCCCCCAGGAGGATCGGTCCGACGGCCAAGCCGTCGCCCAGCAGCCTCACCATGTTGAAGGCGATGTTGGCGGCATCGAGCGTCGGCATGACCAGGAGATTGGCGCGTCCCTTGAGCTTGGAGCTCGGGAAGATGCGCTGGCGAACCTCCTCCGAGAGGGCGGCATCCGAATGCATCTCGCCTTCGGCCTCGAGCTCCGGCGCGCGCTCGTGGAGCATGGCGAGGGCCGCGCGCATCTTGCGCGCAGACGGCGTATCGGCGCTGCCGAAATTGGAATGGGAGAGGAGGGCCACCTTGGGCTCGATGCCGAAGCGCCGCACCTCCTCGGCCGCGACGAGCGTCATGTCGAAGATCTCCTCGGCACTCGGCTCGGGAGTGACGTAGGTGTCGCAAATGAAATAAGTCCCCGACGACAGGATGAGCAGGCTCAAGGACGCCACGTTGCGCCCCTCCTCGCGCTTGCCGATGACGTCGAGCACATGGCGCAAATGCTGCTGATAGCTGCCGACCGTGCCGCAGATCATGGCGTCGGCGTGGCCCTTCCGGACCATGAGGGCGGCGATCACCACGTTGTTGGTGCGCACGATCATGCGCGCGTGGTCGGGCGACACGCCCTTGCGCTGCATGAGCTGGTGATAGCTGGTCCAATAGTCCTTGTAGCGCGGGTCGTCCTGGGGATTGACGATATCGAAGTGCTCGCCCGCGCGGACGCGCAAGCCCAGCTGCTGCAGGCGCGAGGTGATGACGTGGGGCCGCCCGATCAGGATCGGGCGCGCCAAGCCCTCGTCTGAGATCGCCTGGACGGCGCGGAGCACGCGCTCCTCCTCGCCCTCGGCATAGACGACGCGCTTGGGGTTCTGGCGCGCGCGCTCGAACACCGGCCGCATGGCAAGGCCGGAGCGGAAGGCGAACTGGGAGAGGCGCTCGCGATAGGCCTCGAAATCGCCGATCGGGCGCGTGGCGACGCCGCTCTCCATTGCTGCCTTGGCGACCGCGGCCGGCAGCTCGATGATGAGGCGCGGATCGAAGGGGCGCGGGATGAGATAGTCGGGCCCGAAACCGGCATGCTCGCCGCCGTAGGCCTTGACCACCACTTCCGAGGGCTCCATGCGCGCGAGCTCGGCGAGCGCCTCGACGCAGGCGAGCTTCATCGCCTCGTTGATGGTGGTGGCGCCCACGTCGAGGGCGCCGCGGAAGATGAAGGGAAAGCACAGCACGTTGTTGACCTGGTTCGGGTAGTCCGAGCGGCCGGTGGCGATCACCGCATCGGGCTTCGCCGCGCGCGCGAGATCGGGCAGGATCTCGGGCACGGGATTGGCGAGTGCGAAGATGAGGGGCTTCTCCGCCATGCGCCGCACCATGTCCTCCGTGAAGATGCCGGGCGCGGAGAGGCCGAGAAAGATGTCGGCGCCGTCGATCACCTCCTCGAGCTTGCGCGCGGCCGTCGCCTTGGCGTAGCGCGCCTTGCGCGGGGTCATCTCCTCGCTGCGGCCCTCGTAGACCACGCCGAGGCGGTCGACGAGGACGACGTGCTCCGTCTTGAGCCCCATGCTGACGAGGAGGTCGAGGCAGGCGAGCCCGGCGGCCCCTCCCCCCGTCGAGACGACCTTGACCTCCCCGATGCGCTTGCCGACGACGCGCAGGCCGTTCTGCACGGCGGCGCCCACGATGATCGCGGTGCCATGCTGATCGTCGTGGAAGACCGGGATGCGCATGCGCGCGCGCAGCGCCTCCTCGATCTCGAAGCACTCGGGCGCCTTGATGTCCTCGAGATTGATGGCGCCGAAGGTCGGCTCGAGCCGCGCCACCGTGTCGACGAACTTCTGCGGGTCGGTCTCGGCGATCTCGATGTCGATCACGTCGATGCCGGCGAATTTCTTGAAGAGGACGGCCTTCCCCTCCATCACCGGCTTGGCGGCGAGCGGGCCGATGTGGCCGAGGCCGAGCACCGCGGTGCCGTTCGTGATCACGGCGACGAGATTGCCCCGTGCGGTGAGCCGCGAGGCCTCGACCGGGTCCGCCACGATGGCATCGCACGCCGCCGCCACGCCGGGGGTGTAGGCGAGCGCCAGGTCGCGCTGGTTGGCGAGCGGCTTGGTCGCCACGATGCCGAGCTTCCCCGGCGGATACGCGCGATGGTACTCGAGTGCCGCGTCCTTGAGATCGTCCGCCATGGCGCCTTCCTCGAAGTGTCTTTCTGGGCCGTCGTCGCGCTCACAGGCGATCGCGCGCGGGCCACTCGCTCCCTTGGGCCGTCATCCTAACGATTCCGCCGCCCGCGTCCAACCTGGGTCGCGGCGGGGCGCTGTCTCAGGTCGAATGGCCGCCGAGATGCTGAGCTTCGATTGCCGCCCTAATAGCCTTGAGCTCGGCGAGGACATCTAGAGCGAAGCCGAGCACGAAGAAGCCGCCGGCAAAACTGAAAGCGGCCCATCCTGCTGCAGACGAGGATCCGGCGCGCATTGCGATATCGTAAATCAGAACGGCTAGGATTGCCGCTATCACCACGGGCCAGAACCTACGCGCGAATGCCATGGCGCTCCTCCCTCTGCCGCCTCGCGTGAAGTGTGCTCATCAGTCATACGGACAAGATCGGCCATCTCCCACAGCCGGATTTGACGGTACATCACGTCGAACCGTCACCCGTTGCGGCATCGGCGGGCGCCGCCCGATCCCGCCTCGGGTCATGCGGTCGGATAGGACGCGATCTCGATGAGGTTCCCGTCGGGATCGCGGCAGTAGACCGAGGTCATGGACCCGAGCGCGCCGGTCCGCTTGACCGGTCCCGCCGAGACGGCAATGCCGCAGCTCCCGAGATGCGCGAGCACCTCCTGCGGGCCCGCCGAGGTGATGAAGCAAAGGTCGAGCGAGCCCGGCGCATCGACCGCGCCTGTCTCCCAGTTGGCAGCCCCGCTCGGCCGCACATTGAGCTTCTGCCTGCCGAACTTGAGCGCCGTGCGCGGCTCCGGGCCGAAGCGCTCGCGCGTCATGCCGAGCACGCGCTCGTACCAGGAGGCGCTCGCCTCCACGTCCCGGCAGTTCAGCACGACATGGTCGATGCGGTCGATGGTGAAGCTCATGGGCTCGCCTCCCCGCACTTGCCGCGCGTTCGCACCCGATCATAACGCAAGAGGGCGCGGCTTCACGCGAGAGAAATCGGCGGGAAAATGAGCTTGGATCTTGGTGCGGTCGAGAAGACTCGAACTTCCACGGGGTCGCCCCCACAGCGCCCTCAACGCTGCGCGTCTACCAATTCCGCCACGACCGCAAGAAGGCCCGCGTGACCCCGGAGCCTCGTTGCGGGCGCGGGGTGCTTGCCTTTCTGAGAGAGGGGGAATAGCAAATCGTCAAGGCGAGATCAAGGACGCCGCCGCCGTCTTGCAACGCCTTGAAAGGGCAAAGGAACCTCGCCGAATGGGCGATCTCGAAGAGGACCAGCTCCGCCTCCGCCCTACCCCCCTCGAATGGCGCATCTCGCGCCAGGCGGTCGGTTATGAGGAAGCGGTCGCGGCCATGGAGGCGCGCGTTGCCGCCATCCGCGCCGGGACGGCCGCCGAGCTCGTCTGGCTGCTCGATCACCCGCCGCTGGTGACGGCGGGGACGAGTGCCAAGCCCGAGGACCTCCTCGAGCGCGGCCGCTTCCCCGTCCACAAGAGCGGACGCGGCGGCCAATTCACCTACCACGGCCCGGGCCAGCGGGTCGCCTATGTCATGCTCGACCTGCGCCGGCGCGGCAGCGACGTGCGCCGCTATGTGCACGACCTCGAGGAGTGGGTCATCCGCACCCTCGCCCGCCTCGGCGTCAAGGGCGAGCGGCGCCAGGGACGCATCGGCATCTGGGTCGAGCGCGGAGGTGGCCGCGAGGACAAGATCGGCGCCATCGGCGTGCGCATCAGCCGCTGGGTCACCTATCACGGCATGGCGCTCAACCGCGACCCCGAGCTTGAGCATTTCAGCGCCATCGTGCCTTGCGGCATCGCGGCACCGCAATTCGGCGTCACCTCGCTCGCGGCCCTCGGCGTCCGCGTCTCGACGGCCGAGCTCGACGCGCTCCTCAAGGACGCCTTCGCCGAGGTGTTCGAAGCCGAAGTCATCGTGGAAGCCGATAATCAAGGGAGGCCGGCATGAAGAGAATGGCGTTGACGGCACTGATGATCGCCGCCGCATCGGCGGCACTTTACACAGGAGTCGGCGCTCAGACGAAAGCGGTGCCGATGGCGCCGCAGCCTCCCGCCGTCGAGCCGAATTGCCCGGCGCCCGGCCCGCAGGTGATCGCCGGCAATGACCGCCTTGCCGCGCAGCTGGCGGACATCGATCACAATCTCGCGGCCATCGCCTATTACTTGTGCCTGATCGAAAGCAACATGAGCAAAGACAAGTAGCCTGCGAAAATCGCGGCAAGCGCCGAAGGGAGCGCAGGCCGGCGTGATTGACAAGCTGACGAGACTGACAAAAGTGCATCCAGCCGGCGGCCGCGTTCTGCGCGTTCGCTTCGCCGGGGATCGGCGGCACTACGAACTCGACATGACCGGATTGATCGCTCGCAGCGCACATTTCGCGCGACTGATGGACGACGCCGAGACCTTCGCCAAGGTGGCGATCGTAGAAGACGGTCTCGGGGTGGCTTGGCCTGTACAAACGAAATGGGGCCGTCTAGACGTTTCGGCCTCAACGCTCCGGCGGATCGCGGAAGAGCAGCAGCCGATGACGGGGGCGGATTTCGCGGAATGGCGAACGGCATTGGGATTGTCCTTGACGGAGGCGGCCAAGCTGCTTGGGGTCGGTCGGCGCACCGTCATGGGCTATCTGAAGAAAGACCAACTGCCGCCCGTCGTTGCCATCGCCTGCCGAGCGCTGGCTCGCGACAAGCATCTCTTGGCAGCGCACTACGTGCCGGCGCGGAAAATCGCCCGGCCGGCGGCATGAGCGCCGAACTCGATCCCGGCCGCTTCGAAGGCAGCTTCCAGTACCTACCTGCATAGTTTCGCGCCGCGCGGGGCGGCCTCACACGGTCGGCAATTGGCGGAAGCCGGGCACGCCGTCGTCCTCGACGGCGGCGGCGATCAGGCCCTGCACGCGCGCGAGCGGCGGGCCGCGGCGGCAGGCCTCGACCATCTCGTCGACGAGGGAAGCGGCACCCGCGAACTGCGCCTCCACGCTGCCGTCCGCGCGGTTGCGCACCCAGCCGCGCAAGCCACGCCGCCCCGCTTCCTCGGCGGTCCAGGCGCGGAACCACACGCCCTGAACGCGTCCCTCGAGGCGCAGGCGCACGCATTTGCTCTCTTGCGCGGCACTCATGCCGCCGCGTCAGGCGAATTCGAGGATCGCCTGGTCGACCGCCAGGCTGTCGCCCGGCTTGGCGTGGAGCTTGGCGACGACGCCGTTGCGCTCGGCGCGCAGGATGTTTTCCATTTTCATCGCCTCGACGACCGCGAGCTCCTCGCCCGGCTTGACCTCCTGGCCGACCTTGACCGCGAGCGAGACCAGGAGGCCCGGCATCGGCGACATCAGGTAGCGCGAGAGGTCGGGCGCTGCCTTCTTGGGCATGACGGCGAGATGCTTGGCCGTGGCGGGCAAGAGGACGCGCACGTCGAGCTGATGGCCGCCATGGTTGAGCTTGTAGCCCGTGCCTTGGCGCTCGACTTGCACCGTAAGCGGGCGGCCGTTGACGCTGCCCTTGAAGAGCGGCTCGCCGATGCGCCAGGCGCTGCGCACCGCGTGGCGCTCTCCCCCGACGCTCACGTCGTAACCGCCCTCGGCCGCAGATACCTTGACCGCGTGCTGGGTCTCCTCGAAGACGACGACGAACTCCGTTCCCGCTCTCGCCTCGTAGCCGGCAAGCTGGCCGCTGATGCGGCACTCACGCTCCGCCACGCGGCGCCCGATCGCGGCCGCCACGGCGACGAGCGGGGCCGGCTCCTCGAGCGCCAGACTGGCGGCACTCAGCGACTCGCCGAACTCCTCGGCGATGAAGCCGGTCGAGAGTCTGCCCTCCACGAAGCGCGGGTGGGCCATGATCGCGGCGAGGAACGGCATGTTGTGCGTGAGGCCGCGCACGTAGTAGGCGTCGAGTGCCGCGCGCATGTTGGCGATCGCCTCGTTGCGGTCCTGGCCGCCCGTGATGAGCTTGGCAATCATCGGATCGTAGTAGACGGAGATCTCCCCGCCTTCGTAGACGCCGCTGTCCACGCGCACGCGCTTGCCGTCCGCCTCGGGCGGGATGTAGCGCACGAGCCTGCCGACCGACGGCAGGAACTTGCGGAACGGGTCCTCGGCATAGATGCGCGCCTCGATCGCCCAGCCGTTGAGCTTGATGTCCTGCTGCCGGAAGGCGAGCTTCTCGCCCGCGGCGACGCGGATCATGGCCTCGACGAGGTCGATGCCGGTCGTGAGCTCCGTCACCGGATGCTCGACCTGGAGGCGCGTGTTCATCTCGAGGAAGTAGAAGTTCCGCTTGCGGTCGACGATGAACTCGACGGTGCCGGCCGAGCGATAGCCCACCGCCCGGCCGATGGCGACGGCCTGCTCGCCCATGGCGCGGCGCGTCTTGGCGTCGAGAAACGGGCTCGGCGCCTCCTCGATCACCTTCTGGTGCCGGCGCTGGATCGAGCACTCGCGCTCGCCGAGATGGACGATGTTGCCGTGGGCGTCGCCCAGAATCTGGATCTCGATGTGGCGCGGCTCCTCGATGTATTTCTCGAGGAAGACCCGGTCGTCCGCGAAGGCCGAGCGCGCCTCGTTGCGCGCCAGGCGAAGACCCTCGTGGACCTCGCCGTCGTTGCGCGCGATGCGCATGCCCTTGCCCCCGCCGCCCGCGGCCGCCTTGATCATCACCGGGTAGCCGATGCGGCGCGCGAACTTGACCGCCGCGTCGGGATCGGCGACCGCCTCATTCAGGCCCGGCACCGTGCTTACGCCGGCACCGAGGGCCAAGCGCTTCGATTCGATCTTGTCCCCCATGGCGGCGATGGCCGCCCTGGTCGGGCCGATGAAGGCGATCTTCCCCACCTGCAGCGCGTCCACGAAGGCGGGATTTTCCGACAGGAAGCCGTAGCCCGGATGGACCGCTTCCGCACCCGTGTCCGCCGCCGCCTTCACGATGCGCGGTATGCTGAGGTAGCTCTCGGCGGACGGCGCCGGGCCGATCGCTACGGCCTCGTCCGCCTCGCGCACATGGAGCGCATCGGCATCCGCCTCGGAATAGACCGCGACCGTCGCAATCCCCATGCGGCGCGCGGTGCGAATGATGCGACAGGCGATCTCGCCCCGGTTCGCGATCAGGATTTTCTTGAACATGGCGCGCGGCTTCGCCGCCTCGTCGCTTGCTTTGGCGGCACTGCGCGCCGCCGCGGCCACGCCGCGTCGCCTGTTCGGAGCCGAGAGAGGCATTGTTAAGCAGTTGAACTGTCGGAGCGATTCATGGCACGGCCCCCTTCGCTCCCGGAAGTATGTGCGCCGCGTTGGGCAAAGGCAAGCGCCCGGCGGGCGGAGTACGCTGCGTCGCGCAGCGAGCCGCAGCGCCGTCGGGCTGGACAATGCGGGCGCTCATAACCCATGCTGCCCGCCAAGCTCCGTGTCTCGCTGTCAAAGAAGGAGCAGGGAACAGGTGAGGGAGGTCATTGCAGCAATGCCCGGCCCGGCAGCAGCGGCTCGAGGAGGGCGGCGACCGTCGTCTCGCCGCGCCGTCGCTAGAGCTACCCACGCGCCCAGAGCAGCCGCGGACCGCGCCGCATGAGTCCCTTCGGAATGTTCGCCGAGACGTTTCTCGAGGCGCTCGCCGCGGGCCTCTTCCTCGGCTGCATCTACGGCCTCATGTGCGTGGGGCTCGGGCTCATCTTCGGGGTGATGCGCGTGATCAACTTCGCCCAGGGGGATTTCCTCATGCTGGGCATGTATTTCAACCTCTATGTCGTGAGCGTCTGGGGGTTGCTCGCCTTCCTGGGGCCGGCGGCGGCACCCTTTGTCGGCGCCATCCTTGCCGGCCCCGCCCTCTTCGTCGGCGGCTATCTGCTCCATCGCCTCCTGATCGCGCGGGTCAGCGGCACCAGCGTCAGCGGAAGCGAGGACGAGGGCCGCTCGGCGCAGCTCATCCTCACGCTCGGCGTCGCCTTGGCGCTCGAGAACGGCGCGCTCATCCTCTTCGGCTCGACGCCGCAGTCGGCGCGCACGACGTTGGCGCTTCGCGCCTGGGAGATCCCGCTCCTCTACGATCCGACGGCTGCCGTGTTCATCAACAAGGCGAGTGTTGTTGCCTGCGTGCTCTCCATCGTCATCGCCTCGGCGCTCTATTTTCTCATCAATCGCTCGCGGCTGGGCAAGACGCTGCGCGCGGCGGCGGACAATCCGGCCGCCGCCACCTACATGGGCATCGATGTCGACCGCGCCCACCGCATCGCCTTCGGCATCGGCACCGGCGTTACCGCCGTCGCGGGCGGGCTCGTCGCCACCTACCATCCGTTCCAGCCCTACGTCGGGCTCGACTACGTCATCATCATGTACGCGGGCGTGGTGATGGGCGGCATGGGCAGCATTCTCGGCGCCTTCTGGGGCGGACTCACGATCGGCCTCGTGCAACAGCTCTCCACCCTCGTGCTGCCCACGCAACTGCAGAACGCGGCGATCTTCGCGGTATTCCTTCTCGTCGTCCTCATGCGGCCGCAGGGGCTGTTCGGCCGCGCCGCGGAGCGGATCTGAGCCGTGGCCGGCCGCGGCGGCGTGCTCTTCCCGCTTGCGGCGATCGCGATCATGGCGCTCGGCTGGCTCGCGCTCGGGCTCGCGGTCGGCAACTCCTACTACCAGCTCATGATGACGCTGGTGCCGATCTGGGCGGTCTTGGGGCTGTCCTGGAACCTGCTCAGCGGCTACACCGGGCTCGTCTCCTTCGGCCACGCCTCCTTCTTCGGCCTCGGCGCCTATACGGTCACCATCCTCCTCGTCCGCTTCGACCTGACGCCGTGGTTCGGCATCCCGCTCGGCATGCTGGTCGGCGTCGTCGCCGCGCTCGTCATCGGCTATCCGACCTTCCGCCTGCGCGGGCATTATTTCGCCCTCGCGATGCTCGCCTATCCTCTCGCCCTCCTCTACGTCTTCGAGTGGCTCGGCTATCAGGAAGTGCCCTTGCCGATGAAGCGCGAGGCGCCCGCCTGGTACATGCAGTTCAGCGACTACCGCGTCTACATGGCGCTGGCGGTGGGCCTGCTCGTCGCCGCCCTTGTGATCTCGCTCGCCGTCGAGCGCTCGCGCTTCGGCCGCTCGCTCCTTGCCATCAAGCAGAACGAGCCGGCCGCGGAAGCGGCGGGCATCGACACGCTCAAATGGAAGATGCGGGCCATCACGCTGTCCGGCGCCGTGGCAGCCGCCGCCGGCGGCCTCTATGCGGTCGTCCTCCTCGTGGTGACGCCGGACAGCGTCTTCGGCGTCCTCACCTCGGCACAGGCCCTCGTGGTGACGCTCTTCGGCGGCACGGGCACGTTGTGGGGACCGGTGATCGGCGCGGTCATCCTGATCCCATTGAGCGAGACGCTGCAGGCGGAGCTCGGCGACGTGATCCCGGGAATCCAAGGTGTGGTCTACGGCATCGCCATCATCCTCGTGATCCTCTTGGCCCCCGAAGGCATCTTCTGGCGCGTGCGCGACTGGCTCCACCTTGCACGAGCCACGCCTGGCGCGGCCATCCGCAGCGCAGCCCCAGCGGCGCCGCGTGCCGTCCCCGTCTCCGCCGAGCGCCAAACCTCCCCGCACATCCTCCTCGAGGTGAGCGGGCTCTCGAAGTCGTTCGGCGGGCTGCGCGCCTTGGACGGCATCGCCTTCCAAGTGGAGGAAGGGGCCATCCTCGGCATCATCGGCCCAAATGGTGCCGGCAAGACGACGCTCTTCAATCTGCTCAACGGCTTCCTCAAGCCGAACGGCGGGGACGTCGTCTTCGCGGGGCAGACCCTCGTCGGCCTCAAGCCCAACCGCATCTGCCGGCTCGGCGTCGGACGCACCTTCCAGGTGGTGCGCGCATTTCAGCGCATGTCGGTGCTGGAGAACGTCGTCGTCGGCGCCTATGTCCGCGCCGCGGCCGAGGAGGAGGCCTTCGAGATCGCGCGCGAGGCGGTCGAGAGGGTCGGCCTCTGGCCGCGCATGGAGGCGCTCGCCGGCGCCCTCAGCAACAAGGAGCTCCGTCTCATGGAGCTCGCGCGCGCGCTGGCCGGGCGCCCGCGCCTCCTCCTCATGGACGAGCCGCTCGCCGGCCTCGCGGCGGCCGAGGTCGAGGAGATGCTCGCCGCGGTCAGGGCGCTGCCGTCCTCGGGTACGACGGTCGTGATCATCGAGCACACGATGCGCGCGATGATGCGCCTGGCCGAGCGCTTCGTGGTGCTGAACCACGGGCGCGTGCTCGCGGTCGGCGGGCCGCGCGAGGTCACCGCCGACGCGGCCGTGGTCGAGGCCTATCTCGGCAGCAAATGGACGGCCCTCCATGCTCGCGGTTGAGGGATTGACCGTCGCCTACGGCGGCCTTACCGCACTCTCGCAAGTGTCGCTTGCGGTCGGCGAAGGCCAGTTCGTCACCATTGTGGGGCCCAACGGGGCCGGCAAGACGACCCTCTTCAAGGCGATCTCCGGCACGGTGCCGACGGAGGCCGGCCGCATCCGCTATGAGGAGCGCGACCTTCTCGCCATGCCGGCCGCCGAGCGCGCGCACCTCGGCATCGCCCACGTGCCGGAAGGCCGCCAGGTCTTCGCCTCGATGACCGTCCTGGAGAATCTCGAGATGGGCGCCTATCCGGCGGCAGGGCGGCGGCAGTGGGCGCGCAACCTCGAGCGCGTCATGGCGCTCTTCCCCGTGCTGGCCGAGCGGCGCGACCAGCTCGCCGGCACGCTCTCGGGCGGCGAGCAGCAGATGCTGGCGATCGGCCGCGGACTGGCCTCGGCGCCTCGGCTCCTCATGCTCGACGAGCCCTCGATGGGATTGGCCCCCGCCGTCGCCGATCTCATCTTCGAGCGGATCGGCGAGTTGCATCGCGAGGACCGGCTCACTATCCTGCTCGTCGAGCAACGGGTGGCGGAGGCCGTGCAGTCCTGCGACTTCGGCTACGTGCTCGAGACCGGCCGCGTCGTCCTCACCGGCTCGAGCGAGGCGCTCCTCAAGGATGACCGCATCAGAACGGTCTATCTCGGCATGTGATCGGGCAGTTGCCCAGGGAGGAAATAAGATGACCCGCACGTTCAACCGGCTGTTCCACGCCGCGATCGCGGCCACGGCAGCGGCACTCGGCCTTCTCGCGCTTGCAGAAGCGCCCGCCCAAGCCCAACCCAAGGAGGTCGAAGTGGCGCTCATCGTGCCGCTCTCGGGGCCGTGGGCGCGCCAGGGCCTGCTCGAGCGCATGGGTGCCGAGATGGCGATCGACGACATCAACAACGCCGGGGGAGTGAAGGCGCTCGGCGGCGCCAAGATGAAGCTCATCGTCGCCGATACCGGCGACTCGCCGGAGAAGGCGAAGAACGCGGCACAGCTCGTCGTGGCGCAGAATCCGGATCTCGTCGGCGGCGTCGGCTCCTGGCTCAGCTCCTTCACGCTCGCGGTCACGGAAGTGACGGAGCGCGCCGAGCTGCCGTGGTTGACACTCTCCTATTCGGACCAGATCACCAGCCGCGGCTTCCATTACGTGTTCCAGACCTCGGCCACCGGCGACCGCCAGGCGGAGCTGGCGCTGCCGACGATCATGGAGCTTGCGGAGAAGACCACGGGGAAGAAGCCGACCACGACCGGGATCATCTCGGACAATACGGCGGCCCCCGTGAGCTTCGTCAAGCCCATGCGCCAGGGCGGGCTCGCCAAATACGGGCTCAAGCTCCTCCTAGACGAGACCTATACGCCCCCCCTCTCCGATGCGACCCCGCTCGTGCAGAAGGCGCGCGTGGCGCGGCCGGATTTCCTCTTCGTGATCTCCACCAACGTGCCCGACGACACGCTTCTCATGCAGAAGCTGACCGAGATGGGCATGGGCGGGACACGCGTTCCCATCGTGGGGAACGGCGCCCATATGGGAGGGCCGGAGCTGCTCAAGACCGCGGGTGCGGAGGTCATGGAGGACGTGCTCGTCACCGTCGCCAATTGGAGCAACAAGGGGCAGGCGGACCTCATCGCGCGCTTCAAGAAGCGGACGGGCGAGCCCTGGCTCACCCAGGACAGCCTCTGCGCTTACGGCCACGTGCAGATCCTCAAGGACGCGCTCGAGAAGGCCGGCGTCGCCGACCGCCGCAAGGTGGCCGCAGCCATCCGCGCCATGGACACGAGCGAAGGGGCGGCCAAATTCTTCGCGGGCGGCCACATCAAGTTCGACGACAGGGGACGCCGCGTCGATGCCCCCCTCGTCATCGTGCAGTGGCAGCACGGCGAGCCCGTCACAGTCTACCCAATCGCCGACGCCTCGGCCAAGGCGATCTGGGCGATGAAGTAGAAGCCCTCTCCCGCTTCGCGGGAGAGGGAAGGGGCCCATCGCGAAGCGATGGGAAGGGTGAGGGACGGCCCCGCCGGTCAATCGAAGATTGGAGATTGCTCATTGCCGACCATCGCGCTGTCCCTCACCCTCCCACGGCCTTCGGCCGCGGGTCCCTCCCTCTCCCGCTTGCGGGAGAGGGAGTAATCGCCCGTGATCAGCGAGCAGCGCACTTATCTCCTGCGGCCGGGCAAGACGGGGGAGTTCCTCAGCGCGGTCGAGACGCTCGGCCTGCCCCTCCTCAAGCCCATCCTCGGCGGCCTCATCGGCTATTTCACGAGCGAGACGGGCGCGCTCAACGAGGTCGTCCACCTCTGGGCCTACGAGAGCCTCGAGGAGCGCGCGCGCCGCCGCAAGATACTGACGGCGCACCCCGGCTGGCCTCGCTTCGCCGCCGCGGTCGAGCCGCTCCTCGAGCGCATGGAGACGCGCATCCTCGTGCCGGCGCCCTTCACGCCCCTTACGCTTGCCACGATCCGCGCGATGAACGGGAGCGAGGCGTCCCTCACCCCGCCATGAGCTCGAGCTCGGGGAGGAGGAAGCGGCGGAAGAGGGGATAGTTCTCGACCATGGGGAAATGGCCGATGCCGGGCATGATGGTGAAGCGCGCGCCCGGGATCGCGCCCGCGACCGCCGCGGTCATCTCCGGCGTGCAGGAATAGTCGTATTCGCCGGTCAAGAGCGAGACGCGGCACTTGTTGGTGTCGATGCGCCGGATGTCCTCGCGCGCGTCCCAGTCGTTCGAGTAGAAATGCACGTCGCCCTGATAGACGCCGGGTCCGGATTGGCTGTAGTACCACCAGTTCTCGCGCTTGCCCGCCTCGGGGCTCGCGGGCGCATTGAGGCCGTAGGTGTAGCTGGCGCAGAGCTCGCCGCCGTGGATCGCCGGATGGTGGAGGAAGTCGTTGTAGCGCCCGGGCGCGTAGGTGCTGCTCTCGAGCCCGATGATGCCAGAGAGCTCGTCTTGATGATCCGCCGCGAGCTTGAGCACGATCGCACCTCCCATCGAGCAGCCCATGACGACCGGACGCTCGAGCCCGAGGGCGAGCCACACCGCGCGGACCATGGCGAGGTAGCTTTGGGTGGTGAGCCGATACTTGGCGAGCCACCACCCGGCGGGCGGGGTCGAGCGGCCGTGCCAGGGGAGGTCGAAGGCGATGACCCGGAAGCGGCGCGTGACTTCGGCATCGTTGAGCAGGTGGCGGTATTGCCGGCTGTCGGCACCCGCGGTGTGAAGGCAGAGGAGCGCCCGTCCCTGCCCCGCCTCCTCGACATAGATGCGGCAGACGTCGCCCTCAAGCGAGACCGGGAGATAGCGGCCGAGGATGGGCTCGTACTCAGCCATTCGTCGCTCCAGGCGCACGCATGAGGTTCATCATCCGATGCAGCGCCCGCGCGTTCTGCATGGCGACGAGGCTGTCGCCCTCGAGCACGAACTCGGGCACGCGCATCAGCATCGCGAAGAAGTCGTGGAAGAGAGGCGGGGGCGCCGGGCTCAGGAACTTGCGCCACACCTCGAGCGGGGCGCGGAAGCCGAAGGAGGCGCGCACGTCGAGGCGAGGATTGGCCACGATCTCCCCGATCCGCCCCTTCTCGATGCGCAGCACGTAGCGCCGCTCGCCGAAGCCGAGGGAGAGCGACGTGGTGAACCAGTCGCCGACGACCTTCATCTCCGCATCGCCATTGACCCGCTCGCGGAAAGCCTCGAGCCAACCGAGCCCCGGGAAGCCGCGCTGGATTTCGGCCATGTCCACCCCTTGCTCGCCCCGCCGCGATGATAGTACGTTCACGAAGGCTCTTCCAAGAGAATGCCTGCGCGTGGCCGCGAGGTCTTCGTCACATCGCCCCTCGCCCATCGAGCGCAAGCGCGGCACCCGCCTGCGGCCGGCAGGAACGGGAGAAACGTCAGGGAGGCAAGAGCGATGCCCGAGCAGCTCGGCTTCATCGGCGTCGGCAAGATGGGCGGCCCCATGGCGGGACGGCTCCTCGATGCCGGTCACAAGCTTACGATCTTCGATACGAGTGCCGCAGCCCTCGCCCCCCTCGTCGCGCGCGGTTGCGAGCCGAAGCGATCGGCGCGCGAGGTGGCGTCCGCGGTCGAGACCGTATTCCTGAGCCTGCCCACGCCCGACATCGTGCGCGCAGTCGCCATTGGCGAGGGCGGCATCGGCGAAGGCAAGCGCGTCAAGACCATGGTCGATCTCTCGACGACGGGGCCGCGCATCGCGGCCGAGATCGCGTCAGCACTCGCCGAGAAGGGCATCGCCGCGGTCGATTCGCCGGTGAGCGGCGGCGTCGGCGGCGCCGAAAAAGGCACGCTCGCGGTCATGGCCGCATGCGCAAGAGAGCACTTCGAGCGGCTCGAGCCCGTCCTCAGGATCTTCGGCAAGGTCTTCTACATCGGCGCGCGGCCCGGCATGGGCCAGACCATGAAGCTCGCCAACAATCTGATGTCGGCGGCGGCAATGGCGATCTCGTGCGAGGCCATCGTCATGGGGACCAAGGCGGGCCTCGACCCGCAGGTGATGGTCGACGTCATCAACGCGGGCAGCGGCCGCAATACCGCGACGGAGGTCAAGTTCCCGCGCTCGATCCTGCCGCGCACCTTCGACTACGGCTTCGCCACCGGCCTCATGTACAAGGACGTGAAGCTCTGCCTCGAGGAGGCGGAGGAGCTCAAGGTACCGATGTGGGTCGGGAGTGCCGTGCGCTCGCTCTGGCAATACGCCAATGGCGAGCTCGGGCCCGCGAGCGATTTCACCGCAATCGTCCAATGCATCGAGAAATGGGCGGGTGTCGAGGTGAAGCGCGGCAACTGACGGCCGCGCTTGAGCTCGGACAAGGCTTCGAGCGGTCCTTGCGGAAAGGGAGAGCAATATCATGGCGACCAGCGACGCTTACGAGGTCTATGCCGTCCGCTACGCCCATCACCCGCGGCGCGCGAGCGAGAATTTCCTCGGCGGCGATCCGCACGACGGGCCCATGCCGATCGACTACTTCGTGTGGGCGATCACCGGCAAGGGGAAGACCTTCATCGTCGACACGGGCTTCGGCAAGGACATGGCGGAGAAGCGCCAGCGCCAGCTCATCCGCTCGCCGGCCGACGGGCTCAGGCCGCTCGGCATCGATCCCTTGGGCGTCAAGGACGTCATCATCACCCACATGCATTACGACCATGCGGGCGGCCTCGACCTCTTCCCCAACGCGACCTACCACATCCAGGAGAAGGAGATGGCCTATACCACCGGCCGCTGCATGTGCCATGGGGCGCTCAGTCATTCCTTCGAGGCCGAGCACGTCACCGGCATGGTGCGCCGGCTCTTCGAGGGACGCGTCGCCTTCCATGACGGCGACGAGGAGCTCGCCCCCGGTCTCAGCGTGCATTTCATCGGCGGTCACACCATGGGCCTGCAGGCGGTGCGCGTGCTGACGCGGCGCGGCTGGGTCGTCATCGCCTCCGACGCGGCGCATCTCTATGCCAACATCGAGCAGGAGCGGCCCTATCCGATCATCTACAACCTCGGCGACATGCTCGCGGGCTACGGCAAGCTGCGGCGCCTCGCCAGCACGCCCGCGCATGTCGTCCCCGGCCACGATCCCCTCGTCATGAAGCGCTATCCGGCCGCGCGCCAGGAGCTCGACGGCATCGCGGTGCGCCTCGACGCCGAGCCGACAGCGTAGGCTTGCTTGCGGACATGATGAGCGCAGCACACCCCCCTCCCGCCCGAGGCCTGCGGCCTCGGGCGACCTCCCCCTCAAGGGGGGAGGGGCAGCGCTGCAAGGGATTGAGAGGCGCGTTGCTGCACTCCGAATAGCCCCTCCCCCCTTGAGGGGGAGGGTAGGGAGGGGGGTATGGGGTCCACGACGATGAAGCGAGACGACGCCAAGCCGGAGGTGCTGCTCGCCGGGCTCACCTTCCCGGAGGGGCCGCGTTGGCGCGAGGGCAAGCTGTGGTTCTCCGATTTCTATTCCCAGCGCGTGCTCACCGTCGATCTCGAGGGGCATGCCGAGACGATCGCGGAGGTGCCGAAGCGCCCCTCCGGCCTCGGCTGGACGCTCGACGGCCGCCTCCTCGTCGTCTCCATGCTCGATCATCGCGTGCTGCGGCAAGATGCGGGAAAGCTCGAGCTCTATGCCGATCTCGCTTCCCTCGCGACGGGACCCTGCAACGACATGGTGGTCGATAGTACCGGACGCGCCTATGTCGGCAACTTCGGCTTCGATCGCCATGCCGGCGAGGCGCCGCGCACGACCTCGGTCGCTCGCATCGATCCCGACGGCCGCGTCGTGCGCGCGGCCGAGGAGCTGTTCTTTCCCAACGGCATGGCGATCACGCCGGACGGCAGGACGCTCATCGTCGCCGAGACCTATGCCAAGCGGCTTACCGCCTTCGCGATCGGCCAAGGCGGCGGCTTGGAAAAGCGCCGCGTCTTCGCCGAGCTCGGGGAGTGCTTCCCCGACGGCATCTGCCTCGACGCCGAGGGTGCGGTCTGGGTCGCGGATGCGCGGGGGAGCCGGGTCATCCGCGTCTTCGACGGCGGCCGCGTCGCGCGCACCGTCTCGACCGGCGAGCAGGGCACCTTTGCCTGCATGCTCGGCGGCGCGGACCGCCGCACTTTGTTCATCTGCACGAGCTCGGGCAGCGGTCCCGCCCAGGCAACGAAGCGCGACGGGCGGATCGAGACCGTGCGGGTCGATATCCCCGGAACCGGGCTGCCGTAAGAGGGGAGCATGGCCGACGACAAGAAGCCGCAAGACGACGCCGGCCTCGCCGGCAAGGTCGCGATCGTGACCGGTGCCGGCTCGCAAGGCGACGGCATCGGCAACGGACGCGCGGCGGCGATCCTCTTGGCGCGCGCGGGCACGCGCGTGCTGGCGGTCGACCGCCTTGCCACGCTCGCCGAGCGCACCGTCGAGATGATCGCCGCCGAGGGGGGAATTGCCGCAGCCTGCGTCGTTGACGTGACCGAGGAGGCGCAATGCCGCGAAATGGTGGCCGAGGCCTTGCGCCGCTTCGGCCGGCTCGATTTCCTCGACAACAACGTCGGCATCGACGGGCGCGGCAGCGTCGTCGAGGTGGCGCCCGAGGAGTGGCGCCGCGTGATGCAGACGAACGTCGAGAGCATATTCCTCTCGGCGAAGCATGCCATCCCGGCGATGATCGAGAGCGCCGGTAGAGGCGCCATCGTCAATGTCTCGTCGATCTCGGCCTTGCGTCCGCGCGGCCTCACCCCTTATTCGGCATCGAAGGGCGCGGTGATCGCGCTCACCCGCGCGATGGCCGTCGACCACGGTAGTGCCGGCATCCGCGTCAATTGCGTCGCTCCCGGTCCGGTCTACACGCCGATGGTCTATGCGGCCGGCATGAGTGCTGCCGCGCGCGAGCGGCGCCGCCAGGCCTCGGTGCTCGGCATCGAGGGAACGGGCTGGGACGTGGGCCACGCCGTGCGTTTCCTCCTCTCCGACCATGCCCGCTACATCACCGGCCAGACCCTCGTCGTCGACGGCGGCGTCACCCTCCTCGGACCCGCGCGGGCGCCCGGAACGCAGTGAGCGGGTTCCGTCACTCGAAAGGAGCATCCGGATCATGGCACGCGTGCCTTATCTCGACAAAAAGGACTTGGCACCCGAAAACCAGGACCTGCTCGCGCGCAACATCAACCTCTTCCGCGCCCTCGTGCACAGCCCGGGGGCCGCGCGGCGGCTGCAAGGCATCGGGCAATATATCCGCCACCAAAGCCGCCTCGACCCGCGCCTGCGCGAGATGGCCATCCTCCAGGTCGGCTATCTGACGCGCTCGGCTTACGAATTCTCGCACCACATCAAGATCGGCCGCGACTTCGGCGTCTCGGAAGGCGACCTGCGCGAGCTCATCGAGGAGAGCGACGGCCAATCCACGATGCTCGATCCGGCCGCGCGCGCGGCCATCCGTGCTGCGCGCGAGATGACGCGCGACCTCGCCATGACCGACGAGACGTTCGCCGAGCTCAAGAAGCATCTCGACGACGAGTGCCTGATGGACCTCATCATCACCATCGCCTACTACAACGCCGTGGTGCGTCTGCTCGCCACGCTCAAGATCGACGTCGAGAAGGACTATCTGCCTTACCTCGAGGAATTTCCCTTGCCCACGGAGTGAGCCGCGGGAGAGAGGTTAGAGATGCGTCTTCAAGGAAAGATCGCCGTCGTCGTCGGCGCCGGCCAGAGCCCCGGCGAAGGCATGGGCAACGGCCGGGCGACCGTGCTGCGCTTCGTCGAGGAAGGGGCAAAGGTCCTCGCGGTCGACCGCAACCTGGCGTCGGCCGAGGAGACGGCGGCGATGGCCGCCGAGAAGCGCGGGGAGTGCGTTGCCTTCGAGGCCGACGTGACCAAGGAGTCGACGCTCGCCGCCGCGATCGCAGCCGCCCACGGGCGCTGGGGCCGCATCGACATCCTCCACAACAACGTCGGCGTCAGCATCGCGGGGGGCGACGCGCCACCCCATGCCATCACCGAGGAGGCCTTCGACCGCATCTACGCCATCAACCTGCGCGGCACGGTGATGGCGTGCAAGCACGTGCTGCCGATCATGCGCGCGCAGCGCGCCGGCGTCATCATCAACATCTCCTCGGTCGCCGCGTGGGAGAACTATCCCCTCGTCGCCTACAAGGCGACCAAGGCGGCGATGATCGCCTTCACCCAGCAATTGGCCATCCAGAACGCCGAGTACGGCATTCGCGCCAACGCCATCCTGCCGGGCCTCATGGACACGCCCATGGCGGTCGACACCCGCGCGCGCGTGAGCGGGAAGAGCCGCGCCGAGGTGGTCGCCGCGCGCAACGCGCGCGTGCCCTTGCGCGGCCGCATGGGAACAGCCTGGGACGTGGCCAACGCAGCGCTCTTCCTCGCCTCCGACGAGGCGAATTTCATCACCGGCGCCGCCCTCCCGGTCGATGGCGGGGCACTCGTCAATATCGGGTGAGGGGCGTCGGCATTTGGCGCAGCGCGGGGCTCATTCGGCTATGCGTAACAGAACACGTCTGGACAATCGGCGAGCTTGTGGAGGCCGCGCTTGCGATGCTGCCGATTGCGCCTGTCACGACCGCCCAGGAACGACGTCAGCACTTCCGCGTAATACAGGGTGCCCTCTTAAGAAACTCGAAAAACCGCTGTACTTGCCTCACCGCGCAGCCTAAAATCGGTGCGATTATGCGAGTCGAGCAGGAATGTCATGAACAAGAAATGGGCGAACGCGTTGGGGTTGGTGGATACCCCCCTTTTTGCCCAGGAACAAGTTCCGGAAGGCGAGCATCACCTCCTTTTGGATAATGTACGGGGCAGCTTTGGACTATCCCATTGCCTCGCATGGAATCCTGATACCCCAAGTTGGGCTTGGTCCTCTGGCGTGCTTCATCACGTCACGATAACTTCAGACCGCGTGATTTTGAATCGATGGGATCGTTCAGAAAGCTCACACTATACGCTTGAAAGCGTCACAAGGAAGCTTAGCCGCTTCTATGATCGCATCGCGTACAGTCAGGCCGAAATAAACAAGACCGTTGCAATGCACGCGGTGGACTGCTTCCGGCGGCTCCGATCAATGTTTGGCCCGGACCAACAAGCCGGTGCATTATCCGCCTTTCTCTTGATTCTCGGATCTATGTTGAAGTCGCACGACGCCGAGATATTCGATCACGCGGACGCGGTGACGAGTGAATTTGACCTAAATGTAGACGCGCCAGATTTCCTTAAGCGACTGACAGCGGATTTCATTGGACATTTTGTGTCAGGATTCCGGAGGCCGGCTCTCGCCGCCGGTCATGCAATTGAAACGATACCATCTCTCGTCGTTCGTCATGCCGGCGCAATGGTTTTTCAGGAAGCGCATTTTGACCTGATCCAGCGCGGTCTATCCGATATTTTTGGGGTCCCCGCTCCCGCGGCTGTATCGATCAATACAGCAAGTGGCGTTCATTTCACACCGCCCGGTCTTGCACGCGCACTTGTTGAGCAGGCCTTGCGCTCTTACGGGCTGTTGTCACCAGAAATTACGATTCTTGACGCGGCTTGCGGGTCTGGCTCAATCTTACACGAGGCGCTCCGAACTCTTCGCGATTCCGGTTACGCTGGAAATGTGAAAGTCATTGGCTTCGATGAGTCAATTTATGCAGTTGAAATGACAAGGTTCACGCTTGCTGCTTTGAGGCGTGATTGGCCAGACTTCAAGATTTCAGACACTAGAATTGAGCATCGCGACTCATTAGATGACCACCCGTGGCCAACGGCAGATATTATTTTAATGAATCCGCCTTTCGTTTCGCTGCGTGAACTTACTTTCCACCAAAAACAACTCGTTTCGAAAATTCTTGGGAAGTTTGCGCGCGGCAGACCGGATATGTCGATGGCGTTCGTTGAGCGTGGCCTGCAGGCTCTTGCTCCAAAAGGAGTGTTGGGCACGCTGCTGCCCGCGGGCGTTTTGAGTATGACATATGCGCGGGATTGGCGGTCGCACTTGCTCGACGAAGCGTCCATTTCGTTTTTAGCGGTTTTTTCAGAATTGGGACTTTTCAGACTTGCGACAGTTGAGACGGGCTGTGTGGTTTTACGCAAATCTCCTAACGATGGGTCCTCGCTGTTCAGGTCCCTTTGGGTTGGAGAAAAGAAAAATGCCACGTCCGAAGCGTTGCGATTTCTTCGGCGCACGACTCAAGATATCTTTAGCGGGACAGCAAGCGAAGGTTGGACCTTGGATGAAGCCTCAACGGCGACCTTACGCGGAAGTCCCACCTGGAGGCCGAGACCGGGAACACTTCGACGCGAGTTAGAGAAAATTGAAACTTACGTGCCCACAACGGTACGCCATCTTTTTGATGTTAAGCAAGGGGCCATCCCTGCACCGAGGGATGCTTTCATGATCGACGAACCTAGATGGCATTTGATGTTACCGGACGAACAGCGATGGTTCCGTCACGTTGCCGAGAACGAAAATATTCGCGACGGTCAAATTTTGCCCGGATTGTATATTTTTTATCCAAGATCAAAAGGGCTACCGCCCTTGGACAATGAAAAATCTCTTGCTGAAAATCTACCTACCTTCAGCAAGCACCTCATGACGTTTAAGGCAGCACTGAAGCAACGCCGCGGCAAGCATGATCGATGGTGGGAACTCGGAGAGGACAGAAAATGGTTGCGTTCGCCTACCAAGAAAATCGTCTCTTCGTACTTTGGGCAGTCCGGCTCGTTTGCGTTCGACTCGACCGGAGATCACATTATTGTCCAAGGATATGGATGGCTGCCCCGATGGACGGTGCCGCATAAATTGGGCGTTACGATAAACGACATCTTTAACGCATATGTCGTGATCTTCAATTCTTTGTTTTTCACGGAACTGCTGAGCGAAGTTTGCCCAACGGTCGGTGGCGGCCAGCTTAATTTAAGCAAGCGGTATTCCGAGAGGGTTCGGTTGCCTGATCTGCTTGGGAGGATCGAGTCAACGGCTGCCATCGATCATGTGGTGCGCGATCTTTCTTTTGTCGGGGAGCAAATCGCAAGGAGCGGTCTTGCCGTCGCGCCTAGGTCAAAATCCGAAGAGCTCGTCCGGTCACTATATGGGATTTAGAGTCGTTGTCTCTTTTGCTTAAACATCAGGCCGACGTAAAGGCGCATTGGCGTGCAATCGCCAGTGAATTAGGAGGAGTCCTTCCACCAGGCGGAGGCACTTACTATGCGCTTTCTGAGTATTCGGTCGCTGTTCTAGTTTGCAGTAATTTTCCACAAGAAACGGCGGCTCGCCTTGGCGGCACAAGGGTTCATGTAGTTCCCCTGCTCCAGACAACGCCCGATAATCCACCGATGCATTGGTTGTCTTGGCATGAAGAGTGGTGCACCCCGGTGAAGGGACGACGACGCCACCTACAATTCGGCGCGTCAGATCTTACCGTCTATTACGGAAAGCCAGAGAGCCCCAAGCGCCAGCTCCTGCGCGCTGAATGGGCCGGAGTGCTGCGGGAAGAGGGAGGAAAAGATATTTTCCAAGCTCCTGGCGCAGCGCATCCTCATTGGCATGTCGATGGAATTCGAACTTACTTTAATGAGCTTGAACAAAACCGACAGACCAAAATTGATGCATTAGTGGCTGAAACGGTAAAAGAATTTGACGGTGATGAGGACCAGCGAGGCGCGATCGAACCGTTTAGCGATTTCCTGCCTACAGTTCCTGATAGAGACGAACTCTGCTGGACGGGCGTTCATTTAGCTGCTCACGCAAAATGGGCCGAAAAGTCATGGCCTGGTCCTGCGGGTCCGCATGATATGCACGCAGCCGGCCCAATCGATCTGCCTCCGCTGCGGCGATGGCTGACGTCCTGTGCTCGTTATCTGCAGGCGCAAATTCAAGAACAACTTCTGCGGGGGCGTTGGTGACTGCCTAAGCCGGATATTTCACGCCTGCGAACCGCTAGCGATCTCCGGCCTTGTGTGGCGCGCATCTTCAGACTTCTGGGTTGTCCTAACTTGGGCCGCCCGCAGTTCCGCGGCTCAGCGGGCGGCGTCGTTTGCCGCGCCTCGCCGCCATGATTCCCTTCACCGCGACACGACGGGGACGACGCGCCAATTCCGCTTGCGCGCGAGCTCCGCCCGCAGCCGCGCGGTCCCTACCTCGTCGACGCGCCAGCTCCCGGGCTCGATGACCACGCCGTAGTCCTCGCGCGCGGCGCTGAGGCTCACGAGCTCGTTGCGCACGTCCTTGAGCACGCGCCAGCTCTCGCGCTCGAGCGGATCGCCCCAGCCGCCCGCACCCGGCAACTGGTGGCGGTAGAGATCGCCGCGTTTGAGCGTCATCGTCACCTTCGCCGGCACCACCTCGGCGTTGCCCTCGGGATTGATGATGTTCGAGGAGGTCTTCCCCGGGCTGCCGCCGTAAAGCCCGTAGGGGCGGAAGGTGCGCCGGTCGGAGCGCACCTGGAGGACCGCCTCCTCCTCGAGCAGGCGGTAGTCGCGCCGGATGCTGACCCCGCCGCGGAACTTGCCCGCCCCGCCCGTGTCCGCGACGAACTCCGAGCGCAGGATCTCGATCGGCTGCTCGACCTCGCACACCTCGATCGGCTGCGAGGAGAGGTTCGCCATCATGTTGGCGTTGCCGTCGAGCCCGTCCGCCCACGGCCGGCCGCCCCACGCGCCGCAGATGAACTCGACGTAGATGAAGGGCGTGCGGTCGGGGTAATAGCCGCCGATCGAGATGCCGGTATTGCCGCCGTCGGAGGCCGCGAAAACGCGGTCCGGCAGCATCATGGCAAGCGCACCGTAGCAGCAGTCGATCATGCGGTAGCCGGTGAGCCCGCGCGCGGCGGACGCCGCCGGCAGCACGCAATTGGCGATGGTGCCCGCGGGGGCGATGACCTCGATCGGGCGGTAGAAGCCCTCGTTGTTGGGGATGTCGTGCGGCAGCACCGACTTGACGCAGGTGTAGGTCGCCGCCTTGGTGTAGGAGAGCGTGTTGTTGATCGCACCCTTCACTTGCGGCGACGAGCCGGTCCAGTCGGCCACCAGCCTGTCGCCCTTCTTCCTGAGCGTGACCTTGAGCGGCACCGGCTTGCCGCGCTCGATGCCGTCGTCGTCGATCCAATCCTCGAAGCTCCATTCGCCGTCGGGAAGCTCGCGCACGGCCGCGCGCGTGAGCCGCTCGGTGTAATCGATAAGCTCGCGCATATGACGCTTCGCCGTCTCGGCGCCATGGCGTGCGATGAGATGGAGGAAGGCCTCCTCCGCGATGTGGCAGGCGGCGAGCTGCGAGCGCATGTCGCCCATGACGCGGCCCGGAAGCCGCACGTTCTTCTCGATGAGGCGGAAGAGCGTCTCGTTGGGCTCGCCCGCGTCGTACATCTTGACCGGCGGAATGCGCAGCCCTTCCTGATAGGTCTCCGTCGAATCGGAGGCGTTCGAGCCCGCGACCCTGCCGCCCATGTCGGTCTGGTGGCACACGGTCGCGGCGAAGGCGAGGCGCTCGCCCTCGTGGAAGATCGGCTTCAGGATGAAGACGTCCGGCAGGTGCATGCCGCCTTCGAAGGGGTCGTTCAGGCAATAGATGTCGCCGGGACGCATGCGCTCGCCGTAGCGCCGGATCGTCGCCGCGAGTGCCGCGGGGAACGAGCAGAGGTGCGCCGGCAAGGTCAGGCCCTGCGCCACGGTCTTGCCCTCGCCGTCGCAGAACGCCGTGGAATAGTCCATCACGTCCTTGAGCACGCCCGAATAGGCGGTGCGGAAGATGGTCAACGCCATCTCGTCGGCGATCGAGAGCAGCGTGTTCTTGAAGAGCTGGAATTCGATCACATCGGTGTTGCGCGACGCCATGCTCGATCCTCCTCGCGGGAAAGCCCCGCTAAAGCTCCGGCGCTAGTGCCGCCTATCGCAAATACGTGATTCGGGTTGCCCTCTCCACCCGTCATGGCCGTGCTTGTCACGGCCATCCACGCCTTTTTGCGTTCGTCGCAAGACGTGGATGGCCGGGACTCGGCCTGCGGCCGGCCCGGCCATGACGATGAGCGAGGGTGTATCAGGCATTTGTGATCCCAGGCGCGAGCTCGATCACGATATTGCCGTGCGCATCGAGCCTGCCGCTCGCGCTTGGCGGGATGACGCAGGTCGCATCATACTCCTCGATGATGGCGGGGCCAGCCACCTTGGCGGCGAGGTCGCCGCGTCCGAGCACCGGCGCCTCGAGCCAGCCGTGGGCTGCGCCGAAATAGACGGGCCGCCGCCGCGGCGCGGCGCTCGCCGATCCTTTGCCGCGCTCGAGGACGAGCCGCTCGGGCATGCGCGGCTTCAAGGGGATGCCTTGGGCGACAAGCCGCAGGCTCATGAGCACGACGGGCTCGTCCACGCCCGCGCGATGCCCGTAGACGCGCTCGTGCTCGCGCGCGAAGGCCTCCTCAAGCTTGGCGATCGTCCCGCCATCGATGGCGCCCGCCTCCATCGGCACCGTGAGCTCGAAGGACTGGCCGAGATAACAGAGGTCCGCCGCGCGCTTGAGCCGCACCGCCTCCGCGGCGAAGCCCTCGGCCGCGAGCTGCGCGCGCGCGACCGACTCCATCTGCGCCATGACCTCGTTGAGTGCTGCGAGCTCGGCGCCGCGCGTCTCGCGCCGG
Source organism: Alphaproteobacteria bacterium (assembly GCA_052143835.1). Classification (GTDB taxonomy): domain Bacteria; phylum Pseudomonadota; class Alphaproteobacteria; order JACZXZ01; family JACZXZ01; genus DASPPM01. Next base: position 65,206 of record JBKQRV010000187.1, read on the forward strand.
TACGTCCTCACGTAATGGTGCTCGACGTCCGCGTAGAGGAGCCCGAAGGCCGAGAACAGGCCCGGCGCCGGCGGCACCAGTATGCGGCGCATCTCGAGCTGGCGCGCGAGCGATGCCGCGAACAGCGGGCCGTTGCCGCCGAAGGCGAAGAGCACGTATTCGCGCGGGTCCCGCCCGCGCTCGCTCGAGACCGATTTGATCGCGCGGATCATGTTCGAGGCGGCGATGCGGTGGGCACCCTCGGCGGCGTCCTCGAGCGAGAGGCCGAGCGGGCGCGCGATGCGCTCGGCGAAAAGCTCGCGCGCGCGCGCGGCGTTGAGCTTGACCGCACCGCCCACGAGATATTCCGGATTGAGATAGCCCAAGATCACGTTGGCATCCGTGATCGTCGGCTCGGTCCCGCCGGTATCGTAGCACACCGGACCCGGCGAGGAGCCCGCACTCCTGGGACCGACCTGGAGCGAGCCGCCGGCGTCGATCCATACGATCGAGCCGCCGCCCGCACCCACCTCGGCCAAATCGACGACCGGCGCGCGCAGGAGATAGCCCGAGCCCGTGAGCAGCCGCGAGCCGGCGAGGATGCCGCCGCCGACCGAGAACTCGGTGGCGCGGTTGATCTCGTAGTCCTCGATGATCGAGGCCTTGGCGGTGGTGCCGCCCATGTCGAAGGTGATCACCTTGGGCTCGGCCAAGCGCCGCGCGAGGGTCTGCGAGCCCACGACGCCCGCCGCCGGGCCCGACTCGACGATGTGCATCGGCATGAGTGCTGCCGCCTCGGCGGTCATGATCCCGCCGTTCGACTGCATGATCATGAGCGGGCTCGAGATGCCGCTTTCCTTGAGCTCCGCGGTGAGGCGCTCGAGATAATGCCGCACGATCGGCAGGATGTAGGCATTGATGACGGTCGTCGAGGTGCGCTCGAACTCCCTGATCTCCGGCAGCACCTCCGAGCTTATGCATACCGGAAGCCCGGGCAGCCGTTGCTCGACGATCTCCTTGATGCGCGTCTCGTGAGCGGGATTGGCATAGGAGTTGATGAGCGCGACGGCGAGCGCCTCGATGCCCTCGCCCGCGAGACGATCGAGCGCATGCTCCACGTCCGCCGGGTCGAGCGGCGCGTGAATTTCGCCGGAGGCACTCGTCCGCTCGGCGACCTCGAGACGCAGGTAGCGCTCGACGAGTGGGGGCGGCTTCTCCCAGGCGATGTCGTAGAGCCGCGGCATGCGCAGGCGCCGGATCTCGAGCACGTCGCGAAAGCCCTTCGTCGTGATGAGGCCGGTCTTCGCACCCCGCCCCTCGAGGATGGCGTTGGAGGCGACGGTCGTGCCGTGGCTGACCTCGCTCACGTCGCCGCCCGAGAGGCCCGTTTCCGCGAAGACCGCGCCGAGCCCGTCCGCGATCGCGCGCGCATAATTGTCGCTGCTCGAGGACACCTTCTTGAGATGAAGGCGGCCGTCGGCCGAGAGAAACACGATATCGGTGAAGGTGCCGCCGATATCCACGCCGACGCGGTAATTCATCCTGTCACCCGCCACTGGGTCGTGCCTTGGAACGCGCTACCCGATCGTCAGAGCCCCGGCGATTTGATAGGATTTTCGCGGCGCGGACAAGCACGGAGCAGCGCACTGGTCTTCCCGGCGCGCGGTCATGCCGGGGCATCGCCGACCGGCACTCGGGGTGCGAGCGGGTGCGGCGCAGGTCCGCGTTGTTGACCGATGTGCCGATTTCGCGGCGGGTGAGGCAGCCGCCGCGAGCTGCGAGCTTGAGGAAGATCGCTACCGGGGGAACGAGCGAATTGAACCGATGAGCGAATTCGCGATCATGTTGGCGCTGCAGTTGGGCGCGATGCTTCTCATGGGGATGCCCGTTGCCCTCGCTCTCGCGGCGCAAGACCGCTCCTCGGATTGCTTCGGCTGGCTTCTCCTGGCCCCGGCGTTCGGCGTCACCCTCTATCTGGGCCTGGCGACGGGGCTGCATTTCCTGGGCCTCGGGTCCTCCAGCATCGTCCCGGTCCTGTTCTCGTCCACCTGTCTTTTCTCGGCCGTCATCCTGGTGCGTTTCACCGGGCCGCGCGACATCGGCAGGCTCCTGGTCGGCCTGATCTTGATCGCGGCAGGGGCGGTGGCCGTCGTTGCCCTCGATACAATCGATATTCGCTCGGTCGGCCTCGATGACTATTTCCCGCTGACGAACGCCGACACCTTCGTCGTGCTCGGCAATGTCGACCGGATTCGCACTTTCGGATGGAGCGAAGTGAGGCCTCATTATCCCGCAGGATTTACCCTGCATAACGAATTGTATCGGGCTCCCGGCACCGTTCTCGTCGCCGATTTCGCGGATATCCTCGGGCTCAAGCCGCACGCCGCATTCTTTCTTACGCAGCGCCTGGCCTTGCCGGTCATCGTCCTCGCATCGACCGGCATCGTCGTCCTCCTCTGCGGCAGCGTCGTTGCCGCCGCGGTGTGCTTCACCGTCCTGGCGCTGGGGAATTTCCTTCTGCACCAGGTGTTGCAACAGTTCAACGCGTCGGCCATGGGCAGCATGCTGGCACCCGTCATATTAGCACTTGCGATCTGGACCGTGCGCGACGGCCGCACGCGCTCCGAGTTCCTCGCCGGCATGGCGGGCATCGGTTTCGCGTCGGGCACTTTGGCGATGGCCTCCCCGGAGTCGCTGCCGTTCTATCTTCTGGTCCTGGCCGCGATTTTTCTGCCCTTGCTCGCGGCGCGCCGCCAAATTCGCCTCTTTGGCGCCGCCCTGATCATATTTCTGGCCGCCGCCATCGTCGTTGCGTCTCCGGTCGCCCTCGATCAATGGCGAGACGTCATATCGGAATACCATCTTGCCGCGCACGGGCATCCCGGCGATTGGGTCGCCGTGCCCGCCTTTGTCATCCAGGCCGCCGGCCTCACGCTCCTGACGAGCGACCGCTTCTCCGACTTCCCGGGCGCCGTGCGCCTTGCCTCGCTCGGCTTCGTCCTCGTCTTCGGATTCGCCTTTGCCGCCCTCGCCTACTCAGCCGCCAAGCGTCCCAGCGTCGGACGGCTCAGGCACAGCGATTTGCTCGCGCTCTTCTCCTCTACGCTCGTCATGCTCTCGCTACAGGCCTTTCTCTATATGCGCGGCATGGGCTACGGCCTGCTGAAGTTCACCGACTATTTTGCCTTTCTCCCCAGCATCGTCGTCAGCGTCGGACTGATCTCCTTCGGATTGACGAGCCGCAGCGTGATTTTGAGGGCACTCACGTCGCTTTTCCTCATCGGCGCTTGCATTGCCTATGGCGCGGTTGCAGTTCCCGAGAAACACCGATTGCTCCACAAATACCGCGACATCGCGAGAGAGATGCCGCCGCCGGCCGCCTATCGGCTCGAGGCACCGGGCATCAAAGCCTCCGCCCTCGTCGTCCCCGACCTGCGCGGCGCGCCGCTCCAGCTCTTCCTCTATGAAAATCGCTGGGGCGCCAACCGGATTGCGTTTGAGGCCGACGAGTCCCTGTACTTCGTGCCGCTGCCGGCATCCGGCGGCAATGACGGCTGGATGGCACGGTTCCCGAGGGTCGGCATCGCCGGGCTGCCGCTCGCGGACATTACCTACGGGGTGAGTCGTGGGGCGGGCACGCATGTCGAAGTCCTGCCGCTATTCGGGCAAATTCACATCCGTGACGGCGGCGGCTGGCTGGATCCCGAGGGTGACCGTCCGGAGGAGCTCTGGCGCTGGTTGAGCGGCCATGGCGCTTTCACCGTATATGGCGGCTCGGCCCAGGGCCTGCGCGCGCTCGATTTCGAGCTGCAGCCGGGTCCCGATCTCCGCCCTGATAACCTGATCGACATCGCGATCGAGGGCCATGTGCTCGCAACCGTCACGCCGAAGGAGCTTCCGAGGCACATGGTCTTGCCGCTCCCCGCCTCGTCGCTATTCGCACTTGGCGGTGAAATCGTTATCAGGGGACCCACATCCGGGCTGCGGCAGGTTCGCGTCGGTCATCTCAAGACGCGCGAGGCCGGCAAATGAGCCGCCCGCGCCGCTCCCCCGAGGCCGCGGCGATCGGCGCGGGGCGCGCGCTTTCGTCCCTTGCACCCTGCAGCACCGGGGCTCTAAGGTACTATTGTAGGGATGTTGGGTAGAGAGCGTGCGCGAGCGGAACCGCACCCGCATCGGCGGGCGGTGTGCAAAAAGAGCAGGGTCGAGGCGCGCGGGAGGCAGGGTGTTCTGGTGACGACGACGGCGAGCCCTTGTTCCCGCTCGCGGGCACTGTCGCGCGCTGCGGCTGCCGCGCCATGAGCGGGCATCCGCGTCTCGCCTCCGGCACTGCCGCCGCGCCCCCAGCCGGCCGCCGCGCGGCACACCTCAGCATAAAGTCCGTTCGCCGCCTCTACGGCGCCCTCGAGGCGATCCGCGAGGTGAGTTTCGACGTGGCCGAGGGCGAGTTCCTGAGCGTGCTGGGACCGAGCGGCTGCGGCAAGAGCACCTTGCTCATGATGGTGGCCGGCCTGCTCAACCCGAGCGAGGGCGAGATCATCATCAACGGCGATCCGGTCCGCGGCCCGCGCCGCGAGATCGGCGTCGTCTTCCAGTCCCCGCTCCTCCTGCCGTGGCGCAACGTGCTCGACAATGTGCTCCTGCCCATCGAGATGCTGCGCCTGCCGCGCCGCGAGTATCTGGAGCGGGCGCGCGCACTCCTCGACATGGCGAAGATCCACGATTTCGCCGACCGGCTGCCGAGGGAGCTTTCGGGCGGCATGCGCCAGCGCGTCGCGATCTGCCGCGCCCTCGTGCATGACCCGAGCATCCTCCTCATGGACGAGCCCTTCTCGGCGCTCGACGCCCTCACCCGCGACGAGATGGGCCTCGAGCTCCTGCGCATCTGGCACCACCACCGCAAGACGGTGATCTTCGTGACGCATAGCATCCGCGAGGCGGCGTTTCTCTCGGATCGCGTGCTGGTGATGGGCCGCCGGCCCGCGACCGTCACGCGCGAGCTCGCGATCGAGTTGCCCCGCCCGCGGCTCATCGACATGATGGAGGGGGATACCTTCAACCATCACGTCCGCATTCTGCGCAAGGCGATCGAGGCGAGTCATGAAACCTGACGGCGAGCACCCGGACCGGCGGGAATCGCCCCGCGTGGCAGCGGCGGCAGCGGCGGCGAGGCCGCGGTGACGGCCCTCTTGGCACTCGCACGGCGCCTCGGCGTGCTCGCCTGGCCGCTCGGCGCGACCTTGGCGCTTCTCTTGGTCTGGGAGGTGCTGGTCCGCACGCTCGGCGTACGCTCCATTCTGCTGCCCCCGCCGTCGGAGATCCTCGAGGTCATCGTGCTGCGCTACGATCTCCTCCTCGCCAATCTGTGGCCGTCCCTCTACATGACGGTCTTCGGCTTCCTGCTTTCGGTGGTGGGCGGGGTCTTCATCGCCATCCTCATCACCTACTCGGCGATCGTGCGCAAGGTCCTCTACCCGATCATCGTGATCTCGCAGGTGGTCCCCAAGATCTCGATAGCACCCCTCCTCATCGTCTGGTTCGGCACGGGCGCCATCTCGGGCCTGTTGCTCGCCTTCCTCATCGGCTTCTTTCCCATGACGATCAACGCGGCGGCCGGCTTCCAGGCGGTCGACGAGGACATCCTCAAGATGGCGCGCGCCTGCATGGGCTCGCGCTGGCAGATCTTCCGCTCGATCCGGCTGCCGCACGCCATGCCGTATCTCTTCAGCGGCATGAAGATCTCGATCACGCTCGCGATCATCGGCGTCGTCGTCTCCGAGTTCGTTGCCTCGCAGGAGGGAATCGGCTACCTGATCAAGCTCGCGGGCGGCCTGCTCGACACCCCGCTCATGATGGCGGCGATCACGGTCCTCAGCATTACCGGGCTCCTGCTCTATGCCATCATCGCCTGGGTCGAGGGTCTGGTGATCTATTGGCAGTCGCCGAGCTTCGTCGAAGTCGCCCAAGGGGCCTAGACGAAGGGCCGCCCGCCGGAAAGAGACGTGCCGCTTGAAAGGAGGTTCATCGCCATGAGACGACGCCGCTTTTTGCAGGGAGCCGCCGCCATCGCCGGCGCCGGCGCGCTTGCCCCGCTCCCCCGCCTCGCCCGCGCGGCGACGGCCGTCAAGATGACGCTGCCCTGGCTGCCGCTCGGCACCTTCAGCTTCACCTTCGTCGCCAAGAAGCTGGGCTTCTGGGAGAAGCGCGGCCTCGACGTCACCATCGACCGCGGCTTCGGCTCCGGCAAGGTCTGCCTGCCCGTCGACCAGGGCCAATACGACTTCGGCCTCCTCGACATGGGTGTCATGATGAACTGCACGAGCAAGGCTCTCGACCTCGTGGCGATCGCGGGCCTGTGGCCGCGCTCGCCGGTCGGCATCTTCTCGCTCAAGGAATACAACATCACCAAGCCCAAGGACCTCGAGGGCCAAGAGGTCGGGTTCGATGCGGGCAGCGGCGACTTCCAGCTTTGGCCGGCCTTCGTCAAGGCGACCGGGATCGACGACGCCAAGGTCAAGAAGGTGATGCTGGACGGCCCCGCACTCACCCAGGCGCTCGTCGAGCGCAAGATCAAGGCGGAGGGCAACTTCCTCGGCAGCATCGCGCCCAGCCTGTGGGCCCAGGGCATGGAGCTCAACAGCATTTTCTACGAGCACTACGGCATCAAGACCTTCAGCAACTGCTTCGCCTGCAAGCGCAGCACCATCGAGAAGAAGCCCGAGCTCTGCCAGGCCTTCGTCGACGGCGCCATGGAGGGACTGAAATACGTCTACCTCAACCCGGAGAAATCGGTCGACATCCATATCGAGAGCGTCAAGGAGTTCCAAGGCGGCAGTGCCGCAAACCGCGACGTGATCAAGTACGGACAGGCGGTCTCGACGGCACTCGGGCTGGTGCCTTCGGTCAAGGCGCACGGCCTCGGCTACATGGATGCGGCCCTCGTCGAGACCACGCGCGAGACGGTCGAGACCTACATGGGAGCCAAGGGTACGCCGCCGGCCGGTCAGCTCTTCACCGACAAATTCGTTGGCAAGGTCAAGCTCACGGACGCGGAATGGACCGACGTCGAGGCGCGCGTCGGCAAATACATGCCGGCCAAGGGGTAGTACCAGGAATCATGTGCGCTTCGCATACCCCCCTCCCTACCCTCCCCCTCAAGGGGGGAGGGAAATGCATTCGCTTGGCATCAAAATTCCCCCTCCCCCTTGAAGGGGGAGGGTGGGGTGGGGGTGACGCTCGAATTTACGAGAGCTGGCACTTGGCCAAGGGGTAGGAGGACCTGCGCGTGAAGAAGAGCATTCGCGATTTCCTCGCTGATCTCGAGAAGGCGGGCGAGCTGCGCCGGGTGAAGAAGCCGGTCGATCTGCGCGATGTCTCGGCGCTCGTGGCGCAATCGCGCGAGGCAGCACTCTTCGAGACGCTCGCGGAGTATCCCGGCTGGCGGCTTGCGGGCGGCCTCGTCGCGACGCGCAAGCGCCTGGCGCTCGCCATGGGCAGCAGCGAGAACGAGGTCGCCATGCGCTTCGAGGCCAGCCTCGATCGGCCGATCGAGCCGATCCTCGTGGGGAATGCGCCTTGCCAGGAGGTGGTCCTCGAGGGTGAGGACGCCGACCTCACCTCGATCCCCTACCCGCTCATGCATGTGCGCGACGGCGGCCCCTACATCTCGGCGACCTGCGTCGTCTCCAAGGACCCGGAATACGGACGCAACGTGGGCTCGTACCGGTTGATGTACCGCACGCCGAAGGAGACCGGCATCGATCTCGTCTCGCCTTCCGACATGCGCTTCTACTACCAGCACCAGCTCGACCGCGGCAAGCCGCTCGAGATCGCGGTCGCCATCGGCGTGCATCCCTTCGAGATGCTGGCGGCCTCCTACAAGGCGCCCATCGACATGGACGAATATTGGATCGCGGGCGCGC
>JBKQRV010000188.1:0-11116 GCA_052143835.1 Alphaproteobacteria bacterium
ATACGCTATTCTTGTGTCGCATGGCGTTGATCCTTTCCCGTGTCCCGAAACGTCGCCAAACGCTCGTGACCGAGTAGAATCAATGCCATGCACCTTGTCCACAAAATCTAAACCGGACAGCCGTGGGTCAAGCCCGGGGGTGACGAGAAAACTTGACGATGATATCGAAGCGGAACTCGCCCCTGGCGTGCTCACTTTCCCGTCCCGCGCTCCGCGATCCGGTTGCGCGCGGGCGTCAAACGGGACATGCTTCATGGTCGAGACGCATCCTCGCGGGGGTGGCGATGGCGACGCTCGAGCTCCAGGTCAACGGCAGTGCAACCAAGGTGGAGAGCTGGGATCCCGAGACCCCGCTCCTCTACGTGCTGCGCAATCAGCTCGGCTTCCACGGGCCCAAGTTCGGCTGCGGCCTCGGCCAATGCGGCGCCTGCGCGGTGCTCGTCGACGGCAAGCTCGCGCGCGCCTGCACGGTCCCCTTGAGTGCGGCTGCCGGGCGCGCCATCACCACGATCGAGGGCCTGGGCACGCCCGAGAAGCCGCACCCGGTCCAAGCCGCCTTCATCGCCGAGCAGGCCGCCCAGTGCGGCTACTGCACCAACGGCATGGTGATGGCGACCAAGGCGCTCCTCGACAGCAACCCCAAGCCGACGCTCGAGGAGGCCAAGGAGGCCCTCGCCGGCACGCTTTGCCGCTGCGGCACCCATGTGCGTATCCTCCGCGCCGTCATGCGCGCGGCGGGAGCGTGAGCGCCATGACCCTGCTTTCGCATTCCGACCTCACGCGCCGCGATCTCCTCAAGGCGGGCGGTGCGCTCATCGTGAGCTTCGCCATCGGCGGCAGCCGGCCGGCGCGTGCCCTCGACGCCCCGCTCCTCGGCAACGCCGCCGACATCGGCAAGCCCTTGGCCCTCGACGAGGTCTCGAGCTTCCTCGCCGTGCATGAGGACGGCTCGGTCACCGTCTTCACCGGCAAGGTCGACCTCGGCACCGGCTTGAGGATCGCCATCCGCCAGATGGTAGCGGAGGAGCTCGACCTCCCGGTCGCGCGCATCGCCCTTGTCGAGGGCGACACGGCGCTGACCCCCGACCAGGGCCCGACCGGCGGCAGCTCGGGCATCACCCGCGGCGGCGTGCCCATCCGTCAGGCGGCGGCGACCGCGCGGGCTGAGCTCCTCAAGCTCGCCGCCCTAAAGTTCGGCGTGCCGGCGAACGAGCTCATCACCGCCGACGGCGAAGTGCGCATGGTGTCGGGTGGTGGGCGCTTCAACTTCGGCCAGCTGCTCGAGGGCAAGCGTCTCGCGCTCAAGGTCGACGCCAAGGCCCCGCTCAAAGCGCCGGCCGCCTACCGGGTGGTCGGCCAGCCGCTCCCGCGCCCGGACCTGCCGGCGAAGTGCACGGGACGGCACGTCTATGTCCACGACTTCAGCGTGCCCGGCATGCTGCACGGCCGCCCCATCCGCCCGCCCGCGGTGGGGGCGCATCTCGTGTCGTTCGACGAGGCCTCGCTCGCGGGCATTCCCGGCGCGCGCGCGGTGCGCATCAAGGATTTCCTGGGCGTCGTCGCGGCGGACGAGTGGGCCGCCGTCCGTGCCGCCAAGGCGCTCAAGGCGAGCTGGAGCCAAGGGCAAGGGCTGCCGGGGAGCGAGGGCCTCGAGCAGCACGTGCGCGCGAGTGCGGTCGATCACGACGAGACCGTCGCCAAGCGCGGCGACCCCGTGGCGGCATTGCCGCGCGCCGCGCATCGTCTCACCGCGCGCTACTTCTGGCCGGTGCAGAGCCACGCCTCGATGGGGCCGTCCTGTGCGATTGCCGACGTGACCGCCGACCACGCCACGATCTGGACCGCCTCGCAGGCGACCCACAAGTTCCGCGCCGCCTTCGCGCGCATCCTCGCTCTGCCCGAGGACAAGGTTCGCCTCATCTATCTCGACGGTGCGGGCTGCTACGGCATGAACGGCCACGACGACGCGGCGGCGGACGCGGCCCTCCTCTCGCGCGCCGTGGGCAAGCCCGTGCGCGTGCGATGGATGCGCGAGGACGAGCACGGCTGGGACCCCAAGGGCCCGCCCCAGCTCATCGAGCTCGAGGCGAGCCTCGATGCGAAGGGCGGAATCGCCGCCTGGCGCACCGAGATGTGGCTGCCGGCCGCGACCAAGGGCATGCCGAACGTGCCGCTCCTCTCCCCCGAGGCCGCGGGTATCAAGCAGGAGCTCGGCCTCTTCGCGGGCCTCGTGGGCCAGAACGGCGATCCGCCCTATGCCGTCGCCGACATGGAGGCCGTGGTCCATTGGCTCAAGGAGACGCCGCTCAGGCCGTCCAACATCCGCGCCCCCGGCAAGATCGCCAACAGCTTCGCGGTCGAGGGCTTCACCGACGAGCTCGCGGCCGAAGCCGGGCGCGATCCCCTCGAGTTCCGCCTGAGCGCGCTTTCCGACCCGCGCGGGTTCGTGGTCTTGAAGCGCGCGGCCGAGCTTTTCGGCTGGACGCCTCGGCCCTCGCCCAACCCGGAGCGCGCGGCGGGCAAGCCCGCGATCGGCCGCGGCCTCGCCTACGTGCATTACAAGCACAACGAGAATTACGTCGCGATCGCGATGGAGGTGGCGGTCGAGCCCGCAACTGGCGAGGTGCGCGTGCGCCGCGTCGCCTGCGCGCATGATTGCGGGCTCGTCATCAATCCCGATGCGCTCAAGAACCAGATCGAGGGCTGCATCCTCCAGACGCTCAGCCGCACCCTCCACGAGGAGGTGACCTTCGACCGCGCCCGCGTCACCAGCGTCGATTGGGCGAGCTATCCCATCCTCACCTTCCGCGAGGCGCCCGCCGTCGAGATCGCGCTCCTCGACCGTCCCGAGCTGCCGCCGTACGGTGCCGGCGAGGCCGCCACCACGCCGGTGCCGGGAGCGCTCGCGAACGCGATCTTCGATGCGACGGGTGCGCGCCTGCGTACCGCACCCATCACCGCCGAGCGCGTGAAGGCAGCACTCCTCGGGCATTGAGGCGGGCGTCGCCTGCCCATGCTTCCGCGACGGGCCGCGAGGGCAAGCGGCAGGGGCGCGAGCATGACGTGTGGAAGAAACAACGGAAGCAGCGCGCCTTGATGACGGAAAAACCATGCGCCGGAGCTCGGCTCATCCTCAAATTTGCCGCTTCCCAGCCCTTGGCGCAGTCGGCGTTCTGAGATTCCCTTGTCCGTAAGGCCGAATTGATACATCGTCCCAAGGAATTCGGAGGCATCCGGGGAATGTCGGCCAAGGGGAGGAAGCCATGGGATTGAGATTGGGCATGTTCACGGCCGCAGTGCTGGCCGCTGCGGCGCTGGCCGCGCCGGCTGTGGCGCAGCAGACCATCATCGATGAGTGGCCAAGCATCAAGACGCCGCCAGCGCCAGCGCTCAAGGAAGTGTCCGTTGACCCCAAGACCACGGCGCTGCTGCTGCTCGATTTCGTCAAGCAGACCTGCAACGCACAAGTGCGGCCGCGCTGCCTCGCGACGCTGCCAGCGGCGAAGAAGCTGCTCGCGGAGGCGCGGGCCAAGAACGTGCTGGTCGTCTACAGCTACGTCGTCAACGGCACCATGGCCGACACGCTGCCGGACGTGGCACCGACCGGCAATGAGCCGGCGGTCCAGTCCGGGCCCGACAAGTTCCTCAACACCGATCTCGAGAAGATCCTGAAGGACCACGGCATCAAGACGGTGATCGTGACCGGTACCGCAGCGCATGGCGCCGTGATCCACACCACTGACGAGGCCGTCTTCCGCGGCCTCACCGCGATCGTACCGGTGGACGCCATGTCGGCGGAAAACGCCTTCGTCGAGCAATACGTTGCCTACCACTTCACTGCGGCGCCGCGCCTCGGCGCCGCGGTGACGCTGACGCGCGTGAGCATGATGAAGTTCTAGGATCGCATTCGAGATAGAAAATGGGAAGAGGTGCGGCGAGGCGCCCCTTTCCTTTCACGGCTTTCTCGCGAGCCGTCGCAATAGGACCTGCCCTGCGGCGCCCTGCACCCGCAGAGCCAAGCCTCACCCATCTTCTCGATTTTGCGGGGTTTCTACCGTCTTGATGAGACAGCCGCTATAGGCCCCGAGAAGTCGAATCGATAATTGTCCCTATGCGGCACTACTGGCGACATCACGCAGGGCGCCGGTCGCGTCGTGTCGCGCGGCGGCGCGTCACTCGCCACCACGGCGGCTCGCAACCACGCCTGGGCGCCGCGCGTCGAGCGCTTCCGCCAATCGGGAGCGGCGCTGCTCCCGTCTCAGCCAGCGTGCCGACCGCTCGAAATAGAGGTAGATAACGGGGGTGGTGTACAATGTCAGCCATTGCGAGACGAGCAGCCCGCCGACGGTGGAGCCCCGATCGGGTGCTTATTCACAGTCCCGCGGGGACAAGCGCTGGTCGCTCGCCATACTCTGCGACCGTCCGGTCGGGATCGGCGCCATGATGGTGCGGCATGGCCGCTCCTGCCATGAGCGGCGCCGATTGCTCTCGGGACAACCCTTTCCGGAGGATTTGCGATGAAAGCGAACGATGCCATCAAGCGAAATCGCCGCGAATTTCTCCAGGCGGCCGGGGTCGCGGCGGCGGCCTTCGCCTTCGCCGGCACGCCGTCCCCTGCGCGCGCCGCGAGCGAGACGGCCGCAAAGATGAGAATCGAGAATGTCGGCGTGATGAGCCCCGGGGACATGGGCCAGGCGGTCGCGATTCAGCTCAAGGCCCAAGGCCTCAAGGTTTACACCGCGCTGGAGCACCGCAGTGAGCGCACCCGCGCGCTCGCGCGCGAGGCGGGATTGACCGATGTCGTCACGCTCCAGCGCCTCGTTGCCGAATGCGATGTCGTGCTGTCGATCATCAATCCGGGTGCCGCACTCGATTTCGCGCGCGAGGTGGCGGATGCCTTGCGCGCCACCGGCCGCCGGACGCTGATCGTCGACTGCAACGCCATCGCGCCGGAGACCGTACGCGCGATTAAGGGCGTGATCGAGGGAGCCGGCGGGCGCTTTCTCGACGCCGGCATCATCGGCCCGCCGCCGCGCGGCAAGGCGAAGACCGAGCTCTACGTGTCGGGCCCCGGTGCGGCCGATCTCGAGCAGCTCGCGGGTCCCCAGCTCGTCGTGCATGTGATCGGCCAAGGCATCGCGGACGCGAGCGCGGTCAAGATGTGCTACGGCGCCCTCACCAAGGGCACGCAGGCGATATGGCTGGAGGCGCTGATAGCCGCCGAGCGACTTGGCGTCGCCGGCATACTCGACCAGCAGTTACGGCACTCCCAGCTCGATCGCTATAACTGGGCGCTCGGCCAGTTTCCGATCATGCCGCCCAAGGCCTATCGCTGGGTGCCCGAGATGCTCGAGATCTCCAAGACCCTCGGCGCGGCCGGCATGACCCCGGAAATGTTCCGAGGGGCGGCCGACCTCTATCGCTTCGTCGCCAACACGCCGCTCGGAAGGGAGACGCCGGAAAATCGCGACAAGGCCCGGCAGGGCCAGGACGTCGTGCGATTGCTCGCCAAGGAAGTCGGCGGACCGTAACGGGCGCGCGCGGCCGGCGGCCCTCAATGGGCCGGCCACCGTGTTAGCGTGGTCACGTAATCACAGGGAGCTGACGCGGCGCTCTTTTGGTCAAGAGCTCGGCGCCCGCATCCCTTATCACCACGTTTTCCTCATGCACGATCATTTTTCCGGGCATGTACTCCATGCCGGGTTCGATCGTAAGGACCATGCCGGGCTCTATCACCGTGCGATCGTGCTGCATGTTCGAGGGAGGCTCGGTGAGCTGCATGCCAAGCCCGTGGCCAAAGCGGCCGACGTTGTTGCCGAGCGAGCCGGCGTCCTCGAGAATCCTGCCCATGGCTCGCCAGAGATCCTCCGGCGTGGCGCCTGGAACCGCTGCGGCGATGCCTGCTTCGGTCGCTTTCCAGACGGCCTCGTGAGCCCGGTGGGCTGCGTCCGGGACCTGCCCGACGGCGTAGTTGCGGTCGAAATCGCAGTAATAGCCGTCATAGGTCGAGCCCGTGTCGATGAAGAGGATGTCCCCCTCCTTGAGACTGCGGTCGTGAGGTCCGCAGACGATCTGACTTACGCCGCCAGCCCCCGAGATCGCCGGGAGAAAGGGCGTCCCGTCCGCACCCAGCATTGCAATCTCGCTTCTGAACTTTCTGCAGATCTCGCGCTCGGTATCGCCGGCTCCGACATATGTGGGCAGGGCCGCATAGGCATCGCCGGCGACTTGGCAGATGTATCTGATGTGCTCGATCTCAGCATCGGTCTTGACCATGCGGACCTCCCAAATGCAAGGCGAGCCGTTGGTCAATTCAATGCCCTTCACGCGATCCCGCAGCGCGAAGAATTCGACAACGGGCATGCGTAGGGACATTTCGCGTCCGAGCTCGGCGCCGACCCTTCCATAGCGGCGGGGCAGGCTCGATAAGGCCTCCGCCAGCAGCGACGTCCCATCGTCCTCAGGTCTCGGCGCCGGCCAGGTGCGAATGTCCTTGAGCCAGCTCGTCGCCATTTCCGCGCCGCCGATTTCGGGGATGACCGCAATCGGGGCGCCGCTCAGGGGAACCACGACGAACCAAGGCCGCGTCGGGCTCTCCCAGAACTGCGTATCGAAGCCGGTGAAATAACGTACGTTCGGCGGCGCGGTGAGCAGCAGCGCATCGAAAGCATGGCGATGCATGATTTCCTGCGCGCGCGCCGTCCTGCGCTCGAATTCCGCTCTGGAAAATCCCCGCTTTGGCGGAACCATCATGTGCGCCAAGGGTGCCCTCCTCTCGCTTGGTCGAAATTCAATAAACCGGCCTTCCCCGGATGGCCGACCAAACCAGCCCATCCTTGGGGAGAGTACGCCCATCGCGACGGCCGACAAGGCCGGAATTCGACCGTGCTGAGCCGATTTCTGGAAAACCGCGCCCCGCACGGGTAAGCCGACCCTCCGGAGCTGGAATCGGGGCGCAATTTCGATTGAAAATCCCCGGATGTTCAGTAGAGTGGCGCCGGAGGCCGTGCAACGGGGGGTGCGCTCCTATGGTCGGACAATCGGCGAAAGCGCGTTTTCAGCTCGTCTTGATCAAGCCGTCGCATTACGACGACGACGGTTACGTGATCCAGTGGTTCCGCTCCATCATCCCGTCCAATTCCATGGCCATCCTGCACGGGCTCGCGCTCGACTGCATCGAGCGGCGCGTCCTCGGCGAGGACGTGGAGATTACCGTCACGGCGCTGGATGAGACCAACACGCGCATCCGGCCGGAGCGTATCGCGCGGAGTATCGCGCGGAACGGCGGGGGCATGGTCGGCCTCGTCGGCGTGCAGTCGAACCAGTTTCCCCGCGCGATGGAGATCGCCCGGCGCCTGCGCGCCTGCGGCACCCAGGTCTGCATCGGCGGCTTTCACGTCTCCGGCTGCCTCGCCATGCTTCCGCAGCTGCCGCCCGACATCCAGGAAGCTATGGACCTCGGCATCTCGCTCTTCGCCGGCGAGGCAGAGGGACGCCTGGAGGAGGTCCTGCGCGACGCCTACAAGGGCGCGCTCAAGCCGCTTTACAACTTCATGAACGATCTGCCGGACCTCTCGGCGGTGCCGATACCGCTGCTGCCGTCGCCGCGGATCAAGCGCACCATGGGAAACGTGACGAGCTTCGATGCGGGGCGCGGCTGTCCGTTCCAATGCTCCTTCTGCACGATCATCAACGTCCAGGGGCGCAAGTCGCGCTACCGCAACGCCGACGAAATAGAGCTGATCGTGCGCCGCAACCTGGCGCAGGGCGTCAACCGCTTCTTCATTACCGACGATAATTTCGCGCGGAACAAGGAGTGGGAAGCGATCCTCGATCGCCTCATCCGCATGCGCGAGGAGGAGAAGCTCAACATCGCCTTCATCATCCAGGCGGATATGCAGTGCCATCGCACGCCGAACTTCATCGACAAGGCGGCGCGTGCCGGCGTCACTCGAGTCTATTTGGGGCTGGAGAGCATCAATCCCGAGAGCCTGCTCGCCGCTAAAAAGCGGCAGAACAAGATCACCGAATATCGCAAGATGCTGCTGGCCTGGAAGCGGCACCGGGTGGCGATCTATGCCGGCTACATCATCGGCTTTCCGAACGACACGCCGGAAGCGACCATCCGCGACATCGGAATTATCCAGCGTGAGCTGCCGATCGACGTGCTGGAGTTCATGTTCCTGACGCCGCTTCCGGGCTCGGAGGATCACCAGCGGCTTTATCTCGCCGGGCGGCCCATGGACCCGGACATGAACAAGTACGATCTCGAGCACGTCACCACGCCGCACCCGCGGATGTCCAAGAGCGAATGGGAGCGCACCTATCGCCTCGCCTGGGAGACCTACTACTCGGACGAGCATGTGGAGCGGGTCATGCGGCGCGTTGCGGCCACCGGCATGAGTCTCGGCAAGATGATGCTCCTCCTCGCGTACTTCCGCGGCTACTTCGCCATCGAGAATATCCATCCGCTCCAGGGCGGCATTCTGCGGCGCAAGTATCGCCGGGACCGCCGTCCCGGTTTCCCGCGCGAGGCGGTCGGCCTCTTCCATCTGCGCTATGCCGCCGAGACCGTATGGAAGCAGGCGCAGATCGCGCGGCTTCTCTGGCGCCACGCGAAAGTGCGCGCGCGCCTGAAGCGCGACCCCGAGGCGCGTCACTACATGGATCAGGCCTTGACCCCCGTGGACGAGTCCGAGCTCGACACGCTCGAGATGTTCGCCGCCAGTGACGCGGCCAAGGCGGTGGCCGCAAAGGCCCGCGTGGCCGACGAGACGCGCCTCAGGGCGACCGCCTGAGAATTCCGCCTCGCCAACCCTTCACAACCCTCTCCCCCTTCAAGGGGAGAGCGGAGGGTGAGGGGGAACGTTGTGTCCACTTACTCAGAAAATGCTCTAACGGCCGCGACGATCGCGGCGCTGCGCTAAATCAAGAGTGGCGCCCCACTCGATCGGCCGCGCCTCAAAGGCGCGGAACTTCCCTCATATGCATGATTGCTCTGTTGCGTCGGCCTAGCCAACCAAATCGATCGCCCTATGGCACCTCGCGGCGGTGCCGGCAGCGTGCCGGCGCGTCCGGAGTTGAAGGAATAGCAGCTGCGGCACTGACGTGACCAGATGGCTCAAGATGACCCATTTCGACCGATTGCTGGGAGCCTTCGCTGCAACGCAGCACGGGTAACGCGCATAAATGTGTCGTTCCTGACACAACGCGGACATTGTCTTAGGGGCGTGGCTGCATGGCAGGACGGGCAAGAAATCTAATTGCGGAATCTGAGATTGGACCGCGACAGTTGCTTGATGGAAGTGCAGCCCATCAGCTTCATGTCGCGCTCGATCTCCGTACGCATGAGCCCGAGGGCACGCTCGACACCGGGTTGGCCGGCGGCGGCGAGGGGGAAAAGATAGAAACGGCCCATACCCACCGCTTTGGCGCCCAACGAGATCGCTTTCAGCACATGAGTTCCGCGTTGCACTCCCCCATCGAAAAGGACGTCGATTCTATCGCCGACGGCGTCGACAATTTCCGCGAGCTGATCGAATGAACTGCGCGAGCCGTCCAGTTGGCGCCCACCATGATTTGAAACGACAATACCTGAACAACCGATATCAACGGCCCTCCTGGCATCTTCGACGCTCATAACGCCTTTAAGACAAAATATGCCGTCCCACTGTTGGACCATTTCCGCGACGTCTCGCCAGTTCATCGATTGGTCGAGCATATTGATGAAGTAATCGCCTATGGAAGTCGTGCCTCCGCCAAGATCAACATGATTTTCCAATTGCGGCAGCCGAAACTTTTCGTGCGTAAGGTAGTCGATCGCCCATTTCGGCTTAGTTGCGAATTGAATCAGGCCTTGCATGTTCAACCGAAAAGGAATGGTGAACCCGGTGCGCAGATCACGTTCGCGATTGCCGCCAGTGATCGAATCTACAGTCAGCATCATGATGCGGACGCCGGCGGTCTTGGCTCGCTCCAGCATGGATTTGTTCAGTCCACGATCCTTATGAAAATAGAATTGATAGACTTGCGGAAACGAAAAATTCGATGCGATTGCTTCCAGGCTGACCGTGCCCAGCGATGAAACACCGAACATCGTCCCGAATTTTTCGACGGCGTGGGCCACGGCGAGTTCACCCTGGTGGTGGAATAGCCGCTGCAACGCCGTCGGCGAACAATAAAACGGCATTGCCAATTTATGACTTAGGACGGTCACCGATAAGTCGACGTGCTCAACGCCGGCAAGAACGTTGGGCACAAGGTCGCATTCCTCGAATGCGCGGGTGTTTCTTCGATAGGTCGTTTCGTCATCCGCAGCGCCGTCGATATAGTTGAATATCGGGCCCGGCAGACGCCGTCGTGCTAATTCTCGAAAATCATGGAAATTATAACAATGCTTCAGGCGCATGCTTCTTCCCGAGCTGCCGAGTAACGTCTGTTTTTGAGGTAAAAGCTCATCATTTTACGATATCACATTCCTTCAGGACCCGAAGGCGTCATGGCAGCATGAGCTAGCAACATTCAAGGCCAAACTTTATTGCAATGCAAAACTGAACCAGAGTGGCGGAGGCGCTCTCATGCTCAATAGCCTCCTTCTCGCACTGCGCCATTTGGTCGAGTTGCTTGACAACGACACACACAATCCGCCGCTACGGGCGGGCGAAGTTATTTCGACCGGGACGTTGACCCTCGCGATGCCAGTCAGCGCAGGTGAATCCTGGACTACGAAAGTCTGCGGTATTCCGCTTGAAGAAATTACCCTTCGATTTGAATAACGTTGGTATGGCGCGATGTCCGCTTTGGCCCCATAAGGAGAGACCGGGAAACACTACTGAACGCTAGCCTTGGTTGCCTTTTTCGAGCAGTCCGAGCGCGCGACGCAGCACATCCGCCGCCGCCTTGCGCTCTTCGTCGGACATGCGGTCGGCGTCGACTTCAAGCCGTAGATGTGCCGTACCGGCCTGTTCCGTATCTTGCTTCAGCCCGACGACCGCATAAGTCGCGACTGGCTGCGCGATGCCTTTGACCTGCACGTGGCCGCGCTCCTCGCAGCGCACGTCGTCCTTCACGTGCGCATAGGTCTCGAATGAGATCAGCACCCCGCCGGGCGGTGCTT
>JBKQRV010000189.1:0-16040 GCA_052143835.1 Alphaproteobacteria bacterium
CCGTTCTTCACCAACTACCGCCCCCAGTTCTACTTCCGCACCACGGACGTGACGGGGTCGGTGAAGCTTCCGGACGGGGTTGAGATGGTGATGCCGGGGGACAATGTGGCGATGGAGGTCGAGCTGATCGCGCCCATCGCGATGGACGAGGGCCTTCGCTTCGCCATCCGCGAGGGTGGGCGCACCGTCGGCGCCGGCGTCGTCGCCAAGATCATCCAGTAGGGCTCTTTCCCGGCTGGGGCGCGCGCCGGCCGGGATGGCAAGGAGCACGGCGCTGACCGTTAGGAGTGTAGCTCAATTGGCTAGAGCACCGGTCTCCAAAACCGGGGGTTGGGGGTTCGAGTCCCTCCACTCCTGCCAAGCCGAGAGCGGAGGGTGCTGCGTGCGGGGGCCGCGCGTCTTCGGGCGCGGGACGCCGGGCTGCGCCCTCCTTTCTGCGTTGGAATCCTGAGCGATGGCGAAAGTCAGCCCCGCCGAGTTCATTCAGCAGGTCCGCCAGGAGATGGCGAAGGTCACCTGGCCGAGCCGCAAGGAAGCGTTGGTAACGACGGGCATGGTGTTTGTGATGGTGTTCTTCGCCGCGATGTTCTTCTTCGTGGTCGACCAGGGGCTATCGCTCGGCATCCGCATGCTCCTCGGCGTGGGGAGCTCGTGATGGCGGCGCGTTGGTTCGTCTTGCACGTCTATTCCGGCTTCGAGAAGAAGGTGGCCCAGTCGATCCGCGAGCAGGCCAAGCAGAACGGCCTCGAGGACAAGATCGAGCAGGTCATGGTTCCGGTCGAGGAGGTCATCGAGGTGCGCCGCGGCAGCAAGGTGCAG
Source organism: Alphaproteobacteria bacterium (assembly GCA_052143835.1). Lineage (GTDB taxonomy): Bacteria > Pseudomonadota > Alphaproteobacteria > JACZXZ01 > JACZXZ01 > DASPPM01. Next base: position 820 of record JBKQRV010000189.1, read on the forward strand.
AGCGAGCGCAAGTTCTTCCCGGGTTACGTGCTGCTCAAAATGGAGATGACCGACGAGACCTGGCATCTCGTCAAGAACACGCCGAAGGTGACCGGCTTCCTCGGCGACAAGGGCAAGCCGATCCCGATCAGCGAGTCGGAGGCGAACCGCATCCTGCACCAGATGCAGGAGGGGGTGGAGCGGCCCAAGCCCTCGATCACCTTCGAGATCGGCGAGCAGGTGCGCGTGTGCGACGGGCCCTTCACCTCCTTCAACGGGCTCGTCGAGGAGATCGACGAGGAGCGCGCCCGGCTCAAGGTCTCGGTCTCGATCTTCGGGCGCGCGACGCCGGTCGAGCTCGAGTACTCGCAGGTCGAGAAGGTATGAGGATCGGCGTCGTGATGGAGAACATCGTCCGAATGCAAATTTCGTCTCGTTATACCGGCGAAGGCCGGTATCCATGGCGGGAATGGGTCCCGGCCTCCGCCGGGACAGCAATGGGGGCGTTTCGGGCAACCGGCGCAACTATCGAGTCGAGACCTTAAATGGCAAAGAAGATCGACGGCTATATCAAGCTGCAGGTGCCGGCGGGGAAGGCGAACCCCTCGCCGCCGATCGGCCCCGCCTTGGGCCAACGCGGCCTCAACATCATGGAGTTCTGCAAGTCGTTCAACGCGGCGACCCAGAAGATGGAGCCGGAGATGCCGCTGCCCGTGATCATCACGGTGTACTCGGACCGCTCCTTCACCTTCCAGATCAAGTCGCCGCCGGCGAGCTACTTCCTCAAGAAGGCGGCGGGGCTGGAGAAGGGCAGCTCGACCGCGGGACGCGCCGCCGTGGGCAAGGTGACCATGGCGCAGATCCGCGAGATCGCCGCCAAGAAGATGTCGGACCTCAATGCCAACGACGTGGACGCGGCCTCGCGCATGCTTGCAGGCACCGCCCGCTCGATGGGCCTCGAAGTGGTGGAGTGAGCCATGGCACACGGCAAACGCCTCAAGAGCGCCTACGAGAAGATCGACCGCGCGCGCTTCTATCCGCTCCCCGAGGCGGTCAAGATCCTCAAGGAGTTCGCGGCCAAGAAGATCGACGAGACGGTCGAGGTCTCGATGAACCTCGGCATCGACACGCGCCACGCGGACCAGCAGGTGCGCGGCGTGGTGTCGCTCCCGCACGGCACCGGCAAGGGCGTGCGCGTCGCCGTCTTCGCCAAGGGCGACAAGGCGAACGAGGCCAAGGCGGCGGGTGCCGATATCGTGGGCGCCGACGACCTCGCCGAGAAGGTGCAGAAGGGCGAGATCGATTTCGAGCGCGTGATCGCCACCCCCGACATGATGGCGGTGGTGGGCAAGCTCGGCAAGATTCTCGGGCCCCGTGGGTTGATGCCCAACCCGAAGCTCGGCACCGTGACCATGGACGTGGCCAAGGCGGTCAAGGAGACCAAGGCCGGCCAGGTGCAGTACCGCGCCGAGAAGGCCGGCATCGTGCACGCGGGCATCGGCAAGATGAGCTTCTCGGAAGACGCCATCATGGACAACGTCAAGGCCTTCTACGAGGCGGTCGCGCGGGCCAGGCCGTCGGGGGTCAAGGGACACTACATCAAGAAGGTATCGCTGAGCTCGACCATGGGGCCGGGCCTCAAGCTCGATGTCGCCAGCTTGGGCGGTACTGCCGGGGCTGGGTGAGGCCCGAGGCCATGGATTGAGGATAAGGGATAGAGGACCGAGGAATGCGTGAATTCGCCTCCGGGCCAGTCTTGGCCCGGCGGAGATAGGGGACCAGCGGGAGGCTCGCTTCCCCCCGGTCCCCGACCTGTCCGAGACTGCAGGTGCCGCCGAAGCCAGCGCTTCTTGCGGCATAAAGGGGCTGAAGCACCGCCTGCATAGACGGGAGTTGGAGGCCAGCCTTCGGCCCGAGAGGGGCGAAGGAGGGGCTTGAACTTCTGGGACAGGGTGAGCCGGACCCCGGGCTCGACCCGTGGGTCCAGATCGCAACGGCCGGTGCGGCGCTCGCTCGTTGCCGCAACGGCCATGGAAGCGGAGAAGACGGTGCAACGCACGGAGAAGGAGCAACTGGTCGCCTCCTTGAACCGCGCCTTTACGGAGGCCACGGCGGTGGTCATCACCCGCCAAAGCGGCCTCAGCGTGTCCGAGATATCGGACCTGCGGCGGAAGGTGCGGGCAGCTGGCGGCCGCTTCAAGGTGACCAAGAACCGTCTCGCGCGCCGCGCCTTGTCCGGGACCAAGTACGAAGGGCTTGCGGATCTCCTCACGGGGCCGACCGCGATCGCTTTCTCGAGCGATGCGGTGGCCGTCGCGAAGGTGGCCGTCGACTTCTCGAAGACGAACGAGAAGCTGGTGATCGCCGGAGGAGCGCTGGGAGCCCGGGTGCTCAATCCCGAAGGGGTCAAGGCGCTTGCCACGCTGCCCTCGCTCGACGAGCTGCGCGGCAAGATCGCAGGCCTGCTCATGGCACCGCCCACCAAGATCGCGGGCGTGCTGCAGGCGCCGGCGGGCATGCTCGCCCGCGTGGTCCAGGCCTACGCCCGCGAGGGCGGGGCCCGGCCAGGCGAAGCGGCGTAGGACGAACGCTTAACCCGGAAGTTCAAGCTTAGGAGACACGTATCATGGCGAATCTGGAGAGTCTGGTTGAGGAGTTGTCGAAGCTGACCGTGCTCGAGGCGGCCGAGCTCGCCAAGTTGCTCGAGGACAAGTGGGGGGTGAGTGCCGCCGCACCCGTGGCGGTGGCGGCCGCCCCGGCCGCGGGCGCGGGCGCTGCCGCGGTCGCCGAGGAGAAGACCGAGTTCACCGTGGTCCTGGCCGCCGCCGGCGAGAAGAAGATCAACGTGATCAAGGAGATTCGCGCGATCACCAACCTCGGCCTCAAGGAGGCCAAGGACCTCGTCGAAGGGGCCCCCAAGACGGTCAAGGAGGGGGTCAACAAGGACGAGGCCGCGAAGCTCAAGAAGCAGCTCGAGGATGCAGGCGCCAAGGTCGAGGTCAAGTGAGGCGGCCGGATGCGGCCGAAGGAGCTGACCGGGCGGTCGAGCGGGGCGGGTGCCGCGCGCACCCGCCCGGTTGCGGCGGGCTGAGGCCCGCCTATCTAGGTGGAACGGCCGGTGCCCGGCTCAGGTGGGCGCCGGTCTTGCCGTCTCGGCGCGAGCCGGCGATGCCCGTTTGAGGACAAGAGGACAAGGAGCAGTGATGGCGAAGTCATTCACCGGTCGCAAGCGCATTCGCAAGCACTTCGGGCGCATTTCCGAGGTCGCCCCGATGCCGAACCTGATCGAGGTGCAGAAGAACTCCTACGACCAGTTTCTGCAGAAGGACGGGGTGCCGGAGCAGCGTCCCACCTTCGGGCTCCAGGAGGTCTTCAAGTCGGTCTTCCCGATCAGGGATTTCTCGGAGCGCGCCCAGCTCGAGTTCCTCAAGTACGAGCTCGAGGAGCCGAAGTACGACGTCGAGGAGTGTCAGCAGCGCGGCATGACCTACGCGGCCCCCCTCAAGGTGACGCTGCGCCTCGTGGTGTGGGACGTCGACGAGGAGACCGGCTCGCGCTCCATCCGCGACATCAAGGAGCAGGATGTCTACATGGGCGACATGCCGCTCATGACGACGAACGGCACCTTCATCATCAACGGCACCGAGCGCGTCATCGTCTCCCAGATGCACCGCTCGCCCGGCGTGTTCTTCGACCACGACAAGGGCAAGACGCACAGCTCGGGCAAGTATCTTTTCGCCGCGCGCGTCATCCCCTACCGCGGCTCCTGGCTCGATTTCGAGTTCGACGCCAAGGACCTCGTCTACGTGCGCATCGACCGCCGGCGCAAGCTGCCGGTGACCACACTCTTCATGGGCCTCGACAGCCTCGAGACGCAGAAGCTGCGCGCGGCGCGCGCGGCCGAGGGCAAGCGGGTCGAGCCCCACGAGGTGGCCGGCATGTCGGCCGAGGAGATCCTCTCCTACTTCTACCGCAAGGTGCTGTTCCGCAAGACGGCGCAGGGCTGGCAGATGCCCTTCGACGCGCAGCGCATGCGCGGCGTCAAGCTCAATTCCGACCTCATCGACGCCAAGAGCAAGAAGGTGCTCGCCGAGGCCGGCACCAAGATGACGGCGCGCCTCGGCCGCAAGATCGTCGAGGGGGGTACCAAGGAAGTGCTGGTGCCGCCGGAGGAGCTCCACGGCCGCTACGTGGCCGAGGACCTGATCGACGAGAAGACCGGGCTCGTGCTGGTCGAGGCCGGCGAGGAAGTGACGGCGGATACGCTCAAGACGCTCGAGAAGAACGAGTTGACGCAGCTGCCGACCCTCGCGATCGACCACGTCAACGTCGGCCCCTACATCCGCAACACGCTCGCGGTCGACAAGAACTCGACCCGCGAGGAGGCGCTCATCGACATCTATCGCGTGATGCGCCCGGGCGAGCCGCAAACGCTCGATACGGCGGAGACGCTCTTCCAGAGCCTCTTCTTCGATTCGGAGCGCTACGACCTCTCGGCCGTCGGCCGCGTCAAGATGAACATGCGCCTCGAGCTCGACTGCCCGGATACCGTGCGCGTGCTGCGCAAGGAGGACATCCTCGCCATCATCAAGGTGCTGGTCGACCTCAAGGACGGGCGCGGCGAGATCGACGACATCGACCATCTGGGCAACCGGCGCGTCCGCTCGGTCGGCGAGCTCATGGAGAATCAGTACCGGGTCGGGCTCCTGCGCATGGAGCGCGCGATCCGCGAGCGCATGTCGACGGTCGAGATCGACACCGTGATGCCGCACGACCTGATCAACGCCAAGCCGGCGGCGGCCGCGGTGCGCGAGTTTTTCGGCTCCTCGCAGCTCAGCCAGTTCATGGACCAGACCAACCCGCTCTCGGAGATCACGCACAAGCGGCGCCTCTCGGCCCTGGGCCCTGGCGGGCTCACGCGCGAGCGCGCCGGCTTCGAGGTGCGCGACGTGCACCCGACGCACTACGGCCGCATCTGTCCGATCGAGACCCCGGAAGGCCCCAACATCGGCCTCATCAACTCGCTTGCCACCTACGCGCGGGTCAACCAGTACGGCTTCATCGAGAGCCCCTACCGGCGCGTGGCGGGCGGCCGGGTGGGCGACGAGGTGGTCTATCTCTCCGCCATGGAGGAGAGCAAGTACACGATCGCCCAGGCGAACGCCGAGGTCGACCGCCACAACAAGTTCGTGGCCGACCTCATCAGCTGCCGCAAGGGCGGCGACTTCGTGCTCGCCAAGCCCGAGGACATCGAGTTCATCGACGTCTCGCCGAAGCAGCTCGTCTCCGTCGCGGCGGCCCTCATCCCCTTCCTCGAGAACGACGACGCGAACCGCGCGCTCATGGGCTCGAACATGCAGCGCCAGGCCGTACCCCTCATCAAGACCGAGGCGCCGCTCGTCGGCACCGGCATGGAGGGCACCGTCGCGCGCGACTCGGGTGTCGCCATCATCGCCCGGCGCGCCGGCATGGTGAGCCAGGTGGACGCCACCCGCATCGTGGTGCACGCGACCGAGGAGACCTCGCACGCGGCCCCAGGCGTCGACATCTACCGCCTCCTCAAGTTCCAGCGCTCGAACCAGAACACCTGCATCACCCAGCGCCCGCTGGTGAAGGTGGGCGACCGGGTCGAGCGGGGCGACATCATCGCCGACGGTCCTTCGACCGATCTCGGCGAGCTGGCACTCGGCCACAACGTGCTCGTCGCCTTCATGCCCTGGCACGGCTACAACTTCGAGGATTCGATCCTCATCTCCGAGCGCATCGTGCGCGACGACGTCTTCACCTCGATCCACATCGAGGAATTCGAGGTCATGGCGCGCGATACCAAGCTCGGCCAGGAGGACATCACCCGCGACATCCCGAACGTGGGCGAGGAGGCGCTCAAGAATCTGGACGAGGCCGGCATCGTCTACATCGGCGCCGACGTGAAGCCGGGCGACATTCTGGTCGGCAAGGTGACGCCCAAGGGCGAATCGCCGATGACGCCGGAGGAGAAGCTGCTCCGCGCCATCTTCGGCGAGAAGGCCTCTGACGTGCGCGACACCTCGCTCCGCGTGCCGCCGGGCGTGCAGGGAACCGTCGTCGAGGTGCGCGTCTTCTCGCGCCGCGGCGTGGACAAGGACGAGCGCGCGCTTGCGATCGAGCGCGCGGAGATCGAGCGCCTCGCCAAGGACCGCGACGACGAGCGCGCCATCCTCGAGAAGAGCTTCTTCTCGCGGCTCAAGAGCCTCTTGATGAACCGCACCATCGTGCGCGGGCCCAAGGGCATCAAGGCCGGCTCGAAGGTCAGCGAATCGCTGCTCTCCGAGCTGACCCAGGGCCAGTGGCGGCAGATCATCGTCAAGAACGACGAGATCATGACGGCGATCGAGCAGCTCTCGCACCAGTTCGACCAGTCGATCACCGCACTCCAGCAGCGCTTCGAGAACAAGGTCGAGAAGCTCCAGCGCGGCGACGAGCTGCCGCCGGGCGTGATGAAGATGGTCAAGGTCTTCGTCGCGGTGAAGCGCAAGCTGCAGCCGGGCGACAAGATGGCCGGGCGCCATGGCAACAAGGGCGTCATCTCCAAGATCGTGCCGGTCGAGGACATGCCCTATCTGGAGGACGGCGCCTCGGTCGACATCGTGCTCAACCCCTTGGGCGTGCCTTCGCGCATGAATGTGGGGCAGATCCTCGAGACGCACCTCGGCTGGGCCTGCCACGGCCTCGGCCGCCAGGTGGGACAGCTCCTCGAGAAGGTGCAGCACAGCGGCAAGTTCGGCGATCTGCGCAAGTGGCTCGAGCGCATCTACGGCCGGGGCTACAAGGACGAGCTCGGCGAGCTCAGCAACGACGAGGTGATGGAGCTCGCGAGCAACCTCAAGGGCGGCCTGCCGGTCGCCTCGCCCGTGTTCGACGGCGCGCGCGAGGAGGACATCGTGCAGCTCCTCGAGACCGCGGGCCTCGAGCGCTCGGGCCAGGTGACGCTGGTCGACGGCCGCACCGGGGAAACCTTCGAGCGCAAGGTGACGGTGGGCTACATCTACATGCTCAAGCTGCACCATCTCGTGGACGACAAGATCCACGCGCGCTCGATCGGCCCCTACAGCCTGGTCACCCAGCAGCCGCTCGGCGGCAAGGCCCAGTTCGGCGGCCAGCGCTTCGGCGAGATGGAGGTGTGGGCGCTCGAGGCATACGGCGCCTCCTACACGCTCCAGGAGATGCTCACCGTCAAGTCGGACGACGTGGCCGGCCGGACGCGCGTCTACGAGGCCATCGTCAAGGGCGACGACGTGTTCGAGGCGGGCATTCCGGAATCGTTCAACGTGCTGGTGAAGGAGCTCCGCTCGCTCGGCTTGAACGTCGAGCTCGCCCAGTCGGGGCTGTGAGGATCGCTTGAGACGGGCGGCGCGCCCCGGGCGCGCGGCATCGATGGGATGAAAGCCGTGAGCGGTGCCGCCTTCGGGCAGCGCCGGCGCGGCAAAGCAGGAGAGACGGCATGAACGAGTTGATGAAGATTTTCGGCCAGGTCGCCAGTCCGCAGAATTTCGACCAGATTCGCATCTCGATCGCGAGCCCGGAGCGCATCCGCTCGTGGTCGTTCGGCGAGATCAAGAAGCCGGAGACCATCAACTACCGCACCTTCAAGCCGGAGCGGGACGGCCTGTTCTGCGCCCGCATCTTCGGTCCGATCAAGGACTACGAGTGCCTGTGCGGCAAGTACAAGCGCATGAAGTACCGCGGCATCATCTGCGAGAAGTGCGGCGTCGAGGTGACGCTCTCGAAGGTGCGGCGCGAGCGCATGGGGCACATCGAGCTCGCCTCGCCGGTGGCCCACATCTGGTTCTTGAAGTCGCTGCCGAGCCGCATCGGCCTCCTCGTCGACATGACGCTGCGCGACCTCGAGCGCATCCTCTATTTCGAGACCCACGTGGTGGTCGAGCCGGGGCTCACCCCGCTCAAGCGGCACCAGCTGCTCTCCGAGGACCAGTACCAGAACGCGATCGACGAGTTCGGCGAGCAGGCCTTCGAGGCCATGATCGGCGCCGAGGCGATCAAGGAGATGCTCTCGCGCATCGAGCTCGACAAGGAGCAGGCCTTCCTGCGCACCGAGCTCAAGGAAACGGCCTCCGAGGCCAAGCGCAAGAAGTACGTGAAGCGGCTCAAGCTGGTCGAGGCCTTCGTCGAGTCGGGCAGCCGGCCCGAATGGATGATTCTCGACGTGGTCCCGGTGATCCCGCCCGAGCTGCGTCCGTTGGTACCCCTCGACGGCGGCCGCTTCGCCACCTCCGACCTGAACGACCTCTACCGGCGCGTCATCAATCGCAACAACCGCTTGAAGCGCCTCATCGAGCTGCGCGCGCCCGAGATCATCGTGCGCAACGAGAAGCGCATGCTGCAGGAGGCGGTCGACGCCCTCTTCGACAACGGCCGGCGCGGCCGCGTCATCACAGGCGCCAACAAGCGCCCGCTCAAGTCGCTCTCGGACATGCTCAAGGGCAAGCAGGGCCGCTTCCGCCAGAACCTGCTCGGCAAGCGCGTCGACTATTCCGGCCGCTCGGTGATCGTGGTTGGCCCCGAGCTCAAGCTCCATCAATGCGGCCTGCCGAAGAAGATGGCGCTCGAGCTCTTCAAGCCCTTCATCTATTCGAAGCTCGAGCTCTACGGCCATGCCTCCACCATCAAGGCGGCCAAGCGCATGGTCGAGAAGGAGCGGCCCGAGGTTTGGGACATTCTCGAGCAGGTGATCCGCGAGCATCCGGTGCTGTTGAACCGGGCGCCGACGCTTCACCGCCTCGGCATCCAGGCCTTCGAGCCGGTGCTGATCGAGGGCAAGGCGATCCAGCTGCACCCGCTCGTCTGCACCGCGTTTAACGCCGACTTCGACGGCGACCAGATGGCCGTGCACGTGCCGCTCTCGCTCGAGGCCCAGCTCGAGGCGCGCGTGCTCATGATGTCGACCAACAACATCCTCTCGCCCGCGAACGGCAAGCCGATCATCGTGCCGTCCCAGGACATCGTGCTCGGGCTCTACTACATCACCATGGAGCGCGAGGGCGAGCGGGGCGAGGGCATGAATTTCGCCGGCATCGGCGAGGTGCACCAGGCGCTCGACGCCGACGTGATCTCGATCCACGCGCGCATCACCTGCCGCTACAAGACGGTCGACCCCAAGGGCGAGCCGATCACGGTGCGCGTCAAGACCACGCCGGGCCGCATGCTCCTCTCGGAGATCCTGCCGCGCCATCCGGAGGTGCCCTTCGATCTCATCAACCGCCTCCTCACCAAGAAGGAGATCTCGAACGTCATCGATGCCGTCTACCGCCATTGCGGCCAGAAGGAGACGGTGATCTTCGCCGACCGGCTGATGACGCTGGGCTACGGCTACGCCACGCGCGCCGGCATCTCCTTCGGCAAGGACGACCTCATCATCCCGGCCGCCAAGGGCCGCCTCGTCGGCGAGACCCAGGAGCGGGTCAAGGAGTTCGAGCAGCAGTACCAGGACGGCCTCATCACCCAGGGCGAGAAGTACAACAAGGTGGTCGACGCCTGGTCGCGCTGCACCGATCTCGTGGCCGACGAGATGATGAAGGAGATGTCGAACCTCAAGGCCGGCCAGCCGATCAACGCCGTGTGGATGATGGCGCACTCGGGCGCCCGCGGCTCGGCGGCGCAGATCAAGCAGCTCGCCGGCATGCGCGGCCTCATGGCCAAGCCCTCGGGCGAGATCATCGAGACGCCGATCATCTCGAACTTCAAGGAAGGCCTGACCGTGCTCGAGTATTTCAACTCGACCCACGGTGCGCGCAAGGGCCTGGCGGACACCGCGCTCAAGACCGCGAATTCGGGCTATCTGACGCGCCGCCTCGTCGATGTGGCGCAGGACGCCATCATCACCGAGGACGATTGCGGTACGGTGGGCGGGCTCACCGTCAAGTCGGTGGTCGAGGGCGGGGAAGTCATCGCCCCGCTCGCGGAGCGCATCCTCGGCCGCGTCGCGGCGGAGGAGGTGACCGACCCGCTCACCGGCAAGCTCCTGGTCGGCAACGGCGAGATGATCGAGGAGCGCGAGGTCGACATCATCGAGAAGGCCGGCCTCCAGTCGGTGCGCATCCGCTCGGTTTTGACCTGCGACTCGAAGGAGGGCGTGTGCGCCAAGTGCTATGGGCGCGACCTCGCGCGCGGCACGATGGTGAACGTGGGTGAGGCGGTGGGCGTGATCGCGGCGCAGTCGATCGGCGAGCCCGGGACCCAGCTCACCATGCGCACCTTCCACATCGGGGGTGCTGTCCAGCACGGCGGCGAGCAGTCGAGCGTGGAGGCGACCTACGACGGCACGATCGCCATCAAGAACCGCGGCCTGGTGAAGATCGGCGAGGACCGCTTCATTGTCATGAACCGCAACACCGAGCTCGTGCTCTCCGACCAGAGCGGACGCGAGCGCGCGCGTCACCGCGTGCCCTACGGCGCCCGCCTCTTCGTCGATGAGGGCCACAAGGTCGTCAAGGGCCAGAAGCTCGTCGAGTGGGATCCCTACACCATCCCGATCATCACCGAGAAGGAGGGCATTGCCCAGTACCTCGACCTGGTCGAGGGCGTGTCGATGCGCGAGGTGGTCGACGAGGCGACCGGCATCTCGAACAAGGTGGTCATCGACTGGAAGCAGCAGCCCCGGGGTGCGGAGTTGCGGCCGCGTATCACGCTACGCGACGCCAAGGGCAACGTGATCAAACTGCCGAACGGGCTCGAGGCGCGCTACTTCCTCTCGGTCGATGCCGTGCTCTCGGTCGAGAACGGCGTCAAGGTCAAGGCGGGCGACGTGCTCGCGCGCATACCCCGCGAATCCTCCAAGACCCGCGACATTACGGGCGGGCTGCCGCGCGTGGCGGAGCTCTTCGAGGCGCGCAAGCCCAAGGACTTCGCCATCATCAGCGAGATGACCGGCCGGGTCGAGTTCGGCAAGGACTACAAGACCAAGCGCCGCATCGTGCTGGTTCCCGAGGAGGAGGGCGGGCAGCCCTTCGAGTACCTCATCCCCAAGGGCAAGCACATCTCGGTCCAGGAGGGCGACTTCGTGCTGAAGGGCGACCTCCTCATGGACGGCAACCCGGTGCCGCACGACATCCTGCGCATCCTCGGCGTCGAGGCGCTGGCGAGCTACCTCATCAACGAGATCCAGGAGGTCTATCGCCTGCAGGGGGTCAAGATCAACGACAAGCACATCGAGGTGATCGTGCGCCAGATGCTGCAGAAGATCGAGATCGAGGACCCGGGCGACACGACCTTCCTCGTGGGCGAGCAGGCCGACAAGAGCGAGTTCGAGGAGATCAACGAGAAGACGACCAAGGAGGGCGGGCGCCCGGCCACCTCCAAGCCCGTGCTGCAGGGCATCACCAAGGCGAGCCTGCAGACGCGCTCCTTCATCTCGGCCGCCTCCTTCCAGGAGACCACCCGGGTGCTCACCGAGGCCGCCGTGTCAGGCAAGGTCGACTCGCTCACCGGCCTCAAGGAGAACGTCATCGTCGGCCGCCTCATCCCGGCCGGGACCGGTGCCGTGGTGAGCCGCATGCGTCTGCTTGCCGCCGAGCGCGACCGCGCCCAGGCGGCCCTTCAGGCCAAGGCGCAGGAGAAGCAGGAGAAGGAGAGTGCCGCACTCGCCGCCGAGGCGCAATCGAGCGTCGCCTGAGCCGTCCGCCAAGCCGCCGAGGGGGCCGCGGCGCCGGCTTGCGGCCCCCTTTCTGTGCTTGCCGGAAAATGCCGGAAGCCGGCCATTCCGGCGCTTGACGTAGGGGCCCGCCTTTCATAGTATGCGGCGCCTTTGGCTGGGGGTTGGCGGTAGGCGTTTCGGCCTAAACGCAACTCCCGGGTTGCATAAGCCCGAACACAATCCAATCTACGCCTCTCGCGGGTTGGCGAAAAGAATCCGCGCGGAGCGAGGCTTTCGCCGTCGCTCATGTTGTGTTGCCGTTCGAAGCAAGAGGACTGGGCGAAAGGTACGAAGCGGATGCCGACGATCAACCAGCTGATTCGCAACGCGCGCCGGCCGCAGCGGGCAAAGAACAAGGTGCCGGCCCTCCAGCGCTGCCCCCAGAAGCGCGGCGTGTGCACGCGCGTCTACACCACGACGCCGAAGAAGCCGAATTCGGCGCTGCGCAAGGTCGCCAAGGTGCGGCTCACCAACGGCTACGAGGTGGTGAGCTACATCCCGGGCGAGGGCCATAACCTGCAGGAGCACTCGGTCGTCCTCATCCGCGGCGGCCGCGTCAAGGACCTGCCGGGGGTACGCTACCACATCATCCGGGGCACCCTCGACACCCAGGGCGTCAATGACCGCCGCCAGCGCCGCTCGAAGTACGGCGCCAAGCGGCCGAAGTAGGAACGGAGCCGTAAAGCGATGTCACGCCGCCGCCGAGCCGAGAAACGCGAGGTGCTGCCGGACCCGAAGTTCGGCGACCGCGTGCTCAGCAAGTTCATGAACAGCCTGATGTACGAGGGCAAGAAGTCCGTCGCGGAGGGCGTGGTCTACTCCGCGCTCGAGACGATCGAGAAGAAGACCGGGCAGGACCCGATCAAGGTCTTCCGCGAGGCGCTCGACAACGTGCGCCCGGCGATCGAGGTGCGCTCGCGCCGCGTGGGCGGGGCCACCTATCAGGTGCCGGTCGAGGTGCGCCAGGAGCGCAGTCAGGCGCTCGCCATCCGGTGGCTGATCGGCGCCGCGCGGTCGCGCAGCGAGTACACCATGATCGAGCGTCTCTCGAACGAGCTGCTCGACGCGGCGAACAACCGGGGCTCCGCCGTCAAGAAGCGCGAGGATACCCACCGCATGGCGGAGGCCAATCGCGCCTTCTCCCATTATCGCTGGTAGGCGGGAAGGACGCCGGCCGAGCCATGCCCCGCACCACCCCTCTCGAGCGCTACCGCAACATCGGCATCATGGCCCACATCGATGCCGGCAAGACGACGACCACGGAGCGCATCCTCTATTATACCGGCCGCTCCTATAAGCTCGGCGAGGTCCACGACGGCACCGCCACCATGGACTGGATGGAGCAGGAGCAGGAGCGCGGCATCACCATCACCTCGGCGGCGACCACCTGCTTCTGGCGCGACCACCGCGTCAACATCATCGACACGCCGGGCCACGTGGACTTCACCATCGAGGTGGAGCGCAGCTTGCGCGTGCTCGACGGCGCCGTCGCGGTCTTCGACAGCGTGGGCGGGGTCGAGCCCCAATCGGAGACGGTGTGGCGCCAGGCGGACAAGTACGGCGTGCCCCGCATCTGCTTCGTCAACAAGATGGACCGCGTCGGCGCCGACTACTTCCGCTGCATCGAGATGATGAAGGAGCGTCTCGGCGCCAAGCCGGTCGTCATGCAGCTGCCGGTCGGCGAGGAGAGCAATTTCGTCGGCGTCATCGATCTCCTGCGCATGCGCGCGGTGATCTGGAAGGACGAGACGCTGGGTGCCGAGTTCGAGCTCAGGGAAATTCCGCACGAGCTCCAGGACAAGGCGCGGCAGTATCACGAGCAGCTCGTCGAGCTCGCGGTCGAGCATGACGACACGGCGATGGAGGCCTATCTCGAGGGCAAGGCGCCGGATGTCGAAACGCTCGCCCGCTGCGTGCGCAAGGGTACCGTGAGCGGCGCCATCGTGCCGGTCCTGTGCGGCTCGGCCTTCAAGAACAAGGGCGTGCAGCCGCTCCTCGACGCCGTCGTCGACTTCCTGCCCTCGCCCATCGACATTCCGCCGGTCAAGGGCGAGAACGTGAAGAGCCACGCGCCGCTGACGCGCCGGGCGGCCGACGACGAGCCCTTCTCCGCACTCGCCTTCAAGATCATGACCGACCCCTTCGTGGGCTCGCTCACTTTCGCGCGCATCTACTCGGGCAAGCTGCAGGGCGGCACCGCGGTGCTCAACTCGACGAAGGACAACCGCGAGCGCATCGGCCGCATGCTGCAGATGCACGCGAACCACCGCGAGGACATCAAGGAGGCCTACGCCGGCGACATCGTGGCGCTGGCGGGCCTCAAGGCGACGACAACCGGCGACACGCTTTGCGACATGGCGAAGCCGATCGTGCTCGAGCGCATGGAGTTCCCGGAGCCGGTCATCGAGGTGGCCGTCGAGCCCAAGAGCAAGGGCGACCAGGAGAAGATGGGCATAGCACTTGCCCGCCTCGCGGACGAGGACCCGTCCTTCCGCGTCACGACCGACCAGGAGAGCGGCCAGACGGTGATCAAGGGCATGGGCGAGCTCCACCTCGAGATCATCGTCGATCGCATGCGCCGCGAGTTCAAGGTCGAGGCCAACGTGGGCGCGCCGCAGGTCGCCTACCGCGAGACGATCACCAAGACGATCGAGCACGACTACACCCACAAGAAGCAGACTGGCGGGTCGGGCCAGTTCGCCCGCATCAAGATCCGCTTCGAGCCGCTGCCGCCGGGCTCGGGCTTCCAGTTCGAGAACGACGTCGTCGGCGGTGCCGTGCCCAGGGAATACGTGCCGGGGGTGGAGAAGGGCCTCAAGGCGGCGCGCGAGTCGGGCGTGCTCGCCGGCTTCCCGATGATCGACTTCAAGGCGACCCTCATCGACGGCGCCTATCACGACGTCGACTCCTCGCCGCTTGCCTTCGAGATCGCCGCGCGCGCCTGCTACCGCGAGGGCATCGAGCGGGCGCGGCCGGTACTGCTCGAGCCGATCATGCGGGTCGAGGTGGTGACGCCGGAAGAATACATGGGCGACGTGATCGGCGACCTCAACAGCCGGCGCGGCCACATCCAGGGCATGGATGCGCGCGGCAATGCGCACGTCATCAACGCCATGGTGCCGCTCGCGAACATGTTCGGCTACGTGAACAACCTGCGCTCGATGAGCCAGGGGCGTGCGACCTACACCATGCATTTCGACCATTACGCCCAAGTGCCACAGGCCGTGGCCGACGAGGTCCGGGCCAAGATGGCGTGAGGCTCCATGACAACACGGGCAAATCCCGCGAGACGGAGAAGACCACATGTCCAAGGCGAAATTCGAGCGCACGAAGCCGCATTGCAATGTGGGGACGATCGGGCACGTCGACCATGGCAAGACGACGTTGACGGCGGCGATCACCAAGGTGCTGGCGGCGCGGGGCGGGGCGGAGTTCGTGGCCTACGACCAGATCGACAAGGCGCCCGAGGAGCGGGCGCGCGGGATCACCATCGCGACGGCGCACGTGGAGTACTCGACGGCGAAGCGGCACTACGCGCACGTGGACTGCCCGG
>JBKQRV010000190.1:0-10868 GCA_052143835.1 Alphaproteobacteria bacterium
CGGGTAAGCCCCCGGGTCAAAGCCCGGGGGTTCGCCTCGCCAACCCTTCGCAACCCTCTCCCCCTTCGGGGGGCGAGGGCATGGCGAGGGGAACGGTTTGTCCACTTATCTAAGAAATGCTTCAAGCCGATTTCAGCTCCGCGGTATCGATCGGCAGCTTGCGGATGCGCTTTCCCGTGGCCGCGAAGATGGCGTTGCAGAGCGCGGGGATCGCCGGCGGCAGTGCGGGCTCGCCGAGACCGGTCGGCGGGTTGTCGGTGATGCGGAAATGCACCTCGACGGCTGCTGACTGATTGATGCGAAGAGGCGAGACCGTGTCGAAGTTGGCCTCGACCACGCGCCCCCGCTCGATCGTGATCCTCTGGCCCAGTGCGGCACCGATGCCGTCGAGGGCGGCACCCTGCACCTGGTTCTCGGCACCAGAGGGATTGATGATCTGGCTGCCGACATCGGCGGCGATCCAGACCTTGTCCACTTTCACGGCACCCGAGGGCGCCACCGTCGCCTGGACGACCTCCGCGAAATAGCCGAGATGCGAGAAATAGGAGGCGATCCCCATCCCCGTTCCCTTGGGTAGCGCCTGCCGCTTCGCCCAGCCCGATTTCTCGGCCACGAGCTCGAGCACGCCGCGCATCCGCCCCGTATCGAAGTCGCGTTGGGGATCCCGCGCGCCGGTCGAGCTCGGCAGCACCCGCCGCTCGCCCAGCAAGGCGAGATGGAACGCGAGCGGATCCTTGCCGGCCGCATGGGCGAGCTCGTCGAGGAAGGATTGGAAGACGAAGGCGAGCGCGTTCGAGCGCGGCGCGCGCAGCGGCCCCGTCGGCGCGCCCAAGGGCAGCAAGGACATGCCATACTCGAGATTGTCGACAAGCTGTGCCGGAATTTCGTTGGGCGCCATCGCCGCCGAGTCCGCGACCGTATCGCCGTGCCCGAAGGTGACGAAATGGTCGCTGAGCGAGATCAGCTTGCCGCTTCCGTCGAGACCGCCCTTCAAGAAATGGAACCCGCCTGGACGGTAGAAATCGTGCTGCATGTCGTCTTGCCGGTTCCACAGCAGCTTCACCGGTGCCTCCGCGACCTTCGCGATCCACGCGGCCTCGGCCATGAAATCGCTGCGCAGGCGCCGGCCGAAGCCCCCGCCCGCCCGCGTCATGTGGACCGTGACGTCGCTCCGCGCCACGCCGAGCGTCGACGCCACCAGATCGGCACCGGGGCCGGGGTTCTGGGTCGGCGCCCAAATCTCCACCTTGCCGTCGCGGACGTGCGCGGTGCAGTTCTGCGGCTCGAGCGTCATGTGGGGGATGAAGGGATAGGAATAGGCGGCCTCGATCACGCGCGCCGAGCGCGAGAAGGCGGCACTCACGTCGCCGTCGCGGCGCAGGGAGCGGGCAGGCGTGCCCTTGCCGAGCCTCGCCGCATCGCGCGCGAAGCCGGCGGTGCTCTCAGTCGCGACGGCACCCTCGTTCCAGGCGATCTCGAGCTTCTCTCTCGCCTTGCTCGCCGCCCACCAGCTGTCCGCCACGATGGCGACTCCGTCGAGCAGACCCTGAGGATCGTCGCCGCCCTTCACCACGAAGGCGTGGCGCACGCCGGGCAAGGACTCGACGGCGTCGGTATTGGCGCTCGCCACCTTGCCGCCGAAGACCGGGCATTTCTGGAACACGGCGTAGAGCATGCCCGGAACGGTGACATCGATGCCGAAAAGAGGCTTTCCCGCCACGATCAGCGGGCTGTCCACACCTGGGGTTGGCCGGCCGACGATGGTGAAGTCCTTCGGATTCTTGAGCCTGAGGGTCGCGAGATCGGGCACCGGCAGCGACGCCGCCTTCCCGGCGAGCGCGCCGTAGCCGAGCTTGCGTCCGCTCGGCCGGTGCTGCACCACGCCTGAGGCGGTGCTGCAGTCCGCGGGCTTAACACCCCAAGTCTCGGCCGCCGCGGCCACCAGCATGGCGCGGCCCGCGGCACCCACCCGGCGCAGCGGCTCCCAATTGAGCGGCGTCGCCATGCTGCCGCCGGCGAATTGCCTGCCGTATTTGGCCGCGTCGAGGTCCGCCTGCTCGATCCGCACGTCCTTCCAGTCGGCATCGAGCTCTTCCGCGATCACCATGGGCAGCATCGTCTTGATGCCCTGGCCGATCTCCGGGTTTTTCGACATGATCGTTATGATGCCGTCGGGTGCGATACGGATGTAGGCGTTGAGCGTGGCGCCGGCCGGCTCCGAGAGGCCGCCCGTGGCTGCGCGCGCGAGGGCCGGCAGCACCGCGTACAACAAGAGGCCGCCGCCCGCGGCAACACTCGCCTTGAGGATCGTGCGGCGCGAGACGGTGCCGCGACAGCCGTCGGCCGAAGCACGAGCGGGCATCGATTGAAGGGAAATGGTCATGGCGTCCCCGCGTCGGCAGTGCGCATCCCGGCCGCCTTCTTGATCGCGGCGCGGATGCGCGTGTAGGTGCAGCAACGGCAAATGTTCCCTGCCATCGCCTCGTCGATATCCCGATCGCTCGGATGGGGGGTCTTCGTCAAAAGCGCCGTCGCCGACATGATCTGTCCGGCCTGGCAATAGCCGCATTGCATCACGTCGACATCGAGCCAAGCCGCCTGGACTTTGGCGCCGAGCGGCGTCGCACCGATCCCTTCGATGGTGGTGACGGCCGCGGCCCCCACGCCCGAAATCGGCGTCGAGCAAGAGCGTACGGGCTTGCCGTCGAGATGGACCGTGCAGGCGCCGCACGCGTCGGCGCCGCAGCCGAACTTGCTGCCCTTGAGGTCGAGTACATCGCGCAGTACCCAGAGCAGCGGCATGTCGCCGTCGACGTCGACGGTGCGTTTTGCGCCATTTACTCGGATCGTGTACGGCATCGTGGGCCTCGTGTGCTGCGCCTGCCGGCGGAAGCGAGCCCCCTCGGCTCGGCGCCGTTCAGAAGCCTCCGCCCCCTCCAGCCTCTCGTGCCGATCTTATTCTATCGCAGATAATTCATTCTGCTCTTGATCTATATCAACACGGGCATAGACGCCGGAGGGGTATGAATGACCATGCTTCCTGCCGTTCATCTAGTCCGAGCAGGGCCCATGACAACCTTGAAATTCAGCGGGATCGACGGAAAACGGCTTCGACGGCGCGAGCCGATGCAACCACGGCGCGGGCAGCGCCGCGCGCCGGCGAAGGCCGTCCGCTGAGCGCCAGATGCATTGACAAATAATACGTTTGCGGATATCGTCAGTGTACTGAGTATCGTCCTCGCCCTATCGATCGCGCGCTCAAGCGCGGATGCCAGGGAGAAGCGCCATGGCCAAGCTCGACGTCGAATTCTGCGGGCTCACCTTCAAGAATCCGGTGATCATCGCCTCCCTCGAGACGACCAACAGTCCAGCACTTCTCAAGCAGTGCTTCGATGCCGGCGCAGGCGGCGCGATCATCAAGACGCTCACCGACATCGAGGACATGGCGCGCCTCACCGAAAGCTCGAAATATTGCATCATGAACGAGCGCGGCGAGATCATTCGCGGCAAGGTGCCGCGCGACTACGTGTTCTATTCCCGCTCCGGCTATTCCTCGACCTACTACAAGGAGTGGGTTCCCTATCTCAAGGAGTGCGGGAAGTACGCCGCCGAGCGCGGGGCGCACCTCATCGGCAGCGCCGGTGCCAAGGACCTCGACGGCTGGCGGGACATCTGCCGCACCATCGAGGATTGCGGCCTGCCGATGGTCGAGCTGAACTTCGGCTGCCCGCATCCGGCGATGATGCCGGGCGTGCACGGCGGCTCGATGATCGGCCAGGAGCCGGACGTAGCAGCCGAGGTCGTGCGCGTCGTCCGCGAAGCGGTCGATATCCCGGTCATGGTCAAGCTCACCCCCGATCAGTCGCGGCTGCTTGAAGTGGCGCGTCGCGTGCGGGAGGCGGGTGCCAGTGCGGTCACCGCGACCAACCGCTACACCGGCTTCGCCGTCGACATCGAGACCGGCAAGCCGCGCCTCGACGGGCCGGCCGGCATCGGCGGCACCTGGACCAAGCCGCTCAGCCTGCGTTGGGTGCACCGGATCACCGAGGAGCTCGGCATGCCCGTCGCCGGCTCGAACGGCATTTTCGATCACCGCGACGTGGTCGAGTTCATCATGGCCGGCGCCGGGATCGTCCAGGTCGGCTCGATCCTGATGATCAAAGGCATCAAGTGGCTGCCGAATATCATCAAGGGGCTCGATCGCTTCATGGACGAGCACGGCTACGCCGACGTCGCGGCGATGCGCGGCATCGCCTCGCGCCGGGCGGCCCGGGATTACAGCGCGCAGTTCGCGCGCGCGCGCATGCACGTCGAGATCGATCGCGAGAAATGCGAGAATCCGACCTGCACGGTGTGCATCCAGATGTGCTTCTACGACGCGCTCCGCCAAGGCGACGGCCACGTCGAGGTGCGGCCGGAGAACTGCATCGGCTGCGAGCTCTGCTACGACGTCTGCGCTTTCCAGGCCATGACGATGCATCAAACCACGCCCGAGCAGTTCGCCAAGGGTTATTTCCGGATTCCGGAGAGCGTGTTCGAGAGGGACAAGTTCGCTATCGAATAGACCCATCTCAAGGGGACGGCATGGGATGGGCGCCCTCGTCGCGCGCCGCACCCTTGCTTGGAAGGAGGTAGGCGATGAGCTGCAACAAGGAGCACAAGGAGTTCTATCAGGTCGACTTCACCACGGGCTGGCAGAGGCCGGACGGCTACCCGCCTGGCATCCAGCTCAAGGTGCTCGCCGGCAAGATCGACCTCAAGAAGAAAAGCGGCGGCTACACGCGGCTTCTTCGCTTCATGCCCGGGGCGTTCACGACCGAGCCGTTCGTGCACGATCATTGGGAGGAGGTCTACGTCCTCCAGGGCGATCTCATCGTGAACTCGAAGCCCGATGGCACGGGCGGCGAGACCTTCCGGCAGGGCACCTATTGCTGCCGGCCGCCGGGCGTCCCGCACGGACCGTTCCGCACCGAGACCGGCTGCCTCCTGCTGGAGACGCACTATTACGACCCGATGTGATCGGCAGTGCGCCAGCGCGCGCGCAGCATGCTGCGCGCGTAGCATCCGCTTCGCCTTGACCTCCGGCAGCCGAGGGCGCCAGCCATGGCGGGCCTGATCGAGCTGATGCGCGCGTTGGAGGAGGGTGCGATTACCGCCCGCGCGCTCGCGGACGCAGCACTCGCCAAAGCCGGCGACCCCGCCGGCGAGGGCGCGCGCATCTTCATCGCTCTCGATGCGGACTGGGTGCGCGCAGAGGCCGACGCGGTCGACCGCGCCCGCCGCCGCGGCCGGCATCCCAGCCCCTTCGCCGGCATCCCGGTCAGCATCAAGGATCTGTTCGACGTGCGCGGCGAGGTCACGCGCGCCGGCAGCCGCGTGTTCGACGAGGGCGCGCCGGCGGCGGCCGATTGCGCTGCCGTGGCACGCCTGCGCGCCCGCGGCTTCATTCCCTTCGGGCGCGTCAACATGACCGAGTTCGCCTATTCGGGACTCGGCCTCAACCGCAATTTCGGCACGCCCGCGAGCCCGTGGGACCGTGCCACGCGCCGCCTGCCCGGCGGGTCGAGCTCGGGCGGTGCCGTCTCCGTCGCCGACGGCATCGTCCCGGCCACGATCGGCACCGACACCGGCGGCTCCTGCCGCATCCCGGCTGCCTTTTGCGGCATCGTCGGGCTCAAGACGACGTCGCATCGGGTGCCGCGGACGGGCGTGGTGCCGCTCTCGGAGACGCTCGACAGCGTCGGCCCGCTGGCGGGAAGCGTCGATTGCTGCGCGGTCCTCGACGGCGTCTTGAGCGGCGCCGAGCCGGCGGCGGAGCCGGCGCTGCGGGCGCGCGGATTGCGCTTCGGCGCGGTCAGGAACTACGTCCTCGAGGGCCTCGATCCCGAGGTGGCCGAGGCCTACGAGCGTGCGCTGCAGCACCTTGCCGACGCCGGTGTTATGGTCGAGTCCGTGACCATTCCGGTGCTCGACTGCTTGCCCGAGATCAACCGCAACGGCGGGCTCGTGGGTGCCGAGGCCTGGGCTTTCCACCGTGGCTACGTGGAGAAGGCGGCCGAGCGCTACGATCCGTGGATTCTGTCGCGCTTCGAGGCCGGCCGGCGCCAGAGTGCGGCCGACTACGTCGCTCTCAATCGCACCCGGGCGAAGGTGATGGCCGAGGTCGCAGCCCTCGCGCGTCAATTCGACGCGCTCGTGTGGCCCACGGTCGCCATCGTCCCGCCGGCGATCGCCCCGCTCGAAACCGACCCGGAGCTGCAGACGCAAGTCAATCTCAAAGCCCTGCGCAACACCGCGGTTGCGAATTTCCTCGACCGTCCCGCGCTTTCGATACCTTGCCACCAAGCGGGTGCGGCCCCCGTCGGCTTCATGCTGGTCGGTAGCCGCGGTCATGATCGCCGGCTCCTTGCCGTGGCAAAGGGGATCGAGGAGATCGTCCGGCAGAAGCCGCAGTGAACCACGAGCGAGAGGCGAGCATGGCGAGCGGCATCGAGTTCGAGCTTGTCTTCGTCGAGAGATCGGGCGAACGGCGCGAAAAGGTGAGGATCACCAAGGCCGTGATCGGCGGCTGGACGGCGCGGGACCAGGAAGGCCTGCGCCACCACATCGAGGAGCTCGCCAAGATCGGCGTGCCGCGGCCGCAAAAGACGCCGCTCTTCTACCGCGTCGGCGCGCGGCGCCTGACCACGGACGACGCGATCGAGGCGCTCGGCGGCGGCTCCTCGGGCGAGGTCGAATGGGTGCTGCTCAGGCACGGCGGCCGCCTTTGGGTCGGGGCCGGGTCGGATCACACCGACCGCACCGTCGAGAAGCAAGGCATCTCGGTCGCCAAGCAAATCTGCGACAAGCCGATCGCGCGGCACTTCTGGCCTTATGACGAGGTGGCACCCCACTGGGAGCAGCTCGAGCTGAGCTCGGAGATCGTCATAGGCGCAAAGCGCCAGCTCTATCAAAAGGGTGTCGTCGCCAGCCTGCTGCCTCCCGAGACGTTGCTCGATCTCTATCGCCGGGACGAGGGCGAGATGGCCGACGGCACGCTTCTCTTCGGCGGCACGGTGGCCGCGATCGGCGGCGTGCGTCCGGCCGATCGCTTCATCTTCGCCCTCAGCGACCCGGTCTTGCGGCGCGAGATCACGCACGCCTACGACATCCAGGTATTGCCGGATAGGGGCTAAGGGAACGCGACTAGTGCGGATTCCGCTCAGGCGGAACCACCTCCTCCCGTCATTGCCGGGCTTGACCCGGCAATCCATGGACCCCCGGGACAAGCCCGGGGGTGACGGGGAAAATTGGCGATTCCACCAACGCGGAACCCGCTCTAGCCCCGCGAGGGCGAGCCGCCATTAGCCGCAAGCGTGCGCCAAAGCCCGGTCAGCTGATCGAGTGCGGCGCTCGGGAGCGGTCCCTTGTCGATGGCGGCCGCGGCGGTCTCGAGTTGAGCGATGGTCGAGGTGCCCACCAATACGGTCGTCATCGCGTCGTTCGAGATGACGAAACGGAGTGCCGCCTCGATGAGGCTGCCGGCGTGCCCCGACTGCACGAGCGCCTCGAAGAGCCGCGCGCGCGCGACGTCGGTTCGGTAGTCGGGCCCGGAGGCGATCGGCGCGACCGAGGCCGCACCGACGGGATGCCGCGTCTCGCTGCCGCTCAAGGCACCGCCCGCGAGGATGCGAATGCCGATCGTGCCCATTCCGGCCGCGCGGGCCCGCTTCGCGAGCCCCTCGAAGTCCTGGGCGGGAAAGCCCCGCGGCAGTGCCGCGACCGCGCTCGGGTTGAGCAGGTTCAAGCAAATCTGCGCGGTATCGAACGTGCGCGCGTCGACGACACGCTGAAGCGAGGGCGTGTCGCCGAGCGCGGTGATGCCGCAGAAGCGGATCTTGCCTTGCCGCCGCAGGCGCTCGAGTGCCGGCGCCACCTCCTCGATCACGGTCGAGGCCTCGAGGGGCCGATCGTCGCCCTCGCGCGAGATGCGGTTGTGGAGCTGCAGGAGATCGACTTGCTCGCGGCCGAGGCGCCGGAGGCTCCGCTCGAGGGATGCCGTGATGGCCTCGCCGAGACGGCCGCGGTCGCCGGGCAGGATCGTGAACTTGGTGCCGAGGAAAATCTCGGGACGCAGCTTCCTGAGGACGCGGCCAAGCGCCTCCTCCGATGCGCCGTCGCCATAGGCCGCTGCCGTGTCGAAGTAGTTGATGCCGAGCTCCAACGCGCGCGCGACCGCCCGCTCCTGGTCGCCGGGCGCTCCCCGCACCATGAGCCCGCCCACCGCGCCGCAGCCGAATCCGAGGAGCGAGAGCTTGGTCCCGGTCCTGCCCAACAATCTCTGTTCCATCGCCCCTCTCCCGTTGCCCGAGGCTCTTCGGCTGGCCGCTCTTTTAGCGCCGTGCCGAGGCCGGCGTCCATGCTTCCCGTCTCGCCGCGCGAAGGAGGCTTCCGCCGGCCCGGCGGCTCGTCTAAAAGAGGCCGCTCTCGGCCGATGCGAGGTGAGGATGGGCGGCCTCGAGACGATCGCGATCCTGAGAAGCGTCGCCGCGTTGCGCGCGCACGTGCGCGGCTACCGCGCCGCCGGCGAGACGCTCGCGCTGGTGCCGACCATGGGTGCGCTGCACGAGGGTCATTTAGCACTCATGCGCGTGGCGCTCTCTCTCTGCCGCCGCACCATCGCGAGCATCTTCATCAATCCCGCCCAGTTCGGCCCCAACGAGGACTTGGCGAGCTATCCGCGCGACGAGGCGGGCGACCTCGCCAAGCTCGCGCGCGAGGGGGTCGATGCCGTCTTCATGCCGGCGCTCGAGGAGATCTATCCGCCGGGCTTCAGCACGCGGGTCACGGTCGCGGGCATCAGCGAGGGGCTCTGCGGCCGCTTCCGCCCCGGCCACTTCGAAGGTGTGGCGACGGTGGTGACGAAGCTCCTCCTTGAGACGCTGCCCGACGTGGCCCTCTTCGGCGAGAAGGACTACCAGCAGCTCCAGCTCATCAAGCGCCTGGTCCGCGACCTCGACATCCCGGTGCGCATCGAGGGCGTTGCCACCGTGCGCGAGCCCGACGGGCTGGCGCTCTCCTCGCGCAATTCCTTCCTCTCGCCCGCGGAGCGCAGCACTGCACCGCTCCTCTTCCGTGTCCTCAGCCGCACCGCCCGGGCCGTGGCCGCGGGGGCCGCGGCGGCACCCCTCCTCGCGGCAGGCCGCGCCGAGCTGCTGCAGGCGGGCTTCGACCCCGTGCAATATCTCGAGCTCTGCGATGCCGAGACGCTTCTCCCCCTTGCCCGCGCCGCGCGCCCCGCGCGCCTTCTCGCCGCCGCCTATCTCGGCAAGACGCGGCTCATCGACAACGTCCCCGTCGCGGCGGGCTAAGTTCGACGACCGGCTACGAGCCGGTGCGACGCGCGAGTTCGTAGAGCGCCACCGCGGCGGCGTTGGAGACGTTGAGGCTGGCGATCGCCGCCGAGGCGAGCGGGATGCGCACGAGGAGGTCGCAGCGCTCGCGCGTGAGGCGGCGCAAGCCCGCACCCTCGGCCCCGAGCACGAGTGCGGTGCGCCCGTCGAGCCTCGCCTCGGCGATGGTCGCGGCGGCATCCGCGGCAAGGCCGATGCACCAGAAGCCCGCTCCCTTGATCTCCTCGAGGGCGCGCGCGAGGTTGCCGACGCGCACGAGCGGGATCGACTCGAGCGCACCCGAGGCGGCCTTGGCGAGCGTTGCCGAGGCGTGGGGCGCGTGGCGCTCGGTCACCACGACTCCGAGCGCGCCGAACGCAGCCGCCGAGCGCAGGATCGCGCCCACATTGTGGGGGTCGGTCACCTGATCGAGGACCAAGAGGACGGCGTCGGCCGAGGTGGCACCTTGGCGCAGCACCTCCTCGAGGGTCGGCTCCTCGAGGGGGGCCACCTCGAGCGCGATCCCCTGATGCACGGCCGTCGGCAGCAAGCGGTCGAGCTCGCCACGGGCCACCACCTTGGGCGAGAGGCGGGGCGGTGTCGCGAGGAGGGCGCCAAGCTCTCCCGCGAGCGCGCGCCCTGCCTCCGCGGTGAGGAGCAGGCGTTGGCAGCGTCGTTGCGGATTGGCCAAGGCCGCGAGCACGGCGTGGGTGCCGAAGAGCCAATGGCCGGAGCCGCCGTGGGGGGGCCTGCGCTCGGTCGGGACCGCCTCGCGCCGGGGGCGACGGTTTGGCTTGCGTTTGGCCATGACATTCCTTATATTCTGCACCCAAAGCCGGTCAGTCGTGGGCCCGCCGATCCCCGTATCTGCGAGGAGGGATCTGCGGTTGCTTACTTGTGCATTAACATTGACATTCGAGGATGAATCCACTTAGTTGCGTCTTCCGTCGCGCGGGCCCCTCGGGACCCCGAACGGAGGGGTGCCCGAGTGGCTAAAGGGGACGGGCTGTAAACCCGTTGGCGTACGCCTACGTAGGTTCGAATCCTACCCCCTCCACCAGCTCCTTCGGAAGCGGAATGCGGAGGCCCAGATCGCTCGCGGGTGTAGCTCAATGGTAGAGCTCCAGCCTTCCAAGCTGGCGGTGTGGGTTCGATTCCCATCACCCGCTCCACTAGGCCGGGCGGCACGCGGCGGGTAGCGGAAACCAAGGGGCGCTTCAGGCGCCGGAGCGAGCAGGACGAAAGCCATGTCCAAGGCGAAATTCGAGCGCACGAAGCCGCATTGCAATGTGGGGACGATCGGGCACGTCGACCATGGCAAGACGACGTTGACGGCGGCGATCACCAAGGTGCTCGCGGCGCGGGGCGGTGCGGAGTTCGTGGCCTACGACCAGATCGACAAGGCGCCCGAGGAGCGGGCGCGCGGGATCACCATCGCGACGGCGCACGTGGAGTACTCGACGGCGAAGCGGCACTACGCGCACGTGGACTGCCCGG